>NZ_PXUP01000040.1 GCF_003324185.1 Faecalibacterium prausnitzii
TTTACTGCTCAATCGGCTTCATCGTGGGGACAGGTCAAGGAAGGCTCACAAATGGCTTTATTTCCCTTTATAAGCCTATCCATGCGGCTTCCTTTTTCCCTCTCCCGTACGTCACCCTACGCAACTCTCCACAACTTACCGGCAATTTGGTGTAAAAGTGGTGTAGTAGTTGGTGTAGTGGATTTCAGACCGAAATGCCCAGTTTACCGTTCAGATTTGCAAAGGAATGGGCTTTGGCTTCCTTGGTGGCTTCTGCGTAAATCTCCATCGTAGTGCTGATGTCCCGGTGTCCCATGATGTCCTGAATGATCTTCAGGTTGGTCTCATTTTCGCACAGCCGGGTGCAGAACGTGTGCCGGAGATTATGGCAGGAGAAGGGCGGCAGCAGCTGCGGCTCCCGTTTTTCCTTTTCGGCCTTTTCCAGCTCGGCTTCGTTATGTGCCACGCTGATGCGCTTGATGGCGCGGTTGACCGTCTGCGGGTTCTGCGGCTGGCCGAAGCGGTTCAGGAATACGAAGTCCGAGATTCCGTCGATTTCGTATTCGCATACCAGTTCCAGCTCCTGCTGGTTGGTGCGTTCCTGCTCCAGTGCCTTCCGCACTTCGGGCAAGATCGGAATTGCCCGCTTGCCTGCGGCAGTCTTGGGGGTGGACATGGTGAAATAGCAGCCGCCCACCTCGTGGTCATGGTACACCAGATTGTGCTGGATGGTGATAAACCCACTCTCGAAGTCGATGTCGCTCCAGCACAGGCCAACCGTTTCCGAGATACGGCATCCGGTACCCAGCATGAAGGTGAACATCGGGAGCCAGTGCTGGAACTTCGGCGTTTTCTTGATGAAATTCAGAAACGCCTGCTGCTGGGGCAGGGTCAGAGCGTGTCGTTTGGGCGTTTCGTACTGGTGGGCGGCTTTAATGGCCGTCAGGACACCATCCGTGGGATTCACACGGATGTACTCATCGTCCACCGCCACCGCAAAGACCTGATGGAGAACATTCTGGATGGTTTCCAGCGTGTTCAACGCCATCTTGCCGTTGCGGACGATGCCATTGTAGTAGCTGCGGATATCCGACTTGCGAATGTCCTTGAGCTTCATCATGCCGATCTCATCCCGGACGAACCGATTGTACATATAGACGTAATTTGCGAAGGTATGCTCTTTCAAGCCCACCTTGTTCTTACGCCACAGTTCAAACAGGTCATTCAGGGTCAGGCTGCACTCCGGGATGCGGATTCCATCTGCCAAGTCGTGCTGGATCTTCTCTTCCTTTTCGCGCAGCCCCTCCAAGGTTGCATCATAGATGGTATGGCGTTTTCCATTTTTCGCAGTCCAACGGTACATATACAGCCCGTCGCTCTTGCGGTAGACCTCGCCATCCTTCAAAACACGGCCTTTATTATCTTTACGTCTTTGCATATAAACTCTCCTTTTCATTCACAGAATGTTGAAAAGGAGCCTTACGCCATGAGTATACCATGACGCAAGACTCCCTGCAACATCAAACGGTCAATTTTTGAACCGCATCAGATCGAGAATGCCTTATCCAGATATTCGTCCAGCTTACGGCGTTTGATCAGCCGTTTGGTTCCGTTCCAAAGGACGAACTTACATTCATCGCTATCGGTCATTGTCCGCAGTTTATTGATACCGATCCCAGAGTAAGCCGCCGCTTCCTCCAAGGTCAGATTACTCTTTTGCCAAATCGGAACTTCCTTCACTTGCACCTCCAATTCCTTGTAACCGGGTGCCGGGGCAGAAAGTGCCAGCTTTCTGCTCCGAACGTTCCCGATGAGGTTCAGATTTCCGAGTACCCCTCCTGTGTGCGGGGTTGTGCCGCTGGTTTGTTTTGTGCCTGTTCTGCCTGTAAGCGGTTCAGCAGTTGCAGAACAGAATCCCGTGCTTTCTCCTTGATCTGCTCCTTGCCTTTCTGCCGGACTTCCGGCTTCAGGAGCTTCTCCTGCAGGTGGGCAGCGGTGGATTGCATGGTCTTGAGGAACTTGTCCAGCACGGTGTCCAACCGATGGGCGGCGTACTCTCTCGTGGCCTGCGGAGCCTTGCGTTCCGGGGACAGCACCCACTTCTTCGTGTCCTCGATCATCCGCATATCTTCCTTGCGGGTCTCGGTGCGTACCACGTCCGTCACGACCTCCACCGCCTTGTCATAGGCTGCAGCCGAAACATTTTCCAGCAGGGTCTCCATATCCGAAACTTTCAGGGTCAGTTCGTCCAGCTTGCTCTGCTGGGCGGCAAGCTGCTCCTTCTGCCTGGCAAGGATGAAGTCCTGCTTTTCGAGATACTTGCGGTTGCCGTACTCCGCTTCTTCCTCCAAATCCAGCCCATGACGTTTGGCGATTTCAAACAGCATCTTCCGGCAGGCGGCATCGAAAGTGATCTTGCGATTGTTGCGGCGGCTGAGAGGCTTGTCCGGGTCGGGCAGGTCGAAACCTAACGCTTCCAGTGCCTTTTCCTGCTGGGGTGCTACCTCGCCGTACTTGTTCTCGCAGTCGAACACATGACGCTCGTGGATGTGGGGTGTGCTTTCGTCCAGATGCAGTGCCCAGTCCAGCACATGAACGTGGTCGCCATACTTGGCCTTGAACTCCTCGATGAACTCTGTGACGACGCTCAGCAAGTCCTCTGCCGAAGCGTGTTCATCCAGCGTTCCCAGCTGATAAATGGTCTCTTCCGGGCAGGTTTTACGGCTGGACAGTAGGTCGGGAATGGAGCGGTTGCGCTCTGTGTGTCGGATCTTGGCGTTGCGCTCGTTCTGGCTTTCGATGAAGACCGTGTACCGGGTCTCGTAGAATTGACGTTCCACATCCGAGAAGGTCGCCGCCAGATCATCCGGGTCTTGTGGGACGAGAGCCGAACGGAAACCGTGGAAGCAGTCCCAGTAGATGTTACCCTTGGCTCGTTCCGGGTCGATGTGTTCACTGTTGGCAAGGTTGAAACTCCGGTCATTGTGCTTGGGGTTATAGGTGCCGTGGGTTCCGGCTCGTCCGTTGTGTCGTGTCAGTTTCAGATAGACATCCCTCCGTTTCAACAGCTTGGCGGGGAGAACGCAGCAGCGAAGCTGCTGGATCTGCCGCCGTTTTGCGCCAGATAATACCCAGTAGGATATGACGCACAGCATCATATCACTGGGGCAAAGGACTGCGTCCTCTGCACTCCTGCACCGGGCAAGCTGTCCCGTATGGACAGCTCGTCCGGTTTTTCAGAGGGTCGTTTTGACCCTCTGATATTGGCAAAACGTCAACTTGACACTTTGCCAACACACCCTATAAAGGAGAACTTGGGCTTTTTGCTGCGTACGTGCGTACGCAACAGGTGGCTTCCTCTGTACGCACGTACGCAGCGAAAGACCGAAAACGCACCATATAGGGGGGATCAAAAGCGGGTCATGCCCGCCAGCCATTGGGGGCGAGGTCGGGCTGCACAAGGGCTTCGATGCCCACAAAGCCCCGGACACGCCGCCCGGACGAATTGACGATGTTGTTGGTAGATTCCAGATTATACCTGCGCTGGTTGGCAATCAGTGCATCGCTGAATCCACGGGACTTGATAGCATTCAGGCTATTCTCCTCGCACCACATCTTGTAGACCTCATACAGCTCTTTCGAGCTGGTGCAGGCATCCGCCTTCAGGCGGATGTAGCCCTCGGATTCGAGGAAATCGAACACATTGTTGTTGTCCCGCTTCACCAGTTCCCGGTTGCGCTTGGCACGGTCACTCTCGGTGAACTGGAAGCCATTCTTCACCAGCCGCTGCAAGCCCTCAAATGCCCACAGCAGGATGCCCTCGACCTCTGCCGCCATCTTCTCGGCAATGTCCGGGTCGTCCACACGAGACAGGGGCTTGTCCTTGGTGGTCAGGATGAGCTGACGGCGATAGAAACCGTCCGAGCGGTCATACAATGCCTGCAAATCGCCATTGCTAAACGCCAGCAGGCGGGCGTACATCCAACCCTGATAACTCTGCTTGCCCTTGCGCTCCAAGTCCATCTGCCCCTGTGCGGTCACGATGGACTTGACATAGTTGGTCTGGCGCAGGGCTTCCATCCGCATATCATCGTCCACGCAGAGCAGGGTGTGTTCGAGGTCGGCACGGGCAAAGCGGTTCTCCGAGATCTTGCCGATGCTGCCATCCTTCATGTTGCAGCCGAACAGCCGGGACAGCACCACGCCGATCTGCGACTTGCCCTCACCGCCGCTGCCCTTGATGACCATCATGCGCTGACCCTTGTTGCTGGGGATCAGGCAGTAGCCGATGAACTCCTGCACCGTGGGAACGTCCTCCGGGTAGAGCAGGTCGGACAGGAACCGCAGCCAATGGGTGGGCTGTGCAGCTTTCGGGTCATATTTGACCGGGAGCCGGTTGCGGACGATCTCCGGCTTGCCCTCCTGAAAGGTGCCGTCCAGATACAGGGTTCCGTTTGCCAGCGCAATGCGGTCGGTGACAGGTGGAAAGTCCTCCACCTGTGCCGCCAGTTTCAGCACATCCACCACATTGGTGACCTTCTTGGCAAGGTTTGCCCCGACATATTCACGCATCATCTCGAAAATCTCGCAGCGCAGGGGCATGGTATCGGTCATGCGGCCATCCGGGGTGAAAAATGCGCCATTCGAGTAAAGCAGCTGGTGGGTACTCAGAAAATCGTCACAGAACAGGGATTCGTTGAAAAAACCTTTCTTGAACCATGCAGGGGTAAAATTACTCATAGGCATTCCGTCCTTTCTTGGCGTTACGGAAAAACGATGTGATCATTTTGATCACATCGTTTTACTCCGCAACTGGGAAATCAACGTCCTGCCGTTCTCCCTGCATGGCTTTCCTGCCCCCCTTCCGGCGGCGTTTTCCGGCTCTCCTTCTCAGGGTCATCGCCGGGTATCCCATGCAGACGGTCATGTGGTTTTCAAGGTGCAACGGGCAAAACGGCAACAAAAAAGCCGTCACAAAACAGACCAGCCCTGCCTTCGCTTTTTCTGGAAGGTCATGCTAGTCGGTTATGTAACGGCTGAAAGCCAAAATGTTCAGCCCCGCAGGGCCAGAACGAATATGTAAAAATATGTTATATTCAATTGTTGGGATAGATTACCACAAAAATCGAGCCGTGTCAACAAAAAGTTTTGAGAACACGTCACTTTCGGCAGTGTGCAAGAAAAAACGAGGGAAACTTTGGCAAAAAGAGAGAGGGCTGGACAGTGCCAGCCCTCTTGACAAGCAGATTTATATAGTTTGAAGGCGATTTTTCAATGCTATGATATTTTGATGGATCTGCATGATCACATCCTTAAACGCAGCATCATCTTTTCCAGTCGGGTCTTCCAATCCCCAGTTATCATCAAATGGTCTACCAATAAAAGGACATCCCACATTGCAGCCCATGGAGATGGCGATATCCGGTTCTGGAATATCCGAAATCAGCTTAGAATACTGCGTCTGCTCCATGTCGATACCATAAAGCTTCTTCATCAACCGCACGGCATCCTGATTGATTTGCGGCTTGGTTTCCGTTCCGGCAGAATAGCTTTCAAACACGTCGGACGCCAGTGCTTTGCCCAATGCCTCCGCAATCTGGCTGCGGCAGGAGTTATGGACACAGATAAATGCAACTTTTGGTTTGGTCATGCGGGAAACCTGCCTTTCGTTTTGTTTGCGATTTTTACGAGGAAAAGCATCACAGGCACTTCGGTCAATACACCAACCGTTGTGGCAAGTGCGGCAGGAGAAGTCGTTCCGAATAGAGCGACAGCTACCGCAACCGCCAATTCAAAGAAGTTGGATGTGTTACGTTCGCTCATGCTCTTACCTTCTTCAAAATAACGATGACTTCATCCTTTTTCAGCACCTTTCCATAGGACACCACCTGACCGTCCACCACCAAAGCGGGGGTGGTCATCACACCATAGGCGGCGATCTTTTCAAAGTCCCGCACATGGTCAATGGTCGTATCCATCCCAAGCTCCCGCAGTGCGTCTACAGTTGCCGCTTCCAGCGCATTACACTTGGCACAGCCGCCCCCAAGAATTTTGATCCCGGACTCCTTCTTTTCAGCTTCTGCCGCCTGCATTGCTTCCGGCGTACAGCTTCCGCCGCAGCAGCAAGGCTGCTTTTGTTCTTCTTTTTTCTTACCAAATCCGAAAATTGACATTTTGATACCCTCCAATTATAAAATGAACCCCTGAAACAGGTTGAATAAGTAGCCTACAACGATAATGCCCAAAGCGCAGATAGCGATAAAAACACCCAGCAGCTTCGGCTTAACTGCCTTGCGCAGCATGATCATTGACGGCAGGGACAGCGTAGTGACGCCCATCATAAAGGCAAGCACCGTACCAAGCTGTGCGCCTTTTCCAAGCAAAGCCTCAGCAATGGGAATCGTTCCGAAAATATCGGCATACATAGGAATGCCGATGATGGTTGCTAATATTACGCCGAAGGGGTTATGGCTGCCAAGAACCGCCACAACCCAGCTTTCGGGAATCCAGTTGTGAATGACAGCCCCGATGCCTACGCCGATGAGAATGTACGGAAAGACCTTCTTGAAGGTTTCCGCTACCTGATCCTTGGCATAAACTAGCCGTTCCTTCTGCGTCAGTGTTGGGGAGGCAATGTCCACGGCAGATGCCCTGCGGATAAATTCCTCCACCTGATTTTCCATGTGCAGCTTTTCAATCAGCGTACCGCCAGCCACAGCAATCACAAGCCCCAGCACCACATAGAGAATCGCAACCTTTGCCCCGAAAATACTCATCAGAAGAACAAGACTTCCCAAGTCCACCATAGGCGATGAAATCAGGAATGAGAAGGTCACACCCAGCGGCAGTCCGGCACTGGTAAATCCGATAAACAGTGGAATGGACGAGCAGGAGCAGAACGGTGTTACCGTGCCGAGCAGGGCTGCGATGCAGTTTGCCCAGATACCGTGAAACCGCCCCATAATTTTCTTACTGCGTTCCGGCGGAAAATAACTCTGAATGTAGGAGATCAGATAAATCAGCACACAGAGCAGCACGGTGATCTTAATCACATCATAGAGGAAGAACTGAATGCTCCCACCGATTCGGCTTGTTGCGTCCAATCCCAATGTGCCGAGTAGATTTCCAATCAGCGTATTCAGCCACTTCATGCCGAGGATTTGATCGGTGATAAACTTGCCCATCAGGAGCAGCACCCCCCTTCGCTATTAGAGCCGCAGCCGCAGCAGGTCAGTCCCTCTATAAATTCTTTGAACTGGGTCAGGGTTTCGCAGTTCAGGGAGTAGTGCTGCCACTTGCCATCCTTGCGGGCGTTCACCAGTCCACATTCCACCAGAATCTTCATGTGGTGAGAGAGGGTCGGCTGGGTAATTTCAAACCGTTCCAGCAGCTTACAGCCGCACTTCTCACCGTCCGACAGCATCTTTACGATTTCCAGCCGGTTCGCATCGCCCAGCGCCTTGCAGATCAAAGCCACATCCATAGCATTCATAGAAACACCTCACATTGATAATCGTCTATGCGTATAGTGTAGCATATACATAGATGATTGTCAATACATTTGTGCAAATAAAAGCAGGTACACCGCATTTCTACAGTGTACCTGCTTTTCATCATATTGTGGGTAGTTTGTCTACTACACCAATCCGCCTATTCACTTGTTACACCACACCGCTTTGTAAGGCTCCTTTTCGGGAAAACGTCCCAAAATTGGTGTAGTTGTGGTGTAGTACCGCAGATGCCACTTGAATTTTGTCCGAAATTTCATCGTATCTGCGTTTTAATTTTGCGTTTTACTGCTCAATCGGCTTCATCGTGGGGA
>NZ_PXUP01000041.1 GCF_003324185.1 Faecalibacterium prausnitzii
GCCGCCGATGCTTATACCGCCGAAAAGGAAGCGGCGGCGCAGGCGGAACAGGATCGGCTGAAAGCTGAGGAAGAAGCCAAGAAAGCTGCGGAAGAAGCGGCGGCATCCGGCACGGAACAGCCTAAGGAAAATAAGGTCACAAAGATCGCATCCGGCTTTCTGGGCGTGGTGGTGCTGATTGCGCTGGTGGCTGGCGGCATTTTCTACGCTTTCACAAAGCAGAAGCAGAAAAAGCAGGCCGAAAAAGAAGCCCTTGATCCCGATGCAAACTACACCGAGGACAAGGGCGATTTTGAGATTCCGACCGATGTGCCGGACGAGGACGAAGCCCCGGACGAGCAGGACACCGAACCCATCTGATTTCAAGGCGGCATTTGCCGCCGTACATATTGCAATCAGAAACAGATTGGAGGGATTTTTATCGCAAAATTAGTCGTGGCGGAAAAGCCGTCCGTAGCCATGTCCTACGCCAAAGTCCTCGGTGCAACCAACCGACAGGACGGTTATCTGGAGGGCAACGGCTATCTGGTGAGCTGGTGCGTGGGTCATCTGGTAGAGTTGGCACCGCCCAACATCTACGATGAAAAGTACGTCAAGTGGAGCATCGCAGATTTGCCCATCCTGCCGGAAAGGTGGCAGTATCTGGTGTCTGCATCCACCAAAAAGCAGTTTGGCATTCTGAAAAGACTCATGCACCGGGCTGATGTTGATACTGTGGTGAACAGTTGTGATTCCGGACGTGAGGGCGAACTGATCTTTCGACTGGTCTATGAGCAGGCTGGATGTAAGAAGCCTGTTTCCCGCCTGTGGCTTTCCAGCATGGAGGAAAACGCTATCCGAGAGGGTTTCGCCCATCTCAAACCGTCAACTGAATACGATGCGCTGTACAATGCAGCACTCTGCCGGGAACGCGCCGACTGGATGGTCGGCATCAATGCGTCCCGGCTTTTTTCGTGCCTGTACGGTCAGCCGCTGGCGGTGGGGCGTGTTATGACCCCGGTGCTTGCCATGACGGTGGTGCGAGAAGCCGCCATCGCCGCCTTTACCCCGGAAAAATTCTACACGGTGGATCTGGAACTGACCAGCGGCTGCACGGCATCCAGCCGCCGCATTCCTGAAAAATCCGTTGCTGAAAACCTGTTGAAAGCCTGTCGAAAGGAGATGGTAGCAACGATCCAGCGCATCACCCGCAAGGAAAAGTCCGAGAATCCACCACCACTGTATGATCTGACCACCCTTCAGCGAGATGCTAACCGCTTGCTGGGGTACAGCGCACAGCAGACTTTGGACTATGTACAGAGCCTGTATGAGAAGAAACTTACCACTTATCCCAGAACTGATAGCTGCTATATCACCGACGATGACGAGGAGATGCTGGAGGAACTGACTGAGGAGTTGGAGGGTTTTCTCGACATTACCTCGGCAGATGTGGACGAGGCTGTGCCTCGGACACGGCGCACCGTCAACCGGGAAAAAGTCACCGACCACCACGCCATTCTGCCCACTCGCAGTATGCTGCAAGCAGATCTGGACGCACTGCCCAAGGGCGAGCAGAACGTCCTGAAGCTCATCATCGCCCGGACGCTGATGGCGGTGAGCAAACCCTTCCGGTATCTGGAAACCCTGCTGACCACCGAATGTGCCGGGGAGGAATTTACCGCCAAGGGCAAGGAGGTTTTGGAGGAAGGCTGGAAAGCTGTGGAGCGCAAGGTGCTGGCAGACATCCTGAACCGGAAGCAGGAACTCACCGCCCTGCCCAATGCGGCAGAGAACGAGTGCGGCATCCTCAATGCCGAACTGAAAGAGGGCCAAACCTCCCCGCCGAAGCACTTTACCGAGGATACCCTGCTGCACGCTATGGAAACCGCCAGTGCGGATAGTATGCCGGAGGGTGTGGAGCGTCAGGGCATCGGCACCCCGGCAACCCGTGCCGCCACCATTGAAAAGCTGGTGCAAAAGGGCTTTCTGGAGCGCAAGGGCACCAAGAAAACCAAGGTGCTGCTGCCCACGGATAAGGGGAAAGCGTTAATCACCGTGATGCCCGAAGAAATCCAATCCCCGGAAATGACCGCCGACTGGGAAGCAAAGCTGCTGCAAATCGAACGTGGCGAAATGGAGCCGAGTGAATTTATGACAGAAATCAATACGATGATTACCGAACTGGTAAAGAACACGGAAATGAAAAAAGGAGTGAATGCGCTTATGAAAAACAAAATCATTGGTGTCTGCCCGAATTGCGGTGCAAATGTTGTAGAGCGTGAAAAAGGCTGGTTCTGTGAATCCAACCCTTGCCGTTTCGTGCTGTGGAAGGACAATGCGTTCTTTAAGCGTCTGGGTAAGCGTTTGGATGGCCGAATGGCGGACAAGCTGCTGCGGGATGGCCGTGTCCGGCTGAAGGACTGCAAGAGCGCCAAGGGCAAGACCTACAATGCAACCGTGCTGCTGGGCACCGAGGCGGATGGCCGCAGCAAGTTTTCTCTGGAATTTGAAGGTGGCTGCTGATGGAGCAGAAAAAAGAAGCGGTTTACCTTATCAACGATGAACGCTATCTCCACCTCCGGGAAAACGGTGCAGGGGTCGGCTTTGCCACTTATAACAAGGTAACTGGCGAGCCGCTGGAAAGTGGGCAGATCTCGGAAAAGAACCTGCCGCCCGATGGCAGGAACGCCATTCCTGCCGCCCGGAACTGGTATCTGTTTGAACTTTCGGACGATGACCGCAAGGTCATCCAACAGGAAAGCGTAAAGATCCTCGAAAACATCCCGCAAGCTGGTATCGGCAGACGGCGCATCTGGGAGCCTGAAACGCTGCCGAAGGATATTCGTCTCATCAACAGCCACTATGACGACCTCTACCGCATTCCCGATGGCGGAGTTGTACAGGTGGATTACCCGGATGGGCGCAGCTTTACGGCACGGGTGGAACATCTGGATGATTATCACTTTGACATGGGCGGTCTGGGCAATGTGTTCCACATCTGCCAGTTTGCCGAAGTCATGGAACGAAACCATGCAGACTTCTACCCGGAGATCCAGACACAGGACGAGCAGGCGGCGTGGGAACTGGGCGGCAAAGGTTACCTTGCCATCCAGTCCTGTGAGGATGGATGGGACTACACCCTCTACCACAGCGATTATTCTGTGATGGACGGTGGGCAGCTGGATGCCCCGGAACTGACCATTCAGGAAGCCCGTGAGCAGATTCTGGAAACTCACCACATGGAAAAGGGGCGACGGCTGTTGCAGGACTACGATGCCGTCATGGACAAAGTTGCAGAAGCCGAGGAACTGAGCGCAGATCACCGCACTTCCACATTGGAAAAGCTGGCAGCACTGGCAAGTGATACGTCTGCGCCAAAATCCTCTGCACGTTCTGCGCCAGAACTGTGAGGTGGACGATGCAGCAAAAATGGAACCAGAATTTTGACGGCGAACCCATGGCGGACATCCCGCAGAAATTTCTGAACGCAGGGTGCGATGTTTATATGGTGATGCAGCTGCGGCATGACGAAAAAATCTTCGATGAAAGATTTGCTTCTATGCGGGAGTTGAATCGTCTAGGCAAAACGCCCGACCCGGAGCATTACGAGGTCACCTACTATGCTGATCTGCCCGCCATGTGGCAGGATGTGCCGAGCGACGAGGTTTTGGAAGAACTGTTTCAGATGTTCAACCTCTCCCGTCCGCAGGATTTTGAGGGACACAGCCTGTCGGTCAGCGATGTAATCATGCTGAATCAGGACGGGAAGATTTCGGCGCATTATGTGGACAGCATCGGTTTCAAGGAACTGCCGGGGTTTCTGGATAAAAAGCAGGAGCGCTCTTCTGTTCTGCAAACTCTCAAGGAGAAGTGCGATGCCCCGGAGTGCAACCCCATCGTCTGCCGGAAAGCGAGGGCTGAACATGAACTTTGACCATGAAGAACTCATGCTGATGATGCTCTACAACTCCGGCACCCGGCTGGGGCTTATCCACGAACTGCGGCTGATGCAGTGCTACCTGATGCCCGATGAAACCGCCCTGCGGGAACTGTCGGAGGGGGTTATCGAAAAGCTGAAACTGCTGACCGATGCGGAGTTTGCTGAGTTGGAATTTCCTATGGACTAAATTTTGCCGCCTGCGGGCGGCGTACATATTCTCTTTTACAATGCCATTTGGTGTGGTATACTGAACTCGACAACTCGGAATTTTCTCAGGAGGCTATAAAAATATGATTGGAAGAATTTATCATGTTGGATTGACCGTTTCTGACTTGGATCGCTCGGTTGCTTTCTACAGAGACATCCTTGGACTTGCGTTTCAAGGAGAGATTTTTATGGAAGGCAAAGAAACCGATAAAATGTTTCGCAAGTCGAATTGCAAAGCAAGGGTCGCTTATTTGAACGGTTCTAAGGCTATTGAAACGCCACCGGTCGAGCTGATTCAGTTCGTAGATAGCGAGATCCATAAAGAACAATCAGATTTGTTTACGACATCCATCTCGGAAGTATGTTTCTATACGGATGACATTGATTCTGTCTATAAAACCCTTATCGAAAACCATGTTGAGTGCTTATCTGAACCGCAGTATTTCGACTTTAGAGCAAATGGATTTGGGGAGAGCCGAGCTTTTTATTTCAGAGACCCGGATGGCATTATCCTTGAAATGATGCAAACTCTTTGATAAGAAATCATAGGTATAGGAAATTGCCAACTTCCTGTTTAAGAGGATCAGCCGATGGACAAAACATTTCAGAAATTATTACAGACTGACATTGATCTTTCATCCTTAGGCGTAGAACGCCGTACAGATAACGAACCGTATTTTTGCACACCAAAGGGTGCGTCTGTATTTGGTTGGACCGGTGTGGATGGAATCCACTTCTGTTTTGTTCGTGGCTTTGGCGGTATGGTTTTTGCTGTCAGCCCGGCGAACACATTTCCAAACTATGTTCATCCGTTGGCAAAAAATTTCGCTGATTTTCTGCGGCTACTGCTTGCCTGCGGCGATGTGGCAGCATTGGAGCAGGCATGGATGTGGGATAAGGCACAATTTGAAACCTTCTTACAGGACAACCCTCCCACGCAGGAGCAGCAGGAAACCCTTGCGCTTGTCGCTACGAAATTAAAGCTGATGCCAATGGAGCGGCCATGGGCATATATCAAAGAGCTTCAGGCATCTTTTGATTACAGCAAAATCAAGTACACCAAAGAATATTACGATGTTGTGGACCAGAACGCAAAACCAGCTATCCCGGAGTGGAAAGTCTACTTTGAGGGAAACTTCTGGGGACATTCGGGAAAAGAACGTGCCGGAACAGAAGTCCCCTTGAATCAGCAATTTGAATGGGCCGGGCATCATTGGATCATTCCTGCGGCGTATTCGTGCAGCAAGGGGTTCGTTGTGGACTTTTGTATGCGTACCCCGGAGGAAGACATTCGCAAGTTCATGACTAAATGGGATTTACACCCCGAAAACGACTCTTGTGAATACTTCACGCAGGAGCAGCAACTGCAAATAGATTTAGAAAATCCACTTTGTCTTGACTTTATTCCTCGTTTGGAATTGAACGGGAAAACAATGCTGACCTCCCACGGTTGCTCGGTGGTCTTTAATCCATGTTTGCCAGACGGGATGATCAATGAAGCGGAAGCAAAGTGGGCATTGGAACACTATGATTTGGATACATCCTATGGGTGGATGATTTTTCGGGCGGCATTTCCGTGGACAAGCAAACGCCGTCCTGAAATAAAATCCCTCTCCCTTACGATGGAGCAACGGCCATGCCGTGTGCCGGGACCACATTTCCAGACACACGCTCCCGGTGATTCGTTTTCTTTCCTCCATCCGGTCAGCGGAACAAACTATACATTGACCGTGCAGGAAATAGAGCAACAAACAATTCCTCAAAAGTGTTTCGGTTCTGACCGCTGGGTTTATCCGACACATTTTACCGTCATGCGTTATACGCTTTTCCCTGAATCGGAGGAAGATATCTCGATTTGTGATTGCTGCGATGGAGATAAGCCTATGGAAATTGCTGTGGAGGGAGACTCCTTCACGCCGGAAACCCAAAATAATGCTTGCGTAGGCATTATCGGTGGAGCTGACGGACCAACAGTGATTATGACTGGAGAAAAATCACAAGGCAGGCTTTATGCTGCTTGCTCAGCACTGCACTTTGAGCCGGTTCGGGATGATGTAGAGTGGTGCACAATGTTCAGTATTAAGAATTTTGATGAAACGACGATCAACCTTATATAACAGGAATACGATGACGACTTTCAGTTTGTCGATGGTTGTCAACTGGGATAATGTCATAGGGCATTGTTCCGAAATTTTTTCATAACCCGCAAAAAGTGGGCTTGATAGAATGCTTCCATTCATGCTATAAACTACCATAGATTCCATAAGCGAGTGACCTGAAAAGGCCGCTCGCTTTTTTGTTTACAACGAGATTGAAGGGAGGAACGCTATGCCAAGCAAAACCGAAGAATATCTCGCCCTTGCCCAGCGCACGGCGAATGGTCTGACCCGGTACTGGGAAAGCTGGACGGACTATTTGACCACTGCATCCCGGCTGTACAAGTACCCCTTTGCAGACCAGCTGATGATCTACGCCCAGCGCCCCGATGCCACCGCCTGCGCCGACTTTGACATCTGGAACAACCGGATGAACCGTTATGTGCCCCGGAGTGCAACCCCATCGTCTGCCGGAAAGTGAGGGATGCGCATGAACTTTAACCATGAGGAACTGATGCTGATGATGCTCTACAACACCGGCACCCGGCTGGGGCTCATTCACGAACTGCGGCTCATGCAGTGCTACCTGATGCCGGACGAGACCGCTCTGCGGGAACTATCGGTGGTGGTTATCGAAAAGCTGAAACTGCTGACCGATGCAGAGTTTGCCGAGCTGGAATTTCCACTGGACTGACTTTTGCCGCCTGCGGGCGGCGTACATAAAGTATTTTGTTCTTCCAAAAGATATGCTATAATCAAATTAGACAAAATTCCTCTCTTCAAGCGATTTCTCCGCAATTTTCCTGTGGCTCTGCTCGTATCAAAAATAAGGGACTGAATTTTAATTGTCAGAACGGAGGAACCATTATGGCAATCTTTGAAAAGACCATCTGAAACAAAAACTTTGACAAGCTGCTTCGGAAGCTGGAACAAGAAATCCCGGACAGCAGTTGGTCGGCAGATTTAGAGGCAGGCAGTGATTTCAAAGAGGGCGATGCCCGGTGCAGTGTCCGTGTATTTGAACGGTACAGCATGATGGGCGGCAACCGCCTGAGTCTGACACTGACCCTGTTCCAGAATGGAGACAGTCCGATCCGGCTGTCTGCCATCACCGCAGGAGGCAGTCAAGCGGTGTTCTTCAAGGTGAACACCCTCGGTGAAGAATCTTTTCTGGA
>NZ_PXUP01000042.1 GCF_003324185.1 Faecalibacterium prausnitzii
ATGCGCGAAGATGTTGATGTCCAAATCGCTGACGAAAAAGAGAAGCAGGAGCAGCTTGCAGTGGAAACCGAGCTGTAGGGCTGGAGTGTCTGTGTATGAAACGAAAAATCACAAAGATTTTGGATGTTGCTATTCATTCCATAAATCTTATTCTTATCAATTATGCGCTATCGAATATGATGGCTCTTTTTCGGAGCAGCCTCCTCTACATTTTGTTTTTCGCCTCTGAAATGTGGGTCTTTGTCCAATACCGAAAAAGTATTGAAACGTTGAGCAACAGCAAAACTCTTGCAAATCTTCTGTTGGTGATCTGTGCGGCTATCGAGATTGGGCTTTTATATTTCTTCGGAATCGTTTCTGGAAAACCGATTCCATTCAAATTGTAAAAGCGATTTTTATAAGGGAGTAATTTCTATGGGTTACGGTTGGGCAACGATTTTTACTGTGGGAGCATGGCTTGTCGGAGGCTTCCTTGATGGCCTTTTGGGTTCTGGCACCCTCGGTCTGAACACTTTGTTCGCAATTATTGCAATGGGCTGCTGCATCATGAAATTCATAAAGGATAACGGCACCTGATAATCAAACTATTACATACCCTCTGCGGGCAACCATAAAACGGTTGCCCGCTTTTTCATACCCTAAAATCTAAAAAAGGAGGCAAAAATGCCAAGCAAAACCGAAGAATACCTTGCTCTTGCCCAACGCACAGCCAACGGCCTGACCCGGTATTGGGAAAGCTGGACAGCGTACCTGACCACTGCATCCCGGCTGTACAAGTACCGCTTTGAAGATCAGCTGATGATCTACGCCCAGCGGCCCGATGCTACAGCCTGCGCCGACTATGACATCTGGAACAACCGGATGAACCGCTATGTGCGCAGAGGTTCCAAAGGCATCGCTCTGCTGGATGAATCCAGTGGATATCCGCGTCTGCATTACGTTTTTGATGTGTCGGATACTGGTGTGCGCCGCAATTCTCGCGACCCTGACCTGTGGCAGTATAACGATGATCTGAAACAGCCTGTTTCGGATGCACTGACTGCCGCCTACGGCATCAGCCATGAAAGGTTCAGTCAACAGCTTGCCGATATTGCCGGGAAGCTGGTCGCAGATTATTGGGACAACAACAGCGAGGACATTCGCGCCATCGTTGACGGTTCGTTCCTGATGGACTATGATAGTACCGGGTTGGAAATGCAGTTCAAGTCCGCCGCCGCGATCAGCGTCACCTACACACTTCTGGAACGGTGCGGATTTGAACCGGATGGCTTTTTTGACAAAGACAGTTTTCAGGCTATCTATGATTTTTCCACCCCGGATACTGTCTATGCCCTCGGCGCAGCAGTCAGCGACATCAGCCGCGAAGTTCTGCGCACCGTGGAACGAGCAGTCAAAACGACCATCCGCCGCCGAAACAATGAAAGGAGCCAGCATGAATATGAGCAACAATCTGAGTTACACGCAGACCGGGGATTATCTTCTCCCGAACCTGACCCTGCATCAGCCGAAGACCCCGCTGGGCAAGTACGGCAGGATGCGCCTGAACTTCCTGAAGCAGCAGCACCCGGTGCTGTACCACACGATGCTCCTGAACGGGAGCCTGTACCCGACCCTGAACAAACTGGAGCAGACCGCAGCGGCAATGAAGGACCAGATGATGGCCGAACTGCTGGCGAAGAACCCGGCTCCGGACAAGGAGAAGAACCAGATGGCGTGGGTGCAGCACATGAACAGTCTGCGGGAGCAGGTCGAGGAAGTGATTCGGACGGAACTGATCTACAGTTAAGTTTTCTGGATGCAGTCATCCCCACCGAAACCCAGCAAATCGAACATATCGACCGAGCGGAGAGCGAAAAATCGCCCTCCGCTTTTGCTTTATCGCAGGCCGAGATTGAGAATGAACTGCGCGAGCATGGCTCCGGTGTGCAGGATGGCAAGTGGCGGATCATCGAACTGTATCAGACACAGCCTGACCGCAAACTCCGCGCCAAAGCACTGGCAAAAGAATACGGCATCGGCGGACATTCGCAGGACTTTCTGGATGGCAGCAGCGGTTTTGTAAATCATGATGGAAAAGGACTTGAATTTGACCGCTACCCGGATCATCAGAAATTCACGTTAAGCTGGACGCAGGTCGAGAAATACATCGACCTGATGATTCAATCTGACCGCTATCTGACCGATCAGGAAAAAGAACATCGTGCCGCCGTGCAGGAGGCGGAACGCCAACTTCCGATGCTGGAGGGTGATGCCGCTGCCGAATACAATGCTCTGAAAGAGCAGTACCCCAATACCCTGATCGGCTTTGAACTGGGTGGATATTTTCTGTTCTATGACAAGGATGCGTTTGCCGTAAAGGAAGTTCTGCGCTCTAATTTGTTGTCACAGGAAAACGCGCTGGGAAAAGTCAAAGTGACTGGCTTTTTGCGTGGAGAGTGGGTAGCAAAATCGCAAAAACTGTGGGCCGAGGGCAACAGCATCTATCTGGCCGGACAGAGTGAAGATGGCACCCACCATCAGACAAAACATCTGCGGAAGGAAGATTATCTGCCGATCGGCAGCATCATCAAGCTGGATGGCCGGGACTTCCGTGTAGACCACGTCAACTTTATGTTCAAATCCGTCAGCTTGCAGGATATGGACTTGACCAACAGCGGACAGCCCATCTTCCGGGTTGAGCGGTTGCCCCATATCCGGGAATTGTATGAACAGCAGCAGGATGAAATTGTTGACGTTCCTCCTGAAAAAGCTATTGATTACAAGGTCGGTGACGAAGTTGTTGTTGACCTCCCCACTCGAACCATTGAGGGCAAGATCGGCTATGTTGGTGAAACCGATGTACGCATCGACACCAGCGCACATGGGCAGTCGTGGGATAACGAGGTACTCAACAAGCGGCAATTCGAGGACGGTCTGCGGCGGGATGAACCTACACCGGATGAAGAACTGAACAAACTGCCGATTTCCACAGAAGTCAATGGTGAATGGCAGACCTTTCCGAATGCTGCTGCCGCCAATGAAGCCCTGAACGCTGAACCTGTGCCAGAAGCCGCCGGAAATTTTCACATCACGGATGATAATTTGGGCATCGGAGGCCCCAAACAGAAATTCGCCCGCAATATTGAAGCAATCCAAACCCTGCGCACTCTGGAGCAGGAGCATCGCGGTGCCACCGCCGAGGAACAGCAGGTGCTTTCGCAGTATGTCGGCTGGGGTGGTCTAGCGGATGCTTTTGACCCGAACAAAGAAAATTGGTCTACCGAGTACACCCAGCTGAAAGGACTGCTCACCGAAGAAGAGTATGCCGCCGCCCGCGCTTCCACGCTGAACGCTCACTATACCTCTCCGATAGTGATTCGCGCCATCTATGATGCCGTAGAGCGGATGGGCTTCCAGTCCGGCAATATTCTGGAGCCGTCCATGGGCGTGGGTAATTTTTTCGGTATGCTGCCCGACAGCATGGCCGACAGCCGCCTGTATGGTGTGGAACTGGATTCCATCACCGGACGCATCGCCCAAAAGCTGTATCCGCAGGCTGACATCACCGTGGCAGGTTTTGAAACCACTGACCGCAGAGATTTTTATGATCTCGCCATTGGTAATGTCCCTTTTGGCCAGTACAAAGTCAACGACAAAGCCTATAACAAGCTAGGTTTTTCCATCCACAACTACTTTTTTGCGAAAACCATCGACCAGATCAGGCCGGGCGGCGTGATTGCTTTTGTGACCAGCCACTTCACGATGGACAGCAAAGACAGCAGTGCCCGCAAGTACATGGCAGAACGTGCTAATCTGCTGGGTGCCATCCGTCTACCCAATGACGCTTTTAAGGCAAATGCAGGAACGGAAGTCGTCAGCGACATTATCTTCCTGCAAAAACGTGACCGCCCTGCGGACATCGAACCTGCATGGGTGCAGCCGGGGCAGACCGAGGATGGTTTTACCCTCAACAGCTATTTTGTGGAGCATCCGGAAATGGTTCTGGGCAGGTTGGAGATGGAAAGCACCCAATACGGCCATGACCTGACTGTTGCCCCAATCGAGGGTGCCAGCCTTGCAAAGCAACTTGCCGAAGCAGTACAGCACATTGAGGGACAGTACACCGCGGTGGAGATTGCCGCCCCGGATGTTGCCGATGCGGAAGCGCAGCGCAAGACGCTGCCCGCAGACCCCGCTGTGAAGAATTTCTCGTATACTGTGGTGGATGGTGAGATTTACTACCGCGAGAACTCCATCATGACGCAGATCGAACTGTCCGATAACGCCAAAGGCCGTGTGGCTGGCATGGTGGAGTTGCGGCAGATTGTCAGTGAACTGATCGACCAGCAGTTGAACGACTTCCCGGATGAGGATATCAAAGCATCGCAGGAAAAGCTGAACGCCGCCTATGATGCCTTTACCGCAAAATACGGTCTGATTAACGACAAGAAAAATGCCAGACTTTTTGATGATGATAGCTCCTACTATCTGCTCTGCTCACTAGAAAACTTGGATGAAAACAGGCAGTTGAAAAGCAAAGCGGATATGTTCACCAAGCGGACGATTCGTCCAGAGCGTGTTGTCACAAGCGTGGACACCCCCAGCGAAGCACTGGCGGTGTCCATTGGTGAGCATGGCAAGGTCGATTTGCCCTACATGGCCGACCTGCTGGGCACTCCCGGTGACTATGAGCGCATCACCACTGAACTGTCTGGTGTGATTTTCAAAGATCCTGCCGCTGATGCTGACGATCCGGAAGCCGGCTGGCAGACTGCGGATGAGTACCTTTCCGGCAACGTGCGCGATAAGCTGCGCATAGCACAGCTCGCTGCAGAAAGCCACCCGGAGTTCAAGGTCAATGTGGACGCACTTGAAAAAGCCCAGCCCAAAGATCTGGAAGCATCTGAAATTGATGTGCGGTTGGGTGCCACATGGCTTGACCCCTCTATCGTGCAGCAGTTCATGATGGAAACTTTTCAGCCGCCCTACCGCATCCGCTACAACAACGCCATCACCGTCCGCTACTCTCCTTATACTTCTGAATGGCGGATCAGCAATAAGTCCGCCACCGGCTACGGTGACATTATGGCTACCGAAACCTACGGCACACGCCGGGCCAACGCCTATAAAATTCTGGAGGACACCCTGAACCTGCGCGACAGCCGCGTCTACGATACCATTGAGGAGAATGGCAAGGAAAAACGTGTGCTGAATCAGAACGAGACCACCCTCGCCCAGCAGAAACAGCAGGCTATCAAGGACGCTTTTGCTGGCTGGGTTTGGAAAGACCCACAGCGGCGAGCCTTACTGGTAAAGAAGTACAATGAGCTTTTTAACAGCACCCGGCCCCGCGAGTATGATGGAAGTCACATTCATTTTGTGGGCATGAACCCGGAAATCAATCTGCGAGAACATCAGCGCAATGCGGTTGCCCATGTGCTGTATGGGCACAACACTCTTTTGGCGCACGAAGTCGGTGCCGGCAAGAGTTTTGAGATGGCGGCTTCCGCTATGGAACTGAAACGGTTGGGTTTATGCCAGAAAAGCCTTTTTGCGGTGCCGAACCATTTGACGGAGCAATGGGCCAGCGAGTTTTTACGCCTGTACCCCAATGCAAAACTATTGGTCACCAGCAAGAAAGATTTTGAACCCGCCAACCGCAAAAAATTCTGTGCAAGAATTGCGACCGGCGACTATGATGCGGTCATTATCGGACACTCCCAGTTTGAGAAAATCCCGCTGTCTGCAGAGCGGCAGGAGCGGCTGATTCAAGAACAGATGGATGAAATCGAGGAGGCCATCGAGGAAGCAAAAGAGCAGGCTGGCGAGCATTTTACTGTAAAGCAGCTGGAAAAGCTGCGCAAGACCCTGAAACAGAAGTTGGAGAAGCTGCAGGCCACCGACCGCAAAGATGATGTGGTCACGTTTGAACAATTGGGCGTAGACAGGTTGTTTGTAGACGAGAGCCAAAATTACAAGAACTTGTTCTTATATACGAAGATGCGGAATGTGGCAGGCCTGAGCACATCCGAAGCGCAAAAATCTTCTGATATGTTTGGGAAATGCCGCTACCTCGATGAGATTACCGGAGGGCGCGGCGTGATTTTTGCAACCGGTACGCCGATCAGTAATTCCATGACGGAAATGTACACCCTGATGCGTTACCTCCAATACAACACTTTGCAGCAGAAAGGGCTGACCCATTTTGACGCATGGGCATCGACTTTTGGTGAAACTACTACCGCCATCGAACTTGCCCCGGAGGGCACTGGTTACCGTGCGCGCACTCGTTTTGCGAAGTTTTTCAACTTGCCCGAATTGATGGCGATGTTTAAGGAAGCGGCGGACATTAAAACTAGCGACCAGTTACACTTGCCCGTGCCCGAAGCCAAATTCGAGACGGTCGTGGTCAAGCCTTCGGAAATCCAACAGGATATGGTGCAGGCGTTGAGCGAACGTGCGGCCGAAGTCCACAGCGGTTCTGTTGACCCCTCTGTGGATAATATGTTGAAAATCACGTCGGATGGCCGCAAAATTGGTCTTGACCAGCGGTTGATGAATTCCGCTCTGCCCGATGACCCCAACAGCAAGTTAAATGCCTGCGTCAACAACGTCCTGCGCATCTGGAACGACACCAAGGAGCAGAAGTTGACCCAGTTGATTTTCTGCGATATGTCTACTCCCAAGGGGGACGGTTCGTTCAACGTCTATGATGATATTCGCACCAAGCTGCTCAACGCCGGTGTGCCCGAACAGGAGATCGAGTTCATCCACAACGCAGATACGGAGAACAAGAAAGCAGAACTTTTCTCCAAGGT
>NZ_PXUP01000043.1 GCF_003324185.1 Faecalibacterium prausnitzii
TCTTTCATCTCGTCTGCCGCCAACTGATTCAGCCACTTCTTCAATTCCTCTTTCAGTGCAGAGGTCATGAAGATGGTACGGCAGGAGGATGCGGTTTTGGTGCTTTTCAGGATGAGGGAAGTGGTGCTGCGCTCCAGCTTGTCCGGGAATATCTTGATGATGCAGCCATCGTCCACTTGATTTAGGGCTTCTTTCCGCACCCGCTGCATGGACTTGTTGATACGGAAGGTTCCGATGCCATCTGCGGCATCAAAATCGAGATCTTCCGGGGTCAGACCTACGATCTCGCCCTCTCGCAGTGCGCCCACCAGTGTGAGGTGGACTGCCAGATGCAGGATGGGGTCCTCCATGCTGTCCAGAGCCGCCCTCATTTCCTCTACCGTCCAGATGGTGCGCTCCTGCGTAGACTTCTTGGGGCTGTCCACGGGAACAGGGCTTTTGACAAGGATGCCCCACTCTACGGCATACTGGAAGGCAGTGCCCAGCAGCCGGTGCACCTCATGGATCGTTGTGCCGGAAAGGAAACGCTGCTTCTGCTTTTCGGTCAGTTCCTGCTTCTTGCCCTCGATATACGAACCACAGGGCGTTTTGCTCAGGGTCGTGTAGAGGTTCTCCATGTGGTAGGGCTTGAGCTTCTGCATCTCCATGCTGCCAATATAGGGAACGATAAGGTTCTGGATGGTGGAAAGGTTGGATTCGTAGGTTTTGGGTGCCCACTTGTGCTTGCTGCACTGCTTGGGCAGCCAATCCATGAGGAACTCTGCTACCGTCACCGAGGACGGGATCAGAAAAGTGCCAGCCGCCAGTTCGTGCTCAATTTGCTTCTTTCGGTTCGTTGCCTCCTCTTTTGTAGGAAAACTTTCCCATTTGTCGCAGCTCTTGCCGTGTTCATCTTCGTAGGTGTAGCGGACGCTGTAAGAGTTGCCGCGCTTCGTAATATATGCCATACTGTTTGCCTCCTTATCAAGCTGCCCGGTAGAGCCACGCATCGAAGCTGTCCTTCGGCACACGGATGCTTCCGCCTACTCGCAGGACACGGAATTCGGTAGTGCTGTTGCACAGATTGTAAGCAGAGCGCAGGCTGATGGCCAGCATTCGTGCGATCTCTTCCACCGTGTACACCAGTTTCGTGGTTGCCGGGCTGTCAGTCGGAGACTTGACGGCATTGGTTTGAGTGACCACTTCCATTGTAGTGGGATTCGAGTCCTTTTGCAAGAACTTTTTCGTATAATCGGAAGATTGCACAGGGACGGTCATAGAATTACGGTCAAAATCCATAAGCATTGCTCCTTATATTGTCATATCATCTAAAAATTCAGCTTAAAGTTCTACATCTTGCCCACGCTTACGGTTTTGCTGCGGCACATTCATGGTGTGCTCCTGCTTGGGGGCAAGAATCTTTTCCAGAAAGCCACGCACCAGTTCGGGCGCACGGTGGAGAGCATCCAGATAGGGTTTCACGTCGTACCACAGGTCGTGGTACTTGTTGCTCCAACGAACGGCCTCTTTCTTGGCGGTGGAAAGTTCTTCTTTCAGGCGGCGGTTCTCCACATCCATCATATAGCCGTGGTCGGCTTGCTTTTTCAGCTTGGAAAACTCTTCTTCGGTCAGCGAATAGTTGCCGAGAAAGGTGCGCTTACCAATATAATCCAGATCGCGCGCATGAATGAGGGCTTCTTTTGTGAGCGTGACCTTTTTCTGCACAGCGGCAAGTTCCTTTTCGGTCTTGGAGAGGGTTTTGTTGGTTTGGGTGAGGTGCTGCTCTTTCTGGTCAATCTGGACGGTCAGGCTGCCCAGACGCTCTTGCTCCCGTTGGACTTTGAACTGGGTGACGGTTAGGTGTTCTTCGGTGCTGCCACGCTCGCCGCGCTCCACATCCGTGTACCCGGCAGCGCGCATATAGTTGAAGAAATCATCCTGCAAGATGCTGTACGACTTCTTCAGGACTTGTTTGCCGTTCTTTTGCAGGACGGGCTTTCCGGCATCGTCCAGCAGGGGCTTGGATGCCCACTTCTTGCTCCGGCTGACCTGCATGACAGTCTCCTTGACGGTGCCGACCAGTGCCTTGTCCTTGCAGCGTTTCGACCAGAGGATTTGCTTTTCCACCACAGGCACATAGACCACATGAAGATGGTAGTGGTAGACCTCCCGGCCTAATGCTTCGGTCATGGCGCGGTTGATCTCATCGGCGTGCATGACTGCCGAGAGGATATACTGCTCACCACCCACGATCTGAACGGCTGCTTTGTAGGCATCCTCATAGAACTGCTTGGCGAACTCGTAGCCACCGTGATTGTCAAAATAGGCCGAGTTGACATCAAAGACAAGCTCGAAATAATGGGTGGCATCCGGCTTCAGGCCGCGCGTTGAAATCGTACCAGCGGTTTCCAGTTGGGCGAATAGGTCGGTGTAGCTGGCGGTTGGCTTTTTGAAGTAGACGTTCCATGCAGTGCGCTGGGGGATAATGTCGGGGTTCCGATAGCTGTCCTTTTCGCGCTCGTTGTGCTGCTGGGTGTTGCCAACGGCTTTGTCTGAAACGGCGAGATTTCGGACACTGGTGCGGTCAACGCCATCGTTTCTTGCCAAAAGGCATCCCTCCTTTCAAGGTTCATCGAGAGGTGACGGGGAACGAAGATGCACTTCTTCGGAAGTGTAATAACCCACTATAACACTTTCATCCCTATGGGCTGCAAAGTGTAGTGGGCTCTTCGAGGACTCTCCGAGGGGGAACGTCTCCTGCGGGAGAGCTACAATCAAGTTCGCACAATGCGAACTTGATCGCTCCGTACGCATCTGAAAAAATTGCGTACGGACTTCAAATAACCCGTACGGTCTGTACGACGTACGGAAATGCGAAATATAAACGATAACACGTTTTAATTTGCTTCAATTCGCCGTACAGGTGCGTACAAGTACAGACCGTACAGGTTGTACGAACTTCTTCCGTAAAAAAATGCACTTTTTACGGACAGGGGTGGACAAGCGGCTCGATGCCTGCAAAACCGCGCACCCTGCGGCCACCGGGCAGGTAGATGTTATGTACTGCACCAGAGTACCCAACGTGGGAACTCTGGTGTTTTTTGCTTCCTGCCTGAATATACGGAAAATTTTGCAGGAAAGGCGAAAAAGCGGAAGAACTGCAACGGAAAAAGAAAAAAGCCCTTACTGGTTGCAGATTTGCAACAGCAAGGGCAGAGGGGAAACCGTATATTGAACAAAACGGCAGAGCGTATTATAATGAGAAAAAACGCCAAAAGGAGGGCCGACCACGTGGCACAGGAATATCTGCCCGCACCATCCAACGTCCGTCTTGCGGACTTGATGAAAGAGCACAACATAAGCCAACCGGAGCTTGCCAAGGAAATCGGCTGCTCCAAGAGTACCATCAGCCGCTTTATCAGCGGTGCAAAGGGAACCCTGACCCATGAGCAGGTGCTGAGGATTGCAAGGCTGTTCAACGTGTCCACGGATTTTCTGCTGGGAGAAACCAACATTCCCGACAGCAAGAACTACGACATTGCCGAGTTAGGCTTGTCCGTAGAAGCCGCAAAGAACCTCTACACAGGGCGTGTCAATGCAGAGGTGGTCAATCTGCTGCTGGAAAACGCTCGCTTTACAGAGCTTACTTACCGCATAGCGCAGTATTTTGATGATACGTTTGCATCCGGCATTGCAGCACAGAACGCCATGCTCACGACATTGAGCACCCTGCTGCGCACAAAGGTCAAGACCTCGGCAGCAGCTAAAGCCGCAAAGGACATCAGCCTTCGGAGAAAGCCGGTGTATCAAGGTGATCTTGATGATATTGAAATGTACTTCATGGCAGCGGTCAAGGAAATCAAAAAGGGTATCGGGAGCCATTACGCCGAGCAGGAAGCCATGAGCAAGAAAGTGGCCGAGAAGATGTTCAATGAACTGACCAAGGGGCAGGATGTGCAGCACCCAACGATTACGGCAGAGCAGTTGACAGATGCAATGTTGGACAGCGTTTCGGGTATGGAAGGAGCCACGCCGGAAGCACTGGAACAGCTGCGAAGCGGTCTGTTGGGAATCTTGCAGTCTGCCGCAGAGCAGGAAAACGCCCATGAAGCAGACGAATGAACGGCTTTGTGCGCTGGCACAGAAAGGGGACGCAACTGCGCTGGACAGCCTGATCGACAACAACAAGTCCTTTATTGGCAAGGTGGCAAATGACCTTTTCCGCAGCATGAATCTGGCACAGTCCGGCCTGAACCTTGACACGGACGATTTGAAACAGGCAGGGAATATGGGCTTGTGGAAGGCCGTGCCAAAGTTCGATGCAGCGCGGGGCATGAAGTTCTTGACCTATGCGGCTCCTGCCATCCGCAACGCCATGATGGACATGGTACGGGATGCCTTTACCGCTTTTGAACAGCGGATGGTAACGGAGGACAAGGACGGTATCTGCTACCAGCGCGTTTCGCTGGACGATGTTCTGCCGGGAGAGGAACAACTGCGGCGCATCGAAGCCATAGCCGACCCTTATGCCATGCAGCCACAGAGCATTATGGAGGAGCAGGAATCGCGCCGGGAACTGTACGATGGCCTGAAACGGCTGACCCAGCGAGAGCAGACCTACCTGCTGTACCGCTATGGCTTCACCGATGGTGAGGAACATCCTTTGATCGGTACGGCGATATACTTCCACCTGACAAAAGGCCGTGCAAAAAAGATGGAGAAACAGGCCATGGATAACCTGTGGCTGGAATTGCCGTGGTGGTATATCTGAATGGAAAAATCGTGATTGTGCTACAAGTTTTCTGGAAATTTATGTGCAACCATACGATTTTGAAAAAATTGTGGACAGATGAAATAAATCAGGCTTGAAGTTCGTTATTTAAGCAGAAAAGTTAATAATTATGGTATGATAAAATGCGATAACAAATAAATCGACAAAAATAGATTGAATAAAGGAGAAGAATGCTATGAAAAAAGTAATTTACCTGTTTGTGCTATGCATGGCTTTGGGGTTAGCTGGATGTGGGCAATCTCAGGAAAATAAAGAACCATCGACTGAAAGCACTTCAGTACAAGTAGAAAACAAAAATGTTAGTGATATAGTATCAAACGAGCATTTAACCAATAATGATACTGCGAATTTTCAAATGCCAGAGGAAGGCTATTATAGTAATGATTTTGATGAAATTCTGAATATCACTAAAGAAGATGATGGCACATATAGGATCGAGTATAGCGTTACCCATTTGCTTTATGTCGAAAACGCGATTGGAACTTACGATTCTGAAACAGGGATTCTTAGCTTTAGCGGCAAAGACGACAGAGGAAATGATATAAAAGCAGAAATTGAAAATAAGGGAGATCATCTGGAAGTCACAGTAACTCAAAGCAACTATGAAGATATTATCGGGACGAAGCAGGAATTTTTTCAAGCAGATGAGTAAGAACAAATAGGCGACAAAAGTTGTGGAAAAAATTGATAACTATTAACAAACCGATAGCCCTCTATTTGCAATGATCGCATGTAGAGGGCTGTTGGTCTGTTTGGAATATTCTAATTAAAGGTCAATCTTCTAATCTGCCATGGTCGCGGCCGAGCGAGAGATAATGTTCAATCTCACCACCTAGTACAAGCTGGGCGTACTCCAATGGTTTATTGTAGAGCAGCCAGTCCAGTTCTGCCCGCTGTGCCGGGGTGTTGCCGTACTCGTCCTCGATAGCGATGCAGTCAATGGCAACGGTGGAGCCATCCGCGAACCGGGCTTTCACCCGGTTGGTGTCCATGTTGTAGAGGCAGGAAAGCAGTTTCATCATAGTAGTATCCTCCTAGACTTGATTTTGGTGTGCGGACACTCAAACCAATGCCGTCAAGTCGGTGGGGGATAGGGTGATTTATTATTTGTCGGAGAGTAGGTGCACGGTTTCTGCACGGATTTTGCACGGTTTCAAAACGTGCAGAGGGTGCTTCTCGGTGCAAAATCCGACAAAGGGTGCAGAAATTGCCGGGTGAAAAACTACGCTGCTTTGCTCAAAAATAACGATGACTCGAAACTTCCATAAATTGAGACGAACCGGCGGCTTGCTCTCTTAATCAGTGGGCCCAGGGTTCGAGTCCCTGGAGGTGCACCACAACAACAAAATCCGAACTTTTTTCCAATAGGAGAAGGGTTCGGATTTTTTGTATTCTTTGGAAAACAGAACGAATCCCTTGCTTCCATCGAAAAACGTCCTAGACCTTATCATAAGAAAGCACGACAGACCACTGTGAGAGTGCCGTAAGGCGGAAAGGACACGAATATGAAGTACGATGAAAGAACCTGCAAATTCAACATGGACACCGGCTGCGTGGAACTGCTGCTCCGGGATGGGAGAAAAATCTCCATCGACTGCACCGGAGTTGAGGATGCGCTGGATGTTACCATGGCACAGCGGTCAGAACTGGACTACCTCATCTACAATGACCCGCTAGGCTATGCCGATTTGATTCTGAACGGTGACCCGGAGGAATATTTGAAGAATATGGCTGGAAGCCATGGGCTAGAAGATTAAGGGCAAAACAAAAACAGGGTGCGCCCCTGAATAGGACACACCCTGCCAAAATCCACATACGATAACGATATGTACAACAGGGCGTTCCCCGTAGCAGAGTTCCCATAAAACAGTATTTGCAAAAGCTCCCGAAATGGGGAAGATTTGGCGTGACTTCGGTCACGCCT
>NZ_PXUP01000044.1 GCF_003324185.1 Faecalibacterium prausnitzii
TGCAGGTCACAGTAGGGTTACTCCAAATGGATAGAGCAGTGTTTATACACAATACATTACGCGACTTCGTGTCGCACTTCGCCTTCGGGATCGTTCACAATAATATCATCGTCCGTCACCAAAAAAGCGTTTGCGATTTCACGTTTTGCCGAGAAACTTTTGCCGCTTCCCGGAGTGCCCAAAATCAAGCCATTCGGGTTCTTCAGCTTCTTCCGATCCACCATGATCAAGTTGTTGGACAGGGCATTCAGCCCATAGTACAAGCTCTCTTTGCCGGACTGATACAGTTCCTGTGTGGTGAACGGGATGAAGATAGCCGTGCTGCTTGTGGTCAGCCCTCGCTGAATTTCGATCTGGCAGTCAGCCAGCGGCAGCGATGACATCAGCCCCTGCTCCTGCTGGAAATCCAACCGGCACAGGTTGCAGTTGTGTTTCTGGGCGATGCTGGATGCCTGAAAAACATTGTTTTCCAGTTCCTGCTCCGTGCGTCCAGTGTTCAGCACCAGAAAGGTGACGAGGAACATCCGCTCGTTCTGGCTCTGCAACTCTTTCAAAAGAGCCTTTGCATCTCTGCCGTAGGTCGCCAAATCCGACGGAATGATGTCAATGTCATACCCGGCACGGATGGCTTTTTTCTGCTCCTCAATCTTACTGCGATCCAGTTCCGTGATAGTGCGCTTGACCGTCTTAATGGCCTTGTTCTGGTCAACGGACTGGATGTGCATGGTGACGATCTGGGACGAATCCATATCCAGAAAATCCTTCAAAAGCTGGTCGCTGATGTCGGATGCCGTGATGCTCAAAAAGCTGGCAGCGCAAAAGATGCCGCCCATCTGGAACGTCCGGGAGTCTTTGAAAGCAAAGGCGGTGGGCGCAATGGCATCCTTCACGGAAAGGCCGCTTTTCACAAGGTCTTTCCAGTCGAAGTGAAACTTGGATGCGCCGTCCATGTTGAACATATCGTGCATGAGTTTCAGCCGCTGGACACCGTTCAGGGGCTTTGCCTGCACACCCAGCCGGTGGAAGTTGTTCAGCAAATCGTTCTGGATGTGGTCGAGCCGGGGCTTGACCTGCGCCATGCTTTCACCCTCCACACCAAAGGTGATGAACTTGGTCTTAGTCAGACCATTATTGCCCTTGGCAAGCTGCTGGCGCAGCATCTGGGAATACTCGGCACGAACATCATCGAAACCATCCCGCTGGTACGGGATGCGGATGCTTTTCTCAAACTCGGTGCTGTCGGTTGCCATGTTCACAAAGGACAGCTCAAATTTGATGCTGGAATCGAAGAAGTTCAGAAAACTGCACCATTCCTCAAAAATCGCAGTCTTATCCTCCTGCTGTGCCAACTGATAGTTGATGTCCTGATACTGGATGGTGCGGGTGTAGTAGTTGGGCTTCACCCGGCAGGTGCCATCCTCGAACATCCGCTGCATGGGGATGGACTGCTGGGCGGTCCGGGGCACAGCAGGCTTCGGCGGCTTTTTCTTGCCGCTTTTATCGGTCTTTTTCCAAAACGGAATCATCGGTCATGCCTCCCTTCATCAAAATCGCATAGTAGTTGTTGGTCTTGTAGGGGCGAATCTTCGGGCGGAGAAATCGGGACTGCACATAGTACGACAGCAGCTTTTCCATGGGCTGACCGTTCTTTTCGTACATCCCAAGGAAAAACGCTGGCAGCATCACCGCCATCATGCCGAGGGTGGCGGCAGTGTTGCCGCCGGAATCCCGGAGCACAAAAAACAGCGGCACTCCAATGAGAGCCGCTGTGCCAAAGCAGACAAGCTGCCGTTTGGTCAGGTTGAACGCCACTTTAGATTTGACCTTGGTCAAATCACGGGGAACGGAAATATACGCAGCCAAGTAAGCACCTCCTTTAATGCGCTCCGAGGACGGATTTTGTCACGGAGCTTGTCTTGAACAGGCTGAAACAAAGCAGAACGGTGTAGCCCACAATGTTCCAAATGGAGTTGATGGCATCCCCGGAAATCGCCACGCTCTGGATCAGCACGGCGTAAATCGCCACGCAGATGAGGATGAGAAAGCCTTGAAAGCCCAATGCGAACAGGCATTTCAGGTAGTTCTGCCCCATGTGGCTCTGCTCGTGGTTGCCCCATGTTGCCATGGGGATGGGCGCAAGGCTCACCATGCAGTAGATCTCGATCATACGCCCGTAGACGATGACAAAAATGATGATGCTCAAGATCCGCATGGTGATGCCGATGAAGAAGGACTGCAAAAACAGCCCGAATAATGGGCCGACATCCATCTGCATCAGGCTGGCTTCCAGCATCGACAAGCCAATGTCGTTGACACGGGTATTTCCGGCAATGATGCCGCTGGAATCAGACACTACCTTCTGTGTCAGGTCAAAGACCGCCATCACAATATCGAAGGTGTTGCTGATGAGCCACACCGAAACAGCGGTCTTGAAAATCCAGCGCATGATGAGGGCAGGCTCGAACTGCGCCATATTGTTGTGCTGGGTGATCATCTCGATCAACTCGTAGCAGGCGATGAAGGTCAGGATGATGCCTGCAATGGGCAGTACCACGTTCCGGGAGAGGGCTTCGATCATGGCGAATACTCTCGGCTCAAAGCTGGAGGGCTTGGTGCCCACCTGCTGGGCGATGTTGCCTACTTGGGTGTTCACATCATCGAACAGGCCAGAAAGATTGGACATAATGCCTGCCGTCAGGATGCCTTTGATCCAGTCGGCAATGGCCTTGAGAACGGTTTCCATTCAGCAGTCACCGTCCTTAGCTGAAGTGGTTGATAAGGGTCTTGAGGAGATTCAGAAGAAAAATAATGTGGGTCAAAAACTGCATAATAGCACCGCCTTTCGTTGATGGGTGGAGATTCGTACCACAATGCGTTCCTTATTATAATAGGAGCTGTTATCCACAGCAGAGATGGAGCGATTGCGTATGTACAGGCGGGTAAACCCGCCTGCGGCTCTTAGCCGAACAGACCAGACAGCAGAGGAATGAGGGTGATGCCCACCAGAGCGACACCGCCGCCAGCCATGAGCTGCTTCATGCCCTGAGACTTGGAGCCGGGGTTGTCGTTACCATAACCCTCCAGCAGATTGATAGCACCCCACACGCCGAGACCGGCACCCAGAGCGACAACCAGGGTCTGAAGAACTTCGATAGCAGAGTTAAAGAATTCCATAGTCGTTTCTCCTTTATAAATGAAAGTTGTAGACCGTCCGTACACACCTGAAGCTGCATAATGGAGCCGCAAACTGCGGCGGGAGTGGGCTTGCTGGTGTACCTCTCTGGTCCGAGTAAAATAAAACCGCCTACCGGGTCAGGCAGACGGGAGCGAATCAGCATCTACCATGATGAAGGTATCATCCGGGTGGATTTTTTCTTTTCGGATCAAGAACTTCTCGATATCGAGGGCGTTCTTGGGGTCATAATCGGAGGTGTACTTGTAGTTCGGGTGCTGGGTCAGGTCGTACTTGTCGCTCAAAAATGGGCGCACACCACGAAGCTGCAGGATGCACTTGCCACCATCCAGCACTGCCAGCTCATCCCGGCTCATAAGTTCGTGACCGAGTTTTTGATAGTTGGTGCCATAGCTTGGGCTATTGCCACGGGTATCAGAATTGTTGTAGCTGTCGATGGTTTCCTTGCCGAGTGCTTCGGCAAGATCTTTCAGGGTGGTAGGCTCGCTGCCGCCGAGAAAGATCTGCGAATCCATATTGCCGACAATGGTGTCGGCGTTGTCCTTGTAGATGGCTTTCAGCTGGCTGCGGGTCTGCAAAACCAGACACGCCGAGATCTCACGGCTGCGGATGGTAGCCACCAGTTTTTCCAGTTGTGGAATCTGACCGATGTTAGCACACTCATCAATGAGGCACCGCACATGGATGGGCAGTTTGCCGCCGTACACATCATCCGCTTTGTCGCACAGCAGATTGAAAAGCTGCGTGTAGACCATGCTGATGAGGAAATTAAAGGTGGAATCCGTGTCCGACATAATGAGGAACAGTGCTGTTTTCTTATCGCCCAGCGTGTCCAGTTGCAGTTCATCGTACATGGTAAGGTCCCGCAACTCTTGGATGTCAAAGGGGGCTAATCTGGCACCGCAGGAAATGAGGATGGATTTTGCGGTCTTGCCGGCGGCCAGCTTGTAAAGTTTGTACTGCCGCCCGGCAAAGGAGTTGGGCTTCTTTTTTGCCAGTTCTTCAAACAGCAGATCCACCGGGTTCTGGTATTCCTCGTCGTCCTCCAACACCTGCATGGTGTTGAGCATTTCCAACAGTGTTGCAAAATTCTGCTCCTCCACCGGGGCTTCATAATGCAGATATGCGATCAGGGCGGTGAGCAAAAGACGCTCCGATTTTTCCCAGAATGGGTCCCCGCCGGACCCTTCACCCTTGGTGTTGGTCATCAGGGTCGTAACGAGTTTCAGAATGTCCTTTTCGCTGTGGACATAGGCGAAGGGGTTATAGTGCATGGACTTTTTGAAGTTTATGGTGTTCAGGATCTTCAGCTTGTAACCGTTTTTCAGAAGTGCGCTCCCGCACTCGACCACGATACTACCTTTCGGGTCAGTGACCACATAGGAACTGTGACATTGTAAAAGGTTGGGCTTGAGCCAAAACCGGGTCTTGCCGCTGCCAGAACCGCCCACCACCAGCACGTTTTTGTTCCGGGCATTCTTTGGGTCCGGCGGGCGGTTGGACATCATCAGCCGTTCCGTTTTGGTCAGGATAATGTTGTCGGCAAACTTGGAAGCCATGAACGGCTCAATATCCTTGGCGGTGCCCCACCGGGCAGAGCCGTACTCCATGCCGTGGCGGTACTTTTTTGCGTTTTTGCCACGCAGATAGACCGCCAGCCGTAACCCTGCGCCACAGCACAGACCCACCAGCAAATCAAGCGGATGCAGACTGGGCAGCGGATTGGCAAACGCCAGCGGGATGGTGCCCATCATAGACATGATCTTATCGCCCAGTTCCTTGCCCTCGGCAAGCCGCCACGCTTCACCAAAGTTCGTTGCCACCAGCCCCAGCAGAAGATAGGGCAGATAGAGCGCCAGCAGCTTTGTCAACTTTTTCGTGGTCACAGTCCACGCTCCTGTTCCTTGTGCCGGACTTTACCGGAGAGTTCTGCCGCTGCCTGCACCAGTTCATGCAGTTTTGCCAGCACCGAGGGGCGTTTGTCTTTGTTCAGCAGAGATGCCGAATACTCTTTGAACGCCGAGTTGAAGGCTTCTGCGTCCGGGGCTTTGAAAAAGACCAAATACCGGGGCGGCACCTCAGAGCTGTCCTTGCGGATGGCGTAGTCGATGCCGTACTTTTTGGCATAGCGTTCCAGCCCACGGATGCCGGTCTTGCTGATCTCCACGCTGGACACGCCCCGGTTTTGCCGCAGAAGGGTGCGGACACTTTGCTTGCCTTGGGATGTTTTGGACTGGTACAGCCGAAATGCCGCCTTTACCGCCCGGAGGACGGTCCGGGCAGACAGCTTTGTGGTGGAGATCATAATGTTGAATGACTTCTGTTCGATTTCTTCCTGCACTGCCATCACCTCCCGTGCAGCAGGGTGATTTTAGCGGTCATGCTCTGCCGGAGGCTTGGTGCGGGGCTTTTCCGCCAGAGGTTCATCAGGCACCGGCAGCACCAGCAGACGATTGCCCAGTTTCAGAAAGGCTTCCGGCTGATGGAAAAGCTGCTCATACTTCTGCGCCAGTTCCGGGGTCAGGGATGCAAAATCCTCCTCGCCCAGTCCCACTACCAGAAAGTCTCCGGCAACGGCATCGTACATCTGCCCGTTCTCATCCCGAAGGGCACGGTTCAACGGCAGTCCCATGAGCTTACCATCGTCATTGCAGATGATAGCCACCGGATCTGCAAAGGGGTAAACAGCAGCAATCGTGCCGCCCACCGCCTCCTGCAAGGCTTTCAGGTTATTGTCAATCTCGACCTGCTGCGGATACTGTCCCGGCGCAATTTTCAGCACGGACAGGGTGTTTTCAGCCATGCGAATCCTCCTCTCCGTTCAGTCCGATCTCACCGCTCCGTGCCGCCTGCATCAGAGCCGCCACGAAGAATCCGAAAATCGCACCGGCTTCAAAAAATGCGAATCCGATAAAAAAGTTCAGCATAGCACACCTCAGTCGATGCAGATGCAGGTCAGCTTATGCCCATCTGCCATCAGGGTGGTGCTGTGGCTTTCCAGATAGGTCTGAAAGCGGTAAATATCCTCCACCGTCAGGGACACGATGGTACTGTGCCCATCGGTGCGGTAGAAGATGACCGGGCCGGTCAGGTACCGCTTGCCTGCCAACTTGAGGACCTGCGCCGGATTGTAGCTGATAAACAGCGGCGCACCCTTCACGGAAATCAGGGCATCGTCCTCGTCAAAACAAGGCAGAATGGAAGGGGCATCCTCCTCCATGATAATGGTCAGTTCCATGTCCGGGCCGATGGCGGCAAGGTAGACATTCTCGCTTACCATTTCGGTCAGGCAGGATGCCGCCTGTTTCAGCATGGACAGGATGTTCACATCCACCGTGATCTGCGGTGCATGGGGAGCGGAGTGAAAAGGAATCGTGTTATTCATAGGCGTTACCTCGTATAATAAAATAGTAGTATTTATAGACCGCTCTCCAGCGGAATGCTACAATAGTTTCAGGGTGCTGTGGA
>NZ_PXUP01000045.1 GCF_003324185.1 Faecalibacterium prausnitzii
AGGTCGATGGCGAATACGTCCAGAAAATCCAGATTTTCTACCGCTTTATCGGCCCATTGGATGCCATCGAGTAACAATGTCAGAAAAGTCACCTCTGAGAACTATCCTACAGACGCAGGGCGCGAGGGAGAACTGATCTTCCGCCTTGTCTACCAGCAAGCGGGGTGCAAAAAGCCCTTCTCTCGTCTGTGGCTGTCCAGCATGGAGGAATCTGCCATCCGGGAGGGCTTTGCCCACCTCAAACCGTCAACTGAATACGATGCGCTGTACAATGCAGCACTCTGCCGGGAACGTGCCGACTGGATGGTCGGTATCAATGCGTCCCGGCTTTTTTCGTGCCTGTACGGTCAACCGCTGGCGGTGGGGCGTGTTATGACCCCGGTGCTTGCCATGACCGTGGTGAGGGAAGCCGCCATTGCTGCCTTTGTGCCAGAAAAATTCTACACGGTTGCCCTGACCCTTGCAGACGGCGGCACCACATCCAGCAAACGGATTGCCCAGAAAGCGGATGCCGAACTGCTGCTTTCCAAATGCCGAAAGGAGGGACGTGTCACGGTGCAGAAGATGGAGCGCAAGGAAAAAGCCGAAAGCCCGCCGCAGCTCTATGACCTTACCGCATTGCAGCGGGATGCAAACCGTCTGTTGGGATTTACGGCGCAGCAGACCTTGGATTATGCCCAAAGTCTTTACGAAAAACAGCTCATCACCTACCCCCGCACGGACAGCCGCTTTTTGACGGAGGATATGGCGGCATCCCTTTCGGGGTTGGTGACGGACACGGGCAGGGCGTTTGCCGTGAAGGAACCGGTTCCCATCCATGTGCAGCAGGTCATCAATGGCAGCAAAGTCACCGACCACCACGCGCTGTTGCCCACGAAAAGTATGGCAAACGCAGACCTTGCTGCCCTCCCTGCCGGGGAGCGGAATATCCTGCGGCTGATTGCTGCACGGCTGCTCTGCGCCGTAGGTGAGCCGCACCGCTATGCAGAAACCACGCTCACCACTATCTGCGCCGGAGAGGAATTCTCCGCAAAGGGCAAGGTGGTGTTGTCCGATGGGTGGAAAGCTATGGAGCGGAAAATGCTGGGCGAACTGCTGGGCAAGCAGAAAGAGGCGGCTGTTCTGCCGGATGTGCAGGAGCAGAGCCAGTGCAGCGTTGCCAGTGCCGAACTGAAAGAGGGGCAAACGTCCCCGCCGAAATCCTACACGGAAGATACCCTCCTGTCGGCTATGCAGGCAGCGGGTGCAGACAGTATGCCGGAGGGCGTGGAGCGTCAGGGCATCGGCACTCCGGCGACTAGAGCCGCAACCATTGAGAAATTGGTACAGAAGGGCTTTCTGGAGCGCAAAGGCAGCAAGAAAACCAAGGTGTTACTGCCCACGGATAAGGGAAAAGCCCTCATTACCGTGATGCCCGAAGAAATCCAATCCCCGGAAATGACCGCCGATTGGGAAACAAAGCTACTGCGAATCGAGCGTGGCGAAATGGAGCCGGGTGAATTTATGACTGAGATCAATACGATGATTACCGAACTGGTAAAGAACACGGAAATGAAAAAAGGAGCGAATGCACTTATGAAAAGCAAGATTATTGGTGTCTGTCCGAACTGTGGGAAGCCTGTCGTGGAGCGCGAAAAGGGCTGGTTCTGCGAGAACCGGGAGTGCCGTTTTGTGCTGTGGAAGGACAATGCGTTCTTCAAGCGGCTGGGCAAGCGGCTGGACGCTCATGTGGCGGACAAGCTGCTGCGGGATGGTCGTGTCCGCTTGAAGGACTGCAAGAGTGCCAAGGGCAAGACCTACAATGCCACCGTGCTGCTGTCCTGTGAAGCCGATGGCCGCAGCAAGTTTTCGCTGGAATTTGAAGGTGGGTGCTGATGGAGCAGATAAAAGAAGCGGTCTACCTTATCAACGATGAACGCTATCTGCATCTCCGGGAAAACGGTGCAGGGGTCGGCTTTGCCACTTATAACAAGGTAACTGGCGAGCCGCTGGAAAGTGGGCAGATCTCGGAAAAGAATCTGCCGCCAGATGGACAAAACACCATCCCTGCTGCCCGGAACTGGTATCTGTTTGAACTTTCGGACGATGACCGCAAGGTCATCCAACAGGAAAGCGTAAAGATCCTCGAAAACATCCCGCAGGCGGGCATCGGCAGGCGGCGCATCTGGGAGCCGGAAACGCTGCCGAAGGATATTCGTCTCATCAACAGCCACTATGATGACCTCTATCGCATTCCCGATGGCGGCGTGATTCAGGTGGATTACCCGGATGGGCGCAGTTTTACGGCACGGGTGGAACATCTGGATGATTACCACTTTGACATGGGCGGTTTGGGCAATGTGTTCCACATCTGCCAGTTTGCCGAGGTCATGGAGCGGAACCATGCCGACTTCTACCCCGAAATTCAGACACAGGACGAGCAGGCGGCGTGGGAACTGGGCGGCAAAGGCTACCTTGCCATCCAGTCCTGTGAGGATGGATGGGACTACACCCTCTACCACAGCGATTATTCCGTGATGGACGGTGGGCAGTTGGATGCCCCGGAACTGACCATTCAGGAAGCCCGTGAGCAGATTCTGGAAGCGCACCACATGGAAAAGGGGCGGCGGCTGTTGCAGGACTACAATGCAGTCATGGATAAAGTTGCGGAAGCCGAGGAACTGCGTGCAGACCATCGCCCTTCCACACTGGAAAAGCTGGCAGAACTGGCAGGTGATAAGTCTGCGCCGAAACCGTCTGCACGTTCTGCGCCGGAACTGTGAGGTGAGCAATGCAGCAAAAATGGAACCAGAATTTTGACGGTGAACCCATGACAGACATCCCGCAGAAGTTTCTGAACGCAGGGTGCGATGTTTATATGGTGATGCAGCTGCGGCATGACGAAAAAATCCTCGATGAAAGATTTGCTTCTATGCGGGAGTTGAATCGTCGAGGCAAAACGCCAGATCTGGAGCATTATGAGGTCACCTACTATGCTGATTTGCCCGTCATGTGGCAGGATGTGCCGGACAACGAGGTTCTGGAAGAACTGTTTCAGATGTTCAACATCTCCCGTCCGCAGGATTTTGAGGGGCACAGCCTGTCGGTCAGCGATGTAATCGAACTTAAACGCAATGGCGAGGTGTCTGTGCATTATGTGGACAGCATCGGCTTCAAAGATTTACAGGGGTTTCTGGACAAGCAGCCGGAACGCTATTCGGTACTGATGAATCTCAAGGAAAAGTGCGATGCCCCGGAGTGCAATCCCAGCGGATGTAAAAAAGAAAGGAGCGGCCATGAACTTTAACCATGAAGAACTGATGCTGATGATGCTCTACAACACCGGCACCCGGCTGGGGCTTATCCACGAACTGCGGCTCATGCAGTGCTACCTGATGCCCGATGAAACCGCCCTGCGGGAACTGTCGGAGGGTGTTATCGAAAAGTTGAAACTGCTGACCGATGCAGAGTTTGCCGAATTGGAATTTCCCCCGGACTGATTATTGCCGCCTACGGGCGGCGTACATAAAGTATTTTGTTCTTCCAAAAGATATGCTATAATCAAATTAGACAAAATTCCTCTCTTCAAGCGATTTCTCCGCAATTTTCCTGTGGCTCTGCTCGTATCAAAAATAAGGGGCTGAATTTTAATTGTCAGAACGGAGGAACCATTATGGCAATCTTTGAAAAGACCATCCGAAACAAAAACTTTGACAAGCTGCTTCGGAAGCTGGAACAGGAGATCCCGGACAGCAGCTGGTCGGCCGATCTGGAAGCAGGCAGTGACTTCAAAGAAGGCGACGCCCGGTGCAGTGTCCGTGTGTTTGAGCGGTACAGCATGATAGGCGGCAACCGCCTGAGCCTGACGCTGACCCTGTTCCAGAATGGAGACAGTCCGATCCGCCTGTCTGCCATCACCGCAGGAGGCAGTCAAGCGGTGTTCTTCAAGGTGAACACCCTCGGTGAAGAATCTTTTCTGGA
>NZ_PXUP01000046.1 GCF_003324185.1 Faecalibacterium prausnitzii
TTCGATCCTAAGCTGTTTTATGATGAAGTGCCGATGGTGGGACTCGAACCCACATGGTTTCCCGAACGATTTTGAGTTTTTGTCCTCATCTTCCATCTGGTGTCATCCAGTGATATCTAGTGATATCTGGTTCCCACTGTGCAAAGGCAAAATTCACGCCTCAACGAACAATAATTTGGAATATCCACGATTTTTCGATGCGTTTTCCCCCTACTCTGTTTTTTCGGTTTGGACCGCCCAAATGGAAATTGGAGGGATGTTCAGGAGGGATGCAGGGCAAAACGCTCCTCTGCTTAGGCACAAAACGAAAGGAAAGTCAAGGATAATGAATCAAGATCAAGCAAAAGAGTATTATAAAAAATTATTTGTGAACTATCCTGATGTGCTGTCTGTCGAAGAAGCAACAACTTTACTCGGTTTCAAAAGCCAGACTGCCATCATCAGAAGAATCCATCAACATAGAATTCGCTGCCTGAAAGTCGGACGATCTTTCATGATTCCGAAAGAATATCTCATCGACTATCTTTTGGATAGCTAAATTATACAGCCATTATATTACATAGCGCACCACTTTTCAATAAGAAAAGAGTGCGCTTTTTATTTTCAAATGAAAGGCGGTCGATTTTTTGAACACAAGCTGGAGTAAAACGTTGAAAAAGCCACATGACCCTTGACTACTTCTACGGACAAGCCGGAGAGCTGTTCTCCTTCTACCGCATTCCAAAGGCTCTGTTTCAGGAGCCACGGTTCCAGAGCCTGTCAACCGATGCCAAGACCCTGTACGGTATCCTGCTTGACCGCATGAGCCTGTCCGTGAAAAACGGCTGGCTGGACGAGCAGAACCGGGTGTTCATTATCTTCTCGATAGAGGATGTCAAGAGGGCGTTGTGTTGCGCAGACAACAAAGCGACCAAGCTGCTCCGGGAACTCGAAAAGTTTGGTCTGATTGAACGAAAACGCAGAGGTCTGGGAAAGCCAAGTTTGGTATATGTGAAGAACTTTTCGGCAGAATCGTCAAAATCAATATTCCAGAATCGTGATTTTCACGATTCTGGAGGCTTCAAAAACGCAAGTCAAGACCCTTCAAAATCACGATGTAATAAGACTAAAGAGAATGATACTGAAATGAGTGAGACTGATCCATTCTATTCTGAAGAAGCGGATGGGATGAGCAAACGCACCCAACTGGAAGAATATTTTTCTCAGTCTTTGGAGATAGACCTTCTGCTCCGGCTCTGCCCGGATGATGAGGACACCATCTATCAGATCGTAGATTTGTTGGTGGACACCTGCGCTACCAACCGCAAGCTGCTGCGCATTGCCGGGGACGATAAGCCCGCCGAGGTGGTACGCAGTCGCTTTATGAAGCTGAACGCCGACCATATCCGCTTTGTGCTGAAGTGCCTTGCAGAGAACAGCAGCCCCATCAGGAACATGAAACAATATCTGCTCGCTTCTCTGTATAACGCACCGACTACAATGCAGCTTTCCTACCAGAACCAAACCAACCACGACTTAGCGATGCGGAGGTGATAAAAATTTCAAAGAAAGCAACCACGGTAGCCATCGTCAACCAGAAAGGCGGCACTGGCAAGACCACCACCTGTGAAAATCTTGGCATTGGGCTGGCGATGGAAGGTAAGAAAGTCCTGTTGGTGGACGCTGACCCGCAGGGCAGCTTGACCATCAGCATGGGCTGGCAGCAGCCCGATGAACTGCCCACCACCCTTTCCACCCTGATGCAGAAAGCCATAAACGACCAGAGCATTCCGCCCGGTGAAGGCGTTCTGCACCATGCGGAGGGCGTTGACCTGATTCCGGCGAACATCGAACTGGCAGGGCTGGAAGTGTCTCTCGTCAACTGCATGAACCGGGAAAAGATGCTCAAGCAGGTGCTGGAAGGAGCAAAGCACGAATATGATTTCATTCTGCTGGACTGCACTCCTTCCCTTGGGATGCTGACCGTCAATGCCTTGGCAGCGGCGGACACCACCCTGATTCCCGTGCAGGCGCAGTACCTGTCTGCGAAAGGTCTGGAACAGCTTTTGCAGACCGTGCAGAAGGTCCGACGGCAGATCAACCCCAAATTGAAAATTGAGGGCATCCTGCTGACTATGACCGACAGCCGCACCAACTACGGACAGCAGATCGACAACCTGATTCGAGGTGCTTACGGCAGCAAGATCAAAGTGTTTGACCAGACCATTCCCCGATCTGTCCGTGCTGCGGAGATCAGTGCCGTTGGCAAAAGCATTTTCCAGCACGACCCCAAAGGCAAGGTGGCAGAAGCCTACCAATCTCTGACGAAGGAGGTGCTGGCTGATGCCGAAAAACAGCTTAAACGTGTCGCTGAAAGGGGCAGATGACATTTTCTCCACGGAAGAATCCCGACAGGAACAGCAGCGGGAGCAGGTGCAGCAGATCCCCATTGGAGAGCTGTTCCCTTTCAAGAACCACCCCTTCAAGGTGCTGGACGATGAAGCTATGACCCGGACAGTAGAGAGCATTGCTCAGTACGGTGTGCTGGCTCCGCTGATCGCCCGCCCCCGCCCGGACGGTGACGGCTATGAGATCATCTCCGGGCACCGCCGTCAGTATGCTGCTAAACTTGCCGGGCTGGATACTCTGCCGGTTATCGTGCGGCAGATGTCGGACGATGCTGCTGTGATATTGATGGTGGACAGCAATCTCCAACGTGAACACATCCTGCCCAGTGAGAGGGCTCTTGCCTACAAAATGAAGCTGGAAGCGATAAAAAATCAAGGTGCTAGGTCAGATTTAACTTCCGCCCAAGTTGGGCGGAAGTTGGAAGCTGCCGATATTGTTGGTCAGGAAGCTGGCGACAGTAGAAATCAGGTACGGCGCTTTATCCGTCTGACCAACCTCATCCCGGAACTGCTGGACATGGTAGACGAAAAGAAGATCTCTTTCAATCCCGCTGTGGAACTGTCCTATCTGGACGAAAGCCAACAGCGGGCTTTTTTAGAAGCCATGGATGGTACCCAAAATGCCCCATCTGTATCGCAGGCTCAGCAACTAAAGAAGATGGCGCAGTGTGGTGAGTTCACCTATGAAAAGGCGTTTGATATTTTGGGGCAGGAAAAGAAGAGTGAGCAGGACACCGTAACTATCAAAAACGACATCCTGCGAAAATACTTTCCACGCAGCTATACGCCTCGGCAAATGGAAGAAAAAATCATTCAGCTTTTGGATGCGTGGCAGAAAAAGCAGCAGCGCCACAACGAACGCTGATTCGTAACGCAAGACCCGATGGGGTCTTTTTTGTTTGCAAAAATTTGGAGACTAACTATTAAAAGTCAAGCCCCAAAATGAAAAAATCCGTCTGCCGACCGCTGCCCCTGACAAACAGCATTCAAATGCCATAATCAATGCAGCGAGGGCGACGGAGAGAATAGCAAAGCAAGCCCG
>NZ_PXUP01000047.1 GCF_003324185.1 Faecalibacterium prausnitzii
AAGTCGGCGACTACCTATTTTCACAAGCCGTTTCCAGCTAACTATCTTCGGCACAAGTAAGCTTAACTTCTGTGTTCGGAATGGGAACAGGTGGAACCTTACCGTCATCGACACCGACCAATTTGACTGAATCAGTATAACACATTTCTGTGTATCTGTCCAGTATTTCTTAGAAGGACGTGCCTTCAAAACTGAATAATCACTGCTAACATTTTTTCGTTGACTTAAAAGTCTCAAGCGAATTGTGGTCAAGCCCTCGACCTATTAGTACACGCTTGCTGAATGGATCACTCCACTTACACATCGTGCCTATCAACCTTGTAGTCTTCAAGGGGTCTTACTTGTTTAAAACAATGGGATATCTTATCTTTGGGTCGGCTTCACGCTTAGATGCTTTCAGCGTTTATCCGATCCGTACATAGTTGCCCAGCTATGCCCTTGGCAGAACAACTGGTGCGCCAGAGGTACGTCCGCTCCGGTCCTCTCGTACTAGGAACAGCTCCCATCAAATATCCTGCGCCCACGACAGATAGGGACCGAACTGTCTCACGACGTTCTGAACCCAGCTCGCGTACCGCTTTAATTGGCGAACAGCCAAACCCTTGGGACCGAATACAGCCCCAGGATGCGATGAGCCGACATCGAGGTGCCAAACCTCCCCGTCGATGTGGACTCTTGGGGGAGATCAGCCTGTTATCCCCAGGGTAACTTTTATCCGTTGAGCGATGGCATTTCCACTCACATACCACCGGATCACTAACTCCAACTTTCGTTACTGCTCGACCCGTCAGTCTCGCAGTTAGGCTCGCTTCTGCGTTTGCACTCTTTTGCTTGATTTCCGTTCAAGCTGAGCGAACCTTTGAACGCCTCCGTTACTCTTTAGGAGGCGACCGCCCCAGTCAAACTGCCCACCTAACAATGTCCCCCGCCTTGATTCAAAGGCGCAGGTTAGAATTCCAATATCGCAAGGATGGTATCCCAACGGCCACTCCACAAATGCCAAAGCACTTGTTTCCCTGTGTCCCATCTATCCTGTGCATGCAACATCGAAACCCAATATTAGGCTACAGTAAAGCTCCATGGGGTCTTTCCGTCTTGTCGCGGGTAACCGGCATCTTCACCGGTACTACAATTTCGCCGGGCGGGCTGTCGAGACAGTGCCCAAATCATTACGCCTTTCATGCGGGTCAGAACTTACCTGACAAGGAATTTCGCTACCTTAGGACCGTTATAGTTACGGCCGCCGTTCACTGGGGCTTCGATTCAATGCTTGCACATCTCCTCTTAACCTTCCAGCACCGGGCAGGCGTCAGCTCGTATACGTCATCTTTCGATTTAGCACAAACCTGTGTTTTTGGTAAACAGTTGCTTGGGCCGATTCTCTGCGGCTCCATCTCTGGAGCACCCCTTCTCCCGAAGTTACGGGGTCAATTTGCCGAGTTCCTTAACAACCCTTCTCCCGTTGGCCTTAGAATCTTCTTCCTACCTACCTGTGTCGGTTTGCGGTACGGGCACCGCAGAAATACACACAGCTTTTCTCGCCATCTTCCATCCCAGACTTCGGTACTAATTTTCCTCGATCGCTACCGGAACCAACACCCGGCTCCGAGACTTCAAATGTGTCCCTGTGTTTAACTCTTTTGGTGGTGACGGAATCTCTACCGTCTGTGCATCGGCTACGCCGTTAGGCCTCACCTTAGCTCCCGACTAACCTGGAGCGGACGAACCTTCCTCCAGAAACCTGAGGCTTTCGGCCATGCAGATTCTCACTGCATTCGCGCTACTCATTCCGGCATTCTCACTTCTATACACTCCACAGCCGCTTGCGCTACTGTTTCACCGCGTATACAACGCTCCCCTACCCAATACATTGCTGTATTGCCTAAGCTTCGGTGTCAGGTTTAGCCCCGTTAAATTCTCCGCGCAAAGACGCTCGACCAGTGAGCTATTACGCACTCTTTGAATGTGTGGCTGCTTCTGAGCCAACATCCTGGTTGTCTACGTATCTTCACATCGTTTTCCACTTAACCTGACTTTGGGACCTTAGCTGTAGATCTGGGCTGTTTCCCTTTTGACAATGACATTTATCTGACACTGTCTGACTCCCAAGCATCAATACTCTGGCATTCTGAGTTTGATAAGCTTCGCTAACCTCTCGGCCGCTAGGCTATTCAGTGCTTTACCTCCAGGTATCTAACTTGAGGCTAGTCCTAAAACTATTTCGGGGAGAACCAGCTATCTCCGGGTTCGATTGGAATTTCTCCGCTACCCACAGTTCATCCGCCGCCTTTTCAACGGAGGTCGGTTCGGTCCTCCATGGAATTTTACTTCCACTTCAACCTGACCATGGGTAGGTCACCCGGTTTCGGGCCCATTGTATGCAACTTAACGCCCTTTTCAAACTCGCTTTCGCTTCGGCTCCAGACCTTAAGTCCTTAACCTTGCTGCATACAATCGCTCGCCGGACCGTTCTACAAAAAGTACCCTATCACACATTGACGTGCTCTAGGTGCTTGTAGGCACAGGGTTTCAGGTTCTTTTTCACTCCCCTCCCGGGGTGCTTTTCACCTTTCCTTCACAGTACTATACGCTATCGGTCACTGGGTAGTATTTAGGGTTGGAGGGTGGTCCCCCCGTATTCCGACCAGGTTTCACGTGTCTGGCCGTACTCTGGAACTCGCTCAGCTCTTGTCGTTTTCACCTACGTGGTTCTCACACTCTCTGACCGGCCTTCCCATGCCGTTCGGTTAACAACTCAAGTCCTAAATGCGGTCCGTACCCCGGAAGTATTTCTACTTCCGGTTTGCCCTCTTCCGCGTTCGCTCGCCACTACTTACGGAATCTCGTTTGATGTCTCTTCCTCGCCCTACTTAGATGTTTCAGTTCAGGCGGTTCCCTCGATATACCTATTTTTAAGTTCAGTATAACGTACCCGAGTATGAACCCAGGTGAGTTTCCTCATTCAGAAATCTCCGGATCAATGCTTATTTGCAGCTCCCCGAAGCTTATCGCAGCTTATCACGTCTTTCATCGGCTCCCAGTGCCAAGGCATTCGCCCTGCGCCCTTGTTCGCTTGACCTTTCAAACGTTCTTTAAGAACATTTGGTATCCTCTTGATTCTCTCTTGCCAACGAAGATTATTGTTACCCTTCCTTTTGAAATTGTAATATTTCTTAAAAAAGAACTTACTATAATCTTTGTTTCGCAGTTATTATTCAGTTTTCAAGGTACGTCTT
>NZ_PXUP01000004.1 GCF_003324185.1 Faecalibacterium prausnitzii
ACATCATGAGGACCAACCGTCTGTAAAATTTCCTGAATAAATCAGAATGACTCGTTAGTTTCGCAGCTTCCAGTTTGCTGCACTCATTATTTTTCTTTCTTGTATAAACGGGATACCGGAGCGTCCACAGACGCTCCGGTATCCCGTTTTTATCTATAATTCTTCTCTTTTTATTTACGGCTGCGCGCAGGGCGGCGGTGGAGGGCACAGTAATAGCCGAAGGCGGTGCCGCACAAGCCGCCCACGATGTGCATAAAGTTTGCCACGTTATCGTGCACAAAGATGATATCATACACCTGCTGGCCGAAATACAGCGCCGCTACCAGCAGCATAGTGACCGGGATGCCGCCGGAAAAGCCCGCCAACGAGGACAACATGATAAGCATGAACACGATGCCGGACGCACCCAGCAGCCCCGTGTGGGGGAACAGGATGCATTGCAGCACGCCGGTGACCAGCGCGGTAAACAAAATGCCCTTGAGCAGCGGGATGCTGCCGTATTTTTCCTCCATGGGCGGGCCCACTACCAACAGCAGCAGCATATTATTGAGAAAATGCTCCCAGTTTGCATGGCCCAGCACATGACCGAACAGCCGGACGTAGCCCAGTGGGTCCCGCCACGAAGAGCGGTACACGCAGAACAGGTTCATGGTGCTCCAGCCGTTCGTCCAGCCGTCTGCCAGCAGCACCAGCATGGACAGCAGAAAAAAGGTAAGGATCACCGGCGAGTTATACTGGAGCTCCAGCTTCAGCTTGATCTTTTTCGTAAACAGTCATTCCCTTCACAGTATTATTGGCGTTATCCTCTGGTTTGCACCCAGTATGCGCCCATGCTCTGGCCGGGCTGGTTTGTTACCTCATCGTTGAGGTACGCCGCAAGGCCGCAGGCCGCAGGCTGCCAGCTGAGCGCGGCTTCCACCGTGGGGTACTCCACCTCGGCGTACCAGAACGCTGTGGGCAAGCCCTCGTCCACATGGTTCACCTCCAGCACCGCGCCGTCCGGCAGGCGGTAGCTCCGGCGCACCTTTTTGATCAGAGGTTTACCAATGATCTTCTCTTCCAGCTGAGCAAACAGTTCTTTATCGATGCTGCGCTCGATCTCCTCCCGTGCCAAGCCCCCTGCGGACTTGAAGCAGAGGATATAGTCGGTGCTGCCGCCGGTCAGTGCTTCCTCCCGGATGCGCACCGTGGGCTGCACGCTGATATAGCCCTGCCGCATGGTAAATTCTTCCTCAAGGGGCAGCCCCTCCGGCCAGCCGGTCACCATCCATTTGCGTTCGATCTCCATAGCGTTCTCTTCCTTCCGCAAAATTTTGTATTTATTCTACCATATTTTTATGTTATGATAAAGAGCAGAACAAGCATCATTTTGCGCATTCTCAGTTGAAGGAGCATTTTATGAAAAGCGAACGCACTTATCCTGTATATAAAGTCAACAAGCACGCCGAGGGTCTTTTGGTGGGCGGGCACCCCTGGGTGTACGAAAACGATATTCTGGAAGCCCCCGGCACCGCGCCGGAAAACGGCACGCTGGTGGATGTGGTCAGCCCCAAGGGCGCCTATCTCGGCACCGGTTTTCTCTCTCTGCAAAGCAAGATCCGGGTACGCCTTATTTCCCGCAACGCCAACGACACCTTTGACGCCGCCTTCTGGCGCCGCCGGGTGGAGTACGCATGGGCGTACCGCAAAACGGTGCTGGAGCCTGCCGACCTCTCTGCCTGCCGCTTCATCTTTGGCGAAGCAGACCAGTTCCCCGGTCTGACGGTAGACCGGTTCAACAATGTTCTGGTCACCCAGACCCTGAGCGTAGGCATGGAAAAGCTGAAGCCGGTGCTCTTCCCGCTTTTGGCTGAGGTGCTGCGGGCGGACGGACAGACCATTGACGGCATCTATGAGCGCAACGACGAAGCCCTGCGCGCCAAGGAGGGGCTGGAACAAAACAAGGGCTGGTTCGCCCTGCCCGGCGAGAGCCACCCGGAAACCACCCAGACCGAGATCTGTGAAAACGGCGTGTACTACCATGTGGACTTTGAAAACGGGCAAAAGACCGGATTTTTCCTTGACCAGAAATATAACCGCCGGGCTGTGGCACGCCTTGCCGCCGGGCACACCGTGCTGGACTGCTTTACCCATACCGGCAGCTTTGCGTTGAACGCTGCCAAGGGCGGGGCTGCCCGGGTGACTGCTGCCGACATCAGCGCCGAGGCCATTGCCATGGCAAAGCGCAACGCCGAACGCAACGGCCTCGACAACATGGATTTCCTCTGCGAGGACACCTTTGCCCTGCTGCCCCGGCTGGAAAAAGAGGGCAGCCCCTACGACTTTATCATTCTGGATCCCCCTGCCTTTACCAAGGCGCGCCGCACGGTGGAGAATGCCATGCGCGGCTACAAGGAGATCAACTACCGCGCCATGAAGCTGTTGCCCCGGGGCGGGTATCTGGCCACTGCCAGCTGCTCCCACTTTGCTACCGAGGAGTTGTTCATCAAGATGCTGCGCGCTGCCGCCAAGGACGCTCACCGGCAGCTGCGGCAGATCGAGGTAAAGCAGCAGGCACCGGATCATCCCATTCTGTGGGGCGTGCCGGAGACGAACTACCTCAAGTTTTTCCTGTTTCAGGTCATCTGATGCTTTTACAATAAGAACAATTGCCGCGCGCTGCGCACCTTTCAGCCGGAGAAGGCCGTCCTGAAGGGGGCTTTTCCGATGCAAAAGTCATACCAATCGCGGTTATTCCAAAAATCCGAGATCGTGTTTGTACAGAATCGTCAGTTTTGTCAATTGCCTTTTTTGCCCGCAAAGACTATAATCTTAGCCATAGACAGCAACGGCGCTGTGGGTCACCTCCTGACTCGCAGCGCCGTTTTTGTTAAGATGTAAGCAAGCTTTGGGTTTCTGCATTGCGGCAGACCCAAAGCGAAAGAAAAAAGTAAGATCAAGTAAGGAGTAGGATTTATGGCAGCAAATGTTATGGAGATCTACGGCAGCAAGGTCTTTAATGAGCACGTTATGAAGGAGCGCCTGCCCAGCGCTACCTACAAGAGCCTGAAGAACACCCTGCACAAGGGTGCTCCGCTGGACATCGAAGTGGCAAACGTCGTTGCCAGCGTGATGAAGCGCTGGGCTATGGAGCTGGGTGCTACCCACTACACCCACTGGTTCCAGCCCCTGACCGGCATCACCAGCGAGAAGCACGATGGCTTCGTCAGCCCTGTGGGCGACGGTACCGCCATCATGGAGTTCTCCGGTAAGGAGCTGGTACGCGGCGAGCCCGATGCTTCCTCCTTCCCCTCCGGCGGTCTGCGCGCTACCTGTGAGGCACGCGGCTACACCGCATGGGACCCCACCAGCTATGCCTTTGTGAAGGATGACGTGCTGTGCATCCCCACCGCATTCGTCAGCTACACCGGCGAGGCTCTGGATAAAAAGACTCCCCTGCTGCGTTCCATGAACGCACTGTCCGGTCAGGCCGTCCGTATCCTGAAGCTGTTCGGCAAGGATGTGGACTACGTTTCCACCACCGTCGGCCCCGAGCAGGAGTACTTCCTGGTCAAAAAGGAGGACTACGAGGCACGTCAGGATCTGATCCTTACCGGCCGCACCCTGTTCGGTGCTCCCTCTGCCAAGGGTCAGGAGCTGGAGGAGCACTACTTCGGTGTCATCCGTCCCGAGGTTTCTGCGTTCATGAAGGAGCTGGACGAGGAGCTGTGGAAGCTGGGCGTGCCCGCCAAGACCAAGCACAACGAGGTGGCTCCCTGCCAGCACGAGCTTGCTCCCATCTTCGATACCACCAACGTAGCCATCGACCACAACCTGCTGACCATGGAGATGATGCGCAAGATCGCCCCCAAGTACGGTCTGGTCTGCCTGCAGCACGAAAAGCCCTTTGAAGGCGTGAACGGCAGCGGCAAGCACAACAACTGGTCCATGAGCACCACCCACGAGAACCTGCTGGACCCCGGCGACACCCCCATGGAGAACCTGCAGTTCCTGATCTTCCTGGCCGCTGTTATCAAGGCTGTGGATGAGTACGCTGACCTGCTGCGCACCTCTGTGGCCACCCCGGGCAACGATCACCGTCTGGGCGCCAACGAGGCACCTCCGGCCATCATCTCTATCTTCGTGGGCGAGGAGCTGGAAGCTGTCATTGATGCGATCGCATCCGATTCTCCCTATGCCGGCCCCGTTAAGATGAAGATGGATCTGGGCGTGGACGTTCTGCCCAAGTTCAGCAAGGACACCACCGACCGCAACCGTACCTCCCCCTTCGCCTTCACCGGCAACAAGTTCGAGTTCCGTATGCCCGGCTCTGCCGAGAACCTGAGCGACTGCAACACCATCCTGAACACCGCTGTCGCCAAGGAGCTGAAGGGCTACGCCGACGAACTGGAAGGTGCTGAGGACTTTACCAGTGCAGCCATCGCTCTGATCAAGCGCACCATCCGCGACCATCGCCGCGTCATCTTCAACGGCAACGGCTATACCGCCGAGTGGGAGGCCGAGGCAGCCAAGCGCGGTCTGCCCAACAAGAAGAATACCCCCGCTGCTCTGCCCGCACTGGTCGAGCCCAAGAACATCCAGCTGATGGAGGAGTTCGGCGTGCTGACCAAGGTGGAGATGGAAAGCCGCTACGAGGTCGAGATGGAGCACTACTCCAAGATTATCAACATTGAGGCTCTGACCATGCTGGAGATGGCCCGCAAGCAGCTGCTGCCCGCCATCAACGCCTACATGAGCGAGGTTGCCAATACCGCCGCCTCCAAGCTGGCTGTCAGCGAGCACATCAGCGTGCGCAGCGAGACCAAGACTTTGGAAAAGCTTTCTTCTGACGCCGATGCCATGAGCGATGCCATCGACACCCTGCAGGATGCCGTGAATGCCGCCAAGGCACTGCCCACCGAGAGCGAGAAGGCCGTTGCCTTCCACGATAACGTTCTCCCGGTGATGGACGCCCTGCGCGCCGCTGCCGACGATGCCGAGACTATCTGCGGCGAGGATTACTGGCCTCTGCCCAGCTACAGCAAGATGCTTTACTACGTCTGATAATCTCCTGACAGCGTAAAAAAATAAGCATCCGCCGGCTGCCGGATCAATTAGCCATTCTCCTTTTCCTATTTCTTACACCAGCCCAAAGACCTGCTCCCTTTTTGAGGGCAGGCCTTTGGGCGTTTTATTTGAAATGCAGTTTTTGTAAGGGGGTTATTTATGAGCTATTCCACCCAACAGGATATTCTGGATTTCGTGGAGGACAACAACGTCAAATTTGTGCGCTTTGCCTTCTGTGATATTTTTGGCACCCAGAAGAACATTGCCGTGCTGGCTAGCAATCTGTCCAAGGCGCTGGAAGAGGGCGTGTGCTTTGACGGCAGTTCCATTGCGGGCTTTATGCACGTTGAGGAAAGCGACCTTGTACTGCGGCCGGATCTTTCCACCGTGACCATCCTGCCGTGGCGTCCCACCGAGGGCCGAGTGATGCAGTTCTTCTGCGATGTGGAAAAGCCGGACGGCGCAGCCTTTAGCGGCAACTGCCGTGGCTTTTTGCGGGATGTGAACCGCAAATTCAAAAAGCTGGGGCTTACCTGCAACGTGGGTACCGAGTGCGAGTTTTATCTGTTTGAAAAGGACGACCGTGGCCACCCTACCTGCATTCCCATTGACTTCGGCGGATATTTTGACGTTGCGCCGCTGGATGCGGGTGAAAATCTGCGCCGGGATATCTGCCTGACCATGGAGCAGATGGGTATGGCACCCCAGCACAGCCACCACGAAAGCGGCAACGGCCAGAACGAGATCGACTGCCGCTACGCTGGGCCGCTGAAAACCGCCGACAACGTGATGACCTTTAAGCAGATCGTCCGTGCCATTGCCATGCGCAATGGTCTGCACGCCAGCTTTCTGCCCAAACCCCTGCCCCAGCAGGCCGGCAGCGGGCTGCACATCAACCTCTCGCTTTACATGGACGGCAAAAACCTGTTTGAGGGCGATATTGCCCCGGACAGCGTAGCAGGCAGCTTTATGGCCGGTGTGCTGGCCCACAGCCGAGAACTGACCGCGTTCACCAATCCCCTGCCCAACAGCTACCAGCGCTTTGGCTGTGACGAAGCGCCCCGCTATGTGAGCTGGAGCCGTCAGAACCGCAGCCAGCTGGTGCGCATTCCCATGGTCAAGGGCGACAACTGCCGCATGGAGCTGCGCAGCCCGGACCCCGCCTGCAATCCGTATCTGGCCATTGGCCTGATCCTTGCCGCCGGATTGGACGGCATTGAGCAGCACATGGTCTTGCAGCCGCCGGTGAACCGCAACCTGTTCGATGCCGCCGAAGCCAAGGGACTGGGGCTTGAGACCCTGCCCGCCACCCTTGAGGAGGCGGTGCAGGTGGCCGAGGAGAGCGAGTTCTTGCGCCGGGTGCTGCCAGAGGGGCTTTCTAAACGCTATTTCTCGGAGGAGCTCAAGCGCTGCGCCGCACTGCGGAGTGCGCCTGACCGGGCCGAGCACGAGCGCGTCTACTATTTTAACGCCATCTGATCCCTGCCAGCGCAGGAGAAAGGAGTGCGGAATGGGACGCGCACTGATCGTAAGCGCCGGTGCCAACTCCAACGAATATATTGCCGCGCGGCTGTCCGAGATGGGTTACAGCCGCCCGGTGATCATTCCCAGCGGAGCCGAGGCACGGCGCAGAATGTCGGAATCTGATTTTGAGTTGATCGTGGTCAACGCTCCCCTGCCCGATGAGTTCGGGCACGAATTGTGCATCACCGCTGTGGAGCAGACTGATGCCGGTGTGGTCTTTCTGGTAAAGGCCGCACAGGCTGAGCAATTGCTTGCCCCCCTGAACGAGCAGGGGGTGCTGCTGCTGAGCAAACCCTTCACCACCCCGTTGTTTTTGCAGGCCATGCACATGGCGGCTGCCGGCAACCACCGCTTGCAGCGTCTGCGGCAGGAGAACGCCCGCCTGCAGGACAAGATCGGGCAGCTGCGGCTGGTCAGCCGGGCAAAGTGCTGTCTGGTAGAGCACGCCCACATGACCGAGGCCGAAGCGCACCGCTACCTTGAAAAACAGGCTATGGACACCCGCCGCGACCGCGCCGAGGTGGCGCAGGAGGTGCTGGAGGAATACGCTGACAGAAGCGAATAAAAAGCAGGGCTTCGCCCCGCACCCGCAGGGAAAGGGGTGCGCCGGGAGCGTGCCTTTTATGGGAAAGTTTTATTCTACAACAAAGGAAGGTATATTTTTATGGCAAAATTTATTTTTGTGACCGGCGGCGTGGTCTCCGGTCTGGGCAAGGGCATTACCGCTGCATCTCTGGGTCGGCTTTTGAAGTGCCGCGGCCTAAAGGTGGCCAGCCAGAAGCTGGACCCCTATGTGAACGTGGACCCGGGCACCATGAGCCCGCTGCAGCACGGCGAGGTGTTCGTGACCGATGACGGCACCGAGACCGATCTGGATCTGGGACACTACGAGCGCTTCATTGACGAAAATCTGAACAAGTACTCCAACCTGACCACCGGCAAGGTGTACTGGAACGTGCTGAACAAGGAGCGTCAGGGCGCTTATCTGGGACAGACGGTGCAGATTATCCCTCACATCACCAACGAGATCAAGAGCTACATTTATAATCTGGCCTCCTCTACCGAAGCCGATGTGGTCATTACCGAGATCGGCGGCACCACCGGCGATATCGAGAGCCAGCCCTTCCTGGAGGCCATCCGTCAGGTAGGTCTGGAGCAGGGACGGGAGAACTGCTGCTACATCCATGTGGTGCTGGTGCCCTACATCTCCGGCTCGGACGAATACAAATCCAAGCCCGCGCAGCACTCGGTCAAGGAGCTGCAGGGCATGGGCGTAAGCCCCGACATCATCATTCTGCGCGCAGACGGCAGCGTGGGCAGCGATATCCGCCGCAAGATCAGCACCTTCTGCAATGTCAAGCCCGAGTGCGTCATTGAGAACCTGACCATGCCGAGCCTGTACCAGTGCCCGCTGATGCTGCACACCAACGGTCTGGACGATGTTGTGGTGCATCAGCTGCACTTGGATGTTCCCCCTGCCGACCTGACCGAGTGGAAGCAGGTGGTCTCCCGCATTGCCACCCGCAGCAAGACCTGCACCATTGCACTGGTGGGCAAGTATGTCAAGCTGCACGACGCATATCTCTCGGTGATGGAAAGCCTATATCATGCCGGGTTTGAGAATGACAGTCAGGTGGAAATCCGCTGGGTGGAAAGCGAGGATCTGACCGATCAGGCCGCCTGCAAAGAAGCCTTTGCGGATGTGGACGGCATCATCGTGCCCGGCGGCTTTGGCGACCGCGGCATTGAGGGTATGATCCAGGCAGCCCAGTACGCCCGCGAGAACCGTGTTCCCTGCTTTGGCATCTGCCTTGGTATGCAAATCATGGTCATTGAATTTGCCCGCAATGTGCTGGGCTACAAGGACGCTAATTCCAGCGAGTTCACCCCGGACGGTGCCCACAACGTCATCTCCCTGATGCCGGACCAGCAGGGCAATATCCCCAAGGGCGGCACCATGCGTCTGGGCAAGTACCCCTGCACGGTGGCGCCCGGCACCAAGATGGCCGAGTGCTACGGCGAGAGCGAGATCTGGGAGCGCCACCGCCACCGCTATGAGTTCAACAACGACTTCCGGCAGGAGATGCAGGACGCCGGGCTGGTCATCTCCGGCACTAGCCCGGACGGCCATCTGGTGGAGACTGTGGAGCTGCCCGGCCGCGACTTCCATCTGGGTGCACAGTTCCACCCGGAGTTCAAGAGCCGTCCCAACCGCGCACATCCCCTGTTCAAGGGCTTTATCGCCGCTGCGCTGCGCTACCGCGCTGCCGCCCAGCGGGATATGCTGCATCTGTAATAGCATAATATAACGGCAAGGCCGCAGCACAAAATACCGTGCTGCGGCCTTGCTTTATGTAAGACGATTTTAAATGCCTTCCGCGCCGTCCTGTCTGGCGTGGTTTGCCTGCTTATTCTCGTACATCCGCTGGTCGGCGATATAGCGCACCTGCTGCACGTCCACGCTTTCGGCGGGGTACAGGGCGTAGCCGCAGCTGGCACCCACGCTCACGGTATTGCCGTCAATCTCGTAGGGCACAGCGACCATCTCACAGATCAGGTTCATCTTGCTGGCGCAGGCCTCCGACTCCATCGGGCCGAGCAGCAGCAGCGCGAACTCGTCACCGCCCAGACGGAAGGCGTAGTCCCGGCTGCGGATGCAGCCCTGAAGCCGCTGGGAAACGCCCTTCAGCAGCTTATCGCCCACATCATGGCCGTAGGTATCGTTGACCGGCTTGAAGCGATCCAAGTCCATATAAAATAGCGCAAAAGGCTGGCTGTGCTGCTCCAGCACCGTCAGTACCCGGTCGAAGTAGCGCTTGTTCAGCAGACCGGTCAGGCCATCGGTGTTGGCAAGGCTTTGCAGCAGGTGCTGCTTGCCCATATCCTGCACGATCATCATCACACGGGTCAGGCGATTTTCCTTCCACGCCATGGGAACGACCGTCATCATGAAAAATGCGCTTTTATCGCGGGCGGCATATTCCAGCTTGAGGGAGTCGTTGTCCGTTTTGATGAGCCTGCGCAGGTTTTCCGGGGCCAGCATCTGGGGGATCTTGGCGTTTTCGCTGTCGGTCAGAACTACATACTTGCGCGATATTTGCTCCAGCATCTGCTGGTAAGAGCCCTCCGGTTGGTACAGCGGCTCTCCGCGCCGCTCGTGATACTGGTAGCGGTCGCGGTCCAGATCGCACACTGCAAAACGCTCCACAACGCGCACCATGCCCTCGAACATCATATCGCTCTTTTCCCGGCAGCGCTCCAGCTCCCGGCGGCGGTTGCGCTCTGCGTCACGCTGGATCTTTATCACGCCTGCCATGATCAGAAGCCCCAGCAGTGCAATGACCAGAATGGTAGCCACCTGCACCCGGCGCATCCCGGCATCCACCACCCCGGTGGGCACGATACCGATGATGCTCCAATCCATGAGCCCCAGCGGCTGATAGATCAGGTAATATTTCTGCCCGTTCATGGTGAACAGCACACAGCCCTCGCCGCCCTGCGGCAGGGTCTGCACCATGGTGTCAAAGTAAGGCTGATCCACGCTGGCGTTCTGCTGTAAGTAATCAAACAGGTTGGTCATCTGCTCGGTGATCTCGGTCTTTGTCTCGGTGGAAAGCACCACATCGCCGTTTGAGCGCACGATATAGCAATCGCTCTGTCCCTCATAGACCATGCTGCCCAGCAGCTTTTCCAGCACGGCGTTGTCGTAGCTGACCACCAGCGCCGTATAGGTAGTGCCGTCCAACTGCAGCGGCTGCTCCATTGGGATGGCAAACAGGATCTTGCGGATGCCCTGACTGGAGATATAGCTGGAGATCACTGGCTTGTTTTCGGTATACAGCTTTTCAAAAGTCGCCTTCATGTACATAGCTGTGCCCTGCCGCCCGGCGGTGGTCCAGAACTCGCACTGCTCGTTGAACAGATAAAAATCCGTATATTGCCAGGTAGCCTTTTGGGCGATATACTCCTGCCACTGCCCCTCCTGCTCTCCCAGCTCCGCAAGGGTGCCCAGGTAGCTGTCCCAGTCGTTCAGGATGTTCCAGTTGCGCTGCGCAAACATGGTAAAGGTCTTGGCAGACTGCCCATAGGTGGAAAGCAGGTTTGCCGTGCTTTCCTGATAGATCTGCTTCTGGGTATAGGCACTGTAAGCAAGGATGCCAACCAGCAGCGCCAGCAGCATCCCTGCTATGAGCAGTATATTTTTTCGTTTGTTCTTCATAAGGTCAATTCCCCCCGACTGCCCCGCAGCCAAACCCCTTCACAATACGTTCTTCCAAAGGCTTTATGCCAAAGCGCTGTGCACAAAGTTCCGCAAAAGTGCACAAGTGCCGCGTGTCAGCGCCCGTATAAACCGACACGATCTCTAATAACATTATATCATTCCGCAAAAAAGCCTGTCAACACATCCATGGGGCGATTCGTGTCATTTCAAAGGCGATTCACGCAGAGTTGCCCTGCTTTTGCCGCTCAAAAAGGCAAAAAAAAGACCCGCAGGCCGCGCCTGAAGCTTCAGGGCCGCTGCGGGTCTTTTTTGCTGGTGCAGAAGAAGGGACTTGAACCCTCACTCACTGGGAACTGGTGCCTAAAACCAGCGTGTCTGCCATTCCACCACTTCTGCTCATAGAAAAAAGGCAAGTCAAAAACCGACTTGCCTTCTGGTGCGAGGGAGGGGACTCGAACCCCCAAGGATAAACCACACGCACCTCAAACGTGCGCGTCTGCCAGTTCCGCCACCCTCGCATACCTGTTATACAGTTCTCCGGTTTTTGAGGTAGAAAACCGTTGGTGCGGACTGCTTGGATATAGTAACATATTTCCGGCCATTCGTCAAGTGGTTTCTTTGTTTCTCATAAGTTTTTTTATGCTTCATATCTATAATAGCAGCGCAGCGCGCGCAAAAGCAGCCTTGCGGGCAATTGCACAGGTCATTTGTACGCGGAAAGTGTGCCTGCGGCGCTGCGCCCAGAGCAAAGGAGGGGTTTGTATATGAAGCAATTTGTGCAGCGCGCCGGCGGGCGCATCGGGCTATGGGGCGGGCTGCTGGCGGCTGCGTTGGCAGCGTTTGCGGCGGGGTGGCTGGTGCCGGCACGCGCGCCGGTGGGCTGCAAGCTGAACGAGCTGACCGCCGCGCCGGACTTTTCGCCCTTTTCCCCTGCCGCACCGGCGGTGGCTGCATCCGATGCCGGTACGCCCGCTGCCCCTTCCCTGCCGGAAAAATGGGTCTGCCTGACCTTTGACGACGGCCCCAGCAAGACTACCCCGGAGGTGCTGGCGGCGCTGGATGCCGCCGGGGTGCACGGCACCTTTTTTGTAGTGGCCACCGGCTACAACGAGAAATATCTGCCCCTGCTCACACAGGCTGCTGCCGCCGGGCATCAGATCGCGCTGCACTCTGCCTCCCACGAATACAGCGACATCTACCGCAGCAGCGCCGCCTACTGGAAGGACATTGCCCTGCTGAAACAGCGCATTGCGCCCTATGTGGACGCTGAGAGCATCCGGTACCTGCGCTTTCCCGGCGGCAGCACCAATACCGTGAGCCGCCGCTACGGCGGCAAGGGGCTGATGCCGCAGCTGAAGGCCGAGGTAGAGCAGCGCGGCTGGCAGTGGGTGGACTGGAACGTCTGCGCCGAGGACGCCGTGGGCGGGCACCCCAGTGCGGATACCATCTACCGCAACGTGGTGCGGGAGACCGGCGAGCAGACCCATTGCGTGGTGCTGATGCACGATTCTGCCACCACCCGCACCACCGCCGAAGCGCTGCCGGACATCATCCGGTGGTATACAGACAACGGCTACACCTTTTTGACCGTAGCCGAGGCGCTGCCGCTGGGGTAGTGCACCTTACAGCCATTTTTCAAAGCAGCGTCCCAGCAGTACCCCGGCAGAGGCCAGCACCGCCAGCCAGAGCCAGCCTGCGCCGCCGGTCACCACCCACCCCGCCGCCAGAATGGCGGCAAAGGTACATACCGGCGGCACAGCGAGGCGCAGGATATGCAGCAGCTTCTCCCGCTGTGGCGGCAGTCCGGTGTCCAGCTGCTCGGGATGCACAGCATCGCAGCAGATCTCGTCCCGGTACTTGCCCGGGTTGCGGTAGGCCTTATACGCGATGTCGTCCAGCAAAAACTCCGGATACATTCCCTCTTTGGTCAGGGTGAACTGCATCCCCTTTTCCTCTGCATAGGCCTGCAAAGCCGCCGTAAACTCCTGCGGGGTGTTGATGCTGCCCTGCGGGATAAAGAAAAAGTGCTTCTGGTGCTGCACCTGCGCCAGCGTGCAGTAATCCTGCAGCCAGCCGAAGAAGAAGCCCTGCTGCGGGGCGGGGCTTTCCATGCGGGTCAGGCAGGCGTCCACGTCCAGCGTGTCCGTCTGCGGAGCCTGCCGGGCAAGGTCGGCGCAAAACTGCATGGCTGCCGCCAGCTGCGCCGCCTGCTGCTCCAGCACGGTCTGCTGGGCTTGCAGCGCCTGTTGCAGGGGCTGTTCCCCGCGCAGTACCGCCTTGATGGTAGGCAGCGGCACATCCAGCATCCGCAGCATACGGATAAGTTTAAGCGTGCGGACATCCCCGGCGGTGTAATCGCGGTAGTCATTGCCCTGCCTACGTGCCGGTGTGAGAAGCCCTTCTTTTTCATAAAAGCGAATGTTCGGGGCGGACACGCCGCTTTGTTCGGAAGCCTGTTTGATGTTCATTTGCTTCACCTCCGCCCTTACATTACACCTTAAAGCCGGTTGAAGGTCAAGGGTTTTGCGCAAAAAACCGAGCCGCCGCACAAAAATGTGCAGGCAGCTCGGTTTTTCAATGCAAAATATCCGTCAGCGCGGGGGATCAGTCCGCAGACTGGCAGAACACAGAGAAGGTGCGGTAAGCCATGTACAGGTCGGTCTTATGGATGACCTCGAAGGGAGAGTGCATGGACAGCACAGGCACACCCATATCCAGCACCTTGATGCCGCGGTTTGCCACATACTTGGCAATGGTGCCGCCGCCGCCCAAATCCAGACGACCCATCTCGCCGATCTGCCATGCCACGTTGTTGGCATCCAGCATCCGGGTGATGTCGCCCAGCAGCTCGGCGTTGGCGTCGCTGGCAGAGCTCTTGCCGCGGCTGCCGGTGTACTTGAAGATGGCAATGCCGCGGCCGGCGTAGGTGCCGTTCTGCTTCTCAAAGGCGCTTGCCCAAGAGGGGTCGTAGGCGGCGGTCACGTCCGCAGACAGGCACACGCTGTTGCGGAAGGCGAGAATGTCGTCCTGACCGGCAGCACGGCAGAGCAGCTGCATAAAGTGGAACACATACATACTCTGCATACCGGTCACACCGTCGGAACCGATCTCTTCCTTATCGGTCAGCACGCAGATGGTGGTGTGCACGGGGTCCTTGGTTTCGATCTCGGCCAGCAGTGCGGGGTAAGCATCCACGCGGTCATCGTGGCCGTAGGCACCGATCATGGAGCGGTCAAAGCCCACATCGCGTGCCTTGGCAGCGGGCACCACCTCAATCTCGGCGCGGGTGAAGTCGCGCTCAGTGATGCCGTACTTCTGGTTCAGCAGGATGAGGGTGTTCAGCTTGACAGCCTCCTTGACGTCCTCTTCCTCCACGGTGTCAGAGCCGATGAGCACGTTCAGCTCCTCGCCCTTGATGCCCTCGCTGAGCTTGCGCTCGTTCTGCTCAGCACCCAGATGGGGCAGCAGGTCGGTGATGCAGAACACGGGATCGTTTTCGTCCTCACCGATGGCAAAGTTGACGCTGGAGCCGTCGGCGCGGGTGAACACGCCGTGGATGGCCAGCGGGATGGTAGCCCACTGGTACTTGCGTATACCGCCGTAGTAGTGGGTGCGGAAGTAGCTCATGTGGTCAGACTCGTACAGGGGGTTGGGACGCAGGTCCAGACGGGGGCAGTCGATGTGGGCGATGACCAGACGGAAGCCCTCTTCATAGGGCTTCTGACCGATGGTAGCCGCCACAACAGCCTTGTTCTCCTGAATGAAGTAGACCTTCTCGCCGGGGGCGTAGGCCTTTTTAGGCTCAAAGGCCTTGTAGCCGGCAGCCAGCAGCATCTGCTCGCTGACAACGGCAGCCTCGCGCTCGGTCTTGGCGCTGTCCATAAATTTCTTGTAGCCCTCGGCAAAGGCAGCAGCCTTTTCCTTTACGTCTGCCTGCTTGTCGGCAGCGTATTCGGGGGTGTAGAGCAGCTTTTCAGCGTACTCTTTTGCAGTAAGTTTCTCACTCATGATTTTTTTGCTCCTTAACTTTTTATCATTGACCTGCGTACAGACGCTGATAGGCCTGGTAGCAGGCGGTGATCTTGTTGACGTAGTGGTGCATCTGGTTATAAGGGAAGCCCTGCAGCGTTTCCCCATCTGCCGAGTGTTCCTCTATTTGCAGCAGCTGATCCACTGTGCCCCAGCCGCTGTGGTAGGCCGCCGCCGCCGTGGATACATCCCCTTTGTAGCGCACCATGCAAAGGTGCAGGTAGTAACACCCAAAGCGAATGGCGGTATCGGGGTCGTACAGGTCGGCAAAGGTCAGCGGCTCCTCCGGGGCAATTTTGCTGCGCATCCAGAGAAAGGTCTCCTCAGTCATCTGCATCAAGCCCCGGGCATCCACACTGGAGGTAGCCTGCGGGTCGAAGCCGCTTTCGGTGCGGATAAAGGCGTAGACCAGCAGCGGATCCAACTCATAGGCTGCTGCCCATTTTTCCACCAGCTGCTCGTACTTGCGGGGGTACAAAAGCTGCTCTGCCCGGTTGCACAAAGGCGGCACCACGCACACCGTAAGCACCACTGCCAAGCACAAAGCGACCAGCCGCAGCACCATCCGGCGGCGGCGCTGCTGTTTGCGGTGACGCAGTTTTTCCCGCGCGGCGCGGCGCTCCCGGGCGGCGATGGGGTCGTAGGCTTTTTCATAATTTTGTTCGTTCAAAGCGCTGCCGTCACGCCCCCTTCTGCCTGCAGCCGCTCACACAGGCGGGCGGCTGCGGCTTGCAGCGCCTCCAACCCGGCGTCGTTGTGCAGGGTGTAGTCTGCCTGTGCGGTCAGGGTTTGTTCCGGGGTCTGAGCGTTCAGGCGGCGGGCAGCCATCTCCGGCGAGATACCGTCCCGCGCCACGATGCGCGCCACACTGGTCTCAAAGGGCGCAGTGACCACGCACAGGCGGTCACATTCAGCCTGTGCCGCAGTACCCACGATGACCGCACCGTCCAGCACAAAAAGAGGTGCTCCGGCGACCTGCGCCGCCTGCTTTGCGGCGCGGATGCGTGCCACGATGGCGGGGTGGGTCAGACTGTCCAGCGCGGCCTTGCCCTCCGGGGTGGCAAAGGCGCGGTCAGCCAGCAGACGGCGGTCCAGCGTGCCGTCCGGCTTTAAAATATCCCCGCCGAACCGCGCCGCCAGCTGCGGCAGCAGCGGCGAGCCGGGCAGTAAAATTTCCCGGCTGAGCTGATCGGCGTCGGCCAGCGGCACGCCATGGGCGGCAAATACCGCTGTGACCGTGGACTTGCCGCAGCCGCTGCGCCCTGTGATGCCTAAGGTGATCATAGATCGATCACCCGGAAGGCGGCGGCGCGGATCAGGCGGTTGTACACTGCCATGGACAGGCCGTCCTTCTGCGGGCAGCGGGCGTAGACTACGCCATCGCCCTGCTCATCCAGCGCCCGCAGGGAGCGGAAGATGTGCTTTGCCTGATCAGCACCGTCCCCCTCGCGGCCGTATTCCACGCAGGGCACATCCAGCTTTGCGCTTTCGCCGGTAAAGCACAGGCAGCTGGGGTTCTCGTCTTTATGGGCGTCCACATAGGCCTTGAACTGCGCAAAGGTACCGTTGAGCAAGGTCACATCGGCCTTGGGGGCGTAGTGCTTATACTTCATGCCCGGGCTGCGCACCACAGCACCCTCCGGCAGCTTTTCCAGAATGGCCTTGGACACCTCTACCTCTTCGCCGAGGGCGCGTTCCAAGTCCTCCAGCGTGATGTGGCCGGGGCGGAACAGGGTGGGCTTCTCCCCCACCACCGACACCACGGTGCTTTCCACACCCACATCGCACTCGCCGCCGTCCAAAATCAGCGGCAGGCGGCCATCCATATCGGTGAACACATCCTGTGCGTTGGTGGGGCTGGGCTTGCCGGAAAGGTTGGCGCTGGGGGCGGCAAAGGCGCAGCCGCTCTGCTGGATGACCGCCCGCGCTACCGGGTGGCTGGGCATACGAATGCCCACAGTATCCAGTCCGGCGCAGCACTCATCCGCCACCTCCGGCCCGCGCGGCATGATGATAGTCAGTGGGCCGGGGCAGAAGGCTGCCATCAGCAGCTGGGCACGCTCCGGCACCTCGCTGACAAGACCCGGCAGCATCTCCGGCCCGGTGACGTGGACGATAAGGGGGTTATCCTGCGGGCGCCCCTTGGCCACAAAGATATCGCGCACCGCCGCACCGTTGCGGGCATCGGCGGCAATGCCGTAGACCGTTTCTGTTGGCAGGGCCACAAGCTGACCCTGCCGCAGCAGCTGCGCGGCCTCGGCTACGCCTGCTTCATCGGCAGGCAAAACTCTGGTTTTGATTTCCATACGAATCATCGTTCTTTCTATCTGTAAAGTATATTTGCTTGGCAGTCGTTTGGATGGTTTTGCACCCGCAAAACCGGGTTTTACCCGCCCAGCCTTTGCAGCTTTTCAGTCTGCTCGCGGGTGGCAAGAGCGTCAATGACCTCGTCCAGATTGCCGTCCATGATCTTTTCCAGATTGTGGACGGTCAGGCCGATGCGGTGGTCGGTGCAGCGGTCCTGCGGGAAGTTGTAGGTGCGAATCTTCTCACTGCGGTCTCCGGTGCCCACCTGCCCCTGACGCTGGGCGTTGATGGCATCCTGCTGCTCCTTCTGCTTTTGTGCAAGGAGGCGGCTGCGCAGGATTTCCAGCGCTTTATCCTTGTTCTGGAACTGGCTGCGCTCGTTCTGGCACTCCACCACCGTACCTGTGGGGATATGGGTCACGCGGATGGCACTGGAGGTCTTGTTGATGTGCTGACCGCCCGCACCGGAGGAGCGGAAGGTATCAATGCGCAGGTCCTTCATATCCAGCGCAAAGTCCACCTCCTCTGCCTGCGGCATTACCGCCACGGTGGCGGTGGAGGTGTGGATGCGGCCTTGGGTCTCGGTCTCCGGCACCCGCTGCACCCGGTGCACCCCGCTCTCATACTTGAGACGGTTATATGCACCTACGCCATCCACTGAGACGATGGCTTCCTTTACGCCGCCAAGTTCGGTCTCGTTCAGGTTGAGCAGTTCCAGCGTCCAACCACGGTTCTGGGCGTACATGGTGTACATGCGCAGCAGGCTGTGGGCAAACAGGGCGGCTTCCTCGCCGCCGGCACCGCTGCGGATCTCCATGATGACGTTTTTGCCGTCGTTCACGTCCTTGGGCAGCAGCAAAATTTTGAGATTATTTTCCAGCTTTGCCACATCTTGACTTTTTTCGCCGATTTCCTGCTGTATCATCTGCTTGAAGTCCGGGTCCAGTGAACCGGGCTCCTCCAGCAGGGCTTTGGCCTGCGCCAGATGATCCAGCGCGGTCTGCCAGTCCCGGTAAGCCTCCACCACCGGCTCTGTATCGTGGTACTCCCGCATCAGCTTGCGGAACAGCGCCGGGTCGGCGGCGGTATCGGGCTGGTTCAGCCGCATGGAAAGTTCCTCAAAGCGGCGGCAGACCGCATCCATCCGGGAAGAAATATCTTGCATCCTTGCAGTTCTCCTTACAAATTCGTTCCGGTTCGGGTGCGTTGGCTGCGCTACTGCGCACTGCCGGGCTTTACCACCTTTTTGATGTTCTTTTCAATTTTGGCGCGGGGCAGCATGACCTCGCGTCCGCAGCCGGTGCAGCGGATCTTAAAATCCATGCCCACCCGCAGCACCTCGAAGCTGGATGCTCCGCAGGGGTGCTTTTTGCGGGTGAGGATGGTATCTCCCACAGCGACGTCCATATTTATCCGACCTCTCCCTTCTTTTCTGCCGCGCAGATGCCCGGCAGAGCCAGTGTGTGCCGCCGCCCGCTGAGCGGGTGCTGCGCATACAGATATAGTATAATGCAAAGCCGCACAAAATGCAAATATCTGCGCACACTGCTGCATATCGTTGTAGCATCGCACAGAGACCCGAAAACCATATAGAAAGAGGAATGAAACATGATGCAAGCTTATCGTACCGAAAACAGTTACCGTTCTGCCGCCCGTCTGTCCCCTGCCGAGCTGCGGGCTGCCATGGCCAGCGGCGAGATTTTACAGGCCACTGCCCTTGCCTTTGACACCCGGCGGCAGCTGCGGTTTGAGCTGGGCGGCGTAAAGGCAGTGATGCCCTTTGCCCAGTGCGCAGACGGTGCCGAGGCAGGTACCGTGCGGGATATTGCGGTGCTGACCCGGGTGGGACGCCCCACCTGTTTTGTCATCGAGGGGCTGGACACGGACGAGGACGGCGCGCCCTGCTACCGGCTTTCCCGCGCCGAGGCGCAGCGGCTGTGCAAGGCAGAGTATCTGGACACCCTTTCGCCCGGGGATATCCTGCCCTGTACCGTGACCCACATCGAGCCGTTTGGTGCGTTTTGTGACGTGGGCTGCGGCATCAGTGCCCTGCTGCCCATCGACTGTATGTCGGTAAGCCGCATCTCCTCCCCTGCCGACCGGGTCAGCGTAGGGCAGCAGATTTTGTGTGCCATCAAGAACCGGGACGCGCAGGGGCGCTTTGTGCTGACTATCCGGGAGCTGCTGGGCACATGGGCAGAGAACGCCGCCCGGTTCACCGTAGGCGAAACGGTGGTGGGCATCGTGCGCAGCGTGGAGGAATACGGCACCTTTGTGGAGATTGCGCCGAACCTTGCCGGGCTTGCGGAGAGCTGCACCGGCCTTACGCCCGGGCAGGCGGTAAGTGTCTACATCAAAAACATTCTGCCGGAAAAGATGAAGATCAAGCTGGTCATCGTGAACCACGCCCTGAGCCAGCCCCACCGGTTTGAGCTGCGGTACTTCATCACCGAGGGACATCTGGACAGGTGGGTGTACTCCACACCGGAATGTCCCAAGCGCATTGAGACAGATTTTGCCGTTGCGGCTTGCAATCCGGGCTGAAAGCCTTTATACTAATAGAAAGAGTTTTTGTCTGCCCGCTGCCCGCCCTTTTGGCAGCGGCGCAGACCTTTGATACCATGTGAAAGCGCAAGGGGGATGTAAGGAACGATGAGCGCCAATGATGCTTTTACCGCCGGTGTCCGTCCCGGCGGCCTGACCAGCAGCACCGAGATCCGGCTGCTGCTGTGCTATCTGGTGAAAAACGCCGGTCCCATTACCCGGCAGGAGATCGAGAACGCCCTGATGGAGGAAGCCCTTGTCAATTATTTTGAGATTGGCTCCTGTCTGGACGATATCACAAAACAGGCGCTGGTCACCCTGACCGGCGACAGCTACACCATTACCGATAAAGGTCGCAAGGTGGCGCAGGAGCTGGCCTACGACCTGCCCCGCAGCGTGCGGGAGCGGGCAGTGGCTGCTGTACTGCGCTGCCAAACATGGGCCCGCAAGGAGGCCAAGTACAGCGCCCGCATCACCGAAAAGGCCGACGGCCACTGCACCGTGCGCTGCACCGTAAAGGGGCTGGACAGCGAACTGTTCTGTCTGGAACTGGGTGCGCCCGACCGGCTGAGCGCCGAGCTGGTGAAAAAGCAGTTCATCCTGAAGGGCAACGAGATCTATCAGCTGCTGATCAACAAGCTGACCGAGGAAGAAAAATAAGACAGAATGATCCCCGCCCGCTGTAAGTAGAACTTACGACGGGCGGGGATTTTTTTCAGATACGCCCTAGATCAGGATACAGATCAGTCCAGTGCAGCCCTCGTTGATGACCCGCTCCAGCGTTTCCTGCAGGCGGGTGCGGGCTTCCTGCGGGATGTGCAGCAGCTTGTTCTGCAAACCGTCGTTCACCAGCTCGTGCAGGCTTTTGCCGAAAATGTTGGACTCCCACAGCTGCACCGGGTCGTCCGCAAAGTCGGCCAGCAGGCTCTGCACCAAGTCCTCGCTCTGCTTCTCGGTGCCCACGATGGGGCTCAGTTCTGTATGGATAGTGGCCTTCATCATCTGGATAGAGGGCGCACAGGCTTGCAGCCGCACCCCGCAGCGCCCATCCTGATGCACGATCTCCGGCGGCTCCAGATGCAGCTCATCGATGGAGGGCATCACGATGCCGTAGCCGGTGGCTTCCACCTGCTCCAAGGCGCTGCGCACCTTCTCGTAGGCGCGCTTTGCCCGGGCCAGCTCCATGATGCAGGGCATCAACCCGGCCTCGTCCCCGATGTCCAGCCCGGTCTGCTCGCTGAGCACCTGATAAAAGATCTCCGGCTTCAGCTCCACACTCACCCGCACACTGCCGGCGGCAAGGTCTGCCCCCGCCACTGCCGAGCGCTGCACGGCATCGCATTCCAGCGCAGGGGCGTCCGTTCCAGTGGGCAGATCCTTCATGCGGGACACCCGCTCTGCCAGCTGCATGGCGGCTGCGTATACCTGCGTTTGCAGCCAATGCCCGGGCTCCAGCATGGTCACCCAGCGGGGCAGGGCAAAATCCAGCTCCTGCACCGGAAATTCATACAGCACCCGCCGTAAAATCTCCCCCAGCATGGCGGCATCCAAGTCCACACAGCTTACCGGCAGCACGGTGCGGTGGTAGTCCCGCGCCATTCCCTCGGCCAGCTGCCGGGTCTCCGGCGCGTCCGGGTGGGTGCTGTTGAGCAGGATGATATAGGGCTTGCCCAGCGCTTCCAACTCGGTGACGACCCGCTTTTCTGCCTCTGCGTAGCCTGCCCGGGGGATATCGCTGACCGAACCGTCCGTAGTGACCACCACCCCGATGGTGGAGTGCTCACAGATCACCTTGCGGGTGCCGGTCTCTGCGGCAAGATCAAAGGGCACCTCCTGCTCAAACCACGGGCTTTTGACCATGCGGGGCTTTGCGTCCTCCTCGTGCCCCATAGCGCCCTCCACCATGTAGCCCACACAGTCGATCAGCCGCACCCGGCACGCCCCGCCGCCCTCCAGCTGCAAGGGCACGGCGGTCTCCGGGATGAATTTCGGCTCGGTGGTCATGATGGTGCGCCCCGCTGCCGACTGCGGCAGCTCGTCCCGGGCACGTTCCCGGGCAGCGGCAGAGCCGGACATGGCGGGCAGCACCAGCTGCTCCATGAACCGCTTGATAAAGGTGGATTTGCCGCTGCGCACCGGCCCCACCACACCGATGTAGATATCCCCGCCGGTGCGTGCGCCGATCTCGCGACAGATGCTGTTCTGTTCCTGTTTCTCCAAGGTCCTTCTCCCCTTCCTGTTGCGCTGCGCACCGCGCCCGTAGGGGTGGGTGTGCTCGTTGTATCGTATGAAAAGGGAGCGCTTATTATGCCGGGACGATCTTAAATGCCCTCCGCTTTGCTCTGGGCATAATCTGCGGAAAAATTATTTTATATAATTGCAATTGAGGAAAATCCGCAGACTTTCCTCAATTGCCTTTTCACGGGACTCAAAAAAAGAGCTGCCATGCAAACACACAGCAGCTCTCAGAAAGGTTTTATAAAATCACGGGGTCAGGCGGTTGGGGCCGCGGAACAGGAACTCGGCGTCCTTGATGCTCAGGCCGCACAGCAGCATGGTCAGGCGGTCGATGCCCAGACCAAAGCCGCCGTGGGGCGGGCAGCCGTACTGGAAGAACTCCAGATAGAACTTGACGTCCTCGGCCAGACCCTTCTCCTCAGCCTGCTTCTTCAGCACCTCGTAGCGATGCTCGCGCTGGGCACCGGTGGTGATCTCCACACCGCGCCAGATCAGGTCGTAGCCCTGCGGCACGCCGTTCTCGTCGCGCATATGGTAGAAAGCGCGCTTCTCGGCAGAGTAATCGGTGATGAACAGGAACTCGTGGCCGTAGTGCTTCTTGACCCAGTCGTAGCTCAGGCGCTCGGCCTCGGTGGTCAGATCACCCTTCTCGCTCTCGTCCACGGTGTAGCCGAACTCTTCCTCCAGAGCCTTATACAGGTCTGCCAGCTTGACCACCGGGAACGGCGTGGTGGGCACGATGACTTCCAGTCCGAACAACTCCTTGATCTGGTCGCCGTAGCTGTCCTTAACGGCCTGCAGACCGGCGGTCAGCAGTTCCTCTTCCATCTTCATCACGTCTTTGAAGGAGGTGATGTAGCTGAACTCCAGATCGAAGCCGGAGAACTCAGTAGCGTGCTTGTTGGTGTAGCTCTTCTCAGCGCGGAACACAGGACCGGTCTCGAAGATACGCTCAAAGCCGGCAGCCATGGCCATCTGCTTATAGAACTGGGGGCTCTGTGCCAGATAAGCGTTGCGGTCGAAGTAGTCCACCTTGAACACCTCAGAGCCGCTCTCGCTGGCAGCAGCGATCAGCTTGGGGGTGTGGATCTCGATGAAGTTGCGGTCCAGCAGGAACTTGCGCATGGCGTTGACGAAGCAGCTCTGTGCCTTGAACATCAGCTGGTTCTCGTCGGTGCGCAGGTCGATCCAGCGGTAGTCGATGCGCTGGTCGATGCTGGAGCGCTCCACAGCCTTCTTTTTCTTAGTGGCTGCGATTTCCTTGCGGACGATGGGCAGTGCATTGGCGGTGCTCTCCACCTCGATGCTCTCGGGGATCATCTCCACGCCGCCCATCTTGACGTAGTCGTTCTCCATCACCTTGCCGGTAACGGTGATGACAGAGTCCGGTGTGAGCTGGTCGATGGTATCCACCAGCTCGGGGTGGTCGGCCTTCTCCACCGTGATCTGCAGCTTGCCGGTAATATCCTTCAGCACGATAAATGCCATATACTTGCTGTTGCGCAGGTTCTCGATAAAGCCCTGCACCTTCACCGTGCCGCCGATGGCCTTTTGAGCCTCATTGATATAGGTGCGTTCCATAATACAGGAATCCTCCTTTAACGTCTTGTGTACTGTTTTATTATACGCTTTTCAGGGGATAAATCAAGAGATATGCCAATTTCAGCCGGTCTGTGCTGTGCTTTCTGTAAAAATGGAGACACCGGAGCGTCAGCCAAGGCTCCGGTGTCTCCATATAATAGATCATTTTTCGTCATGCAGGGTGCCGGTGCCGCCCTCCACCACGCCGTCATGCTTGAGCACGGCGGTAATGGTGCCAAAGAAGCACTTCACATCCAGCCCAAAGCTGATGTGCTCCACATACCAGCCGTCCAGCTTTGCCTTTTCGGCAATTTCCAGTTCGTCCCGGCCGTGGATCTGCGCCCATCCGGTCAGCCCCGGGCGCACATCGTTTGCGCCGTACTTGTCCCGCTCAGCCAACAGGTCGTACTGGTTCCACAGCGCCGGGCGCGGCCCGATGACTGCCATATCCCCCACAAGGATGTTCCACAGCTGCGGCAGCTCGTCCAGACTGGTCTTGCGCAGAAAGCGCCCCATGCGGGTGATATACTGCTCCGGGTCGTGCAGCAGATGGGTAGGCATATCGTGCGGGGTGTCGATGCGCATGGTGCGGAACTTGAGGATCTGGAAATGCCGCTTGCCGATGCCTACCCGCTTCTGCCGAAAAAACACCGGCCCGGGCGAGTCCAGCTTGATGGCAACAGCCAAAAGCAGCAACAGCCACGAAAGGCACAGGATGCCGCAGGCCGACAGCAAAATATCCAGCAGCCGTTTGATCCGATTTCGATACATAAATAAAACTTCCTCCGTTTTCTACGGGTGTACCGCTTTATTATAGCAGTATGGGCAGCATTTTTCAATTGCAGGCTGTGCCCGGCGGCTGATATTTGGCGATTTTGGAGGAAGTGGACGCTTTACCTCTTGTTTTTTACCTAATATCGCGCTATAATAGGCAATTGCTATGTCAATTCAGGTTTATTATAGGAGGTAGATAACTCATGGCTACGACCAGCCGTTCCGCAGACCTGACCAGCGGGCCCATGCTGCAAAAGATCATTTTGTTTTCCGTGCCGCTGGCGGCATCCAGCATTCTGCAATTGCTGTTCAACGCCGCCGACGTTGTGGTGGTGGGGCGCTTTGCGGGCAGCACGGCGCTGGCCGCTGTTGGCTCCAACGGCGCGTTGATCAACCTGCTGGTCAACCTGTTCGTCGGGCTTTCGCTGGGTGCCAATGTGGTGGCAGCCCGGTGCTTTGGCGCCCGGGACGAAAAAGGCGTGCAGGACACGGTACACACTGCCGTAGCGCTGGGTTTAGTCAGCGGCGTATTGCTGGCAGTGGTGGGCTTTTGCGCCGCGCGCGGCCTGCTGGAGCTGATGAGCTGCCCGGAGGATGTGATCGGCCTTTCTGCCCTGTACCTGAAGATTTATTTTATCGGCATGCCCATGACCATGCTGTACAACTTCAGCAGTGCGCTGCTGCGGGCCGTGGGCGACACCAAGCGCCCGCTGTACTGTCTGGCCGCTGCCGGTATCATCAACGTGGTGCTGAATCTGGTCTTTGTCATCGGCTTTTCCATGAGCGTGGCGGGCGTGGCACTGGCCACCATCATCAGCCAGACCGTGTCTGCACTACTGGTGACCGGGATGCTTGTCCGGGAGAAGGGCGCGCTGCGGCTGGACCTGCGGCGGCTGGCCTTCCACGCCGGGACGCTGAAGCAGATTTTGCTCATCGGCCTGCCTGCCGGGCTGCAGAGCACGGTGTTCAGCCTTTCCAATGTGGTCATCCAGTCCTCCATCAACTCCTTCGGCTCCATGGTTGTGGCGGGCAACTCTGCCTCCTCCAATCTGGAGGGCTTTGTGTACACCGCCATGAACGCCTTTGCACAGGCCGCTGTCACCTTTACCAGCCAGAATATCGGCGCGCGTAAGTACCACAACCTTGACCGGGTGATCCGCAACTGTCTGCTGTGTGCGGTGGTCACCGGCCTTGTGCTGGGCGGCGGCGCAGCACTGGCGGGGCACCAGCTGCTGCGCTTCTACTCCTCGGACACTGCGGTCATCGCCACCGGTGCCGAGCGGCTGCGCCTGATTTGCGGCTTCTATCTGCTGTGCGGCATCATGGACGTGCTGGCCAGCAGCCTGCGCGGGCTGGGCTACAGCGTGCTGCCCATGGTGGTAAGCCTTGTGGGTGTGTGCGTGCTGCGGCTGGTGTGGATCGCCACTATTTTCCAGCTGAACCGCACCCCTTTTATGCTGTACATCAGCTACCCCATCAGCTGGGCACTGACCGCACTGGTGCATCTGGCCTGCCTGCTTGTGGTGCGGCGGCATCTGCGCCAGAAGCAGCAGCAGACGGTATAAATCCTTTTTGCATAAAAGCAGCGCCGGACAGACTTTTTTGGTCTGTCCGGCGCTGCTTTTACTATATCACAGGGCCACATCCAGTGCCATCATCAGCGCAAACCCCAGCACGATGCTGATGACACCGGCCACTTCATCCGGTTCCACCGCCTCAGGGATCATCTCCTGTGCGGTCACACACACCATACAGCCCGCCGCCGCGCTCATGAGCCACGGCAGCGCTGCGCCTACCCACTCGGCCAGCACAAAGGCCAGCACCGCGCCCAGGGGCTCCACCAGTCCGGAGGCCGCCCCGGCGGCAAAGGACTGCCCCCGGGTGCGCCCGCTCTGGGTCAGCGGCAGACTGACCGCCGCCCCCTCCGGGATATTCTGCAAGCCGATACCTAGGCTCAGTGCCAGCGCGCCGCTTACAGCGTCCGCGTCCCCGTGCAGCGCCAGCGCCGCAGCCAGCCCCACCACCATGCCTTCCGGCAGGTTATGCAGGGTGACCGCCAGCACCATGCGCCCGCAATGCCCGGGGCCGCCAGCCAGCAGCTGCCCGGCGGCATCCTCCAGCCGTAAAAGCCCCACAGCGCCTAAAATAAGCCCCAGTGCCGGGGGCACCCATGCCGCCCTGCCCTGCGACCGGGCAATGGCCGGCAGCAGCAGGCTCCACACGCTGGCCGCCAGCATGATACCCGCCGCCATTCCGCACAAAATGCGCCGGGTAGCCGGCCTTGTCTGCCTGCGCAGCAAAAACACCCCTGCTGCTCCCAGCGCGGTACACGCCGCCGGGAACAGCCAGACACAAAGTGTGAAAACGATCCGGTTCAAGCCGCATTCCCCCTTTGCCCTTTGTATGCACAAACGGGCAAAAGGGTGCAGGCTCAGAAATCGTCCTCAGTGCTGTCGCAGCTGCCTGCATCGCAGTCTGCGTCATCGGACGCAAAGCTGTCAGTGCTGTCCGCGTTGAAATTGCGCTCGAACGCGGTCATGTACTGGGCATAGCCCTCGTCGCCGGTGCCAAAGTAGCCAAAATCAAAGTCTTTCATTGTAGTACCCTCCATAAATTTTCTTGTCGTTCAGCCTTCCGGGGGATGTCCGTCCCTCGTTGTGTCTCTATTATCCACATTTACAGTACAATAAAAAGGATTTTATGAGTATTTTTCAAATTTTTCTGTTTTTGTGCTTCCCGCCCGGCGGTACAGGCTCTATCCCGCGCTTTATTTTTGCCAAAAAGTCTTTTACTTTTGGCGAAACTTTATGACAACTATGTAGATTCTTTACATGGATTATAACTTTCGACCAAAATCCTCTTGATTTTTTTCAAAAACGGATTAGAATATAGCATCGCAGTGAGGCGCTACCGAAAGCCCGCTGCCAAACATTTACAAGAAGACTAAGGAGATCATTGATATGAAACTCAAGAATATTTGCATCGCTGTTGTTGCTCTGGCTCTGGCTGCTGGCATGACCGCTTGCGGTGGTTCTGCTTCTAGCGCTGCTGCTTCCTCCACCTCTGAGGCTGCTTCCGCAAGCACCACCGCTGTTTCCGAGGCTGCTTCTTCTGAGGCTGCTTCCAGCGAGGCCGCTTCCTCTGAGGCTGCATCTTCCGAGGCTGCTTCCTCTGAGGCTGCTGTCAGCGAGGCTGCTTCTTCTGAGGCTGCTTCCACCACTGCCGCCTAAGTTTAACGCGCACAGCGTACATAACAGGATAGCAAAAGGCCGCTGCACATTGATTTCGTGCAGCGGCCTTTTTGGTTGCGCAGAAAGATTTTAAATGCCCTCCGCGTGCGCTATGGGCATAACCAGCGGAATGATTTTTTTCGGGAAACCGGGTCGTCTGCGGACGCCCCGGTATCCCATTTTATGAAAAAAGACCGCCGCACAAAGCCATGTACAGCAGTCTCCTTACGTTTGAGAAGTAAGCTTTCCAATATCATTTTTCAAGGATCGCGCGGATTTGAGCAAGGTCGGCGGCAAAGGTGATATTCCGCTGCCGCGCCGGAGTAGAAAGCCCCATGGTGATCATCTGCTGCAAAAGCTGATGCAGGGGCTGGTAGTAGCCGTTCAGGTCGTAGAGGATGCAGGGCGCGTCCAGCTGCCCCAGCGACAGCTTGCTGATGACCTCGGTGATCTCCTCCAGCGTACCGGTGCCGCCTGGAAACGCGATAAAGGCATCCCCCAGCTCGATCATTTTGGTCTTGCGGGAGGGGATGTCCTCGGTCACGATCAACTCGGTCAGTCCCTCATGCTGCAGCTCTGCGTCCAGAAAGCACTTGGGTTCTACGCCGGTCACCCGGCCGCCTGCGGCCAGCACACTGTCGGCCAAAAGCCCCATCAGGCCGCTTTTGCTGCCGCCGTACACCAGCGCGTTGCCGCTTTCGCCGATCCAGCGCCCCAGCTGCTGCACAGCCTGCGGCAGTGCAGGGTCGGTACCAAGGTTTGCCCCCAGATACACGGTAATGTTCATTTTGTCAACCTCTCCTTCCGGGTCAGATGCTCCACAGCACCGCGCCCAGCACCGCAGAAAGTAAGATCATCCCGATGGGGGACGGCGCTTTCTGCGTTTTCTTTTTATAGGCAAAATGCAGAATGCCCAGCAGGGCAAACACCGCCAGTGCACGCATATCCGGAGCAAAGCCGCCGACAAGGGTGGTAAAGCCGCCCAGCGTGGAAAGCCCCATGGTGCAGGCGGTGGCCAGGATCATAGCCACCACGCAGGGACGTACCCCAGCCAAAAAGGCGTTGACCCCGGCGTACTTCATCAGGCTGTGCAGCGCCGCTGCAATGAGCAGAATGATGACAAAAGAGGGCAACACCACCCCCACCGTTGCCACAAAGGAGCCTGCCAGCCCCGCCTGCGAAGCGCCGATAAAGGTGGCCATGTTCACCGCCAGCGGGCCGGGCGTAGACTCTGACACTGCGATAAAGCTGAGAAATTCGCTCTCGGTCAGCCAGCAGTGCCCCAGCACCGTTTCCCGTACCAGCGAGATCATGCCGTAGCCGCCGCCAAAGGACACTGCACCGATGACAAGGAAATTCCAGAACAGCTCCAACAAGATCATTTTGTGCCGCCTTTCTTCCCCCGCCCTATCGCGTAGGCCAGCACCCCGGCTGCGCCGCAAAGCAAAATGCAGCAGATGGAGGAAAATTTTACCGCCAGCATAGAGCAGCCCACCATGGCCGCCAGCACCACCGCCACCACTGCCGTGTTGAAGGGGGTGCGCTGCAAGTTTTTGAGCATCTTGACCCCTGCGGATAAGATCAGGTAGATGACACAGGCCTGAATGCCCTTGAAGGCATTCGCTACCACCGTCAGCTGCAAAAAGCGGTCGAAGAAGAGCGAAATAAGGTAGATGACTGCAAAGGACGGCAGGCACACTGCCAGAGTGGAAGCCGCCGCACCGGCAACACCAGCCAGCTTATAGCCGATGTAGGTGGCGCTGTTCACCGCCACAGGGCCGGGGGTGGACTCGGCAATAGCGACCATATCCAGAAACTCCTCCCGGGTGAGCCAGCGCTTTTTTTCTACAAATTCGTGTTCCAGCAGCGCCACCATGGCGTAGCCGCCGCCAAAAGTAAAGGCACCGATCTTGAAAAAGGTGCCGAACAGTTCCCTCGTCTTGGACATAGGCATTTTTCCTCCGGGCACTTACTGTTTGACCGGCTCCAGTTCCAGATAGCACTCGAAAGCCGTTTTGTCCGCGTGCTTGGCAATAAAGTACCAGCCATCATCCGAGGGGGTGTAGAAAACCTCCACCTGCTGCCCCATGGGGACTTCGCGGTGGTAATTGATGGAGGCGAACTTCACAACATGATCGCGCATGATCTCCAGCGGCAGCGCGTCACAGACGATATCCAGATAAAAAGCGTTATTGATGTGGTAGTGCAGGTCGCACTGGGAGTAGCGCGCCGTAAACAGGCCGGCGCTGGTCAGGCTGTCCCGGCGCTTATGCAGCAAAAGGGGCAGTTTCTCTTCCACCGTCTCGTTCCAGTATCCCTCTACCGTCCAGCCCGGCTGGCGCAGGATGTGCCCATCCTCAAGGCTGGACATGATCCAGCGGCTGTCCACCATGGCTACTTCCTGCCCGGCTTCGTCCGTAAGGGTGGTGACGCGCTTGATGGAGCCGCGGAGAGCCTTTTCTGAGCGGGAGCAAAGGGTCAAAGTCTCGCCCCGGCGGGGCACACGGTTAAACCGCAGCGCCTGCTTGCCCACCAGAAACGCTACGCCGTGATCCTCAAAAAACTTATCGTCCATGCCAAAGTGGCGGGCATGCATGGAAGAGATCTGCTCCACATAGCGCAGCAGGGCGCTGGCCTTGAGCAGGCTGTGGCAGTCTGCGTCGGCATTTTCTACCACGGCAGTACCTTGATAATAAAATTGTTCCATAGTCTTTCCCTCCTATCGGAAAAAGGCCGCCGCACCACGTCCGGGACGGCAGCCTTGGTTGAAACGATCAATACTGATTGCGGGTCTTTCTGCGCACTTTGCGCCAGATATTGAAGCAGGCCAGCGCCAGCATGGCCAGCAGCAGCAGCAAAAACAGGTAGCTGCCGCCGCCCTCGTCGTAGCTCTTCATCTCGCTCCACTTCAGATCCAGTTCGCTGTTCACCTCATCGCTCAGGGCGGTGAACACCTTCTCGCGGGCGGCGTCCTCCTCAGACGGATAGGCGATCTCACTGGTCTTCAGATCCTCGTCCAGCACCTCCCAAACATCGTGCATGGGGGTGGTGTAGCCGATGTACTCGCTGTTGGCCTTGCCGATATCGGTCTCGCACATGAAGTTGATGAACATCTCGGCGGCCTCTTTGTGCTCGCTGGCAGCAGGCACAGCCATGCAGTCCACCGAAAGCACACTGCCCTCCTCCGGGAACACCCAAGCCAGATCCGGGTTATCGTCGATCATGGTAATGGCATCGCCGGAGTAGTACACGCCGATGGCCGCCTCGCCGCCGATCATCTTATCAAAGATCTCGTCCATGACGTAGGCCTGCACCAGCGGCTTCTGTGCCTTGAGCTCCTCTACCACCTCGTCCACCTCTTCCGGGGTGGCGGGGTTGATGCTGTGGCCGCTCTTGAACGCGGCGATGGCGTAGGCATCGCGGCTGTTGTTGAACATCAGAATGTTGCCCGCATACTGCTCATCCCACAGGTCTGCCCAGCAGGTAGGGGCTTCGTCCACCATAGTGGTGTTGTAGATGATGCCGGTGGTGCACAGCATATAGGGTACGGTGTAGGCGTTCTGCGGGTCGTAATCCGGGTTGCGATAGCCCATATCGATCTTCTGGAAATTGGGGATATTCTCGTAGTCAAGGGGTGCAAGCATCCCCTCGTTGATCATCTTTGCCACCATGTAGTCGGAGGGGATGATCACATCGTAGTTGGCTGCGCCGGACTTGAGCTTGGCGTACAGGGACTCGTTGGAGTCGAAGGTGGTGTAGTTCACCTTGATGCCGGTCAGCTTTTCAAAGGCAGCAACCACGTCCACACTGTCGTCCGAGCCGTTGGAGATGTACTCGCCCCAGTTATAGACATTCAGGGTGACGTTCTGCCCCTTGAAGCGGGTCCAGTCGTAAGCGTCCGACACCGAGACGTCCTCGGTCACCTCAATAGTACCGGCGGCAAGCACCGGCAGTGCGGCGCACAGCGCCACAGCCAGCGTCAGCAGCAATGCAGCAATGCGTTTCATCGTGCGCCCTCCTTTCGCAGCGTTTTCTGATCCCGGCGGTAGCTGCGGCTCTCCATGGCATTGGACACCAGAATGACGCTGAGGATGACCACGAACATGATGGTGGACAACGCGTAGATCTCCGGGCTGACCTTTTTACGGGTCATGGAGTAGATGGCAATGGGCAGGGTCTCCACGGTGCCGCAGTTGAAGTAGGAGATCATGAAATCGTCGATGGAATAGGTCAGGCAGATGAGGAAGGCAGAAAGGATGGCGGGGCTGATCTCCGGCAGAATGACCTTGAAGAAGGCCTGCCGGGGGTCGCAGCCAAGATCCAGCGCTGCCTCGTACAGCTTGATATCCAGCTGCTTGAGCTTGGGGCTTACGTTAAAGATAACGTAAGGCACGTTGAACGCGATATGCGCAATGAGCAGCGTGGGCAGACCCATGATGTTGTCCGGCAGCCATGCGGACTGCGTGGCAAAGCGCTGGTAGGCCACGAACAGCAGCATCAGGGAGATGCCGGTGATGATCTCCGGGTTGACCACCGGGATATAAGTGATGTTGGTCACCAGCAGGCGGCTTTTGCGGCTCATGGAGGCAATGCCAAGGCTGGCTGCCGTGCCCAGCACCGTGGCGATGATGGCAGACAGGATGGCCACCTCAACGGACACCCACAGCGCGTGGAGGATGGACGCATTCGTGAACAGGCTGCGGTACCATTTAAAGGTAAAGCCTGTAAACAGCGAATAGCCCTTGCTCTGGTTGAAGCTGAACACGATCATGTAGGCAATGGGCAGGTACATGAAGCAGAAGAACAGGATGATGTAGACCCGCTGCATCAGGCGCAGATGTTTTGTTTTCATCAGGATACGCCCTCCATTTCATCCTCGTCAAAGCTGGATGTAAAGCTCATGCACAGCAGTACGATGATCATCAGCACAAGGCTCATGGCAGAGCCGACGTTCAGGTTGTAGCTGTTGCCCAAGAACTGCATCTCGATCAAGTCACCGATCAGCAGATTAGAGCCGCCGCCCAGCATACGGCTGATGACAAAGGTAGACACTGCAGGCACGAACACCATGGTGATGCCGGTGCTGATGCCCGGCACGCTCATGGGGATGAGCACCCGCACAAGGGTCTTGGTGGTGTTGGCACCAAGATCCTGCGCAGCTTCCACAAGGCTCTGGTCGATCTTGGTCATGCTGGTGTACAGCGGCAGGATCATGTAGGGCACATAGTTATACACCATGCCCAGCACTACCGCACCGGAGGTGTTGAGCATGGTATAGGGGCCAAGGCCGATAAAGCCCAGCAGGGTGTTCACCGGGCCATTGACGCTGAGCAGACCCATCCATGCGTAGGTACGCAGCAAAAAGTTCATCCACATGGGCAGCATGACCAGCATAAGCATGATGTGCTGCTTGTTCACCCGCAACCGGGACAGAAAATAGCCCACCGGGAAGGCGATGACAAGGCAGATAACCGTGGCAATAAGCGCCAGCAGCAGACTGCGGGCAAACACCGAGCCGTAGCCGCTGATGGAGGTGAGGTTATTCAGGGTAAAGTTGCCCTCGGCATCGGTCATGGCATAGTACACCACAATGAACAGAGGCACAACGGTAAACAGCACCATCCATACAAAGTACGGATAGGCCAGCTTTTTATCATAGATCTTCATGGCACATCACCCCTCGCTCCGCGCCATGATATGGATCTCGTTGGGGCCGATGCGCATACCGATGGTCTCGCCGGGGGTGCAGGCACGGGTGGAGTGGATCAGCCACTCGCGGCCTTCGCACTCCACGTGCATCTCAAAGTGCACGCCCTTGAAGATGACATCATTCACCACGCCCACAAGCTGACCCTCCACAGGGGATACCACCTCGATATCCTCCGGGCGCACCACCACCTGCACGCTCTGCTCCCGGGCAAAGCCGCGGTCCACGCAGGGGAAATCCACGCCGGAGAAGGACACCAGAAAGTCCTTGTGCATCACGCCGTCCACGATGTTGGAATCGCCGATAAAGTCTGCCACAAAGGCATTTTTCGGCTCGTTGTAGATATCCTCCGGGGTGCCGATCTGCTGCACCTTGCCGCCGTTCATAACCACGACGGTATCGGACATGGTAAGCGCTTCCTCCTGATCGTGGGTGACATAGATAAAGGTGATGTTCATCTCGCGCTGCAACCGCTTGAGCTCCAGCTGCATCTCCTTGCGCAGCTTCAGGTCCAGCGCACCCAGCGGCTCGTCCAGCAGCAGGATCTCCGGCTCGTTGACCAGACTGCGGGCAATGGCCACGCGCTGCTGCTGACCGCCGGACATCTGGCTGATGCTGCGGCGCTCGAAGCCCTTTAAGCCCACGACCTCCAGCATATCGCGCACCTTGCGACGGATGGTGTCCTCGTCCAGTTTTTTGAGCCGCAGACCAAAGGCCACGTTCTCGAACACGTTCAGGTGCGGGAACAGCGCGTATTTCTGGAACACGGTATTCACCGGGCGCTTGTAGGGCGGCACACCGGTAATGTCCTCCCCTTTCAGCAGCACCTTGCCGGCGTTTGGCTCCAGAAAGCCTGCGATCAGGCGCAGGGTGGTGGTTTTGCCGCAGCCGGAGGAACCGAGCAGCGTCACGAACTCCTTATCATGGATATCCAGATTCAGCCCATCCAGAATGCGCTGTCCATCAAATTCCACTACGATATCCCGCAGTGAAACGACCACCGAGTTGTCCATTTTATATGTTATCCTCCTTGTTCTCAGATACGAAAAAAGACAGGGAACCTGCCCCATCTTTTTTGCGTATAAGGGGTGCTCCGCCCCGCACAGAAGCATGATCTTGCGCGGCGGACTTACCCTGTCACGGTTTATAATAAACAATCACAGTCGGATTGTCAATCACTCTGCCGATGTTTGCCGCAACTTTATAAAAAGCTGCAAAAAAATATACGCTGCACCTTGGTTTCGGTGCAGCGTACAAAAACAATCATTCCTGCGTTTTCAGGTCGTTTTCCGTCAGCAGAAGCGCCTGCACAGTGCTTGTATCCACTGTGTATACCGAGGTATCCCCTTCCACCTGCAGATACCACCCGTCCGTACCGCAGGCGTAGGCCAGCTGCACGGTGGAGCCGTCCTCGCTGGTGACTACGGCGGTGAATACCGGTGCATCAAAACCGCAGGCGGCAAGGTCTGCGTCCGTAGTCTGAGCGGTGGCATAGGTGCACAGAGCAGACAGCAGGCCTTGCACCTTATCCTGTGCAAGGCCTGCGGCGGGGTCAGAGGCCAGCCGCCACACCGTCTCGTAGGCAGTGGAAGAAGCGCTGTCAGCGCTTTCGGTCGTCTCACTGACGGCGTTCAGGGTGACGGAGGTGCCATCTGCCAGCGTATAGGCTACCTGCGTAATGGCCGAAGCGGTGAGTCCGGTGGGGCAGAAGCTGCCGAAGAGCCCGGCCTTATCCAGCTGGAAGCAGGCGGCTTTGTTGCCGCTGACGGTGTAGATGGCATCGTCCCCGGCTTTTTGCACATAGAGATCCCCGGTGACCGGGTTTTCTGCCCCGAAGGTCAGGGTAGTGCTCTGCCCTGCCGCCGTGACCGTGACCGTGAGCTGCGGGCTGTCCAGCCCGTAGTCCTCCCCTGCCTGCGGTGTCAGGCTGCGCTTGGCATTCAGCGCCATCAGGGCGGTGCGCATGGTGTTGCAGGCGCTCTCGTCCAGATGATAGGCGGGGTCCTGTGCCAGCTGCCAGCTGCCGCCGGAATATTGCAGGGTGTAGGTCTGGCCGTCGAAGGTGTATTCGATCTGCTCTAAGTCCTCAGCGGCAAAGCTGGAAAGCGGGATGCTGCCCTCGGCGGCGGCACTGGCGGCCTGCTCGGCCTTGGCGTTGCTGCGGATCACCGCCCACAGTGCCGCGCCCAGCAGCACTGCCGCTGCCAGCAACGCCAGCAGGACACGCTGTTTTGTTTTCATGGCGGTCTCCTTATCTGCGGCGGCGCAGCAGCACCACCACTGCCCCGGCAATGAGCACCGCCGCCGGGAGCACGAACACAAAGGTCAGCCCCAGTGCAGCGGCGGTAGAGCCTGCCACCGTGATGGGCTCGGCTTCCAGTGCCTTGGTGTCCACAAGGATATCCTGCCCCACCAGAGAAGCGGCGCAGCCCTGCAAAAAGGTCAGATTGCCGGGCATGGACTGATAAAGCTGCTCGTTATCCATATTGGGGCAGCCGATCCAGAGGACCTCGGCGCCGGTGTCCTCGTTCCGCGCCCAGACGGCCAGCGCAAAGGGGCCATCTGCGTTCCCGTCCTCCCGCTCCATGGTGGTAAGGTCGTTGATGTCGGTTTTGGCATAGGCAGCGGAGGAGCTGTTCAGCAGCGGCTCGGCGGTGACATCCTCGGTCTCAGTGACTGTGATGCCCTGCGCCACCGACAGCATGACATGGGTGCTGGTATTCACACCGTTCAGCGCGGTGCTCTCGGTGGGCGTGCCGTAGTCCGGCAGCAGCGACCATGCAGAGTTATACAGTGCCTTGCTGCTGTCGCCCTCCACCACCATGCCCTCTGCGCGGGCAAGGCCGAACTGCGCCAGCACGGCGTCTAGCTGTGGGGTCTGGGCGTAGACGCTGCTGGTCAGCAGCAGCTTGCCGCCCGCCGCCAGATAATCTTGCAGCTGGCTGATCTCATCCACAAGGCTGTCCCCTGCGGAAAAATCGGTGGTGGGTGCGTTGATGATGAGCAGATCGCAGTCCTCCGGGATGGTGCTTGTGAGCAGATCCAGCGGCTGGGCGTCGATATTCTGGGCGTCCAGCGCATCGGTCAGGGAGTCGGTCAGGGTCTGCTCGCCGTGGTTGGTGGTATAGTAGGCGTGGCTCTGCCCGGCTGCGGTAAGCTTATAAATGGCAGAGGTGATCTGCTTTTCGCCGCCAAAGGTCACGCTGGCAGAGCCGGTGGTGTAGTAGTCGGTATAATCGTACTCGTACAGGTCGGCGGCATCCAGTACGGTGCTGTTCTCCCCGCAGGTGACGATCAGACTGCCGGTGGAAACATTCTCTGCGCCATACTTTGCGGCAAAGGTTGGGTACAGGGTGGGGTCCTTCTGTTCCCAGCTCAGGTGCCCGCTCTCGGCGGCGTAGTGATCCAGCAGCTTTGTGATGATGGTATCCTCGCTGCCGGTTTCACAGAGGTAATAGATGTGCACATCCTTTTCCAGCCCCTCCACCAGCGCTTTGGTGCTGTCGCTCAGGGTGTACATTTTGGCCTCGGAGAGGTCGAACTCGGTATATTTTGCAGGGATGGCCCGCACCAGCAGGTTGAGCAGCACCGCCAGCACCAGCAATGCCGCCAGCATGGCGGTGGACAGCAGCCCGCTGCGGAACACCCTGCCCTTTTGGGAGGCTGCGTTCTTGTTCCATTTCATCGTTGTGGCCTCCTCTCAGTTCCAGCGGCGCTTTTCCAAGCCCTGTGCGGTGAAAAACAGGAACACCGCCGCCACGGTCAGGTAGTAGACCAGTGTGGGAATGGAAAAGCTGCTGTTGACAAATTCTTCAAAGGGGGTAAACAGGCACAGTGCGCTGAGCACTGCGCTGAAAGCCTCGGTCAGCCAGCTGCTCTTGAGCAGAAACAGTGCCGTAAGCGCCACGCAGCACCCCGCAAAGGAAAGGCAGCCCAGCGTGAAGCTTTTGCTGCGCAGCCCTGCCACCACGCTGAGCACAGCGGCAATGGCCGTGAACAGTGCCAGCGCTACTGCACTGCCGGTGGTGAACATGGTGCGCAGGCTGGGCATCATATAAGCCAGCAGCAGCGCCGCCACGCCGGACACGGCGGCGATAATCTGGTTTTCGGTCAGGCTGGAAAGGAACACCCCGATGGCAATGGCGGCGCAGCCCATGAGGTAATAGCACAGCAGGGCGGAAAAATTGGCCAGCGTGCTGGTGCCGGTAGCGCCCAGCGCCTTCAGCACAAGGATCATGCCCGCATCCATAAGGCAGGGCAGCGCAAAAATGACGCAAAGGGCAAAATATTTGCCCAGCACGATGCCGCCCACCGACACCGGGCTTGTGAGCAGCAGCTGGTCGGTGCGGCTGTGACGCTCCTCCGCAAAGGAACGCATGGTGAGCACCGGGATGTAGAGCAGCAGCACAAAAATGGTGCGGTACAGCGTGTAGTAGCCAAAATCCGGCAGACCATAGCCCAGATTCAGCGCCACAAAATAGATAGCCGTAGCCGCCAGCATAAAGGCGGTAAGCACCGCACCGATCATGCCGTGAAAGCAGCTGCGGAGTTCTCGTTTAAAGATGGCCAGCATCTCAATTCTCCTCCCCTTCTGCCGGGGTGTTCTGCTCCGGCGTTTTTTCGGTCAGCGCTAGGAATACCTCCTCAAGGCTGCGGTTCTCGGCGGCAAGCGCCAGCACGGTGCACCCGGCCTCGGTCAGTGCCCGGGACACAGCGGCGCGGCGGTCAGCGGCGTCCTCGCTCTCGGCGGTAAAGGTGACCTGACCGTCCGCGGCGCTTTCCAGTTCTACCTTGCAGATGCCCGGCACGCTGCGCACAGCGGCCAGCACGGTGTCGGGCTCGCCCTGCGCGGTGGCACGCAGGCGGCTGCCCGGGTTCAGGGTCTCGCCCAGCTCCTCCGGGCTGCCTACCGCCACTAGACGGCCTTTAGAGAGGATAAGCACCTGCTGGCATACCGCCTGCACCTCGCTGAGGATGTGGCTGGACAGGATGACCGTGTGCGCCTTGCCCAGCTCCCGGATGAGGTTGCGGATCTCGATGACCTGCGCGGGGTCCAGCCCTACGGTGGGTTCATCCAGAATGATAAGCTGCGGGCTGCCCAGCAGCGCCTGCGCGATGCCCACCCGCTGACGATAGCCCTTGGACAGGCTGCGGATGACCCGGGGCAGCACTTCTTCCAGCCCGGTGCGGTGGGCAGCGGCCAGCACCTGCTGTTTGCGCTGTGCACGCTTGACTCCCTTGAGCTCTGCCACAAAGTCCAGATACTCCTGCACAGTCATTTCCGGGTAGAGCGGCGGCTGCTCCGGCAGATAGCCTACACAGGCCTTAGCCTGCTGCGCCTGCTCAGGCAGACGGAAGCCGGCTACCTTTACCTCGCCCTCGGTGGGCGCCAGATAGCCGGTGAGGATATTCATAATGGTGGATTTGCCCGCGCCGTTTGGCCCCAGCAGGCCGTAGATCTGGCCGTCCGGCACCGTAAACGAGAGATCCTGCACGGCAGGGCGGCTGCCGTAGGACTTGCTCAGGTGAGAAACTTCGATCACAGCAAACTCTCCTTTTATTTCAGAAGCTGTTTTGTGGAAAGCGGCGTAGAACCAGCGCTTTCCGGTTTGGAACTGCTTTAGTTTAGATGGAAAATGTGTTTAAATTAAGACAATCCTGTGTGGGAAAACGAAATATTTGCCACCGCAAAACGCAAAAATGCCGCCTCCCGAAGGAAGCGGCATGAGATAGCCTATAATTACTTACGGCCGAAACGCTTGTTGAAGCGCTCAACACGTCCGCCGGTGTCAACCAGCTTCTGCTTGCCAGTGTAGAAAGGATGGCACTTGGAGCAAACTTCGACGTGGATCTCGGGCTTGGTGGAACGAGTCTTGATGACATTACCGCAAGCGCAGGTAATAGTGCAGTCAACGTAGTTCGGATGGATACCCTGTTTCATTCTTTTCACCTCAATTCTGGTTCTGACGTATTGGGGCCATATTTAATGTATGTGCCCATCACAACCTTCAATATCGGCTACCCCGTCGAGCGGCCTTGGAAACGATTGCCTTACTATTATAGCACGAATCGGCCAGAATGCAAGAGGGAAATTTAAGTTTTTTACAGCTTTTGCAGCGTCCAGCCTTTTTTTGCTGCCAGTTGCTCCAGCTCCCGGTAAGAAAGCCTCAGCTGCGCAATGTTGAAGCCCGGCAGCTCCGCAAGGCAGCCGCCGTCCTGTGCCCGGTGCAGCAGTTTGCGCACCGGCAGTTCCGGTTCGCCGTCCAGCGTATCCAGCCCGGCCACATATTCTCCGCACCGGGGCAGTGGCTGCTGCCAGTCGATAGTTTTGCAGACCCTTGCAAGCGTAAGGTGGTTGCAGGTCACCGTCTGCCGGAATTCCAGTTTCATGATGCTCTCCCCTTTTGCGCCGGAGATTCACAGCTGTTCCCGGCGCGATACTATGATATAACATTTTGTTTTATATGTCAATATAACATTTCGTTGTGCCTATACTTTACCTTAAATAAAGCCTTTGAGGTAAATACCATGTATCAACGTATCCGGGATCTGCGGGAGGATCGTGATCTGCTGCAAAAGGATGTTGCGGCGTATCTGAAATGCACACAGGTCTGCTACTCCAATTACGAGACCGGCAAGCGGGATATCCCCACCGAGGTGCTGATCCAGCTTGCCGGTCTCTACCATACCAGTACCGATTATATTCTCGGCCTTACGGACGACAGCGCCCCTTCCATTCCCCGTAAAGCGTAAAACTGCCCCCAAAACAGCGCGATTTGATGCGAGCTACTTTGGGGGCAGTCTGTTTGATATAAAAATATTTCACCATAGCCCCGCATAGAAAGGTTCTTGTAAACGCGTCCATACGGGATTATCTGTGCAAGAATGATTTCTCTCGTCTCTCCAAAGCTTCCAGAAAGCAGAGCAAAAAGAAAGTCCAACAATCATTCGAGTCAACGAACAATTCTGAGATTTTCAATGTCTCCGGCGGGGCAACCCCATACTCTGCCTTCAGAAAGGGATTTTAAGTCCCTCGTGTCTGCCAGCCTTCGGCAAAGTCGATTTTCGTTCGTTGTATCGTTTGATTTCTCATTGCGAGAGAGATTTTTCCTTCGCGAGCGAGAGGGATTCGCACTTTTTTGATAAGATGATAGTATCACATTTTCCGCCCTATGTCAATCATGTAAAATTGTTTCATCTTGTCATGCTTGATCTTCGGAGCGTCCGGGACCCGGGGCTTCCGCCGGGAGCGTTCGCCCTGCCCAGATGCGCTCCTCAGGGTGGGTGTGATGAGGGGTTGGATGAGGGGTTGATAGGTGTATTGATGGACGGAATTGAATGATGTGTTATTGCTAATTTTTTGAAGAGGACTTTTGAAGCGATTGGGGTTGTTTTGATGTGCTGACAGATTTGATTACTTCTTATCTGTGATGTTCATTGCTGTTTATTTGCTCAGTCCCTACTTTGCCTGTGCTCTCCCCTGCCCTTCTTTTACTATAATTTCACCGGATGTGATTTTGGACTATGGAATAAAAACAGGTATATTATTGTTCGATACAAAACAATTATTCTATTATAAAACCGCATGGATGAGATTTTGTAACTACACACACACGGTTTAAGGTTTTGAATGATTATTTTAGGTTTGTACGGGTCACGTCCGTGCTCACGCCGCTAGCTAGTAGCTTTTTCAGCACGTCCTCTGCTTTGGCTTTTTTCGAATGTGATTACTTTTTCCATTTAGAGATACAGTCGTCTATACTTGGATATAATTCGTAGTTACTACAGCCCAGTTCTTTCATCACGATTTCTTTCCACTTCTTATCCATATCTCCAAAATAAGAAATATGCCACTTTGCATCTTCTGTTCTGGGAGCAACCTTTACAGAATCTAATTCCTTCTTTGTAGGTTTACCAAGCATCTTCAGAAATTCTTTTCTATATCGCTCGTTTCTCACACATTGTTCTCTTTGAAGCCTTCTTTCCATGGCATCTTTAGCGCTTTCACTCGCTGTATTGTGATATCCAATCTCATCAATTACGAACTGCATTCTCTGCGTCAGTTCATATAGTTCGTCCCCTGTCTCAAGTACATTTGATTTTTCTTCAGCATTGTCTACAGACGGAACTTTACTGCTTCTCATCAGAAAATCAAAATACTCAATATCCACAGGACTCATCGACTGTCCCAAGACATAGATATTTTTAATTTCCTCACATATTACGCCATTCATTGCTAAGAAACAGCACAGAATCTGAATATTGTTCTGACAGTGCTTATCTGTTTCATATAGAATTTTATCTACAAGGTGTAATCCAAAAAAGCGTCCGCCTATTTTCGCAAGCATCGGCTCAGGTTCTTGCGGATGCCGATTATGTCCAAAAACAATGGATTTCTTGTCTGTTGCCTCCCCATGTATATGGATTTCTCTCATTTCATTGACGCCAAAGCGTTTCTGAAGAGTATCGGTATAATTAAAATTAATGAACACGCAATTATCTCCAAAGCAATATCCTGCATCCTCCTCTGTAATAGAAATTGTTGCAATCCATCCACAAAAAGCCTCTGTTAAAATTCTTTTTGCATTGCGAATCGACCTCCGCATATCTTTTAGATTCCTTCTCTCTTTTCCAAAGAAAAGATTGATTCGTTCTGTATCGATATTAGCCAATGAGCTTTCAAAGTTATTCCAAAATTCATTATCGAGTTCGCCCGGATCAAATGGATCTCCGTAAATCAATTCTACATCCGAGCATTCTTTGACCGTACCGTCTGAACTGATATACTTGCGCTTTCTGATATGAAGTTTTTTTAAAATCTCATTCAAGTGTTCATGGTAATACGTCTGAAAATCCGCATAAGATGTATTCAGTCCTTGCCACCTGTCAAACCCGTTTCCAATAATTATAATTGTATCTATTGTGGGTGTAGGAAGTTTTTTAGTAGGTTTTTTCTTTTTTCTAAAAATCATCTCATTCACTTCTTTCTTAACTGCGTTTCATTCTTATCCTTTTCCAAAAAAACACAGGGTCAAATCCAAAATATTTAATAAAATGATCAAGTTTTTGTTTTCCTGATAGTTTATTGTATCGTGTTTGTCGGATTAGCCCACCATGTATTGTCTTTCGTTCTTGGCATAGACGGTAGCCTCTTTTCTCTTTATAGTTCGTTGATTATATTATTGTATAGTTATGAATACCAGTTCTTCTCATTCAACTTCTACAGTAATATCCTGCTTAATTACCTCAGCATATTCATTACAGATTATTTCACATTTAACAGTAAACTGCCCCGCCCGTGTTGGTAAAACACACACGCCATAAATGCAATCAGTATCTTTATGCCTTACTTCATTTTTGTCAAACAGAATCTCACCCGGCAAAATGGACACCACCTCATTCATATCCGCAGGATCCATCAAATCAGCTATATCTTCTACTGTAATGAGTTCATCTAATGAGATAAATTTATTGTCATTTTCTTTAACACTTGCAATATTCTTTGGATTTTCAAATCTTTTTCTCCAATTTCTATAAGCATCTTTTTCAAAGTGAATTGCCTCTTCATCACGATATTCAAGGAGTTCCCTTTCCGACAGGACCATCAAGTCATTTGGAAATGATAGTTTAACTCGTACTCCAGTGGCACGAGCATCTCCATCATTATGAACCCGAAAATATACAACAAAGCTATTCTCATAGACATAACGCAACAGCCTCACTTCATCCTTGCTTTCATGAACCCATCGTCCTGCCCAGTCCTTATAATCGAGACCATTTTTTACATCTGTTGTAATAATCGGTACAACTGTAAAATGTATTCCATTTGATGTCAGCCTTGTTCCTTCGTCATATATTTTTCCGTCTTCGTCACGCCCCGGTTGGATATCGACCCACAAATTGGGTTTTCTAAAGTTTTCCTTTTTCAAATCTGCATTTAGTGCTTCAAGTGTATGTACACGCTCCGTCAATCGCAATATCTCCGCATGGCTCTTATCAATATCAAAATCTGTAGTTCTAACCCAGCCAGGTCTTCTACCTCTTGTAACAGATTTGGATATTGATTGCGAAATCAACGACTCTAAATTATCTTTGTTTTTCCAGAATTTCACATAGCGACCTGAATTCTTAACTTTTTCCTTGAAAACATCCAACTTTTCTTTCTTTAACGGATCACTTTCATACTTGTCCGGTGCCATACTCACACTTTTTTCAATAATAAAGGCTAAAACTGGAATGCCTTGTGATACAGCATAATCAAACTCTTTTTCTGTATAACTCCCCCCTGTCGTTTCCTCAATTGAGCCATATCTATTTCCAATTATCAAAATATAGTAATCAGAAGAATCAATAGCTTCTTTAATTATTTGCCATTGATCATCATCTGCTGCACTAAACATCTCCATCCCAATTGGAAACTGATTCATTGTTAAAATCGCGTGAATTGCAACATCACGTTCTTCCTTTAAATCCTCATATGTCGATGAAACAAAAAATTGGTATTTCTTTTCCAAAAGTATTAACCTCCGCTCTTTTTCGCATTTCTACGAATTATGCCTACAAGTGCAATCACAGTCTACTGACCATTAAGACGAGGTATAAAGCTTTAAAAAGACTATATTTCCTATACATTATAGCCCAAACACAATAGGCTGTTTCTTTTTTTGCAATCCCTACATCTTTTAGGTAGTACCCATTCACGATTTTTAGGTACACCTGTCGACTTGACGAAATAACAGCCTCTTGTCCGTAGTCAACACAACTCCTTCTAATTTCATCATTTTCATTCAGACATTCACTTCACAATCCTCTTATATTCACCAATTACTTTTACTTCCGTATTCCCAGCGCGTACTTCGTCATTCTAACGCTGTCTTCTTTTCCCCTTGCAAGCTGCTCATCATCCAAAATATTACGGATTTCAATTGGTGCACACACAATTTCGTTTCTATCAACCTTGGTCGGCGCATTCATTCCAAACCGATTCATCTCATCATTCCATAGACCCTTGCACCCGTAGATTGAAACGCAAACATACATCGGAACCGCACGATTCAGCTTCTTATACATTTCAGCAGTATCATCAAGCAGTTTTTGTAATTCCTCCCAAAATTCAAGTGTATTCAACCAGCGTTCTATTTTTAAATGTGAATCATTTTTATTTGTTTCAAACACATACAGATTCATTCTCAATTCAACTGTACCATTGTTGAATATCTGAAGATGCTCATCATCATATTCTTCGTATTTATAATTTGGAAAATATACGCCGTCCACATTGGGAACTGGTCGATCTTGTACGATTCCATTAAATAGACTTTCAAATATCAGTTTCCGGTTTCTGGCAAGATCATACATTGAAAGAGCATCGCTTTGATTTTTGAAAGTAGCCGGAATCAAATGCACAAGAGCAAATGGGTGCGCTGTTTCTCCCTTATAATCATTTAATCGCGATTTTCTAAAAGATTTAATATCCTCTGCCAACATTGCTGCATTTAAAAAAGCACTTTGCATTTCTGTATAACTCATCGCCTGTTTTTTATTCCCATGCCTTATATAGAAGTGGAAATCTCCTTCCGGTTCTTCCGTAATGTACGGCTTATATAATCCACGTTGGATATGCAGAATTACTACATATTTTTCGTCATTCAGCCTTACAAAGGTAAATTCCACTTCCGGCATCACAGGTCGTATAGCCTGCAATTCGTTTCTTCGATCCAGTTCAAAACGATCTGGATTAGATAGCGCAATCCCTACCAATGCCCCTGCCATACCAGCATCTTCTCCGATACCATAGAAGATATATCCACCGTCTGCGTTTGCAAAAGAACACACATCGCTTCTAAATTCGGCTTGTTTTTCCTTCTTTTTGTTTTTATCTTCACATTTAAACGGTGCAAAATCAACCTTATAGTCAATAAAATTGTTTTCCCGATACGCATCATTATGAAGGAGTACTTTCAGGTCTTCTTCTGTCCAGTCTTGAAAATTTTTATTATTTATTTTCATGGATAATTCTCCGTTAAATCAACTCATATGTTATTGCCTACAATCTATAAAGAAACATTTTTAACTTCCTCATTTTGTAATCTTTATATACTTTTGTCCAAAACACTCCCGCCTTTATAGCCCTCAGAATATCGTTTTTACGCTCTTTCGCTTCTTACATCCAGCTACTATATCAAACATTGCATGCAGTCACTACGTAAGGGCACGAAAAGTTTCAAATATTAAAGCCGTGAGAGTTTTCCCACGGCTCAAATATAATCCTTTAAAAATTAGTTTTCAAGGGCGCAAGTGAAATATACATCAACCTATATATTGTATCAAGGTTGCGTTCAGTCAGCGTAGCCCTTGTTCTTGATGACCTCCACGACCTGAGAGACATACTTCTGGCAGGTATCATGGTCAGGGGCTTCCACCATCACGCGAACGACAGGCTCGGTGCCAGACTCACGCACCAGAATGCGGCCGGTATCGCCCAAAGCCTCGGCCACTGCCTTGACGGCCTCCTGCACTGCCGGGTCGTTCTGCGCAGCCTTTTTATCGGTGACGCGGACATTCTCCAGAACCTGCGGATAGATCTTCAGCGGCTCAGCCAGCTTGCTCATGGGCAGTTTTTTTGCCAGCATGACCTCCATCATCTTCAGGCTGGTCAGGATGCCATCGCCGGTGCTTGCGTACTTGCTGAAGATAATATGACCGCTCTGCTCACCGCCAATACGGCAGCCGTTTTTCGCCATGTACTCATAGACGTACTTATCGCCCACAGCAGTTTTAGCGTAGCCGATCCCCTGCTCATCAAAAGCCTTGTACAGACCAAAGTTGGACATAACCGTGGTGACCACGGTATTGGTCAGGAGTTTTCCACGCTCCTTCATGTAGCAACCATAGATGTACAGGATATGGTCACCAGTGATGACATTGCCCTTCTCGTCCACGCACAGGCAGCGGTCAGCGTCGCCATCGAAGGCAAAGCCGACATCCAGACCGTTCTCTACCACGAACTTCTGCAGACCCTCAATATGAGTAGAGCCAGCATTGTTGTTGATGTTCAGACCATTCGGCTTGTTGTTGATGACGTAGGTATCCGCACCCAGAGCATCAAAAACAGACTTAGCGATATTCCAGCTTGCACCGTTGGCGCAGTCCAGACCAACCTTCACGCCCTTGAAGGAGTAGATGCCCAGGCTGATCAGGTAGCCCATGTAGCGGTTACGGCCTGCCACATAGTCCACGGTGCAGCCGATATGCTCACGGTGAGCGAAGGGCAGCTCCGGCCAGTCCTTGTCGAACACATGGAGTTTTCCGTCGATGTAATCCTCGACTAACAGTAAGATTTCCTCCGGCATCTTTTCGCCGTAGCAGTCGATCAGCTTGATGCCGTTATCGTAGTATGGATTGTGGCTGGCAGAGATCATGATACCGCAGTCAAAGTCATCCACGCGGGCGATATAAGCCACGGAAGGGGTGGTCGTGACGTGCAGCAGGTAGGCGTCTGCGCCGGAAGCAGTCAGGCCTGCGACCAAACTGTACTCGAACATATAGGAGCTGCGACGGGTATCCTTGCCAATGACGATGCGGGCGGGCTCGTTGTTGCCGTTGCGCTCACGCAGTGCGTTGTAGTACCAGCCCAGAAAACGGCCAACCTTGTAGGCATGGTCGGCGGTCAGATCAATACCAGCTTCACCACGGAAGCCATCGGTCCCAAAATACTTTCCCATTATAGTTTTTTCCTCATCCAAAGAGTGAATTAATGAGTATATGCTTTAGCCGAGAAAAGTTCTCGTTGCCTGCTGCTCACCACGAAGAGGTAGCACACTTAAGCAGCACAGCCATGCTGACGCATGGCCGCAATCTTAGAGTTTTTCTGCCAAAATATCCGCAATTCGCTCACAAGCATGTCCATCGCCATACGGATTGCTTGCCTTGCTCATTGCCTCGTACTCATCCTTATCAGACAGCAGACGGCTGAACTCTTTATAAATCGTTTCTTCTTCCGTGCCAACCAACTTCAGCGTACCCGCTGCAATACCTTCCGGACGCTCCGTGGTATCACGCATAACCAGAACCGGTTTACCCAAAGAAGGAGCCTCCTCCTGAATTCCACCCGAATCCGTCAGAATCAGATAGCTACGGCTCAGGAAGTTGTGGAAATCCAGAACATCCAGCGGTTCAATAATGTGAATGCGATCGTCATTTCCCAGATACTCATTTGCGGTTTCGCGCACAGCAGGATTCATGTGAATGGGATAGATTGCCTTAACATCAGGATGCTCATCCATCACACGGCGGATTGCCTTAAACATGTGACACATCGGCTCACCGAGATTCTCACGGCGATGTGCAGTAATCATGATCAAACGGCTGTCCTTTGCCCATTCCAGTTCAGGGTGCGTATAGTTTTCCCGCACAGTGGTCTTCAAAGCATCAATAGCCGTGTTTCCGGTAACATAGATGCTGGCAGGATCTTTGCCCTCTTTCAGCAGATTCTGCTTAGAAAGCTCTGTGGGAGCAAAGTTGAATTTACTGATAATGGAAACCGCCTGACGGTTGAACTCTTCCGGATACGGGCTGTAGATATTGTAGGTTCGCAGACCAGCTTCTACATGGCCTACAGGAATCTGCATATAGAAGCAAGCTAATGCAGTCACGAAGGTCGTGGAGGTATCGCCGTGTACCAATACTACATCAGGTTTTTCCTTTTCCAGAACAGCCTTGATGCTATTCAGAATATTGGTAGTTACATCAAACAGAGTCTGCTTATCCTTCATAATGGACAGATCATAATCTGGGGTAACATCAAATGCCTCAAGAACCATATCCAGCATCTGACGATGCTGTCCGGTCACGCAAACAACAGTTTCCAGTTCTTTGCGTTTCTTCAGTTCATTGACAAGCGGACACATTTTAATTGCTTCCGGTCTTGTACCAAAGACCAACATTACTTTTTTCATATCTTCTCTTCTTCCTTGGTTTTTAATTTTTTTATTTTAAGTATTAGCATCAACGTCAAACCTGCTTCACCGATAGCAGCTGCACTGGAAACACCATAGACACCAAAGGCGAAGCCTAATGTAACATTCAGAAGCACCGTGACAACTGCACTCAAAGAGAATGCCTGGCTATACTCTTTTTGATGTCCACTTGCCACAAGAAATTGAATTCCCAGAAAGTTGTTTGTAATTGACAATATCATCCAAATGACCAAAGGGATAATTATATTAGAATACTCTGTGTAAGCTGCACCAAAGGCAATAGAAATCAAAAAGTCACGCAGCAAAATAATCAGAAATCCACCTATTGCAAAAAGACCTACGATACATATTGCTGCCTGCTTAACCGTTTGACATCCCTTTTGGAACGATTCCGAGAATTTCACACTGATATGTGGATAAAGTGCTTGGCTAACCGGACTGAAAAACAAAATCATAATATAGGGAATCTTATATATTGCAGAATAAATGCCCACAATGCTTGAAACAGCAACCGTCCCAAGAACAGTGACTCCTACACTACTAAAAATTTTAGACATTGCCTGAGAAATAAACAAATACCAACCATCTTTTATTTCATCAATAGCTTCCTTAAATTTGCAAAGCCTTACCTTCAATCCATACTTTTTTCTTGACAATGCCAAACCTAAAACAGCAGAAAAAATAAATGTTACCGAATAGCAAAAGCAATACAAATATAAATGAGCTTCTGTTTTAACAACCAAGAAAACCAGAATCACTGAAATCAAGCGAGACACTGCATTGATTATGGTAATCAGCTTCATGTCCTGTTTTCCTTGAAAAAGCCAGGTCAACTGGAATGCAACGCCAATAATCACAAGAAACAGAATATTCATACTTACAAACTGTTGCACACCAACATGTGTTACATAAGCAAGAACATTCATTCCCAAATAGGAAACTGCCAGCAATAAAAGTCTTGCGCTTATTATTCTACTATATAAGTTTTGTAAATTATTATCTCCTTCGATAGATACCTTTCTTGCTCCCGTAAAACCAAAACCATATTCTACAATAACCTGAAAATAAGTCACCCAGTTCAGAGATAATGAAAAAACACCATAGTTGGATGTGCCCAAAACTCTTGTAATGTACGGAAGTGTCAGCAATGGTACAACCGTGTTAAAAATCTGAAGAATGAACAACCACATTCCATTTTGGAAGAGTTTGGTGCCCAACATTTTTTTAATTTTATCCATTTATCTTCTTCCCAATACTTTCTTCACACACATTTTCGCCGCATGAATAATTGGCCGTTTCAGTTTTTCCTTTCTAAACACAGAATCACACGCTTTGTCGAATCCTTTCTCCGGATACAATTCCACAAAGCGATTACGGTATGCGGATGGAGTGGATGGATTAGCAAGCTGATTTTCAAACTTCAGTGCTTCTTCAATGGGCCTTGAATCAATAGAAAGATATTTTTCATTCCCTAGCTGTGCAAGAAACTTCTGTCCCTTCTCTGAATTACAAAGCACACAAGAAACGCCTTGATATTTCATTTCTGCAAGATTTCCGTCAACAGAAGCCGCTCTACCGAGTCCGGTAAAGTCTCCAATGGTTAAATCGCCACATCTGTTAGGTCCCGCATACATACAACTATAACAATTGGGTCTGTAAATTGTTGCGTTGTGATATCCAATCTGGAAATTATCATTACTTTCTACATATTTATGATAGTTCTTTCCATTATAATCCACACTAAATACGAATTTGGATGTCATGAAACGTTCATCTCTGAATGATAGTCTGTCAATTTCAGCTCCACCATTGCATATGGTTTTAACATGCTCCTTAATGTAACTATCAGAAGGCACACCATGACAAATGATATCGATTGTAAACAGGTTCTCCGTGTTGACTCTTTTTATTTCTGCGTATTTTTTTACTGCCGCTACCTGGCAAGGCAAACCAATAAAGACAAGCGGCTTTCCATTTTTTAAGATATCAGCGATATCTTCACTAATATTTCCCATAAAAGAAAATGTATACTTAGAATTCACAAATTGATGAATATCTTCTTCTGAAAATCCCAGTTTATACTTGGCCGTCAATTCTTTGTTATCAAAATACACACCCGCAAATGGGATATCGTTTTTCAGGCACCATCTATAAACTGCTTGCGCAACACCGCCAGAAGCGCTAGATTTCCGAATTGCCTTGTTTGTAGCATAACAGGAGTAACACCGCTTTGGTGTAATCTTTTCTATTTGATTAATTGCGGGACACGCTTTTTGGCATAAGCCACACTCTACACATTTACTGCTGTCGATCACCGGATAAATATTGTTCAACGCATCTCGTGTAAACGTAACAGCTTTTTTCTTGCATGCCAATCTACAATTTCCGCAACCAGTACAGACATCTTTACTTGCTAGTTCCATTCTCTTTCTCCTCACCGCAACTTGCTTTCTCTAATATCACTTCTTGTTTTATTCGAACAGTTTTAGCCTTTTTTTATTGATTATCGGTAACTCGTCTTTTATCTTCGAAACATAATAAATCACACAGCAAATCAAAAGAATAAAAGCCTGATCCCTTCCTTCGACCTGAGCATGTAACATCAGCGTAGTCAGAAAACCGCTTAGAACATTAGTGATAAGTATAGGGCACTCCCTCGACATTCTACTTGTTCTTATAAGAATAAAAATAAAAAAAGCAAGTAGAACTATACCTCCGGCCAACAAGAGTGTCAAATAAGTGTTATGTGGGTTTCCAGTATTAAACAATCCAGTAGTTGTTCTTTCTTTGACCATAAAATTAAAACTGTCATCATCCAGATATCCATAACCAAACCAAGGTCGCTCTAATATCCACTTAAACGAAATTGACCAAAGCGTCGTTCTATAAGTTAATGTGGCGTTTCTACCCAATGCTTCAAAAATATTTACATAAAAATTGGATATTGACTGCATAATTACTACGGTAAAAAAGATAAATGCATTAAATATTATTGAAAATGTCGGAGTAAGAAACTTAATATCTTTTACTTCTAATATAAGCAAAAATGCAACAATAATTACAGCCATAAGCTTTGCAGTTGCAATATCACGTAAAAAAGCAAACAGAATTAGATTAAATATTGCAAATACTGGAATTTTATATTTTTTCCTATGATAAAAATTATATAGTACGCCAAACATTATGGATAAAATATATAGTCTAATTGTAGCATTATCTCCACCTAGCAAAAAAACTGAAGCCGCTCCCATCGCATCAACATACATGGAATTTGGAAATATAATTGCAGAAATAGTATTTAATACAGTACAAGCCAAACTAATTTTATATGCCCACTTAAAAAATTTTCCCCCATCGGATGTAACTCCAATCTTTACTGTACTCCACATGAGCAATATTCTAATTACTTCCTTTAAACAATGTGTATATGAAGTCTTATTTATTATATTTATTGCTGTCATTAATACACAAAAAGCAATAATCAACTTATCATATCCACCAATTTTATATTCATTTCCTTGCAGTAGATATATTGCTATAAACAACTGAAGTAGCGAAAGTCCCAAATAGAACACTGCAAAAAGTCTGTCAACATACAATAGGCACTCGAACTTATAAATCCAAAATATACCCAATATATAGCATAATGTGGTCAATCGAATTTTGCCCTTCATTTTTTCGCCTCCCTTTATATCAGAAACAGTCATCCAAGCATAAGAATATGTTGCTTATATGTTTTCTTTAATAATCCGTTTCATCAATGCTTCGTTATCTGTTCCCTGATAAAAATCATAGGCGTTTTTAGCATACAAATCATAGTTTTCTTCAATATCACGAATTGCACGCATCAAAGCATCTTTTTTCATGGGTACACAAACGCCAGCCTTGGCAGCCCCGATTGTATTAACCAGACCAGGAACTTCATTTCCGATTGCAGGAATGCGCAGACCGGAGTATTCATAAATCTTATTGGGCGCACAAAATGCACGGTTCAGACTATTCCGATCGTCATAAAAAACAAAACCAATGGCAGCATAGCTAGTCACTTCCAGATGATATGGTGCAGGAATGTTCTTAATAAAAATACTCTTATCGTATTCTTTTTTAATATCTACAAAAATATTTTCCGGATCCAGACCCATCAATACAAAGTAATAGCCAGTACCGGAATCGCGAATTGCCCTTGCCATCTCCAACATATAATCCCGGCTTTTCAAGATTCCCTGATAGATAATAAATTTCTTATCCTGAACCAGTTCAATTGCTTTCTTGGTTGCTTCAATAGATGGAGTCTTGCGTCTTGCGTCTTGAAAATCGTATGGTTTATTGGGCATAACATAAGGCAACTTCTTCAGACCATACCAGTTTCTCATAATAAAAGCTCTCGTTGTCTCGCAACAAACAATGAACTTTGCATCTCCTGTGAGCATACTAAAAAGCCTATTCTTAGTCTTATTGTCATCCAAGAGTTCCAAGGATGTCAGCGCGTAATTATATTCCTTCAACTTGCCCACCATCGGCATGGCAGTCTCTGCGGTTCCAAACCAAAACAGCGTTTGTGAAGCATCCTTTACAGTTTTCATTTTCTTTTTCACTGCAGAAGCAAACTGATACCAGTTATTGAGTCTATCCAGTTTTCCGGGCAGTTTTCCACGCTGTTCGTGAAGATCAACACAAGGAATATTTTCTGCATCAAAAATTGCCAGCAGCTGCTTAGCGCAAGAGCCATACCATACTTCAACATCCACACCGTTCTTCTTCAACATACGAATTTGTGCAATGCAAGGGGGATAAATATGTAACTCAGATTTCACTATATAGATAACTTTTTTCATTTCACTACCCTCTCATTATCGATTGCACTTTGAAGAAATGCCTTTGATGCATCTGCAGCCGATCGAATTTTGGGGTCTACTTCTGTGTAATCAATCTCTTCTTTTGGAATAACTGGTGCATCACCATAAAAAATTCTACTCTCAAGGCCAATCAAGGTCAGATAATCCCGAATTCTGGAATCAGTGCTTTGCCTGTTATTGATCACGGAATACATGGGCTTGTTAAATATTGTAGAGAAAACCGTACCATGATATCCATCTGTCATGACAGCCGAAGCATGATACATATAATTCAAAAATTCTACCGGACTTGCATCATTGATAAAATTGCCACGGAAGGATTCTTTTTCCAAATGCATCCAAATATACTTAATTTTCAGTCCGCGCTCTTTTGCAATCTGCTCTGCAATTGCCATGTTCCGCTTGATAGGTTTCTTATCAATGAGATAGCAAAGCAGGTATTTTTCCTTAGCAAGTGGACTGCTCTTATCCACAAATGTTTCCCAATCTTCTCTTGTCAGTAAAAGGACAGGATCAACTGTGTCCACAACACTGTGCCCGCAAATTGCTTCTACTTTTTCTTTCGCGCCCTTTTCTCTCAAACCAACATACGGAAAATCCTTTGCATATTTAGAATATCCACGAATATCCTCCAAAGATGACTCTCCGATACTTACTGAATAGCCAATCTTTATCGCCTTCGTCTCAAATGGGAAAAAGAACATCTCGTCAAAATCAAAGATATGCGGATTCCACACCTGATCGCTGCCGGTGATAATGGCCCGATACTGTTCCCGGTCCACCAATGCTTTTAGCTGCTCCACATTTACAACTTTTTCTGTATGCGGAATATAATTTTCTACAAAATCTGCAAACCCTTTTTCTTTCCTGAGCCTCTGCTTTACAAATGGCAGCAATACAACATTCACAATGACATTCTTGATTCCGTCTTTTTTATGAAAAACAGAATTGTTTTTCTCCTGAACTCTGGAAATTGCATTCAGTACCGTTGCCTCGCAACCCACTTTCTCCAAATATTTTCTGAGGGCATAGCACTGTAGAACTGCTCCATAGTTTCTGGCGAAATGATATGTAATGATTCCAACTTTTTCTTTACTCATATATGACCCTCTATCTCTCTCCTATTTCTTTATTACACGCTTCGCTTTCTCCAACAAAATCGTAGGATTAAACTGATAATACAGCAAATCAATTACTTCAAGACTACCCATTTTATTGAGTGTATGTACACGTCGATAGTTTCTTTTACTATTTATGGTCATGTCAGAGACGGAATAAGTACCAATTTCTTTTTCCTGCAACGTCTCGCCATCAAAGGAATCTAATTTGCACAAATGTAAATACTCACCATATACTCTGCCGCATTCCTGCAAAGCATGATAGATTCCATTATCATATTGAATAAAATTACCAGCCGGTCGCTTATCCACATAGTTTCCCTTAAGTGCAGCAAGTTCTGCCTTCCATGTATTTGTATCAATTTTGAACAACACATTCTTTTTTTCCGGAAGTTTCTGTCCAACAGCGTACATAATATTGTCCTCTGTCTTAACAAAGACGGTATCCACAACCGCAATATCATCATACAGAACAGACTGCAGTTCCCATTTATAAGGGAAATCTACTGCTTTATAAAGTCGCAGCTGATTAGCTTCGCTGGTTTCCGGCATCATATAAATATCGTTTTTAAATTTAAAAGTATTAGGAAACGACATATGGAATGGTTCATTAATAATTTCTACAAATCCTTTATTATCCTGAAGGTCAATTACACCGATCGTTCCTTTTTCACCGTTAGCATCATCCATTATTTCTACAAAAATATATTCCCGACCCTTTTCAACAAAAGGAAAGGAATCCGCATACCAACGATGTAATGTTGGCTCCAACACTTCAAACGGCTGAGTATTATCAAAATGTGTAGCCTTATCATTAACATGCCGATAGCCAACTGCATAAGCTCCTTTATAGAAATTATGCAAAAACTTCTTTATTTTCTTTTTCATCTTTCCTGCTCCTCCATAAGAATACTATCATACAAGCGATTAACCTGTACAACATATGTTGCATAACTATAATCCGCACATTTGAAAGAGTCTCTTATGTTTTTTTGGAACCTATCTATAACCGTATCTTCCAATGAAATCCGAATTTTTTGTTTCAGAGCCTCTACATTACCTGTATCATAAATTAAACCATTTATGCCATCCGTAATAGTTTCCGTAGCGGAAGTACAATCTGTAACAATACACGGCAACCCTGCTGACAAGGCTTCTGGGATGGTCAATGGTGATCCCTCGTTACAGATAGATGGGAACACCAGAGCTCTGGCTGTCTGATAGTATTTTGTCAGCTGCACACTATTAACCCAGCCGACAAACTCTATTTTAGGATATTTCTGCTTTAATGTATCAACCAACGGACCCACTCCCACAACTTGTCCGCGAATGTCGACGTTTTTCTGTACTTCTGTAATAGCTTTACAAAAATCCTCTACACCCTTTTCTTCTGATACTCTTCCCGCACAAAGATAAATATTGCTACAATGATGATTCATTACCATCTGATCTGATAAGTCGATGGGATTTCTCAAGTAATGAAATTTTGTCGACTTCAAATATGGCTGTGACAAAGTTAAAATTCTATTAGAGATATATGCAAAATGAATGTCCTTAGCGTTTTTTACATATCGATTTTGAACTGACTGTCTCATACAGCGCCAAATTTTTTGAAAATAGGAACGTTTGTCACAATTACAGGATATACATTTCCAACTCAACGGCTCTAAATGACAAAGCTCTTTCTTCTGATAATTAAAAAAGCCTCCATTTGGACATACCGCAAAGTAGTCATGTAATGTAATGAGAACCGGAAAATGCATATTCTGAGCAACAGCAACAACAGATACTGATAAAGCTTTGCTCCACCCATGGATATGAATAACCGTATGCTTTGGATCTAAATCCGATAACAATTTTGCGAATTCTGTTTTTGCCTGTCCATTCCAAATGCCATACAGACTTGCTTTAATTTTATTTTTATTACTAGCAATGTGTGGTGTATCAATGCAAACCACCTTGATAGCTTCGTTAGATTGCAGACATTCATCAACTTCTGCATTTGCGGCAAAATAAATCACTTTATTATCTGGATTCTTTGCCAATTCAACTGCGCTTTGAATAGCAATTTTTGCAGCACCTCCGCTGATAACTGCCTTGTCATAAACCATTACAATTGTTTTTTTCATATCTTCTCTCGTTGTTCTACAGTTTTTTTATGATACGATATTTCAGCCATTCTGGAATATGATTTTTAACAATGCTCTTTATAGTTTTTTGAGGAATCATCCTTTCAACAAGATCACTCTCATTCAAGCTATATTTCATCTTACAGTTAGCATCTGTACTTTTAATAATACTGGAATTGCACGCAACAACGGTTTCATATTGAGATTTCTTCTTTCGAATTGCTGTGTCTGGAATATCTTCAAATAAATGCTTGCCTTTATCACTATATATCAAAACAGCAGATGCACCATACTTCGCATTAAAGTCAGGATGTGCTTTTTCAATTCCCCAAAAATCACACAGCAGTATATCTCCTGTGTGACCAGCACCTTTATATTTGCAGTGATAGCATGTATCTCTTAGTGTTTTTCCTTTCAAAAAAGCAGCATAAAACGGGTCTTCATTGGAATACTTATAATACTTTCTTCCAGTCATATCTTCAAATGCAAAAGTATAATGCTCTCCTTTTTTATGCTTCACTTTATTTCTGAATGTATAGTTTACAATTTTAGTATTATATTTTTTTTTCAAGCCAATCAATATATCTTATAAATAGTCCGGGAGCTGGAACACCGTGGCATGCCACTTCTACAGTATATAAAGAATCGAAACCCTTCCCCAAATAAGATTTAAGTCCTGCTATTTGGCATCCTGTTCCACTATATAAAACAGGCACATTATTCTTCAATAAATCTTGTACCTCTTTAAATGTATCTGCTGTGTTCGATTGAATATATTTTGATTTTTGAATGCTGATCAGAGCATCTTTCTGAGTTACCTTAATATGTTTTATATGGAAATCCTCATTCCATGTACAACCAAATACAACACCATTTTGAGATAGGATTTGTCCTGCTAGTAGCGCAAACACACCACCTGATGTACTTTCTATCAAGTTTTCTTTTTTAATATCTGTCGCTGCCCAAACTTCAATTACTTTGTTTTGAGAGTAAGACTTCTTTTTTTCTGGACATACAGCTACACACAGACCACATGACACACACCCGCCGCCAATCTGAGGAATCAGAAAGCCTCGATCATTTTCGACCATCCGGATACATTTTTTTGGACATTTCTGATAACAAGCACCACAACCATTGCAGGATTCTTCACTTATATTTTCTAAACTATGCTTCATCACTCACACCTTTTAAGCATGTATTTAACCATTCTCTAGACGCAGATGCATTTATTTTCATTCTCCTATGCAAGGCTTCCCAGTTAAAATCATGCTTTTTATCAATATCCTGAATTTCAGACACCATACAATCTTCACACCCATATGTTTCCAGTAAAGTGTAAATTCTGGAATTTTGGGATTTAACACTCGCATCATCGAATCTTTTCGTTACATAAAAATCCTTTTTGAAAATAAGCGAAAAAATGCTGCCATGAAAAGAATCAGTAACTACTGCACATGAATTCTTAACCAGTCCAAGCCATTCACACGGACCAGCATTCTGAATAATTGTGCCGTTAAATTTATAGTGTTCTTTTTGAGTTGGAACCAAAACAAGTTCACAATTATATTTCTGAGCAACTCTATTTGCGATTTCTTCATAAGATTTCTTGCTTGACAAAAAATAAGCAAAAACATATCGCCCATTTATGCGAGGACCAACAGCAAGCTCATTCCATTCCTCATATTCTAATAGAAGCGTTGGATCCACATTCATGGGCACATTTTTTCCTGTCAATGTTTTGACGATTTTTACGCCTGTCTTTTCACGGACGGAGATCTCAACAAATTTCTCCAGATACTCCCGAATAATTTTCATCTTTTTACTAGGAATTTCACTGACACCAAAACTACAGGCATACGCATATCTGCGTTCATTCTCAGACAAAAAGTTGAAATAGTAAACTGGGTTTAGAAGCATTGGGGACCAAATTTGATCCGATCCGCATATATAAGCATCATATTTTCCTGATAATTCCGTCAATTCATTTGGTTTTGAATATTGTTTGGTTAGATTAAAGTTTTTACTCAGAAACTGTTCAAAGGCTTTATTCCTTTGGCATAACAATTCTGGCTGTCCCTGTTTTTTGCTCAAATACCCATCAAACTTTTCCTTAAACAAAGAAAAAGAATTATGACATTTGATTAGATTCTTCGCTTTTTCTATCGCAGAAGGTTTATAGTTAATATTACTAACATCATATCCTTCTCTCTTTAAAAAACTCTGTAATGCATAGGCCTGTAGGAGGGTTCCATAATTTCCGTTATACAGCCAGGTCAATATTGCTATTTTCATTATTTTAATCCATTTCTTTATCGAATAATTTGCTATGTTCTTCAGAAACCCTTCGCGCATTGAACCTATTATGCACATCTTCCAGACCTTGTGCTATTATCTTTTCCTTTAGATCTTTTTCTTTATAGATTCGTAGCACAGCTTTACTCGCTCCAGCGGCATCATCCACTTCAACCAGCAGACCGTTTTCTCCATCCTTGATTATATTGGGAATGGCATCCACTCTGCTCGCTACAATGGGTTTACCTGCCATCATATATTCAGGAAGTGCTAGTCCGAAGCCCTCCCATCGGCTCAACAAACATGCAACATCAAAAAGCTCTACATAACTCATTGGGTTATCAACCCAGCCGGTAATATGTAAGCTGTCCGAGAATCCATTGTCTGCCGCATACTTTCTAATATCGGATTCCTGATCTCCGTTACCGACAATAATAAAGTGTGCATTGGGAACTTTTTCCTTCACCTGTTTTGCCATCTTAACAAAGACATCCGGTGCCTTTTGAGGACTTATTCGTCCAACCATACCAACAACAAATGCGTTTTCTGGAATGTTCAGGTCTCCCCTTTTAACTGTACCATGCACACCATTTTCATAGGCCTCGATATCCACACCGTTAAAGATAACTTGCAGCTTTTCCTCTCTGCAAATCTTTTTATCCAATGCAGACTGCTTTTCCGCTTCTGAAATGCAGATAATCTTATCACAGAATGGAGCGGCAATCTTTTCAATAGCTGTGTACATTGCCTTTTTCTTCGCAGAGCATCGCATGTTAAACGCCCATCCATGTGGGTTATATACACAACAATTTTTTATACCGATATCAGCAACACGAGCAATGGCTCCAGCTTTACTAGAGTGAGCATAAACAATATCAGGGTTATACTTCTTTATCAGTGCTCTTACCTCTTTTATGGCCTTTAAGTCAGTCCTTCTAATAGCTCTGGTCATCTCAATTTGTTCAAAAGAATCAAGCAGTCCTTTGTAATCTTCCTCATGGAAATCCTGTGAGCAAACTAGTATATTCTCGAACTTTTCTTTATCCAAATACTTGAGAAGCATTCGGATGTAACGGTCCACGCCGCCTGCAGCCTGCGCCACATGCAGTATTCTGATTTTATTCTTCCTCATCCCTCAAACATTCCTCGTCACTTTTCCACAAGTCTATGTAAGCCTTTTACTCCCCACGCCCCAGCAGGCACACCTTAAACGTCTTAAAAATAATTTTCCAGTCCACCCAGAAGCTGCGCTCCTTGACATACTTCACATCCAGATCCATCCACTCCTCAAAGGAGAGGTCGTTGCGGTGCGGGGCGATCTGCCAGTAGCAGCTCAGGCCGGGGGTCACATACAACCGCTGCTTTTCATAGTCGCCGTACTGTTCCACTTCGCGGGGAAGTGCCGGGCGGGGGCCAACGATGCTCATATCGCCCTTCAGGATGTTCCACAGCTGCGGCAGCTCATCGATACTGGTCTTGCGGATAAATTTACCCACACGGGTAATGCGGGGGTCGTCCTTGATCTTGAACACAGGACCATCCATCTCGTTCTGATCCAGCAGATCGTCCAGCTTTGCCTCTGCGTTGGGGCACATGGAGCGGAACTTATAGAACTTAAAGGGCTTTCCGTTACGTCCGATGCGCTCCTGACTAAAAACAGGCCCTGCGGACGGGTCATCCACCACAATGGCGATGGCCGTAGCCAGCATGACAGGCGACAGCACCACCAGTGCCACAGAAGATAAAATAATATCCTGCGTCCGACGCCCAATCCAGTACAGGCGATGGTCGCGCAGATTTTCCTTGCGGTTAACTTCAACTTCCTTATCGATTCCAACAGTATTCGTAGCCATTTTTTCTCCTCACATAAATCCTTGTCTATGCACTTCTTATCGTCATTCGTTTTATCGCAATTTTCAGAAATAGTGCCCTATCAACACGGCATATTTGCGATATGCAGTTTGCGGATGCTGCTTGCGCCTTAAAAACACAAACTGCTATAAAGTAATCCCTTTAACTCACACCGTTCCCGCAAGCACCTTCCTTTTAGATAACCGTTCCTCTTTTCCTAAAACCGGCAGACCGTTATTCCTGATCTCCGGGTAAGCAAAAGCCCTCGGACGACAGCTTCGCCCAAGGTCATTTCAACTGCAATGTGGCCGTAATGAAAGCCAGAACGTCATGCTGCAGCTCAAGCGCCGCATGCACATTGCTTCCAGTATGCAATATTTCACATTTTTGTAGAACCTCAACAAGCCCACTTCATTTTCACCTTTGCGCATCACGCCAGCAAGGGAAACAGCAGTGGGCTTTTTATTTTGGTCTATCATTCGGGTTTCCTTATGATCTATCACATGATTATTCGCAAACAGACATAAGCCCACAGGATTCACCTCCTTACCGCAATCAAGGCGTATCCTTCCATCTCAAAACGGAAGATACCAGTTCTTCTACGTGGCCGTCTGAATTCTTTTATTATTCTATCATGGTTATATCTGGGAATCAATAGAAATCCGAGGAAATGTATCCATCCATGTTTTAGAAAAAAATGCGATTCAGCCAGAACTTTTTTGCACATTGCCCAGTTTCGCATGAAAGCTCCAGATGAAATCATCGATGGACAAAATGTGTGGTCATATAGTTGTCCAAGGCGCTGGAGAGTGCAGTCAGGTGTGATAGCCGCTCCGATGTAATGACAGCCGTTAAATAGAACGCGCCCCTCGCGCGGAAAAGCCAGTTCATGCCGTCACATCAGTCAGGAGTTCTGACGAGGTATATCGCACAGTACTACACAATTTTTATCCTCTCCCCTGCTGCCCCTATTTATATATAGGTACAATCAGCATCCCGTCACTGCAGCTACCACCCGCTCTAAATCGGGCTATTTGTTCGCGCAAAAAAGCCCCTGCCGATCACATTTCTGTGAAAGACAGAGGCCGATTTTACAGCAATGAATCCGTCATCGTCTGATAAACGCTGTCCGCATTTTGCTCTACGCTCTCATTTATAATCTGCACCAGCATCTCCGAAAGCGCAGTTCGTTCGCCCGGAGCGGTGTTCAGCACGATATCCTGCAGAATGTCCCGCAAGATTTTTTCCCGGTCTGGGGAGATAAGACAACTCCGCTGTTCTAAGGAAAGGGAGCCCGTCTCCGGGTTTTTAATCACCCCGCCCCCTGTTGCGCCGGTTCTTGCGTAGAGGGTCTGCAAAACATACCCCTGCACACTCATGTTTTCGGCTGCAGCAGACTGGCGGATTATTGCCCCCATCTCCTTGGAGGGTCGAATCATGATGTTGTCCTGGCGCCGATTATATTCTATATTTGCCCTGCTGTGCGCTTCTTTTGTTGCCATAAATACACCTATTATAGTAAATTTTTGCAATACCAGTTAATTGGTATCATTGTACATTTTCCGCAGAGATAAACCAGTTAACGTTGTTTATTATGTCAATAGACGCAAGTCCAGTTAACTGGTATACTCATGCCATCGGGAACACCGGTTCTCACATCCGACCATTCACCCAACGATTTGAAGAGAGGTACACGCATGAGTATCAACGTTTTACTGACCCTTGTCGAGCAGTACAAGGAGGCCGCCCAACTGATCGAGGCCGCACAGGCTGAACAGGAGCAGCTGAAGATCCAGATCCGCGAGGCACTGGCTGAGCGCTCCACCAACTATCTGGAAGTAGGCTGCCATAAAGTCCGCCTGTCTGATTTCTCCAGCACCCGACTGGACAGCAAAGCCATCAAGGCCGTAGCGCCCGACCTGTACGACCAGTACAGCAAAACGGTCACCGGCACCCGCCTGAGCATCACCTGAAAAAGAAAAGCCCCATACAGCGCTCCCTGACCAAAGTTTGCGTTGTATAGAGCTGCCGTACACCCGCTGGGGCGGGCTACACCAATATTATACCTGTCCCGGCCTTTTTTATCAAGAGAAAGGTTCGAAAAATCATGAAACAGACTGTCAAAACCTCCCGCGCTGCCGGTCAGCTGGAAAAGATGTTCCGCGAGCTCAACAAGCACTACTTTGCAGGCAAACTGCCCGAGCCCATCATCAGCCTGAAAAAGCCCCCGTCCGCCTATGGTCATATCACCTGTTCCAAGGTCTGGCAGGCAGGCGGTGAAAACAAGTACGAGATCAATATTTCGTCGGCTACCCTTGACCGTCCTATCGAGGAGACCGCTTCCACCCTGCTGCATGAGATGGTGCATGAGTACTGCATGGAGACCGGTATCAAGGATACCAGCAACAACGGGGTCTATCACAACCGGCGCTTTAAAGAGCAGGCCGAGGCACACGGGCTGACTGTCGACCACCACGAGAAATACGGCTGGACCATCACGAGCCCGTCCGAGGAGCTGTTGGACTTCATCATCTTTCAGGGCTGGCAGGACATCCAGATGGGTGAGCGGCTGGCGTGGTCGGATATGGCAGGCACCGGAGCAGGCAGCAAGGCACCTGGCAGCAGTCAGACCGGCGCACCCAAGCCTCCCAAGGCAAAGAGCAGCACCCGGCGGTGGGTATGTCCCAAGTGCGGTACCATCATCCGGAGCACCAAGGAAGTGCGGGTCATCTGTGCGGACTGCATGGAGCTGTTCGTGAAGGCTGACTAATCACAGCAAGACAGAGAGCGAGGGCACGAGTGAGAGTAGTGCTATATATAAAATTACAGGAGGCTCCTCATGGATACTTATAAAATCGCTATTGACACCTTTCTTGCCGAGACATCCGAGTGCAAAGCCAGTGGGTGCGCCGTTTTTTTCGGGGCAGACATCGCATTTCAAGACATCCAGCTGCACACGCACCGGAACAAGTCAGAGCTGCATTTCATGGCCGGACACACCATGCTTTCCATCCCCCTTGCCAGCATCCTGAGTATCGAAAAGCTGGTATTGCGGGATATCCAGTCCATCGAGTATGAGATCATCACCAAAGAAGGCGGCACCATTACCCTTGACGTTGTTTAAAAATGCACCCGTAAAGACAGAGATTCGCCGGGCTGTGAGAGGACGCCCATTATTTAAAGGAGAGCAGCCATGACCATTATATCAGAACGTTTGCAGCACCTGCGCCTGACGCACGGCTATACCCAGACCGACCTTGCCCGAACTATGGGTGTGACCCGCCGGGCAGTCTACGCATGGGAGCACGACAAATGCCCCGAGATTCTCCATCTGATCCAGCTTGCCCAATTCTATCAGGTGTCGACCGATTATCTGTTGGGGCTGACGGAGTGAGGTGCTCCCCGCCACCGGAGGCCTTACCGGATACTTTTTGCCTGCTATAGTGCGGTCAACCATCAGTCCGCGCGACGGCAGCCACAACGCTCCATATTTTTAACAGCACACTTGTAAGTCCATCTTATCGGACGCATCGTTTGGTAAACTTTAGATACATCAAAACAAACACACTTCAAAATATCAGGAGGATAATATTATGGCAGGCGCTTTTTCGTTATTTTTAGGCATGTTGGGTCTTGGTGCAGTCAGCGCGGGACAGAACGCAAAAATCAAAAAGGCAGATTATCAGTATGGCGAGGAGCATGGCCTTCACGGCACCTCTGAGGTCCTGCAAATGCGGGAGCGAGTGCGTAAAGAATGGTGGAGCATCTGCGGCAAAACCTACAACGCATGTGAACGGCCTGCATCGAGTTACGGCGACCTCAGCAGAACCCCGTGGTGCTATCTGAAAAAACGTTGGTTCATTGATCATCTGAACAAAAAGGGCATCCCTTATGATGATCTGGTCGTGGATGATGTTACCGGCGTTACCTTCTACGAGAGCCAGAAAAGGACGTCCCAAGCCTATATGAGAAAGCTGCGGTAATAGACATCGCGCCCATCGTCACCACTTCTATCAGCAGGAGGTAAGCTTATGGCTGAAAATAAAATCTTGGTGCAAATTATCGATCATGAGAACGGAGATTCCGTGCTAGGACAAGACTACTTTGCATCAAGAGAAAAAGCAGAGAAGTTCAAGCGGATCTCAGACCGCGCATATGGCAAGCTTCTTGGTGAAGGTCAAACCAGAATCACCACCGAGATCATTGAGCGCTGACACCAACCACCATTTCCTATAGCACATCATGCAGCAACAGAGCTCTGCCGCTCAGACACGAGTAGCAAGGCTCTTTTTTGTGGTATTCGGTCAAGAAGTAAACTTAAAGAGCGGCGTTTAATATCAGACAGCAGATATCCCGGCGGATTTGCGGCTCGATTATTATTTTCACCACTTTTGAGCATACCCTATTTGTGTCGTGAAATGCGACGGAATTATGAGCGGACTTTGATTCCAGTCATAAGGTCTGTCAAACACATCTCCACTTGTGGCGAAAGTCCAGAATTGAACCACGGCGCACATTTTTGAGCACCGTCTACATCTCCCCAAAATTGGGGACACCTCTCTTGATTGGGTCAGTCTAAGTGACCTCACTCCAATTTAGACCGTTGCCGGTGCGTACTGTTTGGCACAGGGTCTCATACGGCAATCCCATCAGCGAACAAAGCATATCTTGATCCATTGAGCTCGACTTTCAATTTGAAAGTTGAGGTCGGAAACCACACGCAGACCGCCTTGATCCGCTTTCAACTTTGGTCAAACTGACCACTGTTGAGGGAGGAATCACGAAGGTACGTAAAACAACGGTGTACAATATGCGTGGCGTCATGGAAATCTGCCATCTGTCACGAGCGCAACAAAGACAGTCTTGATAAGTCTTCAAGGGGATTTCAAATTGAAACCGCCTCCTTGAGTCATGTTTCAGGGTGGTCGTGGAATGCGACTCCCTTTTGGCAGCTTAAAATTCAGCCACGAAACGGTGTCCACAGTGTAGACGCCCTTGTATTATACGGTAACACGATATATTCCGTTCGAGGTGTACTTTTTAATTGTATCAATCCAGATAGAATCACACTGCAGCAGATGTTTTTCTCAACTATTTGAGATATTTCACTCTGATCAAATCGTCGCCCATTTCTGATATACGTCCTATTGGTGAAGGATTGATAAAGAGGAAGGTATTCGCTGGCGCTCATACCATTTAGATCAACTCCAATCTTGAAAAAGCTCACAGGTTCGCTTAGTCAAGATTTCCGTTGGCGTGATCATGTTAACCGAGCGTTTCTGTCCCGTCCTCATGCTTCGGCCGTTCAAGAAGCACTCGGCTAACACAACCACGCAAAAAATCAAATAAAGAAGTCGAATACAGAGCGGTACCTGTGCGCATATTTTTCACTTTGTTATACAGTTTAGTGAATTTTGTGCGCATTTTACTGCTTTGTGACCCACCAAACGTTCTTATTTCGCAGTTCTCCACTTGTTGCGCGCTTTTTCTGTAGATCGTATCCATATTGCTGCAACCATTGACGCGCAAAGGTATAGCTTGGCAACGATTTTTCAGCGTGTCCATCTGCCTTGTTGTAGATGTGCCCCAGCTCAAAGAAGATCTTCTGCCAGTCTTGATAGTAGCGTTCCTCATTCAGATGGTCATCCAGATACTCAAGCAGTGGCGGCGGTTCAAGGCGTTCAACTTTCGCAAGCAGGCTTTCATCGATCTTTTTCAGCAGCTCTGTCTGATACCCCTGTTCGAGCATTTGCAGCAGGAAAACACGTTCTACACGAGCCTGCAAGGTCGCACGTTTCCGCCAGCAGTATTCACCTTCCCGTGGATCCAGAACGACTGTATGGCTTTTTTTCAGTATTTCCACTGTTTCAGGCTGATGCAGGTATGTCTTCCATGCCTTCCTATCATCAAACCATTTCCGATATGCCTCGACCGGTTCCAGCTGATACTTCTCGATTTTTTTAAGTTCCCCTTCCAGACGTTCTTTGGGGTAATGCAGCAAATACACCGCGCAGGTATCCCCCTCATCCAAGGGACGTTTGCGGCCAAGGATCTGTGCATTAACGAGCGGGTTCCACAGTTCACTGACAATATATTTCAGCGCACGGTCTTTCATATCCACACCATTATAGAGGGTCGTTGTGGTCAGTGTGACCTGATGCTGCAGAACATTGCCCACAAGCACATCATCCAGTTTGTCAAACTCCTCCGCTTCCTGACGGTATTTGGAGCACAGGCACGCCACATCCTCTATGCCTTCTGCCTTCAGAGTGTCCCGCAGTTTTCGCAGCTTGGCGATGGTATTCACAAAAACGAGGATCTTTTCTCCCGGCTGTACCCGGCGGATGATATCCCGCTCGTCATCGTCACGGTAGAAGAACTTCACGCTTGACACAAACCGATAATCCATCGGCAGACGATAATGCTGCCCCTCTGGAATCATTTTCCGCAGCTTCCAATAATCAAAGAAGGGGCGGGCGGTTGCGCTCATAAAGATGCAGGTCTTCGTTGTCCACAGCTCTTTAATAGCCTCATAGCTTGCATCCACATGATCGTTGAAGCTGGCATCGGTCACCATGTAGTGATACTCGTCTGACACGATATAATCAAACGATCTCAGATAAGTTTTGGCGGCATCTTCATTCCTTTGCAGGAAGGTTTCCAGCCACTGGTATGTTTCAACACAGATGGTGTGCTCATACTTGTTATCTATGGCGGGTTTGTTGACAATTCCTCCAAGCGCGGGATCATAGTCCTCGTAGGATACCTCTATACTCCCCAAACGGTTCACATCGCGCTCGATCTGGTTGCGCAGAGCTTCGCGATTGCACAGAATCAGGATACGCTTACGATGTTCATATGCCCACGGCAGCAATGTCTTCAGAATAAAATAGGTCTTGCCGGAGTTCGTGCCCGCATCAAGCACCACGATTCCATGCCAGTTCTTGTAATCCTCACCAACAAGATCTGTGATGTACTGTTTTGCAGGCTGTGGAGTTGCCCCGGCGTTTTCCGGTTTTTCCTCCGGCACAATGGGATCAAGCTGTTCATCGGCCTCCTTTTTCTTTTTGCGAGAGGCCTTAATACAATCCAGAATCTCCTGCAGTTTTTGCTGTCGTTCTTCTTCCGTCAACGAGGCAGGGTCAATGTGCTGCTCCTGCTCATACTCCCGTTGTGCCTCAGCCAGCTTCAGGTAGAAACCATCGAATGGCCAGCGCTTCTCTTCATCACTCATATTGATCCGCGTCTCCTTTTTTGATTTCACTATACCATATCATTTCGTTTTGCTCAAGGGACATTGACCCATTTTTACTTTCCCTCCCCCTTCCCCATCTTGATCTTATCTCCGTGGCGATTTTTGCGGGTCAGCTGCTCTAGGGGATTCAGGGCGTCATAGTTGGCTCTCAGGTCGTCCGCATACAGTGCCACATACCGCCGGGTCATGGTAAGGTCAGCGTGTCCCAGAAGCTTTTGCAGACGGAACGGGTCGCCGCCAGCTTGGATATACAGTTTGGCGTAGGTGTGCCGGAACAGATGCATAGAGGTCTTCTCCACGCCTCTGCTATGATTATAATTCCAAATCGCATTGCCGAGCGAATTCAGGGTCATCTGGTTGCCATACTCCGAGACAAACAACGGGGCTGTAGGGTCGCCGCTGCGATGCTCCAGATACTCCTCCATGATCTTGACCAATGCCTTGGAGAGCGGTACGATTTGCTGATTACGTGCCTTCATGTGGCGAAAAAACACTGTCCCGGCGGAAAGGTCCAAATCTCCGATCTGCAGGTTGAGCAGCGTGGACGCACGGCAGCCGGTACCAAGCAGGAAGTTGACAATGACCCAGTTGCGGTATTCGGCAAAGGAGCAGGTCTTGCAGTCCGGTTCCTTCAATAGCTTCTGTAGCTCGTCAGTGGTGTAGGGTTCCTTGATCGGATCATCGGCACGCACCAGTCTGATCGGATACTTTTCCAGATAGCCCTTTTCCATGCACCAGTACAAGAACGCACGCACCATACGGAGGTTCGTATTGATGGTCGTATCGTGAAGCTGCTGGTCCTTCATATAGAAGATATAGTCCTCTACCGTTTCCTCTGTGATGGTATGAATGGGCTGCTCTGTATCCCCCAGAAACCGAAAGAAACTTCTGCCCTTTGCGGCGTAGAAGTCGAGCGAGCCTTGGGAGAGGTTCTTGAGCCGATTGTACTTTTGGAACCTTTCAAATGCCTGTTGGATAGTGGGATTTGCCTTGGCAGCGGGTCTTAAATCACGGTTACGCACGAGAGAGACTCCTCCTTTTTTCGCGAAAAATCCCTCTCGCCCGCTCAACGTTTCCAGAAAATGGAACAAAAAGAAAAAGCCCAGAATCATTCGAATCAACGAACAATTCCGAGCTTCTACATGCCGCCGACGGGGGTCGAACCCGTACTCTGTCTCCAGAAAGGGATTTTAAGTCCCTCGTGTCTGCCAATTTCACCACAGCGGCGCAAACCCGGCTTACAAAGCCCTGCTGCCCTCTGGCTTGGGAGGGAACCGGGAATAACAGGTGTGAGGTAAAATGTCATCCAAATGACTTGCCGTCACTTGAAGTAACATGAAATTCAGCGATATTTATGATACAATAGTTTCCGTATTTTGTCAAGAAAAACCGCTTATTCGGTGCTGCTTACACCTTGCCGCCGTGCAGCTCGGCGTACATCCGGGAGCGGCACTCGGCCACTGCGGGGGTCATATTGACGTAGTGCTTGTGGGGGCACTCCAGACGCAGCTCGCTCTCCCAAGTTTCCTCGGTGAGCTGCTTTGCAATATAGGCCTTCTTCTCCGCAATAGAGGGCAGTTCAATGGCCAGCTTACCGCCCAGAATATGCGGCACCAGCAGCGGACGCACAGCGGTGGGGGTAAAGGTGATGGTGCGCTCGATGGCGTCCGAATCCAGATTGACCATGGTGACCGGCTTACCGGCCTCGATGACCTCGCCGTCCATGGCGATCAGGTCACACTGCGCCTGACCGTTTTCGTCGTACAGGCGCCACGGCATCTTTTTGCCCGGGATGATGGCCTTGCTGGCGGAGTCCGAGCACTTCATCTTGGGGGTGTAGCTGCCGTCCGGCTTCTTCACCGCCACCAGCTTGTACACGCCACCGAACACAGGGTCGGAGGCAGAGGTGATGAGGTTTTCGCCCACGCCGTAGGAGTCGAAGTGTGCGTGCTCGTACAGCTCCATATTGGCGATCTTTTTCTCGTCCAGACCGTTGGAGGCCACCAGCTTGATGTAGGGCTTGCCGGCGGCATCCAGTGCCTTGCGCAGCCGCTTGGAGCCGCGGGCAAGGTCACCAGAGTCGATGCGGGCGCTCTTAACACGGCGGTTGGGATCGTTGGGATATTTCTCAATGAGATAATCGTCCAGCTTGATCAGGTTGGGCAGGCCGCTTTCCATAATATTATAGGTATCCAGCAGCAGGCTGACCGAATCCGGGTAGGTATCAGCAAAGGCCTTGAACGCATCGAACTCGGTGGGGAAAAACTCGATAAAGCTGTGCGCCACGGTGCCCACGGCCTTGACCTCTGCGCCGAACTTCATCTCGGCCAGACAGTTGGCCGTACCGATGCAGCCGCCCAGCACTGCGGCGTAAGCGCCATCGTTACCGGCGCTCTCGCCCTGTGCGCGGCGGGTGCCGAACTCCATGACGTTGCGGGGGGTGTGGGTGTTCAGGCCGGTGACGCGGGTGGCCTTGGTGGCGATCAGGCTATGGAAATTCATGGTCTGCAGCAGGTAGGTCTCGATCAGAATCGCGCCTACCAGATCGCACTCGATGCGCACCATCTGCACATGGGGGTAGCAGACCGTGCCCTCGGGCAGTGCGTACATGTCGCCCTTCCACTTGTAGGTGCGCAGATACTCGCAGAACTCCTCGCTCATGCCCTTGGTGCGCAGCCAGTGGATATCCTGCTCATTGAAGTGATATTCCAGCAAAAAGCGGGTCAGTTTGCGCTGGCCTGCACTGATGGAATAGCCCTGATTATCCGGGTTTTTGCGGAAGAACATATCAAACACCAGCGTGGTATTCTTAAAGCCATGCAGGAACAGGCAGTTTGCCATGGTGAATTCATAAAAATCCACCACCATCGCGGGGTTATCGTAGTCCTCATCGGGGATATAAGGCTCAACCTTGATCTCGTTCATGAATGTTTTCCTCTCTATTTATACCCGGCGTCAGCTCTTCCCTACTGCGCGCCGCCTGCCGCTTGCCCGGCAGGGGGATCCTCCGCCCTGTCATGACAGAGCGTTTCTATCATGATAGCACGATTCCCCTGCCGGTGCAAGTATTTTCGCGCAAAAAGACCGCTGCACAAACGCTGTGCAGCGGTCTCTGCGCTTAAATCAATAGATTCTCTTCAGAACAGGCTTAGCCGTTCATGATGCTGGGGGTGGCATTTTTCAGCACAACGTCGTGGCTGCCGCCCTCCACGATGGAGGTGGAAGAAACAACGGTCAGCTTGGCCTTCTGCTGCAGCTCGGGGATGGACAGAGCGCCGCAGTTGCACATGGTGCTCTTCACCTTGTACAGGGTGGTCTGCACGCCGTCTGCCAGAGGACCGGCGTAAGGCACATAGCTGTCCACGCCCTCCTCAAAGCTCAGCTTGGTGGAGCCGCCCAGGTCATAGCGCTGCCAGTTGCGGGCACGGTTGGAGCCTTCGCCCCAGTACTCCTTCATATACTGGCCGTTGATGCGCACCTTGTTCGTGGGGCTCTCGTCAAAGCGGGCAAAGTAGCGGCCCAGCATCACGAAGTCTGCGCCCATAGCCAGCGCGAGGGTGATGTGGTAGTCATGGACGATGCCGCCGTCGGAGCAGATGGGCACATAGATGCCGGTCTCCTTGTAGTACTCATCGCGTGCCTTGGCAACCTCGATAACAGCGGTAGCCTGACCACGGCCGATGCCCTTGGTCTCGCGGGTGATGCAGATGGAGCCGCCGCCGATGCCGATCTTCACGAAGTCTGCACCAGCCTCAGCGAGGAAGCGGAAACCCTCGGCGTCCACCACGTTGCCGGCACCCACCTTGACGGTGTCGCCGTAGTGCTCGCGGATCCAGCCGATGGTGCGGCTCTGCCACTCGGAGTAGCCCTCGGAGGAGTCGATGCACAGCACATCCACACCGGCCTCTACCAGTGCGGGCACGCGCTGAGCGTAGTCGCGGGTGTTGATGCCGGCACCCACAACGTAGCTCTTGTTCTTATCCAGCAGCTCGTTGACGTTTGCCTTGTGGGAGTCGTAGTCCTTGCGGAATACCATATACACCAGATTGCCCTCGGCATCCACCAGCGGCAGGGTGTTGATCTTGTTGTCCCAGATGATGTTGTTGCAGTCGTGCAGGGAGGTGTTGGCCGGAGCAGTGACCAGCTTTTCAACGGGGGTCATAAAGGTGGTGACGCAGGCGTCGTCCGGGGTGTGGTTGATGCGGTAATCGCGGGAAGCCACGATGCCCAGCAGCTTGCCATTGGGAGTACCGTCGGCAGTGATGGCAATGGTGGAGTGGCCGGTGCGTGCCTTCAGCTCCAGCACGTCATGCAGGGTGGCAGTGGGAGCCAGATTGGAATCGGACACCACATAGCCGGCCTTGAAGCTCTTGACGCGGCGCACCATAGCGGCCTCGTTCTCGATGCTCTGAGAGCCATAGATAAAGGAAACGCCGCCCTGACGAGCCAGTGCAATGGCCAGCTTATCGCCGGAGACCGACTGCATGATGGCGCTGATCATGGGGATATTCATCTGCAGCGGGCACTCCTCCTGTCCCTTGCGGTACTTGACCAGCGGGGTCTTCAGGCTGACCGCCGTAGGCACATTCTCCGCAGAGGAATAGCCGGGGACCAGCAGGTACTCGCCAAAGGTGCGGGAGGGTTCTTCGTAGAAATAAGCCATAATCAAACTCCTTTTCTCTTAGGGTGTATCTGAAAAGTCGAAAATTTAGCCTATTTCTACAAGCACAGCTGGATTTTGCGTTAAACAGCCTTGAAATCCACAAAGGATTCCTGCGGCTATTTGCCTTAAATCCCGCTTGTGCTTGCGAAATATTCGTCATTTTCTTTGTTTCCAGATACACCTTTAACGCATCCGATAAAGATCAGCATCAAAATCCTTCATGTTTGCTGCCTATAAATTGATTGTATATACTTTACCACAAAGCCCGCAAGAATACAAACCCCTGCCGCGCCAAACTTTATAATTGTCCTTTGCGGAAAAACAGACAAATTGCCAAGCGTTTTTAGGCATTGGTCATACTTTGATTTTTGAAGTATCACTTTTGCAGGCAAATCAGAGCTTACAGAATGCAAAAAAGCTCGTCCGGAACATCGGACGAGCCCTTTTGCACACGAAGCGGGACACTGCCTGTGCGGCGCATGGGTCATAGCTGTGAAGGAGAACAGCCGGAGGAGGAGGACCCGCGCCCAGTATCCCAAAAAACAAGAAGAAAAAGATTTCACACACAGCCTTGGGGCTTTGCCCTTGCTGTAACCATATTGTAACTCTTTTGAAACCATTTTGCAATAGGGTTTTGTAATTTTTTTGTAATTTATTTTGTTAACTTTTTATGTCCTGCCCCGCCGGGCTGTCGCAAAGATTATTTCCCTTTTTGTACCCGGTATGGTATACTGGCTATGAATATGCTGCCACAGGCAGAAAAAAGGAGTTTAGGATACGGTATGAAAACAAAATTGGGTATTGTGGGCTGCGGATTTCTGGGCAACATCGTGGCTGACGCGTGGAAGAAGGGTCTGCTGCCGGACTACGAGCTGGTGGGCGTGACCAGCCGCACCCGCGCTTCGGCTGAAAAGACCGCCGCCAATGTCGGCTGCGCCGTCTGTGAGGACGTGGACGCACTGCTGGCACTTGAGCCGGAGTACATCGTGGAGGCGGCCTCGGTGGAGTCGGTGCGCGCCATGGCCATCCCGGTGCTGAAACGGGGCGTGAATCTGGTCATTCTGTCCATCGGTGCCTTTGCGGATCTGGATTTCTACGCACAGGTCAAGGCAGCTGCTGTGGAGGGCGGTGCCAAGGTGCACCTGGCCAGCGGTGCTATCGGCGGCTTCGACGTGCTGCAGACTGTCACCCTGATGGCACAGGCGCAGGGCCTGCCGGAGACCGCCGGCATCGAGACCCATACCGGTGCAAAGGGCTTCCGCAACACCCCGGTGTGGGCAGAGCATCTGCTGACCGACACCGAAAAGACCACCGTGTTCACCGGCAACGCCAAGCAGGCCATTGCCACCTTCCCCCGCCGGGTGAACGTGGCTGTGGCTACCTCTCTGGCCACCACCGGCCCCGAGAGCACCGGTGTGACCATGCACTCCGTGCCCGGCTGGGTGGGCGATGACCACTGCATCACTGCCGAGATCGAGGGCGTGAAGGCTGTGGTGGATATCTGCTCTTCCACCAGCGCCATTGCGGGCTGGAGCGCCGTCTCTCTGCTGCGCAATCTGGCCTCGCCCGTCTGCTTCTACTAATATAAGGAGGAGTCCGTCATGTTTGAAAAGCTTGTTGCCATTGAGCCTGTCAGCCTGATCCCCTCTGCCGAGGAGGAGCTGCACCGCTACGCCAAAGAGGTGGTGCTGTACCGGGACGTGCCTGCCAGCGACGACGAGATGGTGCGCCGCATCGGGGACGCCGACGCCGTGCTGCTGAGCTACACCTCCCGCATGGGCAAGGAAGTCATTGCGCAGTGCCCCAACATCCGCTATATCGGCATGTGCTGCAGCCTGTACTCTGAGGAAAGCGCCAACGTGGATATTGCCTACGCACGCACCCGGGGCATTCAGGTGCTGGGCATCCGGGATTACGGCGACCGCGGCGTTGTGGAGTACGTTCTGCACGAGCTGACCGGCCTGCTGCACGGCTTTGGGATGCCTATGCTGCGGGACGAGCCGGTGGAGATCACCGGCCTGAAGGTGGGCATCGTGGGGCTGGGTGTTTCCGGCCGGATGATCGCCGATGCGCTGCAATTTATGGGCGCAGAGATCAGTTACTTTGCCCGCAGCGCAAAGCCGGACGCCGAGGCTGCCGGTATGACCTTTAAGCCGCTGGCTCAGCTGCTGGCTGAGAGCGAGGTGGTGTTCACCTGCCTGAACAAGAACGTGCTGCTGCTAGGCGAAAACGAGTTTACCCAGCTGGGTGCAGGCAAGGTACTGTTCAACACTTCCATCGGCCCCGGCTTTGACTCCGCTGCGCTGGAAAAGTGGCTCGATCTGCCCGGCACCCATTTCTTCTGCGACACCCGCGCCGCCGCAGGTCCCGTGGCCGAGGACTTCTTTGCCCGGGAAAACGTGCGCTGCGCCAATGTATCCGCAGGCCGCACCAAGCAGGCTTTTGTGCTGCTGAGCAAAAAGGTGCTGGACAACATCCGCACCGCACTGGGCGAATAAGCGGTGCATTTTGCGCGGCCTGTTGTTCTTGCATCTTTTCCCCGATTGTGGTATGCTTTCTATTATAAAAAGGGAGCCCGCGCAAAGCGGACTGAGAGTGGGCTGCATTGCCCTGACCTGTGACCTGATTTGGATCATGCCAACGTAGGGAGATAGCGCTTTTATCTGCGGATATGTCTTTGCGGGCATATCCGCATTTTTGCTGCAAAGGAGCATTTTACCCATGAAAACTGCATTGACCATTGCCGGCAGTGATTCCAGCGGCGGCGCCGGAATTCAGGCCGATATCAAGACCATGACCGCCAACGGCGTGTTTGCCATGAGCGCCATTACCGCCCTGACGGCACAGAACACCACCGGCGTGACCGCCATTTTTGACACCACGCCGCAGTTTCTGGCACAGCAGCTCGATGCCGTGTTCACCGACATTTACCCGGATGCGGTGAAGATCGGCATGGTATCCTCTGCCCCGCTCATCGACACCATCGCCGAGCGGCTGCATTTTTACGGCGCAAAGCACATTGTGGTGGACCCTGTGATGGTGGCCACCTCCGGTGCAAAGCTGCTGCAGGACGATGCTGTGCAGGCGCTGACCGAAAAGCTGCTGCCGCTGGCTGAGGTGCTTACCCCCAACATCCCGGAGGCTGAGATTTTGTCCGGCATGAGCATTGCAAACGCTGCCGACATGGAGGCCGCTGCCCGCACCATCAGCGAGCGCTACGGCTGTGCCGTGCTGTGCAAGGGCGGCCACCAGATCAACGATGCTGACGACCTTTTGTGGCGCAATGGCACCGGCAAGTGGTTCAAGGGCAAGCGCATCGCAAACCCCAACACCCACGGCACCGGCTGCACCCTGTCCAGCGCCATTGCCTCCAATCTGGCCAAGGGCTACGACCTTGACACCGCCGTGGAGCGCGCCAAGGCCTACATTTCCGGCTGTCTGTCTGCCATGCTGGACTTAGGGCACGGCTCCGGGCCCATGGATCACACCTTCAACCTGAAGGGAGATTTTGTCCGTGACTGACCTGCCCTTTGTCTCGGCGCTGGTGCAGGCCGACCTGCCTGTGTGGGAGCAGTGTTTGCAGACCGAGTTTCTGCAAAAGATGGAAAACGGCGCCCTGAGCGAGGACTGCTTTAAAAGCTACCTCGTAGAGGACAGCCTGTATCTGCGGGAGTACGCCAAAATTTTTGCGTGGGGCATGACCAAGGCCACCACCATGGCTGCCATGCGCACCTACTATTCCCTGCTGTCCTTTGTGCAGGAGAATGAGGACCTGACCCGACTGCGGTATCTGGAGCAGTACGGTCTGCGCGAGGCGGATATCCAAGCCTTGCCCCTGCGCCCGGAAAGCCGCGCCTATCTGGACTGCATGATCGACGCTGCCCGCACCGGCGAGGGGGAAGCTGAGTGCCTGATGGCCTGCCTGCCCTGTATGCTGAGTTACGGATGGCTGTTCCAGATGCTTTTGCAGCGCTCCCCCGCCGTAAAGGACACCTACTACGGCGCGCTGGTGCTGGACTACGCCGGTCCCGGCTACGATGCCGCCTGCCGCGCATGGGCAGAACGCGCTGAAGCAGCCTGCACCGGCCTTTCGCCGGAGCGTGCCGCCCGTTGCCGCGCGATCTTCCGCGCCTGCTCGGAGCACGAGCTGCACTTCTGGGAGATGTGCGCCACGCCCCGGACGGATATTTAAGAATAAATATAGAGAACCCGGAAGGTCCGCAGACCTTCCGGGTTCTCTTCTTATAAAATCTTTATCGCAGCACCGAGAGTTCCTCGATGCCGTAGCGCTGCATCAGGGCGATGGCCGCCGGGGTGATCTCCTCGCCGCTGACCGCCACAGGGATGGCGGGCGGGCAGGACACCGTAGGCATGGCACACACCCGTCCCAGCGCCTTGTGCACCGGGATGCGTACCTGTGCGCCCAGCACCGCCTGCCGGATGGTACAGCGCTGCACCGCCTGCTGCTGCAAGGCGGCAAACTCCCCTGCCCGGTTCTCGGGGCGGGGCAGCCCGGCAGGCACAGCCGCCAGAAGCTGTTCCAGCGCCGTTTGCAGGCGTTCAAAGTCCTGCGGCGGGTTTTCCGGGGTGAACATCAGCACCACATAGCGGGGGTCGGCGTACTCGCACTCCATCTGTGCGCGGCGTAAAGCCTCTGCCAGCGCTATGCCGGTGCAGCCAAGGGCAGCGGCGTCCAGCGTGAGCTTCATCGGCTCCTGCTGTGCCCCGGCAACTGCCAGCGGCACCGGACACTGCCGCGCCGCTGCGGCCTTATTCAGGCTGCGGCGCAGATTCTCCAGCGCAGCGCAGCACTGCGCCAGCTGCCGGGGGTAGTCCCCTGCCAGCACCGCGTTGCAGGCATCCAGCGACTGCAAAATGAGGTAAGAGGGGCTGGTAGAGCCGAACAGCGCCAGCGCCCCCCGCACAGCCGCTTCGTCCTGCACAGGGGCATCGTGCGCCAGATGCAGATACGCACCGCCGGTGACCACCGGCAGGGTCTTGTGGGCAGAGTCGCAGCACATGGCCGCGCCCTGTGCGATGGGGTGGCAGTTTTGCGGCAGAAAGCGCAGGTAGGCGCCGTGGGCGTTATCCACCAGCAAAGGCACGCCCTGCGCCCGGCAGACCGCCGCCAGCGCCGGGATATCCTGTACTCCGCCCAGATAATCCGGGCTGGTGACGTACACGCCAAAGGGGGTGTTGTCCTGCTGTGCCATCGCGTGCAAAGCCCCTGTCAGTGCTTCGGCTGTGACGGGGCAGCTGCACAGTGCACCCTCTGCCTGCGCAGACGGCCAGAGCCAGCGGATATCAAAATCCAGCAGCGCCGCCGCATACAGCAGCGCCTTGTGGGCGTTGCGGGCGGCCAGCAGCACCGGGCGCTTACCGTTTTGCGGTGCGCCTTGCAGCGCCAGAAACAGCATGGCACGGATGCACTGAGACGAGCCCTCGGTGCTGTAATAGCTGTGTGCCGTGCCAAACAGCCGGGTGGCGTTGGCTTCGCTTTCGGCAATAATGCCCTCCGGCGCGTAAAGCTCGTCTGCGCCGCAGATCTCGGTGATATCCAGCGGCTCAAAGCCTAAAAGGCTCTGCCCCTTGTGGCCGGGCATGTGCAGCCGGGCGGTGCCGGACTTTGCATAGCTGCGCACAAAATCCACGATGGGGGTGGTCATGCTCATTCGCAGGCTTCGCCATCGGCGCAGGCGTTGCAGGTAGAGCCCAGCTCAATAGGCACCTCGATGCCCTTGGCTGCCAGTTCCTGATTCTCGGCTACCTTGATCATGATAGCGCACTCCATGCGCTTTTTGAACAGCTCGCAGCCGTACTCGTACACGCCGGTAATGCTGCCGGTGGCGTGGTAGGAGTTGGCAGCGCAGCCGCCGGAGCAGTACAGCTTTGCCCAGCAGTCCTGACACTCCTTGCGGGCGTAGGCGTTGCAGTGCTTGAACTCATCCCGCACAGCGGTGTTGGTAACGCCCTTCCAGATATCGCCCAGCAGGTACTTGGGGTCGCCCACGAACTGGTGGCAGGGGTACAGATCGCCCCAGGGGGTAACAGCCATGTACTCGGTGCCGGAGCCGCAGCCGGAGATGCGCTTATAGATGCAGGGGCCGCCGGTCAGGTCGATCATGTAGTGGTAGAAGGTAAAGCCTCTGCCCTCGCGGTCGCGCTTGATCATCTCCTTGGCAAGGATCTCGTACTGCTCCTTCAGGATGGGCAGGTCGGCCTCGGTCAGGGCGCTGGGGTCGCTGGGGTCGCAGACCACCGGCTCCATGCTCAGCTCGGTAAAGCCAAGGTCTGCCATGTGGAAGATATCGTTGGTAAAGTCGGTGTTAAAGTGGGTATAGGTGCCGCGCATATAGTAGTTTTTGTCGCCGCGCTTCTTGACGAACTCCTGGAACTTGGGCACGATGCGGTCGTAGCTGCCATTGCCTGCGCAGTCCACGCGGAAACGGTCGTTGACCTCCTTGCGGCCATCCAGACTCAGCACCACGTTGTGGCACTCCTTATTGCAGAAGTCGATGACGTCGTCATCAATGAGTACACCGTTGGTGGTCATGGTAAAGCGGAAGTTCTTGTTATGGATCTTCTCCTGCTCGCGGCAGTAGGCCACCAGCTTTTTGACCATCTCAAAGTTCATCAGCGGCTCACCGCCAAAGAAGTCCACTTCCAGATTGCGGCGGGTGCCGCTGTTCTCGATGAGGAAGTCCATGGCGCGCTTGCCCACTTCAAAGCTCATCAGGGCGCGGTCGCCGTGGTAGCGTCCCTGCGAGGCAAAGCAGTAAGAGCAGCTCAGGTTGCAGCTATGGGCAACGTGCAGGCACAGTGCCTTTACCACAGTGTTGCGGTTTTTAAAGTCGAAAGCCATGTCCTTATAGACATCCGGGCTCCACAGCTTGCCGTTTTCCTTCAGGCTGGTCACGTCATCGATGCACTGGCGCAGATCCTCCTCGGTCACGTCCGGGCGGCTGCCGTATTTTGCCAGCATGGCGGCAACGATCTCGTCTGCGGTATGCTCCGGGTACATGGCGATGACATCGTAGGCCACCTCGTCCACAACGTGCACCGAGCCGCTGCAGGTGTCCAGCACGATGTTATAACCGTTCAATTGATACTGATGTACCATTTTACACTCCATTCCAGATTACACAAAAAAATGCCGCCCGGCAAAGGCGGCATAGGGTTTGCAAAAATTACTTGTTGCTGTTCTCGCACTGCTGGTTAGCCACGCCGCAGGAGGTCTTGCAGGCGGACTGGCAGGAAGTCTGGCACTCGCCGCAGCCACCGGTCTTAACGCTCTTGGTCAGGTCACGAGTAGCAATAGTCTTAATACGCTCCATGATAGAAACCTCTCTAACTCTCAAAATTTTATCGCGCCGGACATAGTTCCGGTACGCTTTTATCTTGTAATAGGATATCACGCAGCGCGCCTTTTGTCAAGATTTTTTCGCTAAGCCTTTTTACCCGCCCATGGGCTGGTAGCGGGTAAGCACCGTATGCAGCCCCAGCTCTCGGGCGCGTGCCAGTAAGTACCGGTAACGGCACAGCAGCGCCTGCCGCTCGTAAATACGCTGCTCGATCAGGTCCGTATCCACCTCCATATCAAACATCATCTCGTTGCGCTTCAAACAGAACAGGCATTCTTTCAGTTCTTCTTCCAGTTCCGGGTGGTAGCGCTCGTGCTCGGTATCCCGCGGGACGCGGGGCGAAAGCAGGGTCTGGGCGTTTTGTGTGGTTCGTTCCGGCATAGGCATCCTCCTTCTGGTACTTTGCAAGGTTTTGTACCTTCCAGTATAGGCGGTGCGGTGCGCAGAACCTGCCGAAGTGTGGCAGCGCTCCGGCATAGATTATCCGGCGCTGCTGCGGCATTTTCCAAAAAAGTACAACTTTTTTCAAAAATATGCTTGACAACTCCGGGCTTTTCCCGTATAATAGCACACGTTGAGCGGCTCACCCCGCAAAACACAACAGAATATTGGGGATTTGCATAGTGGTAGTGCGGTAGACTCTGACTCTACTTGTGGGAGTTCGATTCTCTCATCCCCAACCAGACTAAAGCCATCTGAGGAAGTTCAGGTGGCTTTTCTGTTTATATCATTCCAAACTGCAGCCGTGAGGCCATGACTCTTCAAAACTTGAAGAGTCATAACTCTATTACCACTTTGGATTTTTGAAGAGTGACGAAAAAGAAGCACATCAGCGTTTAAAAGTTCACTCTTCAAGATGAAGAGTCATGGCCTGAAAACGCAGTTTTCTTTGCTTTTTGTTCATGACTCTTCAAAATCCCTGTGGGTCATAGGGAACTTTTGAAGAGTCACCCCTGCCGGGGCGGGACGATTTAGAATGCGCTCCGCGTTTGCTCTGCGCATAATTAGCGGAATTAGTTTTTTACTCGAGATTCAGAAAAGCCTGCGGGCTTTTCTGAATCTCCTTTTCACCAGTGGGGTCGTAACGGTCAACTGCATTTGCAATTCAGACCACCATTTAACCATTGCAGCCCTCCCCGTGAAAATGGGATAGCGGAGCGCATTTCCAATCGTTCGTACTGCACAAAAAACCGGGCAGCCCGCAGACTGCCCGGTTTTTGCTATACAGTTGACCTGCCCTGATAGGGCTTTCTTTTACAGAATGGTGATGCGGCCTGCGCCGTAAGGCTGCTCGTAGTTGAGCAGGTAGCCGGGGTATGCGGCCAGCGGGCTGTTGGCGCTGGACAGGTGCGGCAGACCCGCAGCATCTGCGCCGTCAAAGGTCATGGCGTAGGTAGACATCACCAGATAATCCTCGGACACATAGTCCTTGATCAGCTCTGCGCCGTCAAACATGGCAAAGCCATCGCCCAGATTACGCAGGGTGTAGTTCATGCCGGCCAGTGCGTAGGTAGTGCCCGGGTCCAGCGGCAGATAGCTGCCGGAGGCCTTATCGTAGATCTTCACGTTCTGCACGCGCGGGGTGCCGGTGGCGCTGCCGATCCAGACATTCTTCTCGTCGGTCTGCACAGTGTTGGGGATATCGGTGTGGATCTCGTAGGTAGCACCGGCCACCTGCAGGAAGCCGCCGTTCTCCTTGCCATCCTCGCCTGCAAAGCGGGCTGCAAACTCCAGTGCGTCTTGGATCTGCTTGCCGGTGACCGACATCAGGCAGGCCACGTTGCCAAAGGGGCTGATCTGCTTGCAGGTCTTGAAGGTCCAGTCGCCTGCAGGCACATCGGCGCGGATGCCGCCGCCATTCATGATGGCCACATCACAGTGCAGCTTTTCCACCTCGTTGAAGTAGGTGTAGATGCCGTCAGCCACAAAGTCGCCGAGGTTGGTCTCGGCAGAGCGGATGCGGCGCTTGCCGGTGGCGGGGTCAGAGACGTAGAAATCGCTGTCGCCCACAGCGATCTTCTCGCCCAGCATATCGTCCACGGTGTTCACCCAGCCGGTCTGCATGGCGGCAATAGTGGCATCCATGCCCTCGTGGGTGGGGATGAGCTTGGTGGTAATGGTGCCGTCCGCAGCGATGGTCATCTCGCCAACGTTTGCAAAGTAAGAGCCGGTCTGGGTCAGGGTGACAGCCTTGCCGGAGGCATCCTGCACCTGCTTGTTCTCCATTACGGTATGGGAGTGGCCGTCGATAAAGGCGTCAAAGCCGCTGGTGTGGGCAATGACTTCCTCACTGGTCCACGGAGAGGAAGAGGGGTCTACGCCCAGATGGCCCAGACCGATGACCACATCCGCCAGAAGCTTTGCCTTATCAATGGCCTTCTGCACGGCGTCATAGAGCTTTTTGCCGTCCTCGCCGCCCTGAATATCGTAGATGTACTTGCGCTGTGCCTTATCCATAAAGTAGGCCGGGGTGGACTTGGTAAAGGTCTCGGGGGTGGTCACGCCCACAAAGGCAATGCGTCTGCCGCCGCGCACGAACACCTTGACGGAGGGCAGCACACGCAGCGTAGTGCGCAGGTCTACCCAGTTACAGGACAGGTACGGAAAGTCGGCTTCCTTCATGATGGCCTTGGCGCGGTCCATGCCGTAGTCAAACTCGTGGTTGCCGGGGGTGGCGACATCGTAACCGGCAGCGTTCATCAGCTTGATGATGGAGGCACCCTCGTCCATGGAGCCGTAGGCGGTGCCCTGCACATGGTCGCCTGCATCCACCAGCAGCACATCCTTGCCGGCATTCTGATAGCTCTGCTTCAGGTCGGCAATGGCAGCGTAGGTCAGCTTGGGGCTCTGCTTGTCGATGTAGGTATGGACATCGTTGGTGTACAGGATGGTAACGTCAGACTTGTCACCATACCAGCAGGCCGATGCGGCAGGCGCACCGATGGCCATGGATGCAGCGGCAGCGGTCACACCAGCAGCCTTTAAAAAGCTGCGACGGGAAATAAGTTGTTTCACAGGAAAACGACCTCCTTTTATTTTTGGCGTATCGCATTTGAGGCAGGCTCTTCCCTCCTGCCCTTTCAATAGCTCTAGCATAGCACAGAACGCCGCCGCAAACAAGCCAAAATCATTCTTTTGGCACAAATTATTTTCACGTTCCGCTTTATTTTAACATATATTGTACCATTTTTACACAAATTCTATGCAAAAAAGACCTTCCCGTGCCCTGTCGCAGAGCAGCGGAGAGGTCTTTTTTAGGGGGGTGTTGACCCGTTGCCGGATCTATCGGAGGAGAGGGAAATATCAGATAGCGTTATACTCCTTGAGGAACTTCTCAAGGTCGGTGCCCTCGATCTTCTTCAAAGCTTCCTTCAGAGCCAGACGCGGGATCAGCGGCAGATCCATGTCGGTGATCTTCTTGCCGTCGCGCAGCTTCACGGTGGCATCGATCAGGGCGCGCACATCATAGGTGCTGCCCCAGACCTCGGGCACGCCGCGGTCAATGTTCAGCAGGGTGTACACGGCCTCCATACCGGTGCGCATGGAGTACTCGGTGGTGAAGATGGTATCGCGGGCGGTCTCGGCAAACTGACCAAGGAAGGCGAAGTTCACAGCACCCTCGGGCACAACATCGGGACGGTCGCCCATGGCACGGGGCATGAAGAAGGCGTCGATATAAGGCATCATCACAGGCACGGTGTTGGCACTGTGCTCTGCCAGCTCCGCGATCTGATCCTCGGGCACGCCGATGTGGTACAGCCACTCCATGCAGATCTCGCGGCCGGTGCAGTCGCGCATGGGCTTCTTGACGTAATCGCCGGGCTTATCGCTGAACAGGCCGTACACCCAGACGCACAGCTGGTTCTTGGGCTGATCCTTGAACTGCTGCTGACGGTTCAGCGTCCAGCTGAGCAACCAGCTGGAGTCCTTGACGGTGACGATGCCGCCGGTGACGGTATGGCCGCTGAAGGGATCGCGCTTGCAGATCTTGCGGATATACTGAGGGATCTTGTCGTCCAGCGTGGTGATGGTGGCACTCTCCCAGTTGCTCAGCTCCGGCTCGGAGCAGAACTTTTCCGGGTGACCGAAGGAGGGATCCTGTGCGGCGATCTTCTTCCACAGATCCCAGCCGTTGCCGGGCTGGATGGTGGGGTCAAAGCCGGTGGCCTTATCCTGTGCACCCACGGTGCAGCTTTCCACACAGCCGCCGTTGGTGATGAACAGCAGATCGTTCTCGGTCAGGTCGATGTTAGAAGTCTCGCCCGCGTGCTCCACGGTAACAGAGCTTGCCAGCTTGCGGCCCTTCTGGATGTCGAACTTCACATCCGTGACCTTGGTGTTGTAGTGGAACTGCACGCCAAAGCCTTCCAGATAGCGCACCATGGGCAGGATGATGGATTCGTACTGATTATAGCGGGTAAAGCGCAGGGCGGTAAAGTCCGGCAGACCGCCGATGTGGTGGATATAGCGCTTGAGGTACAGCTTCATCTCCAGAGCGCTGTGCCAGTTCTCGAAGGCGAACATGGTGCGCCAGTACATCCAGAAGTTGGAGTTGAGCACCTCGTCATCGAAGAAATCGGTGATCTTTTTATCCTGCAGCTGCTCGTCCGGGGTAAAGAACAGCTTCATGATCTCCATGGCACCCTTATCGGACAGGCCGAATTTGCCATCGGTGTGAGCATCCTCGCCGCGGTTGACGGTGGCACGGCACAAGGAAAAGTTGGGATCCTCCTTGTTCAGCCAGTAGTACTCGTCCAGCACACTGGCACCCTCGGTCTCCAGAGACGGGATGGAGTGCAGCAGATCCCACATAACTTCGAAGTGGTTATCCATCTCGCGGCCGCCGCGCATCACATAGCCGATATCGTACTTGTAGCCATCGCAGGCGCCGCCGGCCAGTGCGTTCTTTTCAAACACATGGACGTGCTCGCCCTTCATCTGGCCATCGCGCACCAGATAGCAGGCAGCGGTCAGGGCTGCCAGACCGGAGCCGATGATATAAGCGGATTTATGATCCACGCCCTCCGGCTTTTTGGGGTGTGCAAAAGCTTCATAATTGCCACTGGAATAGTACATAAAAAAGCCTCCCTGCTTCCATATTTTCGTTTCACAGCCTTCATCGTGCTGTTCTCTATGGCAACAGTATACCCCGCAAAGTGAACAGGAACAACAAACAAACTTTGCCCTGTGTATAGATTTTTTACATCCTCCTTCATTTGCTGGAATTGCGTACAAATTGTGACATAAAGCAAACCCTCTCAGGCGCTTCGCGCCAGCTCTCCCGAAGGGAGAGCTTTATCAGCGCTGACCGTAAGAGATACTTAAAAGCTCCCCCTGAGAGGGCAGACTTTCCCCGCACCGGGGGAAGATGTCACCGTAGGTAACAAAAGGGGGAATCTGGCAAAGCCGCAAGGCTTTGACTGAGAGGGTTTCTCTAAGCAAATCTTCCCATACAAAAAGAGAGCCGCCGCACAAGGTTCTGTGCAGCGGCTCTCCGGTGGATTTTAGTTCATCTCTTCCAGAGCCTTTTTCAGGTTCTTTGCGATCTGGTCCGGGCAGCTGGTGCTGCGGAAGCCGCACAGCGTGCCGTCCAGACGGGCAATGGCGTCCTCTGCCTTCATGCCGGTAAGCAGCTGGCAGATGCCCTTCAGGTTGCCGTTGCAGCCGCCGACGACCTCGATGGAAGCAATGGTGTGGTCATCGTTCAGCACAAAGTTGGTCTGCTTGGAGCAGGTGCCCTTGTTCGGGAAGGAAAATTCCTTGCTCATAGTCTTTACGTCCTCTCTCTTTTACGTTTTTCGGCGATGGCGCGCAGCTGCGCTGCGGCTTCGTCCGGTGCGGTACAGGTGCCGATGGGGTGCGGGTGCTTGTGGTTGCGGCCATGGAAGTCCGTGCCCGCAGTAGCCACAAGGCCGTACTGCTTGCACAGTGCAAGGCACTCGGTGCTGTCCTCCGCACTGTTGCTGGGATGGTACACTTCAATGCCGTCCACTGCGCCCTCTGCTGCCAGCTCCCGCAGCAGGGGCATACTTTTATACACCGTGGGGTGGGCAAACACCACCGCGCCGCCGCTTGCCTTGGCGGTAGCCAGCACCTGCCGCACCGGCAGATACTCCGGCGAGTGCAGCACGATGCCCCGGGGGTTCCACCCGAACAGCTTGTGGTAGGTCTCGCCGTAGATGCTGCCATCGGTCAGACCCAGCAGTTCCAGTGCCTGCATCAGTCCGCTTTTGAACAGCACCCCGCTGGCCTTTGTGGTCTCCCATGCAAGGTCGGTGGTAAACTGCGGGTACAGCTGCTCCAGCTCCTTTGCGCTCTGCAAAGCGCAGGCGTTGCGGCGCTCCTTCATGATGGCGCAGTGCTCCCGCAGCGCCGGGCAGTCCACGTCCGGGTAGTAGCACAGCAGGTGCACCCGGTGCTGGCGCTCAAAGTCGTAGCCGGTCAGCTCCACGGCGGGGATCAGCTCTACCCCGTCCTGCCCGGTGTGGGCGTAGGCGTACTGAGCGCTGAGCAGGGTGTCGTGGTCCGAAAGGGCGATGGCGTGCAGCCCGGTGCGGGCGGCGATGGACGCCAGCCGCTCGATGGGCACAGCACCGTCGGAGCAGGTGGAATGGATATGCAGGTCACAGGACATAGCGGGTTACTTCCTTAGTGCTTATAGAAATTGATCAGGCAGCCGTCGGCCAGGATCTGGCGCTCGTCGGTGGTGAGCGGAGCCATGTACAGCTCAAACTCCTTGACGGTATCGCCCAGAACATAGGCCTTGATGTTCTGCAGGTCGCCCTTGAGTGCTTCCCGCACATTGGGGATGAGCACATAGTCCCCCAGACCAAAGGGGGTGGCGCCTGCCAGCTGCAGGGGCAGCATGCCCCAGTTGATCAGGTTGGAGCGGTAACGCTTGGTGGCGTACTCGGTTACGATATTGGCACCGGCACCCAGCACACGCTGGCAGCTGGCGGCCTGCTCGCGGGCAGAGCCGTCGCCGGGCTTGACCGCAAAGATGGTAGAGGCGATCTGGATATCGTTCCAGCTCAGCTTCTCGCAACCGGGCACGGCGTTCACCTTTGCCAGCAGAGCAGCGTCCCCTGCACCGGCGCGGCGGGCGTTTTCTTCGGCCTGCACAGCCTTGGCGCGGCCCACATACTCCGGGTCCTTGCGGCTGAGGGTGAACTCGGCCAGACCCAGGGGATTAGAGCGGTAAGAAGAGGTCTCACCGGAGGGGATCAGCTCATCGGTGGTGGTGACGGGATCGGTGATATAAGAAGCCACCTTTAGCAGCAGATTGTCGCCCAGCGGTGCGATCTCCGGCCAGTCCTTGATGTTGGGGCCAAATTTGAGCAGGGCATCGTAATCGCCCTTGCCAAAGCCCTGATACACGCGGGTGTCGTAGCTGGAAGCATCGTACTGGTACTCCGGCACGGTGGGATCATAGTCAATGTCGGTGGCGGGGGTCAGGATGCCGCCGTTTGCGGTGGTGGCTGCAATGCTGCGGGCATCCATCAGTGCCACACCGGCCAGCTGGCCGCTGCCGGGCTTGGAGCCCTCGCGGCTGGGGAAGTTGCGGGTGGTATGACGGATGGACAGTGCACCGTTGGCGGGCACATCGCCTGCGCCGAAGCAGGGGCCGCAGAAGGCGGTGCGGATGGTAGCGCCGCTAGCCATCAACTCGCCGATGACGCCGGTGCGCACCAGTTCCATCATGATGGGCTGACTGCCGGGGTAAACGCTCAAGGCGTAGTCGCCGCAGCCGCCGGTATGACCCTTGAGGATGGAAGCAGCCTCGTAGATGCTGTCGTACAGACCGCCTGCGCAGCCTGCAATGACACCCTGATCCACACGCAGCTTGCCGTTCTCGATCTTGCTGCACAGATCCAGCTGCACATCCTTGCGGCCGATCAGCTTCTGCACATCCTGCTCGCAGGCGTGGAGGATGTCCTCCAGATTTGCGTTCAGCTCCTCAATGGTAAAGGCGTTGGAGGGGTGCATGGGCAGGGCGATCATGGGACGGATGGCAGAAAGATCCACTTCCACCACGCCATCGTAGTAGGCAAGGTCTGCCGGTGCAAGCTTTTTGTAGTCTGCTGCACGGCCGTGCACCGCCAGAAAACGCTGGGTGACTTCGTCGGTCTCCCAGATGGAGGACAGACAGGTGGTCTCGGTGGTCATGGCATCAATGGCGTTGCGGGTATCCTGCCGCAGGGAAGCAATGCCGGGGCCCACGAACTCCATGACCTTGTTTTTGACGTAGCCGCTCTTGAACAGCTTGCCCACAAGGGCAATGGCTACATCGTGGGGGCCGCAGCCCGCCGGCAGACTGCCGGTCAGGTAGATGGCCACCACACCCGGGCGGGCAACATCATAGGTGCGGCCCAGCAGCTGCTTTGCCAGCTCGCCGCCGCCCTCGCCGATAGCCATGGTGCCCAGTGCGCCGTAGCGTGTGTGGGAGTCCGAGCCAAGGATCATTTTGCCGCAGCCGGCAAAGCGCTCGCGCATATACTGGTGGATGACTGCCATGTGCGGGGGCACAAAGATACCGCCGTACTTTTTGGCAGCGGACAGGCCAAAGCGGTGGTCGTCCTCGTTGATGGTGCCGCCCACAGCGCACAGGCTGTTGTGGCAGTTGGTAAGCACATAAGGAATGGGGAACTTTTCCAGCCCGGAAGCACGGGCGGTCTGGATGATGCCCACAAAGGTGATGTCATGGCTTGCCATGGCATCAAACTTGATCTTCAGGTTCTCGGCATCGCCGCTGGTGTTGTGTGCCTGCATAATATTGTAGGCCATGGTACCGGTCTTAGCCGCGGCAACGGCAGCGGCATCAAAGCCCTTTGCTGCCAGCGCTGCGGGTGCATTGCCATCTGCGGGCACCCACTCTCCGCGCGCATAGTACGCACCGCCAGTGCTGCATTTGATCATATCCAACATCTCGATTCGCCTCTCTTTTTGTATTTTCCCGCCCGCCGCAATTGCGGGCATTGCCCCGGCAGTGCGGCTATTCATCCCGAAAACAGCCGTCCCCTTAGCCTTCACCCCTTGGGGGAAGGTGGCGCACAGCACCGGATGAGGGGTATTTCTTGGCAACAGCACCCTCATCAGTCGCCTGCGGCGACAGCTTTTCAAAGACTTATAACCCCTGCCCTGTTACGGCAAAAGCCGTATTTAACTTTTATTATAGCATGAAAGGGCGAAAAGAAAAAGCATTTTTTATGAACCCTTACTGCACCTTTGCGGCGGCTTCCTGCTGCTTTTCCTTTTGCAGTTTACGGAACACCACAAAATAGGCCGGGATCAGGAAAAAGCAGGCAAAGAGCCATGCCACCGGGCTTGCGATGCAGGCGGCAAAGTAGCCCCACAGCGGCACGAACCAGAAGCCCACCATGGCGCGGGCGATCATCTCAGCCACACCGGCAAACATGGCAAGGCCGGAGTGCCCCAGACCCTGAATGGTGTAGCGGTAGATGATAAGCACTGCCAGCGGGATGTAGAACACACTGTTCCAGAAGATGAAGTCCTGCGCATTGGCCATAATGGCGGTCTCGCCTGCGTCCAGGAACAGGCCGATCAGGGGCTTGTCCAGCACGCGCAGGATGAGGAAGGAGGCCACGCTGTACACGCAGCCGATGCCCAGTGCGGTGTTCACGCCGCGGTTCACGCGGCCCAGATCCTTCGCGCCCATATTCTGGCTGGTGTAGGTGGTCATGGCGGTGCCGATGCTCTCCAGCGGCACGCTGAGGAACTGCGCAGCCTTGCCGCCGGCGGTCTGCGCGGCTACGATATCGCTGCCCAGACCGTTCACCGCGCCCTGCAGCACCACGCTGCCGATGGCAGTAATACTGCACTGCAGACCCATGGGGAGGCCCATGGCGCAAAGCTTTGCGCAGTGCGGAGCGCTGATGCGCCCTTCTTCCTTATTCCAGCGCAGTTCCGGGTAGTGGCGCATGATGTAAATAAGGCTGCCGATGCCTGCCACAGCCTGACTGAACACGGTGGCAAAAGCCGCGCCGAACACGCCCATGTTGAACAGGATGATGCAGGCAAGGTCCAGCCCGATGTTCAGCACGCTGGCCACCAGCAGGAAATACAGCGGGCGCTTGCTGTCGCCCAGTGCACGCATCAAAGCGCTGGTCACATTATAAAGCAGGGTGAAGGGGATGCCAGCAAAGATGGTGCGGATATAGATATCCGCAAGGTCGATGATATCGGCCGGGGTGTTCGTCCACACCAGCACCAGACGGGTCATAGCCACCGTAACGATGGTGAGCACCGTGGCAAAAGCGATGGACAGCCACACGGTATTGGCGGTGTAGCGGCGCATCTCGTGGTGGTCGTGGGCGCCGAAGGTCCATGAGATGGGGATGGAAAAGCCACAGGCAATGCCGTTGACAAAGCCCAGCACCAGATAGTTCAAACCGCCCACGCTGCCTACCGCCGCCAGTGCTTCCACGCCCACGAACCGCCCCACGATGATGGTATCGGCCAGATTGTAGAACTGCTGGAACAGGCTGCCCAGCATCAGCGGCACAGCAAAGGCAAGCAGCAGCTTCAGCGGACTGCCCTGCGTCATATCTTTGGTCATGGAAATATACCTCCTGCCCACACAAAAAAGATGGATGTTCGCATTTTTGCCGTGAAAAACGCCCTGCCGGAAAAGCGGCAGGACGTTGTAAGGATTCATGAGTGGTATTATAGCGGAGCAGCGCCGGTTTTACAAGACTTGGTTTGCATCAACATTTCCATTTTTTTGCCCAAAGAATTGGTGATTTTGCTCATTCCGCGTAGTGTGCCAGAAACTGTTTGGTGCGCTGTTCGCGCGGGTGGTCGATCAGCTGCTTTGCAGGACCTTCTTCCACCACCACACCGCCGTCCATAAACAGGATGCGGTCGGCCACATCCCGGGCAAAGTGCATCTCGTGGGTCACGATGATCATGGTGGTCTTGCGGTCGGCCAGCTCCCGCAGCACCCGCAGCACCTCGCCGGTCAGTTCCGGGTCAAGGGCGCTGGTGGGCTCGTCGAAGCAGAGGATGTCCGGGTGCAGCGCCAGCGCCCGGGCAATGGCCACCCGCTGCTGCTGCCCGCCGGAAAGCTGGTGCGGGTAGTGGTCTGCCCGCTCCGAAAGCCCCATCTGCGCCAGCAGTTCCCGCGCCTGCTGTTCCAGCTGGGCGTGCACCGCCTTTTTGTTGGCGCGGTAGTCCGGGCGCTCCTTTGCCAGCAGCTCCCCTGCCAGCATCACGTTCTGCAGCGCCGTATACTGCGGGAAGAGGTTAAAGTTCTGGAACACCAGCCCGAAGTGCAGCCGCTTTTTGCGGATCTCGCTTTCCCGCTGGGTGGCGGGGTCGGCGGCGTCCCACATGGTCTCGCCGTTCACCCGGATGCAGCCGGTGTCCGGCCGCTCCAGAAAGTTCAGGCAGCGCAGCAGGGTGGTCTTGCCGGAGCCGGACGAGCCGATGATGGCCAGCGCCTCGCCCTGCTCCAAAGTAAGAGAAATATCCTTTAAGACCTTTGTATCTCCGAAATTTTTGCCAATGCCGGAGGCTTCCAGTAATGCCATATTCTTAAAACCCTCCTCAGCAGCGGAAATAATCCAGTTTCTTTTCAGCCCAGTTGAACAACAGGGTGAGCGCGCCTACAAACACAAGGAAGAACAGCGCCGTGGAGAACAGCGGCCAGATCAAGCCCTTTGCGCTGTACTCCTTGGCCATCATGATGATCTCCTTGTTGGCGATGGTGTTTGCCAGCGAGGTGTCCTTGACAAGGGTGATGATCTCGTTGCCCATGGGCGGCAGGATGCGCTTGACCACCTGCAAAAGGGTGACCTTGAAAAAGATCTGCGTGCGGGTCATGCCCAGCACCTGCCCGGCTTCGGTCTGCCCTTTGGGCACGGCCTCGATGCCGCCGCGGTAGATCTCGGAAAAATAGCAGGCGTAGTTGATGGCAAAGGCCACCACCGCCGCCACCATGCGTCCGCCGGAGCCGGAGGGCCACGGATTATTCATGCCCAGCAGACCGGGGCCCAGATAAATGACGATGATCTGCAGCATCAGCGGCGTACCGCGGATGACCCAGACAAAGGTCTTTACCGCACCGGAAAGCAGCCTGCACCGGCTCATGGAGCCAAAGGCCACCACCAGCCCCAGCGGCAGCGCAAACAGCAGCGTAAGGGCAAACAGCTCACAGTTGAGCAGGAACGCGCCGGAAAGGCGCCCAAGGATCACAGACACAAAAACACACCCATCTATCGTTTTGTTTTACGCCCGGCTCAGTCGGCCAGCGCCAGCTCGTACTTCTCGGCCAGTGCATGGTGCCGTCAGCCTTCAGCTCGTCAAAGGCGGCGTCCATTGCGGCGGCGGCATCGCTGCCCTTGCGGAAGGCCACGCCGTACTCCTCGGCGTTCAGCTCGTCCACAATTTTCAGGCTTGCATAGTCGGTGCCTTCACCGATCATGGCGTTGGCAAGGGTCAGGTCCAGCACAGCGGCGTCTGCCGTACCGGCAGCCACTTCCATCAGGCAGTCGGTCTGCACGCTCTTGGAAATGTAGTCAGCCTTTGCAAGGTTCTCATCGCCCTGAATGGCGGCTTCGCCGGCAGAACCAGCCTCGGCCACCACGGTCTTACCGGCAAGGTCGGCGGTGGAGGTATAGGCTGTGCCCTCCTTTACCACCACGACCTGTGCGTTCTTGGCGTAAGCCTTGGTGGTGGCGGTGTTGGCCATGATATCCTCGGTCAGGGTCATGCCGTTCCAGATGCAGTCGATGCTCTTGGCGTCCAGCTCCACCACCTTGGTGTCCCAGTTGATCTCTACGAACTCCGGCTCTACGCCCAGCTTTGCACACACCGCAGTGGCAAGTTCGGTATCAAAGCCGGTAAAGTTGCCGTCGACGTCGGTGTAGTTCATGGGCTCGTACACGGTGTAGCCGATGACCATTTTGCCCTTGCCCTTGATGTAATCCAGATCGCTGCCCGCTGCAGCAGAAGCCGAACCGGCTGCGCTGCCGGAAGCAGATGCCGCAGCAGAGGTGGATGCACTGCCGCCACAGGCTGCAAGGCTCAATGCCAGAGCACCGGCCAGAAATGCACTTGCAATACGCTTGAGTTTCATATCTTTTTCCTCCCATGGGGGACGTTCTGCGTCCCGCTTCCCTCTCGATTTACCATTTTACCATGCTAAAGTGGTAAACTGTAGCTATAGAATAGCGCGTTTGCCGCCGTTTTGCAAGAGGTAAACCCATTTTTTTGCACAATGCACTGCTTTGCCCCGCCTGTAAGCCCGCTTTTTGTGGGAAAGTGTGCACATACCCCTTCCGGCTTTGCGCCTGAGGGGGTATCCATAAAAAATCCCCCCGCACTTTTTGTGCAGAGGGACATCCTGTTTTTATGATTACTGCTCCGCCATGGCCTTCAGCACCGCCTTTTGCAGGTCGGTGACCGAGATGGTGCACAGCGCCTTCAGGTCGGCATCCGTGCCGTCTGTGGAGAGCTTGCCGATCTCCACGGCGTTTTTGCCCTTCAGGTAGCCGCACCAGCCTGCGCTGTGCTCGTACCATTCCTTGCCTAACGCGCTTGCGCTGCGCATTCCGTAGCGGTCGCCCAGCTCGTTTTTGGTGTACACCGGCTCCCGCGGGGCAGATACGGTGCCGTCCGCGCTGACGGTCAGCTCCGGCTCGGTCATATCGCCGATAGCGCTGGTCACCCGGGCGTTCTCGTCCATAGTCACCACCGCCAGCGTGATCTTAGCCTGCACCTGCGCGTCCTTGTCGTCTGTGCCCGCAAGCCCCTGTGGCATTTCGGCCACCTCTACACCCAGCTTGACCGTATCGCCCCGGGCAGCACCCAGCACCTGTGCATTCTCGCAGGCGCGGACGACAGCATCCCGGTAACGGTCCACCGCGATGGTGCAGCCGGAGAGAAGGTCTGCATCTGTTGGCTTGCCGTCCGCATCCGTTTTCAGCTTCTTCACTTCGTCCGGAGTCTTGCCCTCAAGCCAACTGCCAAAGGCGTCTGCCTGCTCTGCCCAGCCCTTTTTCAGACCGGACACCTCTGCCAGTGGGTAGTCTTTCCCTTTCTGGCGCTTGGTGCGGGTGTCGGTGGGGGTGGTCACCTTGCCGGTGCTGTCCGCACTGACTGAAAGCTCCAGCTCATCCAGTGTCACCCCAGCCAGCTTGCCGTCTGCATCCAGCAGCACGGCAGCCGCTACGGTGTGGATGTTGCCCGCACGGTCTGTGCCGGTCGTCTCGGTCAGGACCCCCAGCCCGGTGCGCCACGCCGCGCTTTGCGCCGCGCTGCTGCCCGCAGAAGTGCTGCCGCTCACAGAACCGGAGCTGCTGCCGGAGTTTCCCCCGCCGCAGCCGGTCAATGCCAGTGCTGCCGCCAGCGTGCAGCACAAAAACCAACGCGATGCCTGTTTCATATCGTCACATACGCTCCCTTTCCGTGCCTGCATTGCAGACGCAGGCTTTGGAGCTAGTGTGCCCCGCCGCGCGGGTTTTATGAGCAGATGTTTACATCAGCGGGCTTAACAGCCGCAGCACGCTGTCCAGCACCGTACCCACCAGACCGGTGCGGCAGTCCGCGCACTGCACCTCCCGGCACTGGGGCAGGGTGCGGCGCACATCGTCCCGCAGGGTCAGCACCTGGCTGTTTTGCAGCAGCAACACCCCGCACTCAAAGTGCAGAAACATACTGCGGTAGTCCATATTGATGCTGCCCACCACCGCCGCGCGGTCATCGCTGACGCAGCACTTGGCGTGGAGGAAGCCCGGGGTATACTCGTAGATGCGCACCCCCGCCCGCAGCAGGGGCAGATAGTACGAGCGGCTCAGCCGGAACACCAGCTTTTTGTCCGGGATGCCCGGCAGCACCAGCCGCACATCCACCCCGCGCTTGGCGGCGTTGCGCAGCGCGTCCAGCATCTCCTCGCCGATGGCAAGGTAGGGCGTATAAAAATAGACGTATTGCTGTGCTTGTGCCAGAATGTCCAGATAGACCGTTTCTGCCACCGGCTCCTCGTCCAGCGGGCTGTCTGCGTAGGGCTGTACTACTCCATCGCTGGCGGGCAGCACCGCAAGCTGCGGACGGAAGGTGCTGTAATCCTGCTCAAAGGGCCGGAAGGCATTCCAGAAATCCAGAAACATTACGGTAAAGTTCCACACCGCAGCACCCTCGATGCGCAGACCCGCGTCCTTCCAGTAGCCGAAGCGGGTGATCGCGTTGATATATTCATCGGCCAGATTGATGCCGCCGGTGTAGGCTACTTTGCCGTCTATCACCACGATCTTGCGGTGGTCGCGGTGGTTCATCACCAGCGAGAGCAGCGGCACCACCGGGTTAAAGGGAATGCAGCGGATATGCGCCCGCTCCATGCGCACCACAAAGTCCTTGGGCAGACCCAACAGGCTGCCGAAGTCATCGTAGATCAGCCGCACGTCCACCCCCTGCGCCGCTTTGCGCCGCAGAATGTCCTCCACGCCCTGCCACATCTTGCCCTGACTGACGATGAAAAACTCCAGAAAGATGCTCTTTTCCGCCTTTTCAAGGTCGGCCAGCAATGCCGGATACATGGCTTCACCGCAGGAGAAATACCGGGCGGTGGTGTTCTGCCATGCGGGGTAGCAGCCGTATTGGGTCAGGTAACGGCTCACGCCCCGGTTTTCATCGCACAGCCCGGCGGTCTGTCCGGACTGCTGGGCGCGGTCTGCCCGGTGCGCCTGCTCCACCGCCTGCATTTTGCTGCGCAGGCGGCGGGAGGGCCGCTTGTTGCCAAAGGCCAGATACAGTGCCCCGCCCAGCAGCGGCAACAGCCCGATGAGGGCGATCCAACCCACCTTATAGGCGCTGTTTTCATCCTTGCGCACCAGATACAGAATGATCAGCAGGCTTAACCCGTTGAGCACCCCGGTGACCCACACCCGCGCCGTGCCGGTGGTGAGGGCAAAAAACACCCACGTCAGCCATGCAAGCTGCAGCGCCACCAGCACCACCGTGACCGTGATGCGGTTGAGGATGCGGTTGAAAAACTTGACGATCGGCAACCGGAACAGCATACCATCTCCCCTTTCCATGTTTCTAATACGGTTAAGTATAACGCGGTTTTTCCCCCTTTGCAAGCTTTTGGTGTCGGGTACACCGGCGTGCCGGCCGCCTTTATTCCTTATAAAAAAGTTCACCGGAGCGTCCGCAGATGCCCCGGTGAACCAAGATTCTATTATATATTTTCCGCTCAGACGGTGGGGGCTTCGTTGTCCTCGTAGCCCACCATCAGGCCGCCGTACTCCGCGTAGTAGCTGCACAGCGCGCCGCAGCTGCCTACCTCCACCTTGGCCTCCGGGAACACCGCATGGACCATGTGCTTCAGCCGCTCCGCAGCGGCAGCATTGCAGCAGTGGTCGATGTGCACCCGGCCGTTGGTCAGGCCGTGCGCCTTCATTTCCAGCACCATGCGCTCCAGTGCGCCGTGCTCGCCGCGGGTCTTGCAAAGAACCTCCAGATCACCGGCATCGCTGGCCTGCCCGATAACCCGGATACCCAGCATCCGCGCCACAGCAGCCACAGCCGGCTTCACGCGGCCATTGCGGGCAAGGTTTGCCAGAGATTCCAGCGCAAACAGCAGATGGGTGTGCTCGTGGTACGCCCGGATCTCCTCACATACGGTGTCAAAGGGCTTGCCGGCCTTGATCAGCGCCGCCAAACGCTCCACCAGCAGCCGGGACTCCGCACCAGTAGACAGGCTGTCCAGCACAAAGACCCGCGCGCCCTCGTGGCTCTGCTCGTATTCCTCGCCCGCCAGCAGCGCGGCGTTGTAAGCGCCGGACAGCGTACCGGTAATGGTTACAACATACACCTCGTCTGCGCCCTCGTAGGCAGCCATCCAGTCCGAGATATTGGGGCAGGAGGTGCTGGTGCGGCCCTTATAGGTGCGCATCATCTGAGCCAGCGCGGGGGCATCCACCTCTGCGGTGTCCACATACTCCTGCTCGTCGGTCAGGATCTTCAGCGGTACGCAGGCAAACCCTACATCGGGGAGCTCGTACACATTTGCAGAGGAATCTACAACGATTTTGCTTTTCATATTTTTCTCCATTTTCAAGCGGCGCAATGCCGCGGTCATTCCTTTGTTTGTGACCATCATAGCAGTTTTTTAAAAACCTGTCAACTGTTTTTTCAAATTCTTTTACAAAGTTTTCGTTGCCCGTTGACCAATTTTCCAAAATGCGGTATACTATTTTACAGGCAGAAGTGCTTTTGCGGAAAGCAATTGCCCTGCCTTTGCACAAAAACAACGTTCCTGCTTGCAAAAAGTGCAGGAGCATGAACGGAACAAGATACTATGAAAGCTGAAACCAAACTCCGCGTTGCGGCGTGTGCTGCGGGCTTTGCCCTGCCCCGGTACAACGATCTTCCCTCGGTAGGGCTGTATCTGGACCAGACGGTGCAGTTCGTCAACGGCTACTTCCGCAGCTTCTGCGGGGTGGAGCTGACCCCATCTATGGTAAGCAACTACGTCAAAAAAGGGGTGGTGGATCACCCCATCCGCAAAAAATACACCCGGGACCAGATCGCATCCCTGATGTACATTGCAGTTTCCAAGACCGTGCTCTCGATTGAAAACATCGACACCCTGTTCAAAATGCAGCGGGAGCACTGCTCCGCCGGGACAGCCTACGATATCTTCTGCGAGGAGTTAGAGACTAGTCTTTCCGTGGTGTTCGGCGGCAAGACAGCCCAGCCGGAGGCCACGCTCAACGACGAGCGTCTGCTGCTGCGCAGCACCATTTTTGCAGCGGTCAACAAAATATATCTGGACTGCTGCTTTGATGCCTTGCGGCAGGAGCAGGCTCTGTGGTCGGACATCCTGCCGGATCTGGCGTAACAGAATAGCAGATATAGCAAAAGCCACCTGAAAAACGTAAGTTTTCAGGTGGCTTTTATGTTGGTGGAGGCGATGGGAGTCGAACCCATGTCCGAAAAGAGCTCAGTGTAGGTATCTCCGGGTGCAGGCGATCTACAACATTCCCGCCGCGCCACGCCGATCGTCAGGCTAGCGCTTTGGTAGCTTCATGAGTTCCTGCCGGTCCGCAAAGCTTAGGTCCGTTCAGGTGCTGTGTCTAAAGGACGCCCCGACCCCACACGACACAAGAGTGGGCGGAACGCGCAGCACTCAGGCTGCGAGCAACTGATAATTATTGTTGTCAGTTAATTTTTTTGGAGGAGTTATAGAGCAGTTCCCCCGCTGCTACCCGCTGCCCAGACCTTGCTCCCCCCGTCGAAACCTTTACGCCCCCCTATAAAGCACATCTTGCGATGTGCGAAAAGCTTGGTTTTGCGGTGAGCCGCAGTCTGCAATTGGAATGCTTAATAATACTTGCCGTTGGACTTCACAGCCCGGTCAATGGAGCGCTTTGCATCGCGCTGGGCGGCATCGGCACGCTTGTCGTACAGCTTTTTGCCTTTGCACAGGCCCACTTCCATTTTTACGCGGCCATGCTTGAAATAAAGCGAGAGCGGCACCAGCGTATAGCCCTGCAGTTTGCACTGCTGGTGCAGACGCCGGATCTCACTTTTGTGCGCCAGAAGCCGCCGGACACGCATAGGATCCTGATTGAACAGGTTGCCGTGGTCGTAAGGGCTGATGTGCATCCCCTTTACCAGCAGCTCGCCATTTTCAATATCTACCCAGCTGTCCTTCAGGTTGACCCCGCCGGCCCGCAGGCTTTTCACCTCGGTGCCTTTGAGCTCCACACCGGTCTCCAGCGCTTCCAGAACAAAATATTCGTGGCGCGCTTCGCGGTTGGTGGCGATGCTCTTGGTCGCCGGGCGCTCCTTTGTGGGTGCCATGCTGCGCGCCTCCTTTCTCCGTTCCGTTTGTTGTTTCAGTATACCATTTTTTCAGGGTAATGCAAGGGCTGTTTCTGACAGAATTGTAAATTTTTACACACTCACAGCTCTCCCCGGCCGGAAAGTGCCCGGTACAGGGTGGTCTCGTCCGCGTATTCCAGGCTGGCGCCCACCGGCAGACCGGAGGCCAGCCGGGTGACCCGGATGCCCAGCGGCTTGATGAGCTTTGCCAGATACATGGCGGTAGCCTCGCCCTCCACGGTGGGGTTCATGGCCATGATGACCTCCTTCACCGTGTCGTCCTTCAGCCGCGCCAGCAGCTCCTTGACGGTGAGCTGCTCTGCGCCCACACCGGCCAGCGGGTCCAGCAGACCATGCAGCACATGGTACAGGCCGTTATACTCCCGGGTGCGCTCAAAGGCCTGCACGTCCCGGGGCTTTTCCACCACGCAGATCACCGAGGTGTCCCGCTTGGCGCTGGCGCACACCGGGCACAGGTCAGCGTCCGTAAAGTTCTGGCAGATGCGGCACCGATGCAGCCGGGTGTGCGCACCGCGGATGGCATCGGCCAGCGCCGCAGCGTCCTTATCCGACATACTCAGCACCTGATAGGCCATGCGGGTAGCACCCTTGCGGCCCACGCCCTGAAACTTGCCGAACTCCTCGATCAGCTTTTCCAGCGGTGCGGCAGTGTAGTCCATGGTATCTCCCCTTCCCGGCTCAGAGACCCGGAATATTCAGGCCGCCGGTCAGCTTGCCCATCTCGGCTTCGGCGGTCTCGTCCACCTGCTTCACGGTGGCGTTGATGGCAGCAGCCACCATGTCTTCCAGCATCTCGATGTCGTCCGGGTCCACAGCCTCGGGCTTGATGGTGATGGACAGCACCTCGTGCTTGCCGTTCATCTTCACGGTCACCATCTCACCGGCGGCGCTGCCAGTGTACTCGGCGGCTTCCAGCTCGGCCTGCTTGCTCTTCATGTCCTCCTGCATCTTCTGAGCCTGACGCATCAGGGCGTTCATATCGGGGCGGCCGTAGCCTGCGGGCATTCTTGCTTTCATAATGGTATTCTCCTTTATTATAAACAATTTTTATCGCTTTTTGCGGGCGGTATCCTCAATGCTGACCTCTAACCCCAGTTTTTCCAGCGCCAGAAGGGACTGCTCCGCGTTGGAGGCGGTCTTTCCGGCCGTTTTGGGCTCGTAGGGGCCGATGGGCACCGGAACGCCGGATACCTCGGCGATCAGCTTTTTGATCAGCTTCTGGCTGTCCTTGTTCACCCGGATAAAATCCCGGAAAGTCTTGCCGCCGTCGATCAGCACGCGGGTACCGTCAAAGTAAGCCTTGGACTTGCGCAGATACATATACAGCATGGGGTCGATGCCTTCCAGCTTCTGCACGATCTGCCCCCAGTACGGAAAGGGGTTCGTGCCCTGCTGCGCCACGCTGCGGGGCTTGGTCAGCACCGGGTCGGCAGGGTGCTCCTGCACCGGGGCAGGCGATTTCTCTGCTGCCGGGGCAGGCTGCACAGGCTCTGCAGGGGCGGGCTGCTCCGGCTGACTGACCGGCTCCGGCTCCTCCGGCGGCGGTGCCTGCGGGGCAGGCTCGTCCCACGGCAGGGCGGCATCGCTCTGCTGTACCGGCGGTTCGTCCGGCATCGGCGGCAGCTCCTCCGCAGGGGCTGGCGTTGCTTCCTGCGCGGCAAGCTGCGGAGGGGTCTGCTGCACGGCAGGGGCAGGTTCTGCTACTGCTGCCGGGGTCTGGGGTGCAGTTGCTGCCGGTGCGGGCTGCACCGGGGCGCTGGCAAAGGGCTGCACCGCTGCCGCAAAGGGACGGGGTGCTTCCGACTGTGCCGTGCGGGCAGGGGTTGCCTGTACCGTTACCGCCTGCATCTGCTGGGACGGCTCGGACAGGCTGAACAGTGCCAGTTCCAGCTCGATGCGCTGGTCGCTGCCGCGGGTCATGTGCTCCAGCGCCGTGCCTAACGTGCGGATGGCGCGGATGGCTTCCCGCTGCCCCATCTCCGGGCCTTTTTGCAGGTACAGCGCCTCTTCCTCCGGCGAAACACCGGACAGCAGCGCCTGCCCGCCGGGCAGCGCTGCCAGCATCAGGGCGCGGTAGTGAGCGATCAATTCCTCGGTCAGGCGCTTCACGTCCACCGACTGCTGCCGCAGCTGCGCCAGCTGTGCCAGCGCGGCGGCTGCATCCTGTGCTTCCAGAGCGTCCGAAATTTGGAACAGGTAGCTGCGGTCGGTCACACCCGCCATGCGGCGCACCACATCCGCGTCAATTTTGGCGGTGACGCCGGCGCAGGTGTCCAGAATGGACAGTGCATCGCGCAGCGCACCATCGGCCAGACGGGCGATCAGCTCCGCGCCGTCGGAGGTCAGCTCCAGCTTTTCCTCACCGGCGATATACTCCACCCGCCGGGCGATATCCTCCGGCCCGATGCGGGTAAAATCGTACCGCTGGCAGCGGGAAAGGATGGTGGCGGGCACTTTCTGGATCTCGGTGGTCGCCAGAATGAAGATAACGTGTGCGGGGGGCTCTTCCAGCGTTTTCAGCAGCGCATTAAAGGCCGCTGTGGACAGCATGTGCACCTCGTCGATGATATACACCTTATACTGACAGGCGCTGGGGGTGTAGGCGGTCTCGTCCCGCAGGTCGCGGATATCGTCCACGCCGTTGTTGGAGGCTGCGTCCATCTCCACCACGTCCAGCAGGCTGCCGTTGTCGATGCCCTTGCAGATCTCGCACTCCCCGCAGGGGTCGCCATTTACCGGGTGCAGACAGTTGACCGCCTTGGCAAAAATTTTGGCGCAGGTGGTCTTGCCGGTGCCGCGCACGCCGGTAAACAGATACGCATGGCCCACGCGCCCTGCGGTGATCTGGTTTTTCAGGGCGGTCACGATGGCACGCTGGCCCACCACATCCTCAAACCGCTGGGGTCTCCATTTGCGGTAAAGTGCACGATACATGGCGATCTCTCCCCTTTCCCGGCCTTTGCGGCAAAAATAAAAGGACAGCGCTCGACGGGGTTTTGTCCCCGCCTTGCGTAACTCGGCATACGGATGCAGGCTTACTGAAACGCACGAACGCTCTGCTTAAGGCTGCTTGGTTCCCCACCTGACCTGGTTCACAGCGAGCCCATCGTACAGGACCCGCATCCGTATGCCGAACCACGCAGCAGGCGCTGTCCGACACATCCTTGTGGATGCTAAGATATTGTACCATAAACCCCGCCGGATTGCAAGAGGGGGCAAAACAAAAAGGAGAAGCCCGAAGGCTTCTCCTCGTTTGTGCTAAAACTGTTTAAGACTGGCAAGCGGTGATCAGGCTCATCTTGTACACCTCGTCTGCGTTGCAGCCGCGGGACAGATCGTTGATGGGTGCGTTCAGACCCTGCAGGATGGGGCCGTAGGCAGCGTAGCCGCCCAGACGCTGTGCGATCTTATAGCCGATGTTGCCGGCCTCGATGCAGGGGAAGATGAAGGTGTTGGCCTGACCAGCCACCTTGCTGCCCTTGCACTTGACCTGTGCGACCTCGGGAGCAACGGCTGCGTCAAACTGCAGCTCGCCGTCCACAGCCAGCTCGGGATCCATCTCCTGTGCCTTGATGGTAGCGTCGTGGCTCAGTGCCACGGTGCCGCCCTTGCCGGAGCCCTTGGTGGAGAAGCTCAGCACAGCCACCTTCGGGTCGATGCCGAACAGCTTTGCGGTGCGGGCAGTCTCCACAGCAACCTCTGCCAGCTTGGAAGCGGCAGAGATCTTGACCTCGCCAGTAGCCTTATCGACGGTATCGGTGTAATCAATGTTGACAGCGCAGTCGCCCATGGCAATGCGCTTCAGACCCTCTTCGCCGCAGTCGCGGTCCAGAATAAAGCAGGAGCTCACCAGATGTGCGCCCTTCTTGGTCTTGACCAGCTGCAGAGCGGGACGGATGGTGTCGGCGGTGGAGTAGGTAGCGCCGCCCAGCAGGCAGTCTGCCTTGCCCATCTTCACCAGCATGGTGCCAAAGTAGTTGGACTTCTTCAGCAGGGCGGTGCACTCCTCTGCGGACTGCTTGCCCTTGCGCAGCTCCACCATGGTGCTGACCATCTCATCAAAACCGGCGTAGTTCTCCGGGTCGATGATCTCGGCAGCGGAAATATCAAAGTTACCGGCGGCGGCAGCAGCCTTGCACTCTGCCTCGTTGCCCACCATAACGACCTTCAGCACGCCCTCGGCCAGCAGCTTGCTTGCGGCCTCCAGAATGCGGGGGTCATTGCCCTCGGTGAACACGATCGTCTTGGGATTTGCCTTCAGCTGTGCTACCAGCGGTGCAAACATATCAGCCATTGTGATTACCTCCGAAAATGCTTTCCAAAATTTGCATTCCGTGTCTGTTGGACACAAGGATGCCTTTCTTCTTTATTCTAGCACAGACGGCAAAAAGTTCAAGACAAAATTGTGTTTTTGTGCTATATTTTAGGGGAGAAACCGCCATTTGATTTGTGAATAAAATATCATACTGGTTTTAAAGGAGATGTTCTCCATGGATATGGATACTTTAAAGGCCGAATGCCTTGCCTGCACCCGGTGCGAGCTGTGCGCCACCCGGACGAACGTGGTGTTCGGGCAGGGCGTGCCGGACGCCGAGGTGTTGTTTGTGGGCGAGGGCCCCGGCCAAAGCGAGGACGAGCAGGGTCTGCCCTTTGTGGGGCGCAGCGGCCAGCTGCTGGACAAGTACCTGTTTGCCATCGACCTTGACCGCAAAAAGAACTGCTATATTGCCAACATCGTCAAGTGCCGCCCGCCCCAGAACCGCGACCCGCTGCCCGCCGAGAGCGAAGCCTGTATGCCGTGGCTGCGGGAGCAGTTCCGGCTGCTGCATCCCAAGATCGTGGTCTGCCTTGGGCGTGTTGCCGCCCAGCGGATGATCCGGCAGGATTTTTCCGTCACCCGGGAGCACGGACAGATCATTGAGAAGGGTGGCATTTTGTTCATGGGCACCTTCCACCCCGCCGCCCTGCTGCGCCAACCCCAGAACAAGCCTGAAGCCTTTGCGGACTTTACCGTACTGCGGGACACCATTGCCGCCGTGTGCGAGCATACCTATCATAAATAAGGGCAGGAACCAACCGCGCCGCTTTTGCATACTGTAAAGCAAAAGTGAGGTGTTTTTGTATGGAAAGTTCCGTGCATCCTTCTGTGGATTTCTTTTTGGGCGCTACAACGCCCGCCGGGTTCAAGGGCTACTTTGCGCCGCTGCGCCGGGAGCCCGGGATGCAGCTGGTGCTGCTCAAAAGCGGGCCGGGCTGCGGCAAGTCTACCCTGATGAAGCGGCTGGCGCGCGCCGCACAGGATAAAGGCGAGCCCATCCAGCGCATCCACTGCGCCAGCGACCCCGACAGTCTGGACGGGGTGGTGTTCCTGCGGCAGAAACGCGCCATCATCGACGCCACCGCGCCCCATGTGGTGGAACCGGAAGCCCCCGGCGCAGACGAGCGGGTGCTGAGTTTGTACCACACCATTGACGCCGATGCCCTGCACCCCCACAAGGACGAGGTGACCGCCCTGTTTGCCCGCAACCAGCTGCTGCGCAGCCGGGCGGCGCGGTATGTGGCCTCGGCGGGCAGCCTGCTGCTGGACAGCCGCCGCGCCGAAGCGTGCAGCGCCAACTTTGAAAAAGTGCGCCGCTACGTCAAGCGGCTGTGCATCCGCCTGTTGCCCCGCACCGAGGAGATGGGCTCTGAAGAGCTGCGGCTGCTCTCGGCCATCACGCCCAAGGGCGAGGTGTTCTATCAGGGTACGGTGCAGGCACTGGCAGACAAATGCATCCTCTTCCGGGACGACTACGGGGCAGTCTCCCGCCTGCTGCTGGAACTCATCCGCGCCGAGGCGCTGGCGCGGGGCTACCACATCATCACCTGCCCCTGCGCCATGCACCCGGAGGATAAAATCGACCACATTATCATTCCCTCCCTGCGGCTGGCGTTCCTGACCGACAACCGCTGGCATCCGGTGCGGCTGTCTGCGGCGCAGACCGTGCGGTGCAGCCGCTTTGTGGATAGGGAGAACCTTTCCGCCTGCCGGGCACGGCTGCGCTTCAACGAGCGCGCCGCCGCCGAACTGCTGGAACAGGCCTGTGCCTTGATGGCGCAGGCAAAAAGCTGCCACGATGAACTGGAGACCTACTACCGCACCGCCGTGGACTTTGCACAGGTGGATGCCGCAGCCGCCCAGTGCATGGAGTTGTTCGGGGTAGGATAACAAAAAAACGGAGGTGAAACGCCTTGGCAAGCATCCATCTGCCCATCCGGCAGCTGGTGGAGTTTTTGCTGCGCACCGGCAGCATCGACAGCCGCTTCACCGGCTTCGACCGCGCCAACGAGGGCGCACGCATCCACCGCAAGCTGCAAAAGGCCGCCGGGGAGGGCTATCAGGCCGAGGTATTCCTCAGCGCGGAGCGGGAAGCCTGCGGCATCGCCTTTACGCTGGAAGGCCGGGCAGACGGCATTTTCACCGACGAAAACGGCACTGTGACCATTGACGAGATCAAGACCACCACTGTTCCCTACGAGGAGATCACCGAGGAACTGAACCCCTGCCACTGGGCGCAGGGCATGGTATATGCCGCCATTTACAGCAGCCAGCAGGGACTGGATGCGCTTGCCGTGCGGCTGACCTATTATCAGGTCGATACCGACCAGATTCAGCGCTTTACCCGGCAGTTCACTCAGCAGCAGCTGGAGCAGTTTTTGCGGCAGCTTTTAATGCAGTATGCCCCGTGGGCGCAGCGGCAGCTGGACTGGGACATCCTGCGCAGCCAGAGCCTTGCGGCGCTGCAATTCCCCTTTGCGGAATACCGCCCCGGGCAGCGGGCGCTGGCGGGCGAGGTGTACCGCGCCTGCCGCGCCGGAAAAAGCGCCGACCGCAAGGGCGGTACCCGCGTTTTTTGTCAGGCACCCACCGGCATCGGTAAGACCATGAGCGCGCTCTTCCCTGCTTTAAAAGCCATGGGCGAGGGCTGCGGCGCAAAGCTGTTCTACCTGACCGCCCGCAGCACCACCCAAGCCGCCGCCGAGGACGCCATCGCGCGGCTGCGTACCGCCCAGCCCGGTCTTGCCCTGCGCAGCGTGACCCTGACCGCCAAGGAAAAGGCCTGTCTGCACCCGGACGCCGAAGGCCACCCCGCCTGCCTGCCGGAGGTGTGTCCCTTTGCCAACGGCTACTACGACCGCCGCAAGGACGCGCTGGTGGCTCTGCTGGACGGCAGCGGCAGTTTCAGCCGCGCCGCGCTGGCGGACACCGCCCGGCAGTTCTCGGTGTGCCCCTTTGAGCTGGGACTTGATCTGAGCGAGTGGTGCGATGTGGTCATCGGGGACTACAACTATCTGTTTGACCCTGTGGTGCACCTCAAGCGCTTTTTTGATGCCGCCGGGGACTGGCTATTCCTCATTGACGAGGCGCACAACCTGCCGGACAGAGCCCGTGCCATGTACTCGGCGCAGTTTGCCAAAAGCAGCCTGACCGAGGCAAAGCGGGCGCTGGGCAAGGGCAGAAGCAGCCTGAAAACCGCGCTGACCAAGGCGGATAAAGTCTTTCTGGCGGCGCGCAAGGCCTGCGCACAGGCTACGCCCCGCACAGGCACAGAACCTGCCGGGGAGACAGAGCCTGCACAGGTGAGTCTTTTACCCGCCGAAGCTGCCCCGGATTTTGCCCTGTCGCAGCCGCTGTACGCCCGAGATGGCACCGTTTTTTTGCAGCAACTGCCCGCCGCTTTGCCCGCTGCCCTGCGGGCGGTGCACACCCCGTTACAAGACTGGCTGGAACAAAACCCCGAGGACCCCGCCCACACCCAGCTGCTGGAGCTCTACTTTGCCTTGCAGGATATCGCCCGCGCCGCCGACCGGTACGACAGCCATTTTGTCACCCAGCTTACCGCCCGAGGCAGCGAGCTGGAGCTGCATCTGCTCTGCTTAGACCCCGCACCTTTTGTGGACGCCAGTCTGGCGGCAGGGCGCAGCGCGGCGCTGTTCAGTGCCACATTGACCCCGCCTGCTTTCTACCGCAATGTGCTGGGCAGTGCCGATGCCCGGGCGGTGGCGCTGCCCAGCCCCTTCCCGCCGGAAAATCTGGGGCTGTTCTGTCTGCCGGGCATCTCCACCCGCTACCGCCAACGGGAAGCCAGTGTGCCCGCCGTAGCGGATGCACTGGCGGCGCTGGCAAAGGGCAAGACCGGCAACTATCTGGCATTTTTCCCCAGCTACGCCTATTTGCAGCAGGTGTACGAAGCCTTTGCCGCCCGCTGGCCGGACATTCCCACCCTTGTGCAGCAGCGCAGCTTGGACGATGCCGGGCGCGCGGAGTTTCTGGCACAGTTCGCTCCCCACCCCGCCAAAACGCTGCTGGGTTTTGCCGTGATGGGCGGCATCTTCGGCGAGGGAGTAGACCTTGTGGGTGACCGGCTCATCGGCTGTGCCATCGTGGGGGTGGGCCTGCCGCAGGTGAACCCCCGGCAGGAGATGCTGCGCCGCTATTACGAACAGCAGTCCGGCTGCGGCTTCGACTATGCCTACCGCTACCCGGGCATGAACAAGGTACTGCAAGCCGCCGGGCGGGTGGTGCGCACCCCACAGGACAAAGGCGTGGTGTTGCTTTTGGACGACCGCTTTGCGCAGCCCGACACCGCCCGTCTGTTCCCGCCGCACTGGCAGCACATCCAGTATCTGCCCGGTACCGCCGCGCTGGAAGCGGCGCTAAAAGGGTTCTGGGATGTATAAAACTACAAAAGGAGCTGTTGCATTATGCGCAACAACTCCTTTTGCTATAACCTTAATACTCCACGCCTTTCCGTGCAGCGATGCCCTTCTGGTAAGGGTGGCGGCGGCAGCACATCTCTGTGAGGTAATCCGCGGCGTCCAGCATCCACGCGGGGGCTGCGTGGGCGGTCAGGACGCACTCCTGCCCGGCGGGGCGGTGCAGCACTGCCTGCTGCAACAGGGCTTTGTCCACCATGTCCAGTTCCCACGCGCTGCCGGCTTCGTCCAGCACCAGCATATCACAGGGCTGCGCCAGCGCCGCCGCAAGGTTTTTGTTTTGCAAAGCGCGGGTAGCGGCCTTTTCGGCTTCGTTCATCTGAAAAACAAATTTCTGCCCGGCCTTGCCCCGGTAAACGGTGGCGCCCAGCTGTTCCAGCAGCGGGATCTCACCGCTCTGCCCGCCCTTTAAAAACTGCACGATGACCACACGTTTTCCGCTGCCCAGTGCCCGCAGGGCAAGCCCCATGGCGGCTGTGGTCTTGCCCTTGCCGTCGCCGTAATACAGATGCAAAAGGCCTAAGCTTTCCATCGTTTTTCTCCTTTTTCCGGCTCTTCCGGTTTTGTAACAAAAGGCATCCACAGCCCTGTATGCTTAACAGAACGGCTGCGGATGCCTTGTTATTTACACGTTGCTTTTACTGGTACAGTGGGAACTCCCGGGTCAGGCGCAGGACGCGCTCGCTGATCTCGTCCTTCTTTTCCTCATAGTGCCAGATGCAGTCTGCAATGCAGTCCGCGATCACCTGCATCTCGGCTGCGCCCATGCCGCGGGTGGTGACAGCCGGGGTGCCCAGACGCACGCCAGAGGTCACAAAGGGGCTGCGGGTCTCGCCGGGGACGGTGTTCTTGTTGGCGGTGATGTGTACGCTGTCCAGACGCTGCTCCAAGTCCTTGCCGGTGCACTCCTCGTCCCGCAGGTCAATGAGCATCAGGTGGTTGTCGGTGCCGCCGGATACAAGCTTTACTCCGTGCTGTTGCAAAGCCGCAGCCAGTGCCTGTGCATTTTCTACGATCTTGCGGGCATATTCCTTGAACTCCGGCTTCAGTGCCTCGCCAAAGCAGACAGCTTTTGCTGCAATCACGTGCTCCAGCGGGCCGCCCTGCGTGCCGGGGAACACTGCCGAGTTGATGCGCTTTGCAATGATGGGGTTGTTGGTCAAAATCAGGCCGCCGCGGGGTCCGCGCAGGGTCTTGTGGGTGGTGGTGGTCACCACGTCGGCATAGGGTACGGGGCTCTGGTGCTGGCCGCCCGCCACTAGACCGGCGATGTGCGCCATATCCACCATCAGATATGCGCCGTAGCCGTGGGCGATCTCGGCCAGCTTTTCAAAGTCGATGGCGCGGGGGTAGGCAGAAGCGCCCGCCACCAGCATCTTGGGGCGCACCTTGCGCACCTGCTTTTCCAGCTCGGCGTAGTCGATGACGCCGTCTGCGCCGACACCGTAGGAGATGAAGTGGTAGTTTTTACCGGACATATTCACCGGAGAACCGTGGGTCAGGTGACCGCCCTGCGAAAGGTCCATGCCCATAACAGTATCGCCCAACTCCAGCAGGGCAAAATACACGGCAAGGTTGGCCTGTGCGCCGGAATGGGGCTGGACGTTGGCGTACTTTGCCCCGAACAGCTGGCAGGCGCGCCGGATGGCAATATTCTCCACCTCGTCCACATAGACGCAGCCGCCGTAGTAGCGCTTGCCGGGCAGACCCTCGGCGTACTTGTTGGTCAGCACGCTGCCCATGGCTGCCATCACGGCGGGCGAAACGATATTCTCGCTGGCGATCAGCTCAATATTCTCGCGCTGACGGGTCAGCTCCCGCTCCATGGCTGCGCCCAGTTCCGGGTCGGCTGCGTTGACCATGCTGATGGTGTCCATCATATCCTTGTACATTTTACTTGCCCCTCTCCACAAAATGTTGTAGATTCTCTCAGCGCAGCACCCGCGCGGCGTTTGCTGCTGTAAGATAATCATAGCAGAAAGCGGCGGCGGCTTCAATCCTCTTTTCGCCAAAAGGCTTGCTTTTTTTGTCTGAAGTGTTTATTATGTTTGTATAAAAATGCGCTGTCGATTTTGTATATTTTTCAAGTTTCTTCCCCCACAGGTGAAGCGAGGTGTTTTGTATGACCATTGCCGAGGAAAAACAGGCGCAGCGTACCGCTGGCCGTGCCGCCCGCAAGGCGCTGGCTGCGCCGCAGCGCGCCGCCGCCAATGTAGCCCTTTGCCGCCGGGTGCTGGAACTGGATGCCTACCGCACTGCCCATACCCTTTTGCTCTACGCAGCCTTTGGGGGCGAAGCCGACCTTGCCGCCGTAGCTGCCGAAGCCGCACGGCAGGGCAAGACGGTGGCCTACCCGGTGTGCGACGAGGGCTTTACCCTTACCGCAGCCGTGCCGGGCGCGGACGGCTGGACGGTGGGACAGTACGGTATCCGCACGCCTGTGCTGGAACGCTCTGCCCTTTTGCAGCCGGAGCAGCTGGATCTGGTGCTGGTGCCCTGCACCGCCTTTGACGCAGGCTGCTACCGGGTAGGCATGGGCAAGGGCTACTACGACCGCTACCTGCCCTACTGCACCCGGGCGGTGAAGATCGGCATTGCATTGGAGGTTCAGCGCGTCCCCCGCGCCGCCGTGGACGCCCACGACCAGCGGCTGGACGCCTTTGTAACAGAGAGGGGTATCTACACATGGAAATGAACGATTTAAGCTGCGCGCAGTTTCTGGCACAGCTTGCCAGCAAAGCGCCCACGCCGGGCGGCGGCGGCACAGCCGCGCTGGTAGGCGCTGCCGGTGTGGCACTGGGCAACATGGTGGGCTGTCTGACCACCGGCAAAAAGAAGTACGTCGCCGTGGAAGCGGACATTCAGGCACTGAACGCCCGGGCTGAAGCCCTGCGGCTGGAGCTGGAAGCGCTGGTACAGGCCGATGCCGATGCCTTTGCGCCACTGGCTGCGGCCTACGGCCTGCCCAAGGATACCCCGGAGCAGGCCGCGCACAAAGCCGCTGTGCTGGAAGCCGCACTGGACGGTGCAAGCGCCGTGCCGCTGCAAATTATGGAAAAGTGCGCCGAGGGCATCGCGCTGGCGGGGCAGTACGCCGCCAAAGGCAGCGTGCTGGCAGTATCGGACGCAGGCTGCGCCGCCGTGCTGTGCAAGGCCGCCTTGCAGGCCGCAAGCCTGAATGTGTTTATTAACACCAAGCTGATGGCAGACCGCACCCGTGCCGCTGCACTGGACGCCCGGGCAGACGCATTGCTGGCAGAGTTTGTGCCCCGGGCAGACGAAACCTTCACCGCCGTCAGCGGGAAACTCTGCAATAAATAATATCACAAATGAGGGAAAGTATATGGCAACGATTTTAAAGGGCGCGCCGGTAGTGGCCGCCATGAACGAGCGCAACGCGGCACTCTGCGAACAGCTGAAGGCAAAAGGCATCACCCCCACGCTGGCCGTGGTGCGTGTGGGCGAGAGGGAGGATGACCTCTCCTACGAGCGGGGCGTGATGACCCGCTGCGGCAAGGTGGGAGTCGCCGTCCGGCAGTTCGTGCTGCCTGCCGATGCCACGCAGGAGCAGCTGCTCCGGATATTGGACGAGGTGAACACTGACGACGGCATCCACGGCTGTCTGCTGTTCCGTCCTCTGCCCAAGCAGTTCGATGACCGCACTGTCCGCGCCGCCCTGCGTCCGGAAAAGGATATCGACGGCATCACGGACGGTTCGCTGGCTGGGGTGTTCACGAATACCGATTTGGGCTACGCCCCCTGCACCGCGCAGGCCTGCATGGAAATTTTGAAGTATTATAAGATCCCCCTTTCCGGCAAGCGTGCCGTGGTGGTGGGACGCAGCCTTGTGGTGGGCAAGCCCGCCGCCATGATGCTGGACCGGGAAAATGCCACCGTCACCCTGTGCAACTCCCGCACCCAGAACCTGCCGGAAGTGTGCAGACAGGCCGACATCGTGGTGGTGGCCATGGGCAAAATGGCGGCTGTGGGCGCGGACTGCCTGCGGGCAGGCCAGACGGTCGTGGACGTAGGCATCCATGTAAACGAGGAGGGCAAACTCTGCGGTGACGTGCAGTTTGCCGCCGCAGAGCCGGTGGTGGACGCCATTACTCCCGTGCCCGGCGGCGTGGGCACCGTGACCACCTCGGTGCTGGTAGGCCATGTGGTGCAGGCGGCGTGCAAAAAAGCCGGAGTAGAATGCTGAGAAGATCATTTTAAGACAGAGCAAGCCCGGAAAGTCCGCAGACTTTCCGGGCTTGCATTTTTACGGGCGGAATTGTAACGGGTATCAGCCCCGCACAAGGAGCAGCAGCAGGGCCGAGGCCACACACTGCAGAATGAGCCAGCGGGCTACCACCTGCTCATCACTCCAGCCCTTGCGCTTGCGCACATGGTCGTGGAGAGGGGTCAGGGTGTTTTTCAAGATCCAGATGTGCAGAAAACGCTTCAGGCTGATCTTCAGAATGCCCAAACTGCCGTCTGCGATGAACACGATAGCCGCCAGCAGGAAGGCGAACGGATGACCGCACTTGAGCGACAGCATGGCGATGAAAAAGCCCATAGCGCGGCTGCCCGCATCGCCCATCAGCAGGCTGGAGGGCTTGGCATTCAACCACAGGTAAGCCAGCAGCGCACCGATGAACACCACACCGGCGGTGGCGTAGGTGCCCAACTCGGTCTTATAGGCCAGCAGGTAGGTGCCAATGGTCACCACCGCCAGACTGGCGGAAAGGCCGTCCACACCATCGGTGCAGTTGACCACGTTGATGCTTGCCCAGATAAGGATAACGATGAGCAGCAGGTACACCGCATACGGCAGGGTGAAGCTCCACTGCAAAAAGTGTACGCCGCAGCCATTGAAGTTCAGGTAGGTGACGCCCGCCAGCACCGCGATGACAAAATCGATGATGCCTTTTTTGTACTCGTTCCATGCGGTCTCGGCGGCATCGTCCAGATAGCCGGAGAGCATGGAAGCGATGAGCAGCACATTGTACACCACATACTCTGTGTTGAAGGGCAGGAACGCCAGCGACACCAGTGCGATGCACAGCACAAAGATCAGTCCGGAGCCTCGCGCCTTGCCCTTGGAAAGCTCGCCGTTCACCGCAAAGGCGCGGCCGTGGTCGTGGGGCAGTTTATCGCGGAAAATGGAATCCGTCAGGGCGGTCAGGACAAATGCCAGCAAAAACGCCATGGCATCCACGCCCCGCTGCCCGATGACAGAGGTCAGCATTTGGATCATAAGATAACATTCCTCTTTCTTTCTGTATAGTACGTTGTGAGTGTATCACGCCCTTGCCCAAAAATCAATCCCGGCGGCAAAATTCACTTTGGATTGACTTTTCTCCCGCGGCTCTCTATAATAATGTATTAGTCTGTAATTTTCACCCACAACGCAGGAGGTTCCATGTCCATTACACTTGAGCAGCTCTCTGCCCGGATGCGGCAGGGCGAGCAGGTGCCGCTGCGCCACACCGCACAGGTGGCGCTGACGCTGAGTATCCCTTCCATTTTGCAGCAGATCGTGGTTACCGCCATGGAGTACATCGATGCCGCCATGGTGGGGCATATCGGTGCCGCCGCAACAGCCTCCATTGGCATCGTCAGCTCCAGCACATGGCTGTTGCACGGGATGCTGGCCGGGCTGTGCATGGCGTTTTCCATTCAGGTGGCACAGTATCTGGGCGCAGACCGCCAGCAGGACGCCCGTGGCGTTCTGCGGCAGTCCATGCTGTTCAATCTGGCGGTGGGTCTGGCGGCAGCGGCCTTTGGCGTGGGCATCAGCCGGTTTCTGCCCGGGTGGCTGGGCGCAGACACGGCACTGCAGGCAAACGCTTCGGCGTATTTTGCCATCTGGTCGGCTTCCCTGCCCTTCATCATGGCCATGGGCACCTACGCCGCCATGCTGCGCTCTACGGGTGATGCGCTTACCCCGGGTCTCATCAGCATCTTCACCTGCGTACTGGACATCATCTTCAACTTTTTCCTCATCAACCCCACCCGTGAAATGACGGTATTCAGCCAGAATCTCACGGTCTGGGGGCTGGGCTGGGGCGTGCCGGGCGCGGCGCTGGGCACAGCCCTTGCCAACGCTGTGGGCGGTACGCTGGCGCTGGGCGTTCTGCTGCTGAGGGATGGCCCGCTGTGCATCCGCAAGCCCGGCTCGTGGCACATTACCCGCGCCTGCCTGCACAACGTGTGGAAGGTGGGCGCACCGCTGGCGGCAGAGCGCGCCGCCCTTTCCTCGGCACAGGTGCTTCTGGTGCGCATCGTGTCCGGACTGGGCACTACCGCCATTGCCGCCAACAGTCTGGGGGTCAGCGCCGAGAGCCTGTGCTACATGGCAGGCTACGGCATTCAGGACGCCGCTCTTGCGCTGGTGGGACAGGCTGTGGGCGCAAACCGCCGGGACATGGCAAAGCGCTTTGCATGGCTGTGCACCGCCATGGGCATGGGCATCATGGCACTGACCGGCGTGGGGCTGTATGTGTTTGCCCCGCATCTGATGGGTATCTTCACCGCCGACGCCGCCGTCATTGCGCTTGGCGCACGGGTGCTGCGTATCGAAGCCTTTGCCGAGCCGATGTTCGGGGCAAGCATCGTAGCCAGCGGCTCCATGCAGGGCGCAGGCGACAGCACCGGCTGCTTTATCCTGAACCTTGTTAGTATGTGGGGCGTGCGGCTGACCTTGGCAGTTCTGCTGGCTCCCCGCTTTGGGCTGGTGGGCGTATGGGTGGCCATGTGCGCCGAGCTTTGCACCCGCGGCGTACTGTTTTTGCTGCGCATGGCGCGAGGCAAATGGCTGGATAAGGGCGCGCTGGCGTAAATCAACCGTTGGGCGGGAAGCTTCCTCCTCGGACACGACTCGGGCCATTCCATCGCCCGCCCTACCGCCTGCGGCGGCAGGGGCCCACCCCAGCGGACGGTCCTCGGAGAAACTTCCCGCCTAACGGCTGTCTATACAATCAAAAAAGCCGAAACAACCTTGCAGTTGCTTCGGCTTTTTCTATGCCTAAAGAACTAAGAAAAATCACTTGCGGCCGTGCAGGATGGGAGACAGGGGCTTATAGATCAGCAGGCACAGTACGGCGTCCAGCAGACCCTTGACCAGCGTGAAGGGCATGTTGAAGATCACAAGGCACTTGATCAGGCTGTCGGCAGAGGGCAGAATGGCCTGATACATCCCCAGAATGGCTTCCAGCGGCATGTGGTAGAACTGTACATAGGCCGGGTAGGTGATGAAGTAGTTGGAGGGCACGCTGAACACGGCCATGACGGCTGCACCGGCAATGGCACCCAGAATGGCGGTCTTGCGGCTCTTGTGGCGCTTGTAGACAAAGCCCGCCACAGCGGAGAACACCGCGCCCAGCATAAAGTTGCACAGCTCACCCACGCAGGCGGTGGAGGTGCCCTTGATGATGATGTGCAGCAGGTTCTTCATAAAGCTGATGACCACGCCGTACACCGGACCCAGTGCAAAAGCACCCAGCAGGGCGGGCAGGTCGGAGAAGTCCATCTTGACAAAGGACGGGATGAGCATCGGCAGCGGGAACTCGATGAACATCAGGATAAAGGCGACCGCGCTGAGCATGGCGGCAACGGTCAGATTGTGGGTGGTATTCTTTTTCATGGTAGTTGTCCTCCCCGGGGTGTACTCCCCGTTCAAATTTGTTCGGAAAGCCCTTTTCGCGCTGGATCGAACCGGAAAGACAAACCAAAAAGCGCCCTGCTGCAACCAAAAACTGCAACAGGGCGCACAGACGCAATTTGCCTGCCGTTTCTTGCATCCGGACTATACCGTTGGTCCCGGAGTTGCACCGGGTCAGCACCCTTGCGGGTGGTCGCGGACTTTACCGCCAGTGGGGAATTGCACCCCGCCCTGAAACGAACTTTCTGACCAAGAGTATAGCGCGGTACTGCGGCGCTGTCAAGCCCCCTTTCCAAAAAGTTTGCACATTTTTTGTCAAAGTGCGTTTTCACCTTTCTTTCCTTGCCCCGGGCGGCAGAGTATGCTATCATAATATGCGTTGTGAAAAAACACAGGAGGTTTTCCATGATTTTCTCGATCCGTGGCCTTGGTTTTGAACTGGGCTCTCTTCTGCTGGAGGGCTGGGCAGCCTTTGCCGCCCGCGTGGTGTGCGCGGCGCTGCTGCTGGCGCTTGGCTGGCTGGCGCGGCAGCTTTTGTCCCGCAGGGTGTTCCCTGCCCTGCTGCGCCGCAACTGGCGGCTGGCCGGTACGCCCATTCTGCTGCGCAGCTTTGCCGTACCGCTGCAGCGGCTCACCCTTGCAGCGTTCATCTATGCCGCAGCGGCCAGCCTGCCGTGGGCAATTGCCGGCGTAAATAAATTTCTGCTCACAGCCTTTGAGCTGGCCGCCACCTTTTTTGTGTGTCAGGGACTGTACGCCGCCGCCGATCTCACCGACCTTTTGCTGGCGAGCTGCGGCGAGGAGGTGCGCACTAACCGCACCCTGACCACCCTGCTGAACAAGGTGTACAAAGTTCTCATCGTGGTGCTGGGCGTTATGACCATGGCACAGGAGAGCGGCCTGCCGGTGGGCAGCATCGTAGCCAGTGCGGGTCTTGTCGGTCTGACCATCTCTCTGGCCGCACAGGACAGCGCCAAAAACCTGTTCAGCGGGCTGGTCATCCTGCTGGACCGCCCCTTTTCCATCGGCGACTGGATCACCGTGGGCGACGTTTCCGGCGAGGTTGTGGACATCAACTTCCGCTCCACCAAGGTCCGCGCACTGGACAACTCAGTGTACATCCTGACCAACAGCACGGTCAGCTCTGCCACCATCAACAATGGTACTTTGCGCAACAAGCGGCTGTACCGCTTCACCCTCGGGGTCACCTACGATACCACCCGTCCCCGGCTGGAACAGCTGATGACCGACCTGACTGCCATGCTCAAGGCCAGCCCCTACACCTACGAGGACTCGGTGCTGGTCAAGCTGAGCGGCTTTGGGGCTTCCAGCATCGACCTGCTGGTGTCCGCCTACCTGCGCACCGCCGACATGACCCGCTTTTTGCAGATGCAGAACGATTTGAATCTCGACCTGATGGACGTGATGCAGAAAAACGGCGTGGATTTCGCCTTCCCCTCCACCACCGTGTATCTGGAAAAGAACAACTGAACTTTTTTGGAGGGCTCCTTCCTATGACACAGCTTTTGCTGCCTATCATTTACTTAGCTTTTATCAGTCTTGGCCTGCCGGATTCCCTGCTGGGGTCTGCATGGCCCACCATGTACCCCCAGCTGGGCGTCCCCTTTTCCTATGCGGGCGTCCTGTCCATGATCATCTCGCTGGGCACCATCGTTTCCAGCCTGAACAGCGACCGGCTCACCCGGGCGCTGGGCACGGGCAGGGTGACCGCCCTCAGCGTGGGCATGACCGCTGCGGCGCTGTTCGGTTTTTCGGTCTCCGGCCGGTTCTGGATGCTCTGTCTGTGGGCTGTCCCCTACGGCTTGGGCGCGGGCAGCGTGGATGCCGCCCTGAACAACTACGTTGCCCTGCATTACGAAAGCCGCCACATGAGCTGGCTGCACTGTATGTGGGGCGTGGGCACTACCATCGGCCCTGTGGTGATGGGCGCGGCACTTTCCGGCGGGCTGGGCTGGAACAGCGGCTACCGATACATCGCCCTGTTCCAGATCGCACTGACTGCCGTGCTTTTTTGCAGCCTGCCCCTGTGGCATAAACGCCCCGATGCCACCCCGGACGGCACCGTACCCAAGGCGCTGACCCTGCCGCAGGTGTTCGCGCTGCCGGGTGCGAAGGAAGTGATGCTTTGCTTCTTCTGCTACTGCGCACTGGAGACCACCGCCGGGCTCTGGGCCAGCAGCTACCTGACCCTTGTGCGGCAGGTGCCCGCCCAGACGGCTGCCAGCTTTGCCAGCCTGTTCTATATCGGCATCACGGTGGGGCGGGGCGTCTGCGGCTTTTTGACCTTAAAGCTGAGCGATGACCAGATGATCCGTCTGGGGTTTGCGGTGCTGGGCGTGGGCATTGCTGCCCTGCTGCTGCCCGGGGCGCAGGTCTTTGCGTTGGCAGGGCTTGTGCTGGTAGGGCTAGGCTGTGCGCCCATCTACCCCAGCGTCATCCACTCCACCCCGGCGCACTTCGGCGTACAGAATTCTCAGGCCGTCATCGGCATCCAAATGAGCAGCGCCTATGTGGGCAATCTTGCCATGCCGCCGCTCTTCGGTCTGCTTGCCAACAACATCACCCCGGCGCTGTTCCCCTTCTACCTGCTGGTATTTCTGGTGCTGATGGCGCTGATGCACCGGCAGCTGGTGCGCAAAACGGCGCACACCTGAAAGGGTCCAACCCGCTAAAGTTAAAGGGACTGCCGTACCTCATTTGGTGCGGCAGTCCCTTTGCTATTTATTCAGTTATTTGTAAAGAACTGCACTCAGAACTTATTGAGCATCTTTTTCAGCTTTGCCAGTTCCTCTGCATCGCGGGTATCATCCAGCAGGGTGAGGGCATCGTTGAAATAGTTGCGGTCCAGATAAGAGTGGGTGGCATTGGCGTGGGCAGCCATAGCCTCCAGCACGGCATAACCGGAGCGCACCAGCGGGTGGGTAGCAGGCACGCTGCCGCCCTCGGCCACCAGCGCAAACTTGCTTTCCGCCATATCCTCCAGCAGGGCGCTGTAAGCGTTGTTGGGGTCGGTGCCGTGGTTCTGCAGACCCTGATACAGCAGCTGTGCCACAAAACCCAGCGTAGAAGCCGTATACCAGTTACCATTGAAATTATTGGGGTTCGCGGCCTTATCGGTGACCGGGGAGTTGATCTTGTTGGTCAGGTACACCACCACCAGATTCTCCACGGGGTCGATCATGGTCAACGTACCGGTCCAGCCCTGATGGCCAATGGTATTGGAGGGTGCCTGCGTACCGAAATACCAGCAGCGCTGGTTGTCGCCCTCACGCCACCAACCCAGACCCCAGTTGGCAGCGTCCTCCTTCTTGGGTGCGGTAAAGGCGTCCATCACGTTGCGGGAGAAGTAGCGGTTCTCGCCGTAGCCGCCGGTGAGCATGACAGAGGCCAGTTTTGCCAACTCGGTAGCGTTGGAGAACAGGCCTGCATGGCCGGAAATACCGCCCATCGCGTAGTAGCACTTCTCGTCGTGCACCTGGCCCTGAATGGTAGCGGTGCGCACGCCGGTGAAGGAGATGGCCCCATCACGGGTGTTGCCGTTCAGCTCGGTAGCAGCGCAATCGTTGGCGGCAAAGCCGTTCAGCAGGGGGTTGTAGGTGGTATGGGTCAGACCCATAGGATCCCAGAAGGTCTCCTTCAGGAAGGCGTCCAAACCCTTGCCGGTGATGGCTTCAATGGCGAAGGCCAGCAGCATATAGTCCACGTCGGAGTAAACGGTCTTGGTGCCCGGCTTATACATCAGCGGGGTCTTGAAGATGGACTTGAGGGTCGCGGCGCGGGTTGCAGCGCTGCCGTCCCAACCGGAGAAGAGCACGTTGGTGGCACCGGGAACGGTCTTTTGAGCGCACTGGTCAAAGGAATCGTTGTGGTACTGGGGGTCTGCAGGGAAGCCTGCCTGATGGCGCAGGATATCGCGCAGGGTCAGTTCTGCTTTCCACTGCTTGTTGACCTTCAGGCCCGGGTTCTCGTAGCCGTTGTAGGTAATGTCGATGGTGTCCTCCACAAAGGCGCTGCCCAGCAGGTCTACCAGACGGCTGTCCAAATTGGCCTTGCCCTGCGTGACGAGGTACTGTAATGCGTAGTTTGCAGTGTACATCTTGGTGTTGGAGGCCAGATCGTACAGGGTATCGTTGGTCACAGCCGGGCTGTCGGTCTTGGGGGTGCCGTCCGGATTATAGGAGTTCACCTTGCCCCATGCGTTCTGATACACCAGCTTGCCGTTTTTCACAACAGCCATCTGTGCGCTGGGGAAGCCGTTGTTCACGTCTGCCTGAATGATCTGCTCCAGCAGTTCCAGTGCATCGCGGTCGATGCCCACGTCCTGCAGGCTGCCCTCCTGCACTGTGGGGTAGCCCACCCGCACGGTCACCTTTTTGCCGCGGGGACGGATGCCGCCCACCTGAATGGTGTTGCGGCCGTTGATGGTCTGGCCGGAAATGTCCACGTTCCACACGCCGCCTGCCGCCATGGCAGCGGTGTTGATCTGGCGGTTATTGACGAACAGGTTAAAGCCGGTCACGCCCGCCTCGGGCTCCACGCACAGCGTTCCCTGCCCTGCGTAGCCCACAAAGGTGTACATGTGGTTCATGGCCAGCGTATCGTCCAGACCCTTCCAGTTGGGGAACACCGGCTCGCCCTGCCAGCCGCCGCTCACGCTGCCGCGGCTGGTCACCTTGACCGAGGCCGCCTTTTTAGGGACGAGGTTCAGGGAGTTGGTATCCTCCGCTGCGGCGGCTGCGGGCTCGGCAGCAGAGGCTGCCCCGGCGGTGCACACGTTGAGCGCCATCATGCCCAGACCGGCAACGCTGCCCTTCAGGAACGTTTTACGGGAAAATTTGGTTGACATGGTAAGGTCCTCCCATTCTTTTTGCCGCAATGCGACAATATACCTGTATTCGTGCTTTTTTGTCCCGCAGCAGCGGGACTGCCTTGTGCCCCGAATTGTACGCGAGACGAAACAAAATGTCAATCATGTTTTTATCTTGTGGCACAAAGTTTTGCGTTTCTCAGTTTTTCGCCTATTTTGGCACATTGTTTTGCGTTTTGTTTCAAATTTTCATGCGTTTTGTATACAACCAGCCGCAAAAATGCGTAAAAAAAGCCGCCGCACAAACCCTTGTGCAGCGGCTTCGGTTCATAATTTTTCTTACAGGATGCGGGCGCTGATAGCGTTTGCCACCTGAAACAGGTCCTTCTGCCCAATAAAGCCAAACTTGGCCTCGTGGCCGTCCGCAAAGCAGACTGTCAGCTGGGACGCCTGCAGCGGATCGCCAAAACCCGCCGTCTGAATGCCATAGTGCAGCACCTTGCGGTAGGGCAGCACAAAAAGCTGCTGCCGCGTGCCCGTGACCCCCTGCATATCCACCATGATGATGCGGTGGCTGGTGAACACCACCTGATCGCGCACCGTCTTGTATGCGCCCACGATCTGCTCGCCCTCCAACAGCAGGGCGTTAACATTTTTGCAGATATCCTTCTCCTGCAGGCGCATGAGGTTCTCCATCGGTTTATCGCGGAATTCCATTGTAGCGTTCCCCTTTCAGCGTTTTTATGGCTCTATTGTAGCATTTCCGCCGCCGGTTTGCAAGATGACTGCCCAGTGCAGGACAAAAAGAAAAGACCCGGACCGTTCAAGGTTCAGGTCTTTTGGAGCGGGTAATGGGAATCGAACCCACCTCCTCAGCTTGGAAGGCTGATATACTAGCCGATGTACTATACCCGCAATTGCAGAAAGAATTATACCATAACTTTCCGCAAATGTCCAGCATGAATTTAGCAGCTGCATAGCTGGGCAGACACAACAAAAAAGCACCGCACATTCCTGTGCAGTGCTTTTCTTTCTGGTGGAGATTACCGGGATCGAACCGGTGACCTCTTGCATGCCATGCAAGCGCTCTCCCAGCTGAGCTAAACCCCCAGATGCTTGGCTTCATGCCTGACGACATGGGTTATTATACCAGCTGGTGGGACGCTTGTCAACGGTTTTTTACAAAAATCTCTCCTCTTTTTTCAGCGGTGCAGTGTACCCGGAAGCTTTTGACGCTGCTGCGTTTTTCCCGGGCTGCTCTGCTGCAGAAAGCCGCAGCATTACCTGTCCCATTTGTCGCACAGAGCGTTGATCTGATCAGCAAATTTGGCCAGATCCTTGTTGGCGCCGCCCTCGTTGTGCTCAATGACCCGCAGCAGGCGCTTGCCGGCGCTGAGCAGCCGCTGGAACACGGTAGCGGCGCGGTTTGCACCCTCGCCTGTCCTCTGCTCCACACGGACCTTTGTGCCCTCCTGCAGGCAGACTGCACCCTCGGCACCGATGGCCCACTGCGCACCATTGTAGGGTGCACAGGCGGTAAAGCCCTGCTCGGTCAGGGTGTCCACAAAGCGGTTCTCCACCTCGTCCTCGCCGTGGATCACGAACACCCGCCGGGGCTTTTCCGTAAAGGCGTTCACCCAGCGCAGCAGACCGTCCTTGTCCGCGTGGCCGGACATGCCGGTCAGCTGACAGATCTCCGCCTTTACCTCGATGGGCTCACCGAACAGCTTGACCGAGTCCACCCCTTCGATGAGGGTGCGCCCCAAGGTGCCCACGGCCTGAAAGCCCACGAACAGGATCGTGCATTCCGGCCGCCACAGGTTGTGCTTGAGGTGGTGGCGGATGCGTCCGGCTTCGCACATGCCGCTGGCGGACAGAATGACCTTGGGCGTGCGGTCGGTGTTGATCATGCGGGAGTCATCGCTGGTCACGCTGATGCGCAGCCCCGGCACGTTGATGGGGTCGATGCCCTTTTCCAGCAGCGCACGGGTCTGGGCGTCAAAGCAGTCGGGGTCTGTATCCCGGAAGATGCGGGTGGCTTCGGTGGCCAGCGGGCTGTCAATGTAGACCGGGAAGTTGCCATGCCCCTTGACCAGCCCTTTTTCCTTGATCTCCCGCAAAAAATACAGCATCTCCTGTGTGCGGCCAACCGCAAAGCTGGGCACCACCACGTTGCCGCCCCGGTCAAAGGTGCGCTGCAAGATTTTTGCCAGCTCTGCCACATAGTCCGGCCGGGGGTCGTGGTTGCGGTCGCCGTAGGTGGACTCCATGAACACATAGTCTGCCTGTTGGATGTAGGTAGGGTCCTTTATGATGGGCTGCTCCAGATTGCCGATATCGCCGGAGAACACCAGCTTTGTGGTGGTGCTGCCCTCGGTGATCCACAGTTCGATGCTGGCAGAGCCCAGCAGGTGCCCCACGTCCACGAACCGTGCCTCGATGCCCGGGGCAAGCTCGATACGCTTGCCGTACTCCACACCCCGGAACAGGCGGCAGGCGGCCTCGGCATCCTGCACAGTGTACATGGGCTCCACCGGCTCTGCGCCGGAGCGCTTGCCCTTGCGGTTTTTCCACTCGGCTTCAAACTCCTGAATATGCGCCGAGTCCCGCAGCATGATACCGCACAGCTCCACGGTGGGGATGGTGGCGTAGATCCTGCCCCGGAAGCCGTTGTGCGCCAGCAGCGGCAAAAGACCGGTATGGTCGATATGGGCATGGGTGATGAGCACAAAGTCGATCTCGCCGGGGGCTACGGGCAAGGGCTGGTTTTCGTACACATTCTTGCCCTGCTCCATGCCGTAGTCGATGAGGAAACGCTGCCCTGCCGCTTCCAGCATGGTGCAGCTGCCGGTCACCTCGTGGTTCGCGCCTAAAAATGTCAGCTTCAATGCAAAACACCTCCGGTTCGTTTTATGGTTTTAGTATAGCATATTTTTAAGGTACACGCCGCACAAATCTGCGGGAAGTTTACGGGCATAATGCTGAATTGCAGAAAAAATTTTTATACAATCTTGACAAACCACCCTGTTCTGTTATAAACTTAGGATTGTATGACGTTCGTTCGTATTTTATGAGTCTTTTTAAATAGAGAGGTAGAAATTTATGGTTCGTAACGATTTGCGCAACGTTGCCATTATCGCTCACGTTGACCACGGCAAGACCACGCTGGTGGATGCCCTGCTGCGTCAGAGCGGCGCTTTCCGCGACAATCAGGCCGTGGCCGAGCGCGTGATGGACAGCGGCGATATCGAGCGTGAGCGCGGCATCACTATTCTGGCCAAGAACTGCTCCTGCACCTACAAGGGCGTCAAGATCAACATCGTCGACACCCCGGGCCACGCCGACTTTGGCGGCGAGGTGGAGCGCGTGCTGAAGATGGTCAACGGCGTGCTGCTGCTGGTGGACGCTGCCGAGGGCTGCATGCCCCAGACCCGCTTTGTGCTGCAGAAGGCTTTGCAGCAGAACCTGAGCCTGGTGGTTGCCATCAACAAGATCGACCGTCCCGATGCCCGCATCAAGGAAGTCATCGACGAGGTGCTGTACCTGCTGATGGACCTGGGCGCTACCGACGAACAGCTGGACTGCCCCATCCTGTTCTGCTGCGGCCGTGACGGCACCGCCAGCCTGGACCCGGATGTGCCCGGCACCGACCTGATCCCCCTGTTCGACACCCTGCTGAGCACCATCAAGCCGCCCGAGGGCGACCCTGAAGCTCCCTTCCAGATGCTGGTCTCCTCTGTGGACTACAACGAGTTCGTGGGCCGTATCGGCATCGGCCGCATCCAGAACGGCGTCGCCAAGGTGGGCGAGGAAGTGGTCGTTTGCGACTGGCACAACCCCGACCTGAAGATGCGCGGCCGTCTGACCAAGCTGTACGACTTCCAGGCCAACGGCCGTCAGCCGTGCGACAACATCACCGCAGGTGATATCGTGGCATTCTCCGGTCTGCCGGACGTGACCATCGGCAACACCCTGTGCAGCCCCTCCAACGTGGAGCCGCTGCCCTTCGTCAAGATCAACGACCCCACCGTGGAGATGACCTTCTCGGTCAACGACAGCCCGCTGGCCGGCCGCGAGGGCAAGTTCGTCACCAGCCGTCAGATCCGCGACCGTCTGCAGAAGGAACTGCTGAAGGACGTGGCCCTGAAGGTGGAGGACTCCGCCACCACTGATTCCTTCCGTGTCATGGGCCGTGGTGAGATGCACCTGTCCATCCTCATCGAGACCATGCGCCGTGAAGGCTATGAGCTGCAGGTCTCTCCCCCGCACGTTCTGACCAAGGTGATCGATGGCAAGACTTACGAGCCCATGGAGCATGTCGTCATCGACGTGCCCACCCAGTATCAGGGTGCCGTCATGACCGGTCTGGGCCAGCGCAAGGCCATCCTGCAGCAGATGGAGTCCCTGGGCTCTGACCGTGTGCGTCTGGAGTTCCGGATGCCCAGCCGCGGCCTGTTCGGCTACCGCAACCAGTTCCTGACCGATACCCACGGCGAGGGCATCATCAACCAGATCTTTGACGGCTACGATGTCTGGGCTGGCATGATCGCCAACCGCTCCACCGGTTCTCTGGTCAGCTTTGAGACCGGCGAAGCCGTCACCTACGGCCTGTTCAACGCTCAGCAGCGCGGCACCCTGCTGGTGGGCCCCGGCGAGAAGGTGTACGAGGGCATGGTCATCGGCTACACCGCTTCCGGCGAGGATGTGGACGTGAACGTCTGCAAGACCAAGCACCTGACCAACACCCGTTCTTCCGGCTCCGACGACGCTCTGCGCCTGATTCCCATCAGCAAGCTGAGCCTGGAGGGCTGCCTGGAGTTCTTGGCACAGGACGAGCTGCTGGAGGTCACCCCGGAGAATCTGCGCATCCGCAAGCAGATCCTGAACCACGACCAGCGCATGAAGGCCAAGAGCAAGCTGAAGTAATTTTACAAAAGCATCCTTATTATAGCAGCGCAGAAGCACCTACGGGCGTTTTTGCGCTGCTTTTTTCATAACTGACAAATTACTCAGCATTTTTTGCAAAAAGGGCTTGCAAAAGTGCGGTGACTGCGGTATAATATTTTTCGCAGTCACTGATATGCCTCTTTAGCTCAGTCGGTTAGAGCACCTGACTGTTAATCAGGGTGTCGCCTGTTCGAGTCAGGCAAGAGGCGCCAGCAAGCGATGGATATTCTTCCATCGCTTTTTTGTTTATCTGCATCTTTTTCGCCCTTTCTTTACGGTTCTTAAAAAATATCGCCTTGAAGAACCCTAGTGGTTGTGGTATACTTTTATAAGTTTATAGGCGTGAAAAAGGTACTGTGCAGGCTGCACAGTCTTTTCTACCCACAGACAGGCGCTCCCCGGTCAGAAGACTGCCGTGCAGGAGCGCAGTTTTTTCGTTGGTCAAATCAGCAGGCAAGCCGGTGGTCTTGTGCGGCAAACGCAGGGCGGCAGGGCGGCTTGGTGTCGTTTGAATAAATCTTGAGAGTAAAAGGAAACATCTATGCGTTATACCTACGTCCGGCAGCACGATACCACCGACTGTGCGGCTGCCTGTCTGGCCATGGTGTGCCTGCACTACAAAAAGGAAGTTACCATTACCCGCCTGCGGGATATGATGGGCACCGACCTGAAAGGCACCAACCTTGTAGGCCTGCAAAAAGCCGCCAATGAACTTGGTTTTACCACCGCCGCAGTCCGCGTGGACCGCGAAAACTTTCTGAGCGATTTCTCGCTTCCCTGTATTGCACAGGTCATCACCGATCAGGGTCTGGCTCACTTTGTTGTGGTGTTCAAAAAGACCACCATCAAGGATGATGGCGCACGCCGCAAGCATATGCTGCAGGACGCCGAGACCCGCAAGGAAGAAGAGAAAAAGGGCAAAAAGCATAAGTGCAAGGATTACGTTATCATCGGCGATCCCGGCACGGAACTGAAAAAGATCAGTCTGGACGAGTTCTACAAGAACTTTACCGGCGTTCTGCTGCTTTTGAACCCCACCTCGGAGTTCAAGGGCGGCAAGATTGAAAAGGGCGGCATGATGAAGCGGTATATCAACCTGCTGCTGCCCCAGAAAAAGCTGTTCTTCTACGCCATCCTCAGTTCGATCATCACCACCATTCTGGGCATCGCGTCCTCCATGTTTAATAAGATCCTGATGGACGAGGTGCTGCCCTACGGGTTGAACAGCCTGCTGGTCACATTGATCCTGGTGTTCAGTGTGGTCAGCATTACCAGCACGCTGATCGGCTTTGTGCGCCAATGGGTGCTGATCCATCTGTCCATCAAGATCGATATCCCGCTGATGCTGGGTTACTTCGGGCACATCTTCAACCTGCCCATGAAGTTCTTTGCCACCCGCAAGACCGGTGATATCACCACCCGTTACTCGGACGCAAACACCATCAAATCTATCTTTACCAGCATCGCGCTGAGCCTTGTGATGGATATTTCCATGGCTGTCATCACCGGCATCATTCTGTTCCGCATGAACGCCATGCTGTTCTCCATCTCGCTGTTCATGGCGCTGGTCAGCATCCTTCTGGTGCTGGTGTACAAACAGCCTTATAAAAAGATCAACGAAGAGAGCATGGCACAGTCTGCTGCGCTGAACAGCCAGATGATCGAGAGCCTGCGCGGCATCGAGACCGTCAAGTGCAATGCCAACGAGCAGACCGAGCTGGATAATCTGGAACGCGAGTACATGAAGAGCCTGAAGATCAGCCTGCGCTCCAGCCGCATCAGCACCACGCAGGGCCTGATCTCTTCCTTCATCTCCACCGGTTTCAGTATGCTTACCACCTACGTGGGCATCACGCAGGTGCTAAACGGCGAGATGACGCTGGGCGGCTTTATGGCCTTCAGCACCCTGTCCGGCTACTTCACCTCCCCCCTGAGCAACCTGATCGGTCTGCAGATGCAGATCCAGGAAGCCAGCATCTCCATGAAGCGTCTGACCGAGATCATGGATTACCCCTCTGAGTACGAGACCGCCGAGGGTGTGGAGCAGAGCGAGCTGGACAAGGTGGAGGGCGACATCGAGTTCAAGGACGTTACCTTCCGCTACGGCAACCGCGCTCCCGCGCTGGATCACATCAGCTTCACCATTCCCGCCGGTAAAAAGGTGGCGCTGGTGGGCGGCAGCGGCAGCGGCAAATCCACCATCACCAAACTGCTGCTGAAGTACTACGACCCCGAGGACGGCGAAATCGACATAAACGGCGCAAATCTGGCCGAGTACACCAACAGTTCGGTGCGCCGTGCCATTGCCTATGTGCCCCAGAACATCGAGCTGTTTAGTAAGACCATCTACGACAACATCCGCATCTCCCGCATGGATGCCACGCTGGACGAGGTGAAGGAAGCTGCCAAGAAGGCCGATGCCCACGAGTTTATCCGTCACCTGCCGCTGCAGTACAACACCTATCTGGAGGAAGCCGGCAACGGCCTGTCCGGCGGTGAGAAGCAGCGTATCGCACTGGCACGCGCCTTCCTGAAGGACTCTAACCTCTACATTCTGGACGAGTCTACCAGTAATCTGGACTTTGCCACCGAGACGCTGATCTTCAACATGATCTACGAGCAACTGGCAGACCGCTCCATGCTGATCGTGGCGCACCGCCTTTCTACCATCCGTGACTGCGACCTGATCCTTGTGATGGATCACGGCAAGATCGTGGAGCGCGGCAACCATGAGGAACTGATGGCAAAGAATGGTCGCTATGCCGAGCTGTGGAATATGCAGCAGGGCATCTTCCGCAAGCGCAAGTCCGAGCCCGCTCCGCAGGTACCTTCTGCTGTGGTGGAAGAGGACGACGACGGCGAGTCCATCACCTACTGACCGCACCGCATCCGCAGCCTTTGCCCGGATGCAGCATAAGCGCTTTCCCGCTGGGAAACCAAAAAATGCCTCGTTATGGTGTGCCCGGAGGCAGACGCTTCCGGGCACCTTTTTGTTTCGGTTCACATTAAAAATATAACAGGATTAGGGGTAATTTATCATGAATGAGATCAAAGTTGCTGAAAACAAGACCCTCAAGCTGACCAATGTCCTCTCCCGCCTCGTGCGCCCTGAGGAACTGGGCAATCTGCCGGTCATCCTGACCCAGATGCAGAACTTTATGAAGAGCAACGGCGCACAGCCTATCGGCCCGCTGGTGCAGGCGGTAAAGATGGGTACCGGCCCGGATCATGTGCCGGAACTGTACATGATGCAGCAGGCTACCCAGATGATCCCCCAGATGGAGCCCGGCTACCACATGGACGCTGTGCTGCGGGTGAAGAACTGTCTGTACGCCCACTACACTGGTCCGATGAGCCACAACCAGCTGGCTACCGCCAAGCTGCAGATCATGGCCTTTGAAAACGACATCAAGCTGACCGGCGACAACTATACCATCTATGTCAATCAGGACGATGACGATGCCGTGATCGACGTATTTATGGAGACCAAATAATTATGACGACAACCATTCAGAACCTTTCGGATCTGCAGGACCGCCGGATCATGATGGACAAAAAGCTGCCCCCTTACGGGTACGCCTTTGTCATTCTGACCGGTCTGTTCATGATTTTTCTGGTGATCTGGAGCACCCAGACCAACCGCATCTATGTCAGCCAGAACAGCGGTGTGGTGCAGGCCGCCAACAAGACCTACATCATGTCCAGCTACTCCGGCTCCATCACCGAGCTGTATGTCTCTGAGGGTAGCTATGTGAATGAGGGCGACCTAATCGCCCGGCTGAAGAGCACCGATCTGGATATGCAGAAGGATAACCTGCAAAGCCAGCTGGATATCTACCAGAAGCAGCTGGATCAGTACAACAAGCTGCTCAAGTGCATTCAGGACGACACCAACTACTTCGACGAGACGAATGCCGAGGACCAGCCCTACTACTACCAGTACCAGACCTACAAAAGTCAGGTAGCGCAAAAGACCTTTGACGCCACCACCTATCAGGCTGCCGGTTACTCCGACACCCAGATCAAGGCTTTGATGGAGCAGAACCAGAGCGAGCTGGAGTCTTTGTACTACTCTACCATGCAGTCCATCTCCCAGAGCATTACCAGTGCACAGGTCAACGTGGATAACCTGCAGGCGCAGCTGGATTCCTTGAACACTGGTGCCAACGATTACTTCATCTACGCGCCCACCTCCGGCGTGATCCACATGGACACCCCCTACAAGGAGGGCATGGTGCTGAGCGCCGGTTCCGCACTGGCTACCGTTGCCAGCGAGAACGATGATCTGGAGATCATGGCCATGGTGACGGTGAACGACCGCCCCCTGCTGCATGTCGGCGACCCCTGCAAGATCGCCATCACCGGCCTGTCGGAGTATTCCTACGGCACGCTGACCGGCACGGTCACCTCCATTGATAGCGATGTGACCTCCAGCAACAACGGCTCCTACTACAAGATGACCATCAAGCCCGACGCCACCTATGTGGTGAGCCGTAGCGGCGACAAGGTAGATCTTTCCAACGGTATGAGCGTGACCGCCCGCGTGGAATACGATCAGGTCACCTATTTTGAGTATGCTATGGAGGCTCTGGGCGTGCTGTTCCGCTAAAAGCGGATTATGCAGCACGGCAGGATGCCCCCTTCTACACCACCCCAAAGAGGTACAAACAACATGATTCGAACCGCAAAGAAACTGGCCGCCTGTGTGCTGATGCTGGGTGTGCTGGTATGCGGCACCGCACTGAGCGCTGCCGCAGCCAGTCTGCCCGTTGAAGAGCAGAACGGCGTTTCACTGCCATGGCTCAAGGACGTGCCCGCCGAGAGCATTGCCACCGGCAGCTACTCTGCCAATATGCTGCTGGGTGCTTCTCAGCAGCTGTCCCCCGTGGTCAGCCCCAGTTACAGCACCGACTCTGTGGTCTTTTTGACCGATGACAGCAGCGTGCTGACCGTAAGCAGCAGCGGCGTGGTACAGGCTGTGGGCGTTGGTACTGCCACCGTTACGGCAGCAGCCGGCAACCAGATCTGCGCCTACACCATCGTGGTATCCATGGACTCCTCCATGATCGTGACCGAGATGGATCTTTCCCTCTCCTCCAATACCATCTATGTGGGCAACTCGGTGTCGGCTTCGCTGCAGGTGCGCCCCAGCTCTGCTTCCAACTACGCCACTGTCACCCTGACCTCCTCTAACGAGAAGATTGCTACGGTGAACAGCTTTGGCCGTGTGACCGGCGTAGCTCCCGGCAAAGCCACCATTACCGCAACCTGCGGCTCGGTGGTAGCCACCACCACTGTTACGGTGCTTGCCCTGCCCACGGATTCCTCCACCGGCACAAGCGGCACCACCTCCAACAACAGCGGACAGGTGATCACCCCCAACACCAACTACATCGTGCTCAAGCCCGGTGCCACCCGCACCATTACGGCCAAGGCCACCCCTGCCAGTGCATCCCAGTCCTTCACCTTCAAGTCCGGCAACAGCAGCATTGCCACGGTCAGCCCCACGGGCGTGGTCACGGCGGTAGGCACCGGTTCTACCTCCATTACCATCTCCAACGGCAAGGCTACTGCCATGGTCACCGTCATCGTGAACCGCTCGGCAGATGCCGCCTCCGGCAGCGACAGCAGCAATGACGGCACGAACACCCCGGACGACAACACCACTATCCCGCTGGACCCTGTGGTGCAGACCATTCAGGACAGCACCGAGGATCAGGTGGTGTTCGCCCAGTCTGAGGTTCCCATCGTGACCGGCGAGATCCTGAACGCCCTGCGCACCACCGGCAAGACCCTGTGCGTTGTGGGCGATGGCTACACTCTGAATGTTTCCGGTAAGGACGTGAAGAGTACCACCAGCGAGATCGACACCGCCATCACCTTCACCGAGAGCGAAGAGGGGCTGGAGTTTGAGCTGGATAACGGCCGTACCCTTCCCTGCGCGGTGCAGCTGGAACTGGACGTGAGCACCTACTCCCGCCTGTACCTGTACAACACCATCAGCAACAAGTGGCAGTTCCTGAACAGCTACAAGGACGGCGTCATCACCGCCGACACTGCCGGCCGCTACCTGCTGACCAACCAGAACCTGCGGTTCGGTGATATCAACTGGACCTTCTTCATCGCAGGCGGCGTGGTAGTGATCCTCATCGCCATTGCCTACATCGTGCTCAAGAAGCGCTACTGGTTCTGGTAAGCTCCTCTTCCCCTGCATATACGACCGCCCGCTGCACAGCATTTCGTGCAACGGGCGGTTTTGTGTTCTATTCTCCCCTGTTACTCCACCGTTACACTCTTGGCAAGGTTGCGGGGCTTATCCACATCGCAGCCGCGCAGAACGGCCATATAGTAAGCAAACAATTGCAGCGGCACGATGAGCTGCAACGGCATCAGAATGTCGTCATACTCGTCCAAGCGGATGACCTCGGTGGCAACGCCCTCCGGCACCTCCGCGTCCTTGGTGGTGAACAGCAGCACCCGTGCCCCGCGGCTGCGGGTCTCCTTGGCGTTGGAGATGGTCTTTTCGTAGACGTTTTTCTGGGTAGCCAGCGCAATCACCGGCACACCGTCCGTGATCAGGCTGATGGTACCGTGCTTCAACTCCCCTGCTGCGTAGGCATCCGAGTGCACATAGCTGATCTCCTTCAGCTTCAGGCTGCCCTCCAGCGAGAGGGCATAGTCGAACCCGCGCCCGATGAAAAAGCAGCTCTGGGTGTTCACATAGCGGCTGGCAAGGTACTTGATCTGCTCGCAGTCCGCAAGGCGGGGCTTGATGACCTCTGGCGCGTGCAGCAGCTGGGCGGTGTAATACTTTGTCTTTTCCTCGGTCAGCTGCCCCCGCGCGTAGGCCAGACGCAGGGCAAACAGGTACAGCACGCACAGCTGCACCATATAGGCCTTGGTGGACGCTACCGCGATCTCCGGCCCTGCGTAGGTGTACATGACGTAATCCGCTGCCCGGGCAATGCTGCTGCCCACCACGTTTACAATGGCCAGCACCGGCACGCCCCGGCTCTTGGCCAGCTTGAGGGCGGCCAGCGTATCGCTGGTCTCGCCGGACTGGCTGATGATGATGACCAGATCCTCCGGCTTCAAGATGGGGTCGCGGTAGCGGAACTCGCTGGCGATATCCACCTGTGCGGGCACCCGCGCCAGCGCCTCAATGGCGGTCTTGCCCACCATGCCGGCGTGCATGGCCGTGCCGCAGCCCACCAGATGCACTGTGCCTATGCTGCGCAGCTTTTCATCCGTCAATTCCGGGATGCGCAGCTCCGGCAGGCCATTCTCCACCCGGGGGCTGACCGTTGCCGTGATGGCGGCGGGCTGCTCGTTGATCTCCTTGAGCATAAAGTGGGGGTAGCCGCCCTTTTCCGCGGCTTCCATATCCCAGTCTGCGGTCAGCTTTTCGCGCTCCACTGCCTCGCCGAACTCGTTATAGAAGCGGATACCCTGTGCCGTGCACACGGCCATGTCCCCTTCCTCCAGTACGCTGTAGCTGCGGGTGTACTTGAGCAGCGCCGGGATATCCGAGGCCACAAAGTTTTCGCCCTCACCCCAGCCCACGATGAGCGGGCTTTCCCGCTTGACCGCAAAGATGGTGTCCGGGTAGTCCTTGAACAGCACCGCCAGCGCATAGCTGCCCCGCACCTTGGCAAGCGCAGCCTGCAAAGCCTGTAAAGGCTCGCCCTGATAGCAGCTGTCGATGAGCTTTACCAGCACCTCGGTGTCGGTCTCGCTGGCAAAGGTGTAGCCTTTAGCAATCAGACGCTCCTTTAAAGCGCCGTAGTTTTCAATAATGCCGTTGTGCACGATGCTGACCCGGGGTGTGGAGTGCGGGTGGCTGTTCACGTCGCTGGGCTCGCCGTGGGTCGCCCAGCGGGTATGACCGATGCCACAGCTGCTCTGGGGCAGCGCCAGCTCTTCCAGCTTACTGCGCAGGGTGGAAAGCCGCCCCTTGCTTTTGACCACGCGGATACCGTCCCTCTGGGTAAGCGCCACACCGGCAGAATCGTACCCGCGGTACTCCAGTTTTTCCAAACCGTCCAGCAGCACCTGCTGGGCGCTGCGCATCCCGACATAACCTACAATGCCACACATACAAAATACCTCCAGACCGACTGCGGCGCGCCGAAATGCGCTGCTGCACAGTCAGTTTCCTCTATCAAAGTCTATGTTCTTGTATGGCTTTCTTTGCAGGGTTCTGTTTCGGTATTGCTGCCGGTTTTTGCCCTGTTCTGCGGCTGGTATAGCCCTCAGCCGGAGAAACACCCGCCGAATCTTTCGATGATTCCTCTCCTCGTCACCCTCACGGCTGTCACCCGTGTGGCCCGGCGCTTTACGTCAGCTTGTGGTACACATTCCTTCTTTCAATGTTTTGTGGTTCAGTGCATCCCCAGCATTTTATGCAGCTTGGGCTGCCACTTCAGCTTGTACAGCAGCAGCATATTGCACAGTGCGCGGTCGTACAGGACAAAGGCCACGTTGCCCATGCCCAGTGTGAGCAGGGACATTGCCAGTGCGGTGGTGCGCAGCTCCTGCGAGACGCTGCCCGCCGGTACCAGCACAAGCAGCAGACCGTACATGGCAAGCACCGCCGCGTTGCACAGCAGCAGCTTACACACCAGCTGCAATGCCCGGGGACGGATGCGGTCAAACCGGGGCTTTACCAGCGGGTAATAGCCCAGCAGCACGGTGAAGATCAGGGCGATCTCTTTATCCGGCACAAAGAGCAGCCCCAGCAGGCTGACGGCGGCGTAGGCCGTCCACGCCATGGTGATGCCGCACTCCATGCACACCGTTGCAATGAGAAAGCTGGCCACCGCAGGCGCGATGAACATGGCAATGGGGATGATGGTGCCCAGCAGCATCAGTGCCACGCACAGTGCCGCTGCCATGCCGCAGTAGGCCATGGACCAGCTTTTGCTTTTTCGTTTCTTCATGGGATCTCCCATTTTTCGGTATCGGCGTCCTGCTCCAGCGGGTAGACCGCGTGCTGCAGGCCCAGGATCATGATATTGTTCAGCAGGGTGTCGTTCAGCTTGAGATCCAGCATCTTGTACGCCCGCATCAGGTCGTTGACCGCTGCCAGCGCCTGCCGCCGGGCGTTCTCTATGGCGGCAGCCTGTCCGTTGAGCTCATTGACCACGAACACGTTGTACTGGCCATTGCGGCGGTCGGCTTCAAAGCGCTCGGCCTTGTCCAGCAGATAGAAGATGCGGCCGATGCAGCTGCCGATGTACCGCATACTCTTGCGCTGGTTGGGGTCATCCGTAGCCAGCGTGGAGTACAAAGCGCCGTAAACGTTGCTCATAGGCTCGGCGGCAAGGGCGTAGTTTTTGGCGCTCAGGTTCATCTGCACCACCGCCTGCTCCCGCTCCTGCGCAAACAGCCGCTCCAGTGCCGGGTTCTCCTGCCGTGCTTTGTCGTAGGCGCGGCGCAGCAGCAGCTTGTCCACTGCGCGGCGCACACGCTTCGCCGGGCGCAGCTCGCTGTACTTGCGGTCCTGTAGGTTATGCCAGCCCATCAGGATCTCCGTCTGCGCCGCCTGCCGGATGCCCAGCGTCTGGCACATCATGCTGCGCCGAAAAAGCGTACCGGGCACCCGCTGCCGTTTGCAGGTAGGCATACGTCCTGCCAGACTGTCGGATAGGATGGCAAACAGTACCCCGTTGGTGCGCAGCAGATGGCAGGCGTAGAAGCCGTAAGACTTATACATCTGCCGCCGCACCCCGCGGAGGTAACGCATATAGGTATTGTAGTCCCGGATCGTCAGTTCCGGCAGATAGGGCCGCATCCGTCCCTTCATAAGAGCCAGCCATCCTTTCTGTACAGTTTTTGCATCCTGCGGTCAATAAGGTTAGTATAATCCTTTTTATGCGCCAGCGCAACTACCGGATGCAAAAACTGCCGTAATTTGTCATTATGCCGAATTTTGTGAAATCTATTTTTCTATTAAAAACACCCGCAGACCGTCTCTTTTCAGCAAAAGATGATCTGCGGGTGTTTGTGCCGGATTTTCCCGAAAAAAGACACACTTTTTCAGTGCAATGTCTGCCGGGAGCGGGGCTTAAATGCCCTTACTTCTTTTCAAAATGGGTGCGCTTGCCGTCAAAGCCGGATTTGGGCATGGGCTTTGCCATCTTTTCGGTCTTGGGGGCGTTATAGTACATATACAGCTGGCAGGGGATCATGCCGTTGTACATCTTGCGGCGCTTGTTGGCGCGCTTGCCATAGTGCAGTTCAAAGTCCATATCGGCGGTAATGGCGTACAGACCGGCGCAGGGGCTGGCTTCCATCTGCTGTCCCAGCGTGCGCGCCAGCTTGGCAGCGCCCTCAATAGTGCCCAGACGCTCACCATACGGAGGGTTCGTCAGCACGATGGCCTCCGGCTTTGCGGCAAAGGTGGCAACATCGGCCACCTCAAAGTGGCAGCGGTTTTCCACACCGGCCAGCTTGGCGTTGACGTTGGCCTGTGCCACGGCGGCGGGGTCGATATCGTAGCCGAAGGCCTCAAAGCCCACGTCCAGCTTGGACTCTGCCAGTGCCTTCTGGCGCTGCTCTGCCCACAGGGCAGCGGGCACAAAGCTGTAACGCTCGGCGGCAAAGCGGCGCTTCAGGCCCGGGGCGATGTTCATGGCCTTCTGTGCGGCCTCAATCAGCAACGTGCCGCTGCCGCAGAAGGGATCCTCCACCAGGCTGTCGCGGCGCACACGGCCAAGGTCAGCGATAGTAGCCGCCAGCGTCTCGCGCAGGGGGGCTTCCATGGCGTTGCGGCGGTAGCCGCGCTTGTGCAGACCCTCGCCGGTGGTGTCCAGCATGATCTCGCACACATTTTTGCGCAGCATAAAGCGCACCTTGTACTCCACGCCGCTCTCGGGCAACACGGTGGTGCGGTGACCCTTCATCAGGCGCTTGACCACCGCCTTTTTAATGACGCTCTGGCAGGCGGGGATGCTGGTCAGCTGGCTGTTCAGGGAGGAACCGGTGACCGGGAAAGCAGCGTCCGCAGGCAGAAACTCCTCCCACGGGATGGAATACACGCCATCGAACAGCTCGTCGAAGGTGGTGGCCTTGTAGCGTGCCAGCAGCAGCATCACGCGCTCCACGGTGCGTAGGTTGAGGTTTGCGGCGGCGATCATCTCAGCCCCACCGCAGAAGCTCAGACGGCCATCCTCCACCCGGATGTTCTCTGCGCCGATGCGGGTCAGCTCAAATTTAGCGGTGGATTCGCACCCAAAAAAGCAGGGGGCGATCAGTTCAAATTTTGCGGGCATGGTAGTTCCTTTCTGTTCTGTACCGAAAAAACAGACCTGTCCGACCGGGGACAGGCCTGCCTGTGTTCCTTGTGATCCCAGCTGATACGATGGCTCAGCGGCCACGGCGGCAGCGGGGCGCATAACCGCCGCCCCGGCGGTTGTTGGTCTCGTGATCGAGGTCCGCCATTTTTTCCTCGCTCTGGCTCTTGAAGCGGCTCATCATGTCCTCAAAGCTCAGGTTGTCGGAGCGGGCGGGTGCCTTGGGCTGCCACACACGAGGCGCAGCCTCCCGGGCAGGGCCTCTGCCGCCCTCACGGGGGGCACGACCTGCGCCGCGGCCGCCAGAGCGTCCGCCCTCCTGCCCGCCGCGGAAGCCGCCCGGACGGGGGCCTGCGGGGCGGCCCTCCCGGGGCTGACGCGGAACCGGGGGCAGCAGCCGCTTGATGGACAGCGCGATCTTGCCGTCCGGTGCAATGTTGATGACCTGCACCTTTACTGCATCGCCATCGTGCAGCACGGTGTTGATATCCTGCACGAACTCGTTGGATACCTCGGAAATGTGGACCATGCCGACACGCCCCTCCGGCAGCGCAACAAATGCGCCAAAGGGCTTTACACCGGTCACGCGGCCTTCGAATACGTTCCCTACCTCAATTGCCAAAACTCAATACTCCTTGCTTTCCAAATACTCTCGACCTGCCGCGCGGTCAGTTACCGGTCACATCCACAAAGATGCGCTCATTGGGTGCGGCGTAGTTGTAAGAGTCGCGTGCGACCCATTCGGTGATCTGGTCGGCATCGCCGCTCAGTACGCGCTGCAGTTCCTGATTTTCCGTCTGTTGCTGCGCCACCTGTTCGTTCAGTGTTTCCAGTTCTGCCCGCTTGGAGCTGATGGTGACCTGATTGGAGATATAAGCCGCCAGCATACTCAGCAAAAGCAGCACGAAAAACAGGCGGAACGCCATGGTGACCACTGCATTTTTTCTGCGCTTTTTGCGTCCCGTATTCGTCATTGCCTTACGCTCCTGTCTGAACAGCAGACCTTCTGCGTCTGTTCTCTTACTTTGATACGTTTGAATTATACAACAATGCCCGCTGGTTTGGCAAGTTCTTTTTGGATTTTTTTGCGGTTCTTTCCGCGTTCCGGCGTAATTTGCGGGCAGTTTTAGCCGCAGCGCGGCGGCGGCACAGGGGCTGCACCGCAAAACGGTGCAAAATACGGCCAGGCAGGCGCAAAGCAGCGCCTATCCCCCGCCCCAGCGCCCGCAACGGGATGCCCAGCACCCCGGCGGTGCAAAGGGCGGCTGCAAAGGCTGCCAGCACCATGTACCACCGCAGCACGCCCGCTTTGCTGTACCCGGCGGCATAGCTCTGGCACGCCAGCAGCACCGCGCCGGAAAGCAGCACGTCCGGCACAAAAGCCGCCCTGCCCCGCGCCGGCAGAAACGCCCGCACCGCGCCAAGGGCAGCGCCCAGCATAGCACAGGCGGCGGCTTCCTGCAAGAGCCGGGCGGGCAGCAGCACCTGCACCATCAGCGCAACAGCCGGTGCCAGAAGCTGCCGGCTGTGCGGGCGGCGGTATATTCCAGCCCATCGAACCGCCCGGTCAGCTTTGCTTCCCCGGCTTCCAGATCCAGTGTCTGCATACTGATCTGCGCGCCGGACAGGTGCAGAATGCCCTTGCCGGTCTCTAACGCGGCACTTTCGGCGCTGCAATGCAGCACCCGCTGCACCCCGGTGACGGTCAGCCTGCTGCGGCTCTCCAAGATTAGGTCATGGGGCAGCGGCGGCTTTGCGGCAGCTTTTTCCATAGGCAGTCCCCCTCTGCCAGCAGTGTATGCGGGCAGGCAGGGCTGTTATTCCGCGATCACCTCGTACATCTCGCGGGCAACGTCTTTCGTGCGGGGCTCCACATCCGAGAGCACCCGCACCTTGATGGGCCGGTTGCCAAAGGTGACCTCGATGATGTCCCCGGCGTTGACGGCCTGACTGGCCTTGGCCACCTTGCCGTTGATGAGGATGCGGCCTGCATCCGCCACCTCGTTTGCCACGGTGCGGCGTTTGATGAGGCGGGAGACCTTGAGATACTTATCCAGACGCATTTAGAGTCGTTCCTTTCCTTTCAGCAAAAAAGCCGCCGCACCTTGTGCAGGCAGCGGCGGCGTGACAGAACCGATTACAGGGTGTCCTTCAGGGACTTGCCGGGCTTGAACACGATGCTGCGGGAAGCAGCGATGGTGATGGGCTCGCGAGTGCGGGGGTTGATGCCCTGACGCTCGGCGCGCTCGCGCACCTCAAAGGTGCCGAAGCCGGAAATGGTGATCTTTTCACCCTCGGTCATTGCCTTGCCCAGTGCCTCAAAAACAGCGCTGACAGCCTGCTCTGCGCTCTTCTTGCTCATTTCGGTGTTTGCCGCAACCTGTGCGATCAAGTCGGTCTTGGTCATATTATTTGCCTCCATCTGATTTGTCTTAAATTCTCTCGTTCTATCGGAGCAGGTCATTCGACCTGAGTACCGCTTTGTTCCTGTTCCAGACACTGCTGTGCAAAGCGCTTGGATGCAAAGGTCAGCGCTTCCTCTGCATCCACCCCTGCAAGCCGGGCAGCGTTCACCGCTGCAAACAGCAGCTGGCCTGCGGCTTCCTGCTTTGCAGTGTCCTCTGCCTTGCCAAAAGCCTGCACGGCAGCCTCCAGCCGGTGCTGCGCTGCGGCTGCATCCTGCTGCCCAAGGCCGTGCCCGGCGGCGCGCTTTTGCAGCTTCTGCGCCCGCATGAGCGCGGGCAGCGTAGCGGGCACGGTGGCCAGCTCGTCCGCAAGGGTAGTGCGCCCCTTTTCCTTATTTTTGAGCGCATCCCAGCCATTTATACCGGCGTTTTCCGCTGCGGAGGACGCAAAGATGTTGGGGTGCCGGAACACCAGCTTTTCGCAGACGTTGCGGCACACGTCCTCAAAGGTAAAGCGTCCCCGCTCTTCCTCCATGGCGGCGTGGAACACCACCTGCATCAGCACGTCTCCCAGTTCCTCCCGGAGCAGAACGGCGTCATCTGCATCAATGGCCTCCAGCGCCTCGCAGGTCTCTTCCAGAAAGTTTTTGCGGATGGACGCATGGGTCTGCACCTTATCCCACGGGCAGCCGTTTTCCGGGTCCCGCAGGATGCGAATCACCTGCAGCAGCTGCTCCGCCGTATAGGGCGGCTGTGGGTTCCAGTCCAGCACACGTTCCATCTCCTTTTGAAAAGATACTGTAAATTGTACCGCAGCTGTTGCGGTTTTTCAAGCAAAAATCCGCAATTTTCCAGCATTTTTCATGGTTTTCTGCGCTTTTCACAAAAACAGGACGGTGTCCTGTGGGGGATACCGCCCTGTTGCAGCTTTTTCCGGTTACCGGCTTACAGCTGTGCGCCGCACTTATTGCAGAACAGTGCATCGTCCGAGACGGGCGCGCCGCACTGCGGGCAGGTCTTGCGGGCAGGCTGGGCGGGCTGTTCCGGGGCAGCTTCTTCTGCCTCCTCCATGGGGGCTTCGTAGTCCACCTCGGCGGCCTCGGCCGGGGTCAGAGTAGCCTTCAGGCGGGTGATCTCCTGCTCAATGGTATCGATCATCTCGATGTATTTATCTACCAGCGGCTGGTTCTCCTCCTTGCCCTTGGCAAGACTGTACACCAGTGCACCCAGCTGACGCTGTGCCTTGAGCAGCTTGCCCTGCTCGTTGACCAGCAGCGCCTGCGTCTTGCCCTTTTCAGCCAGATCCATGGCAGCGTTCTTGCCCTTTTCGGCATATTCCAGACCTATCGCTTTGATCTTGTTAAAATCCATAAAAGACACCTCTCTTATTCTGGCAGCATTCTCTGCAGACTGCGGCGCACAGTGCGCCATACCGGAGTCGTATTCCCATTATAGCGCAGCGTTATGGCAATTGCAACGAATGCACCGCAATTTTTACAGTTTGGTGCCGGTTTGGAAACAAATTTTACGCATTTTTCACTTGTCAGGTGCGGCTGCCGTAGAACTCGCGCAGCATACTGTCGGCGGGCAGCAGTTCCAGCGGCAGCGGATCCACCTGCTCAAAGCGGCGGGCGGTCTCGTCCCACAGCTCAGCGTTATGGCCCTCCAGCGTGAACTGACGGCGCACCTCGCCCAGCAGCCGGGAGATCAGTCCCAGCTCGTAGGTAAAGGAGGTGTCCAGCAAAAAGTCTGCGGTGGTCTTGAAGCCCTTGATATACCGCGTTTCGCCGTCCAGCACCCTGTCCCACATGGAAAGGGTCTTGGCGGGGCTGCGGCCGCGGGCTGCGGCGTCCCGCAGGGTGCGGCGGCACAGGCGGATATCCTGCGTATTGATGACCCGGCGCCCGTCGATGCAGTATTCCTCCCGCAGCCCGGCGTAGATGCGGTAGATCTGGTCGTCCGGCACAAGGCCGGTCAGCTCCGGGTTGAGGGCATGGATACCCTCCACGATGCACACACCGCCCTGCAGATCGATGGGCTCCACCTCGGCAGAGCGCTGCTCGGTGGCAAAATCGTAGATGGGCAGTTCGGTCTTGCCGGTCTCGCTGAGCTGGCGCAGACACTGCTTGATGAGGGGCAGATCCAGCGTTTCAAGGTTTTCGTAGTCCAGCGTGCCGTCCGGCATTTTGGGGTAGTAGGCAGCACCTTTAAAAAAGTTGTCCAGACTGACTACCTGTGCCGGGGTGCCCTGCTGCACCAGCGCCTTTGCCAGACAGTGGGCGCTGGTGGTCTTACCGCTGGCCGAGGGGCCGGTCAGCATAACGATCTTTGCCCCGGAGCCTCGTACCTTCTGGGCAGCATACTGCACCCGCCGGGCGTAGCTGTTCTCGCTCAGCTGTGCCAGCGCCTGCGGACTGCGGGCTGCTACGTTATACAGGTCTACTTCAACCAGTCGTTTCGGTACCCAGATTGTGATCATAAAACTCAGCCACTCCTTTTTTCCGTTCCAGTACCTCCGCAAAGCGCTGGATATACTCGTTCGGATACTTAAAATTGAAGATGCGCTGCATCCGTTTGCCTCCATCGGCCACCAGTTTGGTGCTGCCGCCCGCACCGGCCGAAAGGATGGTCTGGACTTCCTCCATGATATAGATATTATAGTAACCCTCGTGACCCGGCTTGCACCAGCCCACGTTTTCCAGATTTTGCAGCGTATTCTTCTGCCGGTAGAGGTAATAGGGGCGGTAACCCGCCTCGGCCAGCAGATGGCATTTTTCCAGCATGGCGGCTACGTCTGCGTAGTCGTTTTCCTTCTGGTCCTCGATGACGATGCGGGACGCCCGCTTGAGGGTAAGGGTGTGGACGGTGATATTCTCCGGCTGCAAGGCAATGGCCTGCCGCAGGCTGTGCTCAAAGCCCTCCACCGTATCCCCGGGCAGACCGGCAATGAGGTCCATGTTGATGTCCTCGTGTCCGGCGCGGCGGGCATCGGCATAGCAATCCAGAATGTCCTGTGCCGAGTGCTTGCGGCCAATGTTTGCCAGCACCGCGTCCGAGAAGGTCTGGGGGTTGATGGAGATGCGGGTAGCGCCGTATTCCTTGATGACCGCCAGCTTTTCGGCGTCGGTGCAATCCGGGCGACCTGCCTCCACGGTATATTCTACGACCTTGCCCAGGTCAAAATTCTCCCGCACAGTGCCCATGAGCTGCCGCAGCTGGGCGGCGGAAAGGCTGGTGGGGGTGCCGCCGCCGATGTAGATGCTGCACAAGGTCAGCCCTGCACGCTCAGCCTGCGCCCGGATCTCTGCAACCTCCTTGCACAGGCAGTCCACATAGGGCTGCACCAGCTTGCGGTCGCGGTCCAGATTGCAGCTGACAAAGCTGCAATAGCTGCACCGGGAGGGACAGAACGGGATGCCGATATACAGGCTATACGTCTTGGGGGCGCTGCCCAGCCGCAGGATCGGCTCCTGCAAGTCGGCAATTTCCTTTGCCATTTCGTATTTTTGCTTCGAGCAGTCGAACCGCTGCAAGAAGAAGCGGTCGATCTGTTCTGCGCTCCACCCGGCGGCGCGTTTATCGTGGATCAGCCGCACCGGGCGCACACCGGTCATCTTGCCCCAAGGCGGGCGGATGCCCGTCCACTGGCGCAGCAGGTCATAAGTCAGGCTGGCAAGGGCAAACTCCGGGGTTTCGCCGCCCTGCTCCACCGGCAGCGGCAGCGGGGCTTCCAGCATTTTGCTCTTTTCGCCCTGCCGCACCAGCACCCGCAGACCGGTATTGGTCTTTTCTGCCCACAGGCAGTCCTCAGCAGGCTCCGGCGGGGTCAGGGTCAAGGGTGCCATGGGGTAAAACAGGCGGGCAAGATGCTCCACCTCGTACCCGGAGGGCAGCCCAGTGATATAGATCTTCATGTCGTTCTCTCTTTAAAAAATGTCGTTGCCGCCGCGCAGGGCGCTGCGGATATAGTAGTTGTTGTCCAGCTCCGCGCCAAAGGTAGAAAATTCGCCGTGGCCGGGCAGCACCTGTGTTTCGCGGGGGATGGGCAGCTGTGCCAGCTTGCGCAGGCTGTCTGCCATCTGTGCGCTGCTGCCGCCCTCAAGGTCGGTGCGGCCGATGCTGCCTGCAAACAGCGTATCGCCGCAGAACAGATGCTCACCGCACAGCAGCACCACGCTGCCGGGGGTGTGGCCGGGGGTGTGCCACGCGGTAAAGCGCAGCTCGTCCACCGCGATCTGCTCCCCTTCTGTATAGCTGCAGTCCGCAGCGGAAAGCGGATACATCCGGTCGCCGGCAAGGTCTGCCTTTTCACAGTAGAGGGTGGCGTTCCACTCTGCCTTCAGCGCAGCAGCGCTGCCCACATGGTCGTAGTGGCCGTGGGTGCACAGGATAGTGGTAAGGGTGGCGTTGTGCTGCTTTAAAATTTCGTCGTAGCTGTGCACCTCTGCCGCCGGGTCGATGACCACGGCATGGCCTGCATCGGAGATGAGCAGAAAGGTGTTGGTATACAGCGGCGGTGCCGCAGGAATGTGAAAACCTTGCATCGTTACTCCTTCTTTTTCCACTCGTCGGTATCAATGATGATGGTGCAGGGGCCCTCGTTCACCAGCGACACCTGCATATGGGCACCGAACTCGCCGTGCTGCACGTCCTTGAGGCCGTGCTTCGCCATCTCGGCAAGGAACAGCTCATAGGCATCCACCGAGAGGGGCGGTTTTGCTGCCTTGATAAAGCTGGGACGGTAGCCCTTTTTGGTATCGCCGTAAAGGGTGAACTGGCTGACCACCAGCGCGGAATAGCCCAGATCCCGGGCACTCAGGTTCAGCTTGCCCTCGGCATCCGGGAAAATGCGCAGACCCGCGCATTTATCGGCAAGCTTTGGCACGATGTCCAGCGTGTCGGTATCCTTGACCCCCAGCAGGATCATGATTCCCGGCCCGATAGCGCGGGGTTCGCCGCCTTCCACCCGCACACTGGCGGAGGATACGGCCTGAATAACTGCTCGCATTGCGTTAACTCCTTGTCACCTTGAGCACGTCCCGCACCTTGGAAAGGCGCGCCACCACACGGTTGAGGTGCTCGGTATTGTTGATGCCGATGGTCAGGCTGACCACGGCGCAGTTGTTTTCTACCTGACGGGCGTTCATGGCATAGATGGGCACCCGGATATCGGCCAGTGCGCTGAGCACGTCCTGCAGCAGCTCGTTGCGGTTCAGGGCAATGATCTCCAGCCCGGCCTTGTAGCTGTCCTTGACGCTGTCTGCCCAGTAGGCCTTGACCCAGCGGGGAGCGTTGGAGGGGTCTTTCATGCTGGCAACGACGTTGGCACAGGTCTGCTTGTGGATGGAAACGCCGAAGCCGCGGGTGATAAAGCCCACGATGGGGTCGCCGGGCAGCGGGCTGCAGCACTTGGCAAACTTGATGGGGGTGTTATCAAAGCCCTCCACCACCACGCCGTCGGTGGCGTGCACGCGGCTCAGGTCTACCTTGGGCAGATCCTCCACCGACTTATTCTCCTCGGCCTCGGCAGCCTTGAGCTTCTGCCACTCTTCCTTGAGTTTGGGCAGGCAGTTGGCAATGGTCATGCCGCCGTAGCCGATGGCGGCGTACAGCTCCTCCGCGTTGTTCTGGCGCATCCGGCGGGAGCAACCGTCGATAAAGGCATCCAGCTGGTCGTCCGGGATGATGATCATCTCCCGGCGCAGCTCCTTGGACAAGGCGTCCCGTCCCTGCTGGATATTCTCTTCCCGGCGCATCTTCTTGAACCAGTTGCGGATCTTGCTCTTGGCTTCGCTGGTGCGCACGATCTTGAGCCAGTCGCGGCTTGGGCCCTTATCTGCCGGGCCCAGCAGCACCTCAATGATCTCGCCGGTAGCCACCACATGGTCGATGGGCACCATACGGTTATTCACCTTGCAGCCCACCATGCGGTTACCCACCGCCGAATGGATGGCGTAGGCAAAGTCGATGCAGGTAGCACCGGTGGGCAGGTTGATGACATCACCCTTGGGGGTAAAGGCGAACACCTCTTCCGGCAAAAGGTCGCTCTTCAGATCGTGGAGCAGGTTGCCGGAATCCTCGCTCAGGCGCTGGTTTTCCAGCAGCTGGCTGACCCATGCCAGACGGTCGTCCAGCTTATCGTGGCCTTCGCGGCCCTCCTTGTACTTCCAGTGGGCGGCAACGCCGTACTCGGCCTGCTCGTCCATTTTGCGGGTGCGGATCTGCACCTCAAAGGGAATGCCCTCGTGCCCGATGACGGTGGTGTGCAGGCTCTGGTAGCCGTTGGGCTTGGGGGTGGAGATATAGTCCTTAAAGCGGTTGGGCAGCGGGTGGTACATATCATGGATGAGGCCAAGGGTGCTGTAACACTCGGCCAGAGAATCCAGAATGACCCGGACCGCATAGATATCGTAGATCTCGTCGAAGGACTTATTCTGCATGATGGTCTTGCGGTAGATGCCGTAAATGCTCTTGACCCGGCGCTTGATGGTGGCACCCTCGATGCCGCTTTCCACCAGACGGCGCTCAATGACGCCGGACACCTTGATCAAAAACTCCTCACCGGCGCGCTCGCTGAGCATTCGGCTGATCTCGGAATAGCCCACAGGGTCCAGATAATGCAGGCTGCGATCCTCCAGCTCCTCCTTGACGTTCAAAATGCCAAGGCGGTTGGCGATGGGGGCGTACACCTCCATGGTTTCGCGAGCCTTATCGCGGCGCTTCTGCTCCGGCCATGCATCGCCGGTGCGCATATTGTGCAGCCGGTCGCACAGCTTGATGATCATCACGCGCACGTCCCGGCTCATAGCCAGCAGCATCTTGCGCAGGTTCTCGGCCTGCAATTCTTCAATATTGGAGAACTGGATCTTGGTCAGCTTGGTCACGCCGTCCACCAGCAGGGCCACTTCCTCGCCAAAGGCGGCTTTCAGGTCGTCCAGCGTGGTGGGGGTATCCTCCACTACGTCATGCAGTAGGGCGGCGGCGATGCTCTCGGAGTCCATGCCCAGATCCAGCACCAGCCGGGCGACTGCCAGCGGATGGCAGATATAGGGCTCGCCGCTGCGGCGGCACACGCCGTTGTGGGCGTTGTTGGCCAGTTCGTAGGCCTTTTGGATCATCTCCATATTGTAGGCTTTGCCGCTGGCCTGAATGGCCTCGCACAGCTTTTTCCACGTTACGATCTCCGGGCGCACCTCAGAGGGCAGCGCCCCCTCCGGTGCGTCTGCCAGCAGTGCCGTAGCGGCTACGGTGGCGGTCTCCTGCACCGGCTGGTGCAGATGGGTCTTGGCAGAGTAGCCGTCCTCGTCCCGTACCGGAGCCGGGACCGGGGCAGTATTTTTCTTTCCCTCAGGCATTTATAGTTCCTCCAGACATTTCAGGATGGGGGCATCGCCAAGGTTCTTTTTGCCTGCTGTCGGCACCAGCTCCCAGAACTTTGCCCCGCCTTTTTCCGCTGCGGTGATCAGCCCCACCTGTTCCAAGGCGGCAACTGCCACCAGCGTTTTGCCGGTCTGCTCCTCGCCCAGCTTTGCGCACAGGGGCTGCAGATCCTCGGCGTGCCAGCGGCGGGACTGCAATTCCCGGTACACGGCAATGATATCCGTGCGTGCGGGGGCGATCTGTTTCTTTTGTTCATCGGTCAGGGGGGTGCCCCGGCGCAGTGCCTGCACCAGTGCAGCCTGCCGCGCCAGCTCTGCGCCCAGCCCTGCCGGGTGCAGGTCGATGATGCGGCCGGAAAGTTGTGCGCCCCGGGCGGACTCGTAGACCGAAAGGTTCAGCGCTGCGTCCACCACATCGCCCAGCGCGTAGGGCAGCTGCTCGGCGGGCATCCCGAACCAGACGGCGTACAGGCAGCTATTGCCCTGCCGCAGCCGCAGGCGGCTGTGCCGCCCCTCCGATACCGGGTATACGCCGTCCACCACGGCGCTTTGCAGCAGGAACACCGGGGTGGGGTTCTCCGCCCCGTAGGGTGCCAGCTGGTCCAGATGCCGCACGCATTCCACCGTGATACGATCCAGATGGATGGTCACATCACAGGTAAGCGGCGGGGTGTGCAGCACCGGGCACTCCCGGGCAGCCCACTCGTTCAGGCGGCGGCGCAGCTGGGGCAGGTTTTCTTCCCGGACGGAAAGTCCCGCCGCCATGGCGTGACCGCCGTAGCGCACCAGAAGGTCGGCACAGGAGCCGATGCAGGCGTGCAGGTTAAAGCCCTGCACACTGCGCCCGCTGCCCTTGCCCTCGCCGTGCTCGTCGATGGTGACCACGATGACCGGGCGTCCGGTGCGTTCCACCAGCCGGGACGCCACGATGCCGATGACGCCGGGATGCCAGTCCCGTCCCCACAGCAGCATGATGCGGTCGTCCAGCCGCTCGGGCTGCTGTTCCAGCAGCTCTTCGGCAGCTTTGAAGATCTGCTGCTCGGTCTCCTGCCGGTGGGCATTGATCTCGTTCAGTTTGTGCGCCAGCTCCTCGGCTCTGTCCGGGTCCTCGCAGAGCACCAGCTGCAAAGCGGTAACGGCGTTATCCATGCGGCCTGCCGCGTTGATGCGGGGCGCGATGGCGTAGCTGATGTTCTCGGCGGTGATGGGCTTGCCCGCAAGGCCGACTTCCTCTAAAAGTGCCCCAAAGCCGGGGCGGTCGGTCTGCTGCAGCTGCCGCAGACCGGCTTTGACTAGAGTGCGGTTCTCCCCTACCAGCGGCATCACGTCCGCCACCGTGCCCACAGCGGCAAGGTCGCCGCAGTAATCCAGCATTTCCTCCGGCGGACAGCCGTCCAGCGCGGCGCAGAGCTTGAAGGCTACGCCCGCACCGCACAGACCCTTGAAGGGGCTGTGGTCGTCCTCCCGGCGGGGGTCCACCACGGCCACCGCCTTAGGCAAAGTCTCCGGCGGCAGATGGTGGTCGGTGATGATCAGATCCATGCCCAGCGAAGCCGCAAAGTCGGCTTCCTCCACGGCAGAGATGCCGTTATCCACCGTCACGATGAGGGTGCAGCCCTTGTTGTGCATGGACTGGATGGCGTTTTTAGAAAGGCCGTAGCCGTCCCCCTCGCGGCTGGGCAGCATACACTTGACAGTTGCGCCCATGCCCTTGAGGTGCTGGTACAGCAGGGCGGTGGCGGTCACGCCGTCCACATCGTAATCGCCGAACACTGCAATGGTCTCGCCGTTGTCGATGGCCTGCCAGATGCGCTGACAGGCGGCGTCCATATCGGTCAGCAGCGCGGGGTCGGAAAGCTCCTCCTCCCCTGCCAGCAAGGTCAGCGCTTCGGCGGGATCGGTGATGCCCCGGGCGGCAAGGATGCCCGCCAGCAGGGCGTTTTCCTTCTGCTGGGCAGCCAGCACGGCCTTATATTTTTCGTCTGACCACGGCGCTTCGTCCATGGCCTGCTCTTCCAGCTGTGCCGCTGCCTGCTCGGCAATGGCGGCGGTCAGTTCCCGCACAGCGGTGCGGTCCAGCGGTTTTTGTTCCCAAGCGCGGTAGGTCATTCAAATTCCCTCCCGGTCAGGCCGTCGTTGGCCAGCATTCCCTGCAAAGCGGCGATCTCGGAAGAAATATCCATGGCTACGTCCGAAAGCAGATTGTTGTACAGGTTCTCATACGCCTGATTCAAGGTATGCAGGATGCCTGCGATATCCCGGCGGATGGTCTCGGCGTTTTCGCCCTGCTGCCCCTGCACGTCGTTATAGGTGTGCAGCAGCTTGAGGGTGGTGGGGATATAATATTCCGCAAAGCGGCGGGTCTTGGGCTGGCTTTCCGGGTGTGCTTCCAGCCAGTCGCAGATGGCGGTAGTGGTCTTGTGCATCGCCACCAGCTCTTCCCGTGCCTGCGCATCCTGCATGAGCTGCTGCTCTTTTTCCAGCACAGCGGCAAAGCGGCGGGCGGTATCCAGACTGAGCGGAACAGCGCCGCTCTCTGGCTGTTCCGGCTGCGGCGGCACGGCGGCAGCGGCGGCTTTCTCCTTGGCGGCGCGGTAGTCCTCTGCCGTCAGGTAGAGCGTCTCGGTCTCATCGTCCAGCCATGCATTCAGCCAGCCTTTGTGGATGTATTTTTGCAGCCGCTTGTGCACTTTTTTCGGTTTCTGGTGGGTCAGGTCGGCCAGCATCGAAACAGGCAGGCCCTTATGGTAGTCCACGCTGTCGGCGTAGTCGGCAAACTGGCCCATCTGTCTGCCCGCCTTCATCCGGGCTGCACCACAGGCCGTCATCCAGCCAAAGCCCGCCGTGGCAAGGCCCAGCACGCTGCTGACGATGCCCAGCACGTTGTAGGCGGTGTTCATAACGTAGTCCGTGCCCGTCATCAGGATGCCGCCGCCCTCAGTAGCCGACACTACAACGTCACCCAAAGCAGCCGGCGAAATAGTGCCCAGCCCGATGAGGCAGCCCAGCGTCCCCAGCCCGAAGATCACCGCAAAGGCGATGCCCACAGCCAGCAGGGTGTAGCCTGCGCTATGGCGTTTTTTTGCGCTGATACGGATACTTTCCACCGGGGTCGGCTCCGGCTTTGCAAAAATCTGCCGGAACCAGCCGGGCATCCCGGCGGGGTCGGCATCCGCAGCACCTTCGCGGAAAGGCTGTTTTGCATCCCCGTAGGGATAGCCTCTGCGTCCCTGCCGGAAAGCTTTTGCCGCCTCCCCGATGCCGTAGTTGGCTGCATGGACGGCTGCCTTGCCCACATCCCACGCCCGGTCGCCGATGTCCATGCCCCTGCCCTCAAAGCCGTGGGCAAAGGCATCGGTCATGGTGTCGCCAAAGGCGCGCAGCTGGTCTTCCAGCTCCTGCTGTACCTGCCGGCCTTCGTTATTTCGGTTATCGTTTTCACGATCGTACATTTAAATTTTCTCACCCTTCTGCCGGTGCATACCGGCTGATGATGGCGCGTGCCACCCGCAGGCCATCCACGGCGGCGCTCATAATGCCGCCCGCATATCCCGCACCCTCGCCGCAGGGGTAAAGCCCTGCCAGCTGGGTGCACACAAAGTCCTCTTCCCGCTTGAGCCGTACCGGGCTGCTGGTGCGGGTCTCAAGGCCGGTGAGGATGGCGTCCGGCGCGGTGTAGCCCGCGATCTTGCGCTCGTAGGCGCGCAGACCCGCCCGCAGGGTGTCCGCCAGCTCCCCGGGCAGCAGTGCGCCCAGGTCTGCGGCAGTCACGCCGCGGTCGTAGGTAGGCTGCACGCTGCCGATGCGCAGCTGCCCGCGCCCTTCCAGAAAGCTTTGCACATTCTCTGCCGGGGCGGCGTAAGCCCCGGCGGCACGGCCAGCGGCGTAGGCTTTTGCTTCCAGCTCCCGCTGAAAAGCGATGGCGCGGCGGGGGTCGTTGGCAAAATCCGCCCCGCCTACGCTGACTACCACCGCCGCGTTGGCGTTTTTGCCGCTGCGGGCATGGTAGCTCATGCCGTTGGTCACAACGCGCTCTTCCTCACTGGCGGAAGCCACCACCTGACCGCCGGGGCACATACAGAAGGTGTATACGCACCTCTCGCCAACGTGCTGGGAGAGCTGGTACTCGCCCCGGGGCAGCGCCGGATGCCCGGCGGCTTCGTGGTAAAGGCTTTTTTCGATCTCGGTTTGCAGGTGCTCGGCGCGGAAACCCACGCTGAAAGGCTTGCACTCCAGCACAAGGCCGCTGTCCATCAGCATACTGAAGGTATCCCGTGCCGAGTGTCCCACTGCAAACACCAGCGTCTCGCAGGCAAAGCTGCCATTTGTAGTAGTGATGCCCACAAGCCGGCCGTTTTTGCGCTCCAGCCCGGTGAGCGCGGTGTTGAAGTGCACCTCGCCGCCCAGAGACTCGATCTCCCTGCGGATGGAGGTGATGACGCCGCGCAGCAGGTCGGTGCCCACATGGGGCTTTTGCTTCCATGCGATCTCTGCCGGGGCACCGTGCTGCAAAAACACCTCGGTGACAAAATCACACAGTTCATCCCCGATGCGGGTGGTCAGCTTGCCATCCGAGAAGGTGCCCGCGCCGCCCTCGCCGAACTGGATGTTGGCGTTGGGGTCCAGCTGACCGGTGGCGGAAAAGTGCTCCACCGCCTGCACACGGGCATCCAGCGCAGGGCCGCGCTCCAGCACGATGGGGCGGTAGCCCTGCCGTGCCAGCAGCAGGGCCGCAAACAGCCCCGCCGGGCCCAGTCCGCACACCACAGGGCGGTGCACAAGCGGCTGGGTGCCAACGTGCAGGGTAAAGTCTACCCGGCGGTGCAGGACAGCGTCCGGGCAGCGGGCTGCAAGGGCGGCCTCTTCTCCGGGCTGCTTGAGGGTGACCGCCACGGTATATACCAGCTTGGGCTGGCCGTGGCGGGCATCCACCGAAAGCTTTGCCACGCCGGTGTGCTCTACCTTGCTGCGGGGCACCCGCAGGGTGTGCAGCGCCTTTTCAAATGCCTGCGGCTCTGCGGCAGAGAGGGGCAGACGGATGTTGCGAACCAGAATCATTTGTTGTGTTTTCCTTTAAATTTAGTTGCTTTCAATGCGGCATTGCAGCACATAGCTGCCCAGTGCAAAGATCTTGCCGTTGGAGGGTACATACAGCCGGCAGGCAATGTTCTGCTGGCCGGTAGCCACGGCAAAGTCCTCGGCGTCGATCTCAATGACCACCTGCTCGGGGGTCAAAGTCTCCATAGCACCCTTGGGGCCGCAGAGGATCACGTTCATCAGCCGCTCGGTCTCCACCGTCAGCTGATAGGTGGCGGGCAGATTGACCACCTGCACACAGCTGGAGGGCAGGTTCATGGTCTTGGTCTCCAGCCCGGAGCAGTCAAAGCTGACCGTGATGGTGGAGATATTGTCCAGCAGATAGATATCTGTCGGCAGCTCGATGGGCATCTCGTACACCTTGTTCAGACTGAATGTGGAAAGGTCGATGGTGCCGATGGACAAGGTGGATAGTGCATCGATCTTTTCTGCCGGGCCCGCTACCTTGAGCTGCTTGCAGCTGAGGGCATAGCTCAGCACCGAGTTATCGAACCCGCGCGGCGCGTTGATAAAATTCACCTTCACCGGCAGGGTCGCCGTCTTGTACACTTGCAGCGTCACGTCCACATTGCTTTCTTCCAGCGTGGTGTACTGGAACTTGACCTCTTTGCCGCCGCTGGTGTAGAAGCGCAGAGGGGTGTTCAGCGTGACCGACTCGGTCAGTTCGCTGCTGTAAGATGCCTCGGCGGTGCAGGTAGCCACCTTGCTCAGCTCGCTGCTGGGGCCGGACAGGGTGACGGTCTCCTTGGAGACCTCGGTGCTGTAAAGGATATAGCCGTCTGCAATGCGCAGATAGTTGGTGGTAGCGGTAACGGGCAGGGTCTTTTCCTCCACCACGTCAAACACCACATCCACCGTGTTGTCGTTGCCTTCCATGGTCACGGTCACGCCGTTGAGCAGGCCGTTTGCACCGCGCACCAGCAGCCGCAGGGTCTTTTCGCCACTGTCGCGCACGCTAGACCAGTCCGGGTAGACCACAAAGTCCGAGGCGCTGAGCCCGCCAATGGTGTAGCCATCGCCGGAAAGCTTCAGGTTCACGGTCTTGTCCTCGGCGCTGACGATGCTCAGGCCCCGAGAGGTATAGGCGGCGGAATCGTAGGTGTAATCCACCGGCACATTATAAATGGTGTTGGTGGTGCCGGGTTGAACGATGATGGTGACCACCATCCATGCAACGATGGCACCCAGCACGGACAGTGCCAGCCGGACGCGGCGGTCATCCAGAAGATTTTTCTTTTTGCGGACGGCAGGCTTTGCGCCATTCGTCTTGTTCGGCTGGTTGCTCATTGCTGCTCGTCCTCCCCCTTCTGGCTGATCCAGTTCCACAGCTTTTTCGCCTGCTCCACCCAGCTGTCGGCGGTGTTCTTTTCCACCGTAGACTCCTTGGGGATCATCTCGTCGATGAGGCGGGTATACAGGCTCTGGCGATCAAAATGACGGATCAGCACACCATTTTTGGCCATGGAGATGATGCCGGTCTCCTCGCTGACCACAATGGCGATAGCGTCGGAGTTTTCCGCAATACCAAGACAGGCGCGGTGGCGGGTGCCCATATCCTTGCCCAGATCCAGATTGTTGGAAAGGGGCAGCACGCAGCCCGCCGCCTTGATGCGGCCGTTTTCGATGATAGCGGCACCGTCATGCAGGGGGGTGCCCTCGTAGAAGATGGTGCCCAGCACCTCCAGATTGACCGCGCTGTTCACCGGGGTGCCGGTGCGCACGATCTCGGAAAGGTTGGTGTGACGCTCCAGCACGATGAGGGCACCGGTCTTGGTCTCAGAAAAGCGCTCGGCTGCATCGCAGATGGCAATGATGGCGCTGCGCCATGCGCCCTTGAGACTGGGGTCGTTGTAGCGTCCCTTTACGTTGAACAGCTTGGAAGCCCATTGGTCGGTCTGACCCATGCGCTCCAGTGCGCGGCGGATTTCGGGCTGGAACAGCACCACAAGGGTGAGCAGACCGACCTGCAGCAGAGAGTTGAGCAGCCAGGTAACGGTGCGCATATTCAGGGTGTTGGCTACCAGATACACGACCATGACCAGCAGCGCACCCTTGGCCAGCTGCCCGGCGCGGGTGCGGTTGATGATGCCCAGCAGCTGGTAGATCAGGAACGCGATGATGATGATATCCAGCAGATCAACGATCTTGAAGGTCTGAAAATTGGCGATGATCGCATTCAGTGTCATGCGTGTGTGCCCCCTTACACAGCTTCGATCAGGGCGACGGCGTGGGCAGCAATGCCCAGTCCCTCGCCGGTAAAGCCCAGATGCTCCTCCGTGGTGGCCTTTACGCTTACCGCCTCTACCGGCAGGCCGAAAGCCGCCGCCAGATTGGCACGCATGGCCGGGATATGGGGTGCAAGCTTGGGGCGCTGGCACAGCAGGGTGGCATCGATGTTCTCAATGCGCCAGCCATGCTCCTTGAGGATTTGCGCCACGCGGCGGGCCAGCTTCAGACTGTCGGCACCGGCGTACTCCGGGTCATTGTCCGGGAAATGCTGGCCGATATCCCCCAGCGCCGCTGCGCCCAGCACGGCATCCATCACCGCATGGGTCAGCACGTCTGCATCCGAATGCCCCAGCAGGCCTTTTTCAAAGGGGATCTCCACCCCGCCAAGGATCAGCTTGCGCTGCTCTACCAAACGATGTACATCATAGCCGTGTCCAATACGCATTTCCGTTTCCTTCCTCTGTGCCGGGCGGGGCAGATCCTCCCGGGTGGTGATCTTCAGGTTTGCATAGTCGCCCTGCGTCAGCTGCACCGGGCGTCCGGTCAGCTCAAACAGGCTGCAATCATCGGTAACAAGGCGGGCGCGGGTCTCGTCCAGTTCTTCCAGCGCTGCAAGGTACGCTGCACGGTCAAAACACTGTGGGGTCTGCACCGCATACAGGGTGCTGCGGTCCGGGGTGGCGCATACCGCGCAGTCCGGGGGCACGGTTTTGCCATCGCCACGGGCAGCGGCCTTGATGGTATCCTTCACCGGCACCGCGGGGGCTGCTGCGCCGCACCGGGCGGCAGCTTCCAGCGCCGCTGTAATGACCACTGCACTCACAAAGGGGCGGGCAGCATCGTGCACTGCCACCAGCTCTCCGTGCGCAGCCAGCACGCCGTTTTTTGCGCTCTCGGCGCGGGTAGCCCCGCCCGCTACGATCAGCACAGGCTTCGGGCAGTCCGCCGCCTGCTGCGCCACAAACTCCCGATTTTTGCCCGCCACCAGCACAAGCTCGGTGATCTGCGGACACTGGGCAAAGGCGCGAATACTGCGGTGCAGCACCGTTTCGCCTCCCAGATCAAAGCTGAGCTTATCAAAACCCATGCGGGTCGAGCTGCCCGCCGCCACCAGTACTGCCGATACAGTTTTTTCCATCTCTTCCACCTACCCTGCCGCTGTGCCGCGCTGTACGCCCACAGCTGCTTATAATAAACCATGTTTTATTATAGCGTATCACAGCGCAAACTTCAACCGATTTTACACAGCAAAAGTGCATCCTTGCTGCATAAAGCCCTGCGGTCTGTCCTGAAAGGACAGTCACCCAGAGTGTGCGCTTTCGCCCCCTCAGGCGCTGACCCCTTCCGTCTGCTCACTACGTTCGCAGCCACCTTCCCCAAGGGGACGGCTTTTCGCGGTGACGGTACACCTCCATAAGGCTTTTGCTCCGGTCAACTATCTGCTGAACGCAAAAAAGGGCTGCTGCACAAAACGTGCAGCAGCCCCACAGATGCTTTGAAATGTTTTTACTTCAGGATGGGCTCAATGGCGGCAGCCAGAGCATCCTTCTGTGCCTGCGCCTCGGCCAGATCCTTGCCCAGCGTGGTGAAGTAGGTCTTGATTTTCGGCTCGGTGCCGGAGGGACGCACCACCACGGTAGCGCCGTTTTCCAGCGTGTAGATCAGCACGTTGGCAGCGGGCAGGCCGGTCTCTTCCGGCTTCTTGTAGTCGGTCACCTTGACCACCTTATGGCCAGCCAGCTCCACAGGGGGCTGGTCGCGCAGCTTCTGCATGATAGAAGCCATCTTCTCCATGCCGGTCAGGCCGGGGAACTCGAAGCTGTCCACCTTGTTCAGGTAGCGGCCGTACTGGGCGTAGATCTCTTCCAGACGCTGCTTGATGGAGGAACCGATGCTGCGGTAGTAAGCAGCCATCTCGCAGATGAGCATGGAGCCGATGACGGCGTCCTTATCGCGGACGTAGGGGCCAGCCAGATAGCCGTAGCTCTCCTCAAAGCCGAAGATGAAGCGGTCGACCTCACCGGCAGCCTCGAGGTTGGCAATCTGGTCACCGATCCACTTGAAGCCGGTCAGCACATTGCGCATCTCCACGCCGTAATGCTTTGCCACAGCGTCTGCCAGCGGGGTGGACACGATGGACTTGACTGCCACGGGGTTCTTGGGCATGGTGCCCTTCTCGATACGGCCTGCGCAGATGTAATCCAGCAGCAGAACGCCCATCTCGTTGCCGGACACCAGCTCATAGCTGCCGTCCGGGCACTTCATGGCGATACCCACGCGGTCGGCGTCGGGGTCGGTAGCCAGCATCAGGTCGGCACCGGTCTTGGTGGCCAGCTCCAGACCCAGCTTCAAAGCCTCGAAGATCTCGGGGTTGGGGTAGGAGCAGGTGGTGAAGTAGCCGTTGGGGTACTCCTGCTCGGGCACGATGGTGATATCAGTGATGCCCATATCATTGAGCACATGGGTCACGGGCACAAGGCCGGAGCCGTTCAGCGGGCTGTACACCAGCTTCAGACCGGCAGTCTTGCACAGACCCGGGCGCACCTGACGTGCTTCAATGGCATCGTACAGAGCCTTTTTGCAGTCATCGCCCACAAAGCGGATCATGCCGTTCTCCACGCCCTCGGCGAAGGAGATGTACTTTGCGCCGGTGAGCACATCGGTCTTCTGGATCTCGTCGTAGACGATGGCGGCGGCGTCATCGGTCATCTGGCAGCCGTCCGGGCCGTAGGCCTTGTAGCCGTTGTACTTGGCAGGGTTGTGGGAAGCGGTGACCATGATACCGGCGTTGCAGTTATAGTAACGGGTAGCAAAACTCAGGGCAGGCACAGGCATCAGGGCATCATAGATGCGCACTTTGATGCCGTTGGCTGCCAGAACGCCTGCGGCGGTCTTGGCAAAGACATCGCTCTTCAGGCGGCTGTCGTAGCTAATCGCCACGGTCTGGGTACCGCCCTGGGTCAGCACCCAGTTTGCCAGACCCTGCGTTGCCTGACGGACAACGTAGATGTTCATGCGGTTGGTACCGGCACCCAGCACGCCGCGCAGACCTGCGGTACCAAACTTCAGCGCCACAGCAAAGCGATCCTTGATCTCATCGTCATCGCCTTCGACCTTTGCCAGCTCCGGCTTCAGGTCTGCATCTTCCAGATCCGCTGCCAGCCAGCGCTTATATTCATCCAGATACATCTTGTACACCTTACCTTTGTTTAAAATCTTTTTCCCCGGATCGAAATGGTTTGTATAAACCTACTTATACTATAAACTCTTGCTCCGCTTATGTCAATTGCGTAAAATGGCCGAAGTTTGTGCCCTTAAAACCGACAAATGCCACAAAAAACCGGTTCTTCTGCTATATTTATTGCGTTTTTCGAAGTATCCAGCAGCTGGTAGGGCTGGTGTACATCCTCCAGCACCTCCAGCCACTGCTCCGGCCCCACGCCGTTTTCACACAGGTAGCGCAGCAGCCGCATCACCCGGCCAAAGCTGTCCGCCGGGGCAAGCACCGTGCTGCTGCGCACCTTGCCGCCCTGCTCCCGGCGCAACTGTGCCAGCACCCCCTGCGGGGTGGCAGCGGCGCAGTACACCAGCGTACAGGCGTGCTGCAAGCCCTCCAGTTCTGAATAGGTACGGATATAGCGGCAACATTCCCCATTTGTCATGATCTCTCGTTCTCCTTTCTGCTGCATTGACAACTTTCCTGTACTTTACTATAATGATTTCAAACAGAAAAAACTGTCGAAACATGGCAAATATATCCATTATTTTCCACTTTTAGCATTTTTGACAAACCATGCGCCATGCAGGGAGGGACACCATGTATTCTGTGACCAACAGCTTTGGCCTGAACGGGCTGCGCGGCTTTGCCGTTGCGGTGGAAGCCGATGTTTCCGGCGGGCTGCCCGCGTTTTCCATCGTCGGCCTGCCGGACTCTGCCGTGCGGGAAAGCGCCGACCGGGTGCGCGCCGCCATCAAAAACCTTGGCTTCCGCTTTCCGGACCGGCGCATCACCATCAACCTTGCCCCCGCCGATGTGCGCAAAACCGGCCCGGTGTACGACCTGCCGCTGCTTCTGGCGCTGCTGACCGCCAGCGGACAGCTGGAAGAAGTACCTGCCGATGCTGCCTTTCTGGGCGAGCTTGCACTGGACGGCAGTCTGCGCCCGGTGTCCGGCGTGCTGCCCATGGCGCTTGCCGCTGCCGAGCACGGCATCCGGGCGCTGTACGTCCCGGCAGAGAACGCCGCCGAGGCAGCCGAGGCCTGTGCCGACACCATGACCGTCTATCCCGCCCACACCGCCCGGGAGGTTGTGGAGGCGCTGAAGGGTATCCGTCCCCTCTCCCCTGCCGCCGCCGTCCCCTTTGACCCGGAGGACGCATGGCAGCAGGTGCCGGATTTTGCGGACGTGATGGGGCAGTCGCTGGCGCGGCGTGCCATGGTCATTGCAGCCGCAGGCGGGCACAACGTACTTTTAACGGGTGCGCCCGGCACCGGCAAATCCATGCTGGCAAAGCGCCTGCCGGGCATCCTGCCGCCCCTGACCCGGGAGGAGGCGGTGGAGACGACCAAGATCTACTCCATTGCCGGGCAGCTGCCGCAGGGACGCGGGCTGATCTCTGCCCGCCCCTTCCGCAGCCCGCACCACTCGGCCAGCGCTGCCGCCCTTGCCGGCGGCGGAGCGCAATTCCGCCCGGGCGAGTGCAGTCTGGCCAACTGCGGCGTGCTGTTTTTGGACGAACTGCCGGAGTTTTCCCGCGAGAGCTTAGAGGTGCTGCGCCAGCCGCTGGAGGACGGCCAGATTACCGTGAGCCGCGCCGCCGGAAGCGCCACCTACCCCAGCCACTTTCAGTTGGTAGCCGCCATGAACCCCTGCAAATGCGGCTACTACGGCCACCCCACCCGCGCCTGCACCTGCTCGCCCAGTGCGGTGCGGCAGTACCGCAGCCGGGTGTCCGGCCCGCTTTTGGACCGCATCGACCTGTGCGTGGAGATGGACCCCATCGCCTTTGACGAGCTGCACACCGCCGCGCCCTCCGAGAGCAGCGCCGAGTTACGCAAACAGGTGCTGGCCGCCCGCGCCATTCAGGCCAAGCGCTATGCTGCGCCGGGCTTTAAGGGAGTGCACTGCAACGCCCAGCTGAACGCCGGACAGGTGCGGCGCATCTGCCGCATGACCCCCGGTGCCGAGCAGCTGCTGCGCAGTTCCTACGATGCACTGGGACTTTCCGCTCGGGCGCATGACCGCATTTTGCGGGTCGCCCGCACCGTGGCTGACCTTGCGGGCAAGACCCTGCTGGACGAGGATTCTCTGCTGGAGGCGCTGCAATACCGGGCGCAGGAGAAATTGGACGGATAAGGCAGTCTGCACTCTAAAAATACAACGGAAAGAGGATGGAACACATGAAGCGCGCATACACAAACGGCATCCTTCTGGACGGCACCGAGCAGATGGAGCCGGTACGGGGCAAGGTGCTGCTGACCGAGAACGATAAGATCACCGCCATTGCAGATGCGAGTGTAAGCCTTGACGGCTACGAGGTCATCGACCTGCACGGCGGGTATCTGTGCCCGGGACTCATCAACCTGCACGTCCATCTGGCGGGCAACGGCAAACCCAGCGCAAAGCCCCGGGACAATGCGGCGCTGGTACGCAAGATCCTGAGCAACAGGCTGACCCGCGCCATCGCATACCGGCTGGTATGCAGCTATGCCAAGCTGGAACTGCTGGGCGGCGTGACCACCGTGCGCACCGTGGGCGGCATTGCGGACTTTGACACCCGCTGCCGGGACGACAGCGCCGCCGGAAAGGTGCTGGCACCCCGCATTCTGGCCGCCAACGAGGGCATCTCGGTGCCGGGCGGGCACATGGCAGGCTCGGTGGCGGTAGCGGCACACAACAACGCCGAGGCTCTGGCACAGCTGAAAAAGGCCAGCGAACAGAAGGTAGACCTTGTCAAGCTGATGATCACCGGCGGCGTGCTGGACGCCACCGAAAAGGGCACACCCGGCGAGATGAAGATGCCGCCGGAGATGATCAAAGCCGTCTGCGATGCAGCCCACAAGCTGGGCTACACTGTTGCCGCCCACACCGAATCCCTTGCGGGCGTGAAGGCTGCGCTGGAAAACGGCGTGGACTCCATTGAGCACGGCGCAAAAATGGACGAGGAGACGGTTCGTCTGTACAAGGAGCGGGGCGCATTTCTGTGCACGACCATCTCCCCCGCACTGCCCTATGCGCTGTTTGACACCGCCGTTTCGGGCGCATCAGAAAAAGACCAGTACAACGGAAAGATCGTCTTTGACGGCGTAGTCGAGAGCGCCAAGACCGCGCTGGCAAACGGCATCCCGGTGGGCTTGGGCAACGATGTAGGCTGCCCCTACATTACTCAGTACGATTTCTGGCGGGAGTTGTGCTACTTCCACAAATACTGCGGTGTGAGCAACCGTTTTGCCCTCTACACGGCCACCCTGCGCAACGCGCAGCTGGCGGGCATCGGCGATGTGACTGGCTCTATCGCGCCCGGCAAAAGCGCAGACTTTATCGTAACGCGCGAAAACCCGCTGGAGGATCTGCGGGCTTTGCAACATCTGGAACTGGTGGTCTGCCGTGGCTGTGCCGTGAAAAAGCCCTCCCCTAAGCGCAAAAAAGAAGTGGACGCTCTGCTGGACCCGTATCTCGTGTAAGCAGCCTGTCCAACATATAAAAACGCGAGTGGCCAGAACGACCGCTCACGTTTTTGCAATCAACGGGTTGCATTTTCTCTTTTCCGGTGCCGCCCGGTGTGGTATACTGGAAATGTAGAGGCAAAAATGAAAAGGAGCAAAGTACAAATGAACATTCGTAAAGCCGAAGAAAAAGACATTTCCAGACTGCTTGCACTGCTGGGACAGGTGCTGCAGATCCACGCAGAGATACGCCCGGATATTTTTATTCCCGGTACCACAAAATACACTGTCTGCGAGTTAGCAGAGCTTTTGAAGCAGGAGGACAAGCCCATCTACGTTGCCGTGAACGAGGAGGATGTGTGCATGGGCTATGCCTTCTGTCAGCTGAAGGAGCAGCCTTTTTCCACCAATATGGTGCCCTTCAAGTCACTGTTCATTGATGACCTTTGCATTGACAAGCAGGCGCGCGGGCAACACATCGGGGAAAGCCTGTTTGAATATGTAAAGCAGCAGGCAAAAGCGCTGGGTTGCTACGAGGTGACCCTGAACGTCTGGGCGGGGAACACTTCGGCAGAGCACTTTTATGAAAAAATGGGCATGAAAACCAAGGAACGGCAGATGGAGTATATTCTGTAACTCGGCTTCTTGGTTTCAGGACAAATAATGCATTCTATATCCCCCGGCGGGCAGCTACAAAACGGCTGCCCGCTTTTTTATCGCAACATAAAATCGCCTGCATTGTGGTCAAAGCCAAATGAGGTCAGCTCACAAAAAAGATGTCGATGACTTTATATCTCATAAAAGTCATCGACACCTTTTTAGTTTGCGGTTTATTGCAGCCTAAAATGAATCGTTCGTTAAAATCACAAGTTTCCCCAGTTGATTTTTCGATCCCGATAGAAATACTCTTTGTCGCGTTCGCTGATGGAGCGCAGTACACGGCATGGGTTTCCTACCGCCACTACATTAGCAGGGATGTCCTTTGTCACAACGCTTCCCGTACCGATCACCGTATTATCCCCAATTGTAACACCCGGCACCACGATCACGCCAGCACCCAGCCAGCAGTTGCGTCCAATGCGGATGGGCAGATTGTACTGGTATGCTTTCTCACGCAGTTCCGGCAGGATCGGGTGGTTTGCGGTCGCAAGGACACAGTTCGGGCCGATCATGGTATGCTCCCCGATGTAGATATGGGTATCATCCACGCAGGTCAACCCGAAGTTGGCATAGACATAATCGCTCAAGTGAACGTGCTTTCCGCCCCAATTGGCGTGAAACGGCGGCTCGATCCAGCAGCCTGCGCCGCACTCTGCAAGCATTTCTTTCAAAAGCTTCGCCCGTTTTGCGTGTTCGGAAGGGCGGGTATGATTATAAGCATACAGCCGCTCCATGCAAAGTTCCTGCTCTGCCATGATGGATTCATCCGTTGGGTCGTAGACTTGTTGGCTGTGGATCGCATTTTTTATCGGCATGGTTCTACTCTCCTTATTTATAAGGAATCTTTCTCATTTTTCAGTAGATTCTTCCAGATTCTTTCGGTACTGTGCCGGACTGACACCATACTCTTTCTTGAATACCCGGCTAAAATAGAGTGGGTTATCATACCCTACGATCTCTGCAATTTCTCCAATATTGTATTCGGTGTTCTCCAATAAGCTTTGTGCATTTACCATCCGAAGGGACAGGATGTATTGTGCAGGGCTTATTTTCATGTACAGCTTAAAATTACGGATAAACCAGTTCGTACTGATATGCAGCGATTCTGCGTAATCGTCCACACTGACCTTTGTATTATAATTCTCGTTAAAGTAGGCAGCGGCGGCTTCGATTTCTTCGGGGATGCTTGTAGTTGTTTTCTCGCTTTCCTGCTGTTGCCTGCTTACTAAAAGCAGAATGATGTTGAAGAGAGAAGCAATATAGTCTTCATAGCCATATTCACATTGTTGCAGTTCCCGGATGATCTTTCGGAACAGCATTTTGTAGTCCGGCAGTGTGCCGCTGTAAAAAACGTGCTTGTCCAAGGGTATTCCGTGATAGTTCAGGATGTTTTTGACATCATATCCTGTAAAGTGAATCCAGAACACCTCTGGGTGATCTTCTACATAGTAGACATACTTCTGGATTTCTGTCGGCTGATAAAGCACCATGTGTCCAGAAGTCACCACTTCCTCAACACCATCGAACCAGAAGTGTGCTTTACCAGATGCCACATAGAGGATTTGATAGTCTCTGCGACCCTTTGCCCAAAAAGTAGGTAGCTTAGGGCGTTTTTTCAAGCGATAAGTGCCGCAGCTGCCTACGACCAGCGGCTTTGAGTAATCTTTGAAATCCAAACGGGAGTTGTTCAAATATCCTGAGTTAAAATACATCCCTGCGTCCTCCTCATCTTCAGAGATTTTACAGTGATTTGAGAAATGTTCTATCAAAAAATTACAAACTCTTTGATTTTGTGCATATTTTGTTCCATCTTGTCTATATCTTTTCGTTCCATTAGATTCTATAATATTTTCAGACGAAACGCAAGAGATTTGGGTAACTTGCGTAATGAGAATTCCAGTCTGAAGTGCGCAGCAGATTGGTCACGCCCACACAAAACAAGCAAGATGGGAGAAAGCACAATGACTGAGAAACGTTATCTAAAGTGGTATAATAAAGTCGGCTATGGTTCAGGCGATATTGCAGGCAACGTGGTGTATGCATTCCTGTCCTCCTTCGTCATGATCTATCTGACCAACACCGTTGGCCTGAACCCCGGTATTGTCGGCACTCTGATTGCAGTTTCCAAACTTCTGGACGGTGTGACGGACATTTTCTTTGGTTCTTTGATTGACAAAACGCATTCTAAGATGGGCAAAGCCCGTCCTTGGATGCTGTACGGCTACATTGGCTGTGCCATTACGCTGGTGGCAATTTTCGCCATCCCGACCAATCTGGGACAGTTTGCACAGTACGCATGGTTTCTGATCGCATATACTCTGCTGAACGCTGTATTCTACACTGCCAACAACATTGCTTACTCTGCACTGACTGCTCTCATCACGAAGAACAGTGCCGAACAGGTCGAGATGGGTTCTTGGCGTTTCATGTTCGCCTTTGCCACCAGCCTGCTCATCCAGTCCATCACGCTGGGTGCTGTTACGGCATTAGGCGGTGGTGCTGCCGGTTGGCGCACTGTTGCAATCATCTACGCCATCATCGGTCTGCTTGTCAACACCCTCTCCGTTTTCTCCGTGAAGGAACTGCCGGAAGGCGAATTGGTGGATACCACCGACAAAAAGGAAATCGAGCAGGACGAAAAGTACAATCTGGTTCAGGCTGCAAAGCTGCTGGCTGGTAATAAATATTATATGATGATTTGCGTCACCTACATTTTGCAGCAGATCTACGGTGCCATGATCAGCATGGGCACCTACTATGCAACCTACATCCTTGGCAACCAGAATCTGTTCGGTGTATTCTCTTGGGCAATCAACATTCCTCTGATCATCGCACTGGTGTTCACCCCGACCTTGGTTGCAAAGTGGAATGGAATGTATAAGCTGAATGTAATGAGCTATACTCTGGCAACGATTTCTCGTGCACTGGTTGCTGTAGCTGGTTACATGGGCAGCGGCAATGTGACCTTGATGCTGCTCTTTACTGCAATCGCAGCTCTTGGTCAGGGTCCTTGGCAGGGCGATATGAACGCTGCGATTGCTGCTTGCTCTGAATATACTTGGCTGACGAAGCATAAGCGCGTGGATGGCACGATGTACTCCTGCACTTCTCTCGGTGTGAAGCTGGGCGGCGGTCTGGGTACTGCCATCACCGGCTGGCTGCTGGCAGCAAGCCATTTTGACAGCGCTCTGACCGTTCAGCCGGATTCCTGCATCAATATGCTGAAGATCATGTATCTTGTGATCCCGTTCGCTCTGGATGCCATCATCACCTTCCTTCTCTCTCGTATGAAGGTCGAAGAAGCAAATGAAAAACTGCGTGCAGCAGTCTGATAACAAGCCATTATCATTTCTCCTTCATCTGCTGTTCCCCGGAGGAATCCAGCGATTCCTCCGGGGAGGCTGGAGAAATATTATAAAATTATAAAAGGTAAATGAGGAAATACTATGGCTGCATTTGATTTTGCAAAAGTAAAAGACCCCACTTTTTTCAAGGAAAACGTGCTGAATGCTCATGCAAGTTTCCGTACTTACGCTTCCCGCGAAGAATATCTGGCAGGAGAATCTTCGCTTGCGCTGAAGCTGGACGGTATCTGGAAATTCGCCTACGCAAAGAACTACACCAGTGCCATCCCCGGCTTTGAAAAGACGGATTACGATTGCAGCGGCTGGGATGACATTCATGTTCCGGCACACATCCAGATGGAGGGCTACGACATTCCCCAGTACGCGAATGTTCAGTATCCGTGGGATGGCCGTGAAGAAGTACAGCCGGGCGAGATCCCGCAGTGGTTCAATCCGGTGGCAAGCTATGTAAAATACTTCGAGCTGCCGGAATCCATGCAGGGCAAGCCCGTCCACATCGAGTTCGAGGGTGTGGAAAGCGGCATGGCTCTTTGGCTGAACGGGTCTTATGTGGGTTACACCGAGGACAGCTTCTCCGCACACGCATTCGATCTGACTCCCTATCTCCAGCCGGGCGTGAACAAACTTGCTGTGCAGGTGTTCAAGTGGACTTCCTCCAGCTGGTGCGAAGATCAGGACTTCTTCCGCTTCTCCGGCATCTTCCGCAGTGTGTGGCTGTATGCCATCCCCACCGTGCATCTGGAAGATGTATCCGTCAAAACGCTGTTCGCCGGGGATGATTTTACTCATTCCACGCTGGAAGTTGCATTGCAGGCGGAGGGTAAGGGCGCAGCCCGTCTGACCCTGCGCCGCAGTGAACAGGAAGTGTTCTCCGAAAAAATCGCACTGAACGGCGGCTCTGCGCTGTTCAGCCATGCGGTGGAGAACCCCCACCTGTGGAGTGCAGAGGACCCGGCTCTGTATGAACTGGAAATCGAGCTGCTGGACGATGCAGGCCATCTGGTAGAGGTGACCGGGCAGAAAATCGGTTTCCGCAAGTTCGAGTTGAAGAACAATCGGATGCTGCTCAACGGCAAGCGCATCGTGTTCAAGGGTGCCAACCGTCATGATTTCAGCTCCATTACGGGTCGTGCTGTGGGCGTACACACCCATGAGGAACTGCTTCGGGATATTATCACCATGAAGCAGAACAACATCAATGCCATCCGCACCAGCCATTACCAGAATCAGGATGCACTGTACGACCTGTGCGACGAGTATGGTCTGTATCTGATCGCAGAGAACAATCTGGAATCCCATGGCACATGGGACATTCATCAGGCTGGCATTCGCGGCATTGAGGGCGTTTTGCCCAATGATAAGCCGGAGTGGAAAGCTGTCTTGTTCGACCGCATGAATTCCACTTACCAGCGTGACAAAAACCATCCTGCTGTTCTGATCTGGTCTCTGGGCAACGAATCGTTTGGCGGTGAGACCCTGCTCCAGATGGCAGAGATGGTCCGCCGCTTTGATGACACCCGTCTGGTGCATTACGAAGGTGTGGTCAATGATCCCCGCTTCCTCGAAACCACCGATATCGAGAGCCATATGTACAGCACTGTGAAGGACATTAAAGAGTATCTGGCACAGGGCGATAAGCGGCCTTATATCGAGTGCGAATACTCTCATGCTATGGGCAACTCCAACGGTGCTTTGCACAAGTACACGGAACTTGCCGACCAGAAGGACTGCGGCTATCAGGGCGGCTTTATCTGGGATTACATCGACCAGTCCATCTGGAAAAAAGACCGCTACGGCAAGTGGTTCCAAGCCTACGGCGGCGACTTCGGTGAGCGTCCTACCGACTATAATTTCAGCGGAAACGGCATTGCCTACGGTGGTGACCGTGCTCCTTCTCCCAAGATGCAGGAGGTCAAGTTCTGCTATCAGAACATCGCCGTTTCCATCGACAACACTGGCTTTGAAGTCTGGAACAAGAACCTGTTCACCTCTACGGATGCTTTCGACTGCGTTGCTCTGCTGCATCGTGATGGAAAGTTGTATCAGCAACAGGAACTGACCAATATTGATGTTGCTCCCGAAGAGCGTTCCAGCTTCCCGCTGCCGTTTATGGTCCCTGCGCTCCCCGGTGAATATGCAGTGACCATCAGCTTCCGTTTGAAGGAGGACACCAGCTGGGCAAAGAAAGGCCATGAAGTCGCCTTTGGACAGGGTGTGATCGCTGTGGTCCGTTCCATTCCCAGCAAGAAGGTCACGCCGTTTACCGTTACGCACGGTACACACAACATCGGCGTCCGGGGTGAGAATTTCGATGTTTTGTTCTCCGATCTGAAAGAAGGCGGCCTGACTTCCTACCGCTATGCCGGAAAAGAGATGATTCAGGAGATCCCCCGTCCCAACTTCTGGCGCGCTCCCACCGACAACGACTGCGGCAACAACATGGGCGGCGTTCGCGGTCAGTGGAAGCTGGCAAGCCTGTACGCTACCGTCAAGGGCATCGGCAAGGAGATCCCGTCTGTTCATGGCGGCACTATCCTCCAGAACCCCACCTGCGAGGTGGAAGCCGACAGCGTGGTCGTGACCTATCTCTATAACCTCCAGACCAGCCCCGCAGCAGAGTGCAGCCTGCAGTACCGTGTGTTCGGTGATGGCCGCATCCAGACCACCCTGCACTATGACCCGGTGGAAGGACTTGCAGCAATGCCGGAGTTCGGCGTACTGTTCAAGATCGACGCTGACTACGACACGGTGGAGTGGTACGGAAACGGCCCTGCGGAGACCTACTGGGATCGTCAGCATGGTGCAAAGCTGGGCATTTACCAGAACAAGGTCGCAGACAACATGGCGCAGTACCTTGTGCCGCAGGAGTGCGGTGCAAAGACCGCTGTGCGCTGGGCAAAGGTAGTGGACCGCAAGGGTCGCGGGCTGCTGTTTACCGCAGATGCCGCAAAGCCCATGTTCTTCTCTGCGCTGCCCTACACTCCCCATGAAATGGAGAGTGCCAAGCACCCCTACGAGCTGCCCCCGGTCCATTACACGGTGATTCGTGCCATCGGCGAGCAGATGGGCGTCGGCGGTGATGACAGCTGGGGTGCCAATGTCCACCCGGAGTATATTCCTGATGTGACTAAGCCTGTGGAGTTCACCTTTACGTTCCGTGGCATCTGACCCTCGTTATTAAGACACCTTCGCGTTGAGATAAGGACATCCCTGCATGAGATTCCTATCAAAAGCGAGGGTGTCTTTTTTGGTATCACAAAATCTCAATTCCTGACACCACTATTTATAAGTAGTGCTTCGCTCTATATAAGTAGCGTTGCTATGTCAAAATAATCGTATTCCGCTTTTGTTTAGAGCATTTCTTTGAATGGTTCTCCAAACTTTCTTTAACGTATTGAAGTATACAAATTTTATCATATGCCACCGGTGGATACTTAAATTTTTCAGTAAGTGTTTCACCATCTTACGCATACTCGCACGGGCAGTTTCTTTTTTCTGCAGGTCTATTACGCTCGCATTACTGAATTTCTGCGTTTCCAGCCATCTCCATTGCAGCGTTCGATTGACACAGGTTGAGTTATCGGCAAATACAGCAAACACAACGGGCAGCTCTGGTAACAGAGCTGCCCGTTGTGTTCGTTTATGAAAAGGAGAACTTAGATCTCATACCACTTGATCTCGTTGGCATCCAGATGCAGAGCAAAGCTGCTGCCGTCTGTAGTGTAAACGGTGGTGTCCTGCGGCTCGTACGTGTTGTTCACTACACAATACTTGCCGTTCTTGACGTAGGCGTGAACTTCTACATTATAATTGGAGCTGAACCATGTATGCAGTTCCTCCTCGCTGTGGGCACTCCACAGGATAGCGCGATAAAGGGTGCGGCTGTTGGCAAAACTGTAAGGCACACCGCTGATGTACACGGCACGACCCTTTCCGAAGTCGTGTGCCGCCATCTGCACTTCTTTGTTTCGCTGCACCAGCACCTCGGTGCCCTCAAGGGCGTAGATGTTCTTTTTGCCCTCGCCAAAGTCCACGGGTTGGTCGGCGTCCTGCAAGATAAAGTGGTCGGGGTGCTCCTCCCAGTTGTACTTGTCGTAGTTGAGGGTGAAGCCGTTTTCTTCCTCCACGCCCAGCACGCTGGCAAGCTGGAGAATGTGGCCCTGATACGGGTGACCGGAAGGCTCACCCACGCCGATAAAGCCGCCGCCGTTCCAGACGAACTTGCGGATAGCGGAGGAGATCTCCGGGTCTTCCCACCAGATGCCGCCGGTGTGTGCGGTGTCGGCATCGCCGACATTGATAATGACATCCAACGAATCCAGCAGATGCGGGTCGTTCTTGATATCCTCAAAGCTGATAAACTTCACATCAAAGGGCGCACCGGACAGCATCTCAATGACACCGGCATAGCTATAGTTCTGCTTGTAATAGAGGGCGTGATGCACCATGTGACAGCCCCAAGCCCGCATTTTACCCCAACAGTTCAGCACGGCCACTCGCTTGACACAGTAGGGTGTGGTGCCCTTGATGTTCTCGTACAGTTCGCGGAACTCGTTGCAGACGCTCTCCACGTAGTCCACGAACTCCGGGAACTGCAAGGCCAGTTTCAGATAGCCGCCATAGCCGATGCGGTCGATGGGCTTGCGCAGGATAGCGCGGCGGGCTGTAACCCAGTTCTCCTTGGCTTCCCGCACCGGGTCGCCGCCCTCGTGGAAGGTGTCGGGGAAGAAGTACGGCAGGAAACGGCCCTCGGTGTACTTCACGCCCTCAATGTCAGAGATCAGGCGCAGGGTGGAGCCGTTGCCCACGCTGCCCACTACGGCATCCAGTCCGATGGTCTTGAACTCCGGCATGAAAGGTTCGGTGCCGATCCAGTGATCGCCGAGGAACATCATGGCTTCGCACCCGCACGCATGGGTGATGTCCACCATCTCCTTGGCAAGCTTTGCCACCTCGCGGCGCTGGAAGGCCTGAAAATCCCGGAATTCCTTGCTGGGCACCCGGTACTGGTTGTTATAGTAGCCCTGATCGATGATGTACTCCGGGCGGAACTTGTAGCCCACTTCCTGCTCAAACTGGTTGAGGATGTAGGGGCTGACCGAAGCAGAGTATCCATACCAGTCCACGAACTTCTCCCGCTTCAGCTCGTCGAAGATCAGGGTGAACTGGTGGAAGAAGGTGGTGTAGCGGATGACGTTGACATAGGGGTGCTCTGCGATGAACTTGCGCAGGCGCTCCATGGAATACTTGTGGGTCTTGGGCTGACGCACGTCAAAGGTGATCTGGTGCTCAAAATTCGTCCAGCCGTTGGTGGTAGCGTTGTACATATGCACCGGGTCCCAGATGAGGTAAGCCAGAAAACTGACGGTATACTCATGGAACGGTACGGCCTGTACGGTCACACTGCCGTCGGCGTAGCTCCACTGCTCCGGCGGCACGGGCTGACCGGTAGTTCGATCCATGACCTCCCACCAGCGGGTGATGTCGTCGTTGGTGTTCACCTGCATCAGCTCCGGGCTGATGCCCTTCATCAGCGGGATGGTCACGGTGTCGCCGGGGGCGGTGTAAAAGCCGGTCATGATGTAGCACTGCTGTACCTCATCCGGGTTTGCCTTTGCCCATGCGTTGTCCTTGCGGGTGGTATAGTAGGTGGAGTAGATCTTGGCGTCCGCATCCTTGAGCTGCTGCGGGAAGTCGGTGCCGTCGCAGTCGCGGATGGCGTCTGCACCCCACTTTTTCAGAATTTCCAGCGTTTCGGGCACCACGTCCAAGTCGGTGGGGATGGTCACGCGCCCGGACTTTCTTGTTTCATCCATAGGGATTCTCCTTTACCTCTCTCTTATCCTCAATCCTGATAGGTCGCATTGTAGATGGCCAGCACAGCCAGCAGCAGCGCTACGCCCACCAGCATGATGCCAAGCCCTGCCAGCTGCCCGGTCATTTTCCAGCCGGACACCACCAGCACCAGTGCCAGTACGAACAGCACCAGCATCAGGATCATGCGCAGGGCGGGATGGTTTTTCCAGTATGCTTTCATCGTCTGTCACCTTAACCTTTCAGGCCGCCCACGGTCATGCCCTGCGTCAGCTGCCGCTGCACGCAGATGTACAAAATCAGGGTGGGCAGCATCACCAGCACAAGACCTGCATACATCGTGCCGTACTGGGCGGCGCTCTGCTGCGCCTGCATCAGGTTCAAAAGACCTACCGGCAGGGTGCGGGGTGCCTTGGTGGAGCTCATCAGGGTCATGGAGATGATATACTCGTTCCAGAAGGACAGGAAGTTGAACAGGATAATGGTGATGATGGAGGGCTTTGCCATGGGGAAGATGATGCGGGTCATGGTGGAAAAATAGCTTGCACCGTCGATATAGGCGGCCTCCTCAAAATCGTGGGGCAGGGTGGCAAAGTAGCCCGACAGCAGGTAGATGGTAAAGGGCAGCGCGGTGGCGGCGTATACCACCGCCAGCACCACCAGATTGTTCAGCAGAAAGCCGCTGCCGAAATGGCCTTTCAGCCACACATCGCTGTCTCGCAGCATCAAAAAGATGGGCACCACGATGTAGTTCACGTTGATGAACAGGCCCGCCATGAACAGGGTGTTCAGTACCTTGCACCCCTTGAAGTGGAAGCGGGACAGGCAGTAGGCGGCGGGCAGGGCAACGACCAGCAGCAGTGCCAGCGCCAGCGCGGTGACGATGACCGAGTTGAGCATATATTCGCCCATTTTGGCACCGTTCCATGCGTTGACGAAGTTCTGCCAGTAGAACCCGGCGGGCAGTGCCCACGGGTTGCCGTAGAACTCTGCATTCTGCTTGATGGAGGCCATGAACACCCATGCCACCGGCACGATGATGGTAACGGCCAGCAGAACCAGCACAAAATAGATGAAAAACTTGTACAGACCTTCCGCAGAGCGGGAAGATTTTTCGGTGGTATTCTGCATCTTCTTCCCTCCTTAAAATTCCAGCGGGTCACGGCTGGTGGCCTTGTTGACACAGGCGGACAGCGCAAACGAGAACAGGAAAATGACGACGCCGATGGCCATACTATAGCCATACAGGCCAGCGTCCTTCTGGCTGTACATATAGCTCAGCGCCACATCCGATGCGCCGTTCGGCCCGCCGCTGGTCATGGCCTTGACAAACAGGAACGCCATGTTGATGGTGGAGATAATGAAGAAGGTCAGGGTGGTGCGGATGTTCGTCCAGATGAGCGGGATGGTGATCTGGAAGAACTGGGTCAGCCGCCCGGCACCGTCCAGATTGGCACTCTCGTACAGGCTGATGGGCACGGCAGACATGGAGGCCATATACATGACCATGTAATAGCCCACAGCCTGCCACACCATCGCAATGATGATGGAGGGGATGACCAGTTTTTCACCCTTCCACAGGATGGGGTCGGTCATATCCCGGAACAGACCAATGATGCTGTTCAGCATACCATTTTCCGGCTTGTAGATGGCCGAGAAAATACCGGAGATGACGACCACGGAAAGAATGTTGGGGATGTAGAAGATGATGCGGAAAAAGTTCTGCCCTTTGATCTTCTCCCGGGTGAGGATGGCGGCAAATACCAGTGCAAAGGCGAAGGTGATCAGGGTGACCGTTACCACCAGCAGGATCATATTCTGCATAGAGCGGATGAACTGGGCGTCCCGCAGCAGATGCTGGAAGTTTTTAAGCCCCACAAAGGTCTCGTTGGGAGAATAGGCACCCCGCTCATACAAGCTCATGCGGAACACATTGAGGGTGGGCAGGATCATAAAGATGAAAAACAGGATGGTGGCCGGTGCCACGCAGAGAAACACAAACCGTTTGCGGCTCTTGTCAGATTTCATAGACAAACCGCTCCTTTCTATTGGGATCCCGAAACCACAAAAAGCGGAGGCGGTCAAAACCGCCCCCGCTGGGCAGGGCTCAATTACTCAATGATGTTAGCGCGCATCTGGTCGCTGGCGGACTTGATGCCATCGATCCACTGCTGCTCGGTCATGCTGCCGGAGACCAGCGAGTTGACGGGATCGAAGAACACGGTGCGGACTTCCACGCCGGGGATGGCGCTGAAGGCTGCAAAGTTGCCCATAGCTGCCTTTGCGCCGTTATCATAGATGGAGTAGAACATCTTGTTGTCGCCGTCCAGATCATCGGCAATGCCCAGCACAGGCTGGATCGCACCGCTCTCGGCGAACAGCTTGCAGGCTTCGTCACTATACAGGTACGCCACGAACTGCTTGGCTGCATCCAGATGCTCAGCACCCGCCGGGATCCATGCCTGCTCGAACCAGGTGTAGCTGTAGCTGTCGCCGCCAGCCTTGACAGCGGGCAGGGCGGTCATGCCCCACTCAAAGCCGTCTGCACGGGGTGCTTCGGCCATCTCGCCCACGATCCAGGTGCCGTTGGGCATAAACAGGGCCTTGTTGTCCAGCACCAGCTGCTGGTTCTGGGTAAAGTCCTGATCGTTGGCCTGTGCGGGGGTGATGGGGTTGGTGTAGGAAGCCAGCTTTGTCACGATATCAAAGCAGGTCTTTGCCTCGGGGGTGTCCCAGATGCCTTCTTCGTAGTGGGTAGCCTTGTTGAAGAACTCCGGGCCGCCGGCAGCGTACATCAGCGCATAGAAGAAGGCGTCGAAGTAGCCGGTGGTGGGGTAGGTGAACAGGTAGGTGCCCTCAGCGGCAGCCTTGTCGCCCAGTGCCCACATCTCGTCCCAGGTCTTGGGCACGTCCCAGCCCTTTTCCTTCAGGAAACCGGCGTTGTAGAACAGGCCGCAGGGGCTGTAGAACATGGGAGCCAGATAGGTTTTGCCGTCGCCGTAGGGGTTGGTCAGGGAGGTGTCGGTAAAGCCGCCGGCGATCTTCTCGCTCACCTTCTTGCTCTCGCCGGGCACGGTCATGCTCAGCACATCGGTGATGTCGGCGATCAGGTTGCCCTTGATGAACTGCTCGGTCAGGGCAGCTTCACGGCCGGTGGCCAGATGGACCACGTCGGGGTAGTCGCCGCCCTGCATGGAGGGGCCGATGACGTCCTCCAGCTTCTTGTCAGTGGTCAGGTCTACCTTGATGCCGGTCTGGGCGGTAAAGGCCTCGGCGACCTTCTTCCACATATCAGCGCCGTAGCCGGTCTCGATGGCGGCTACCTTGATGGTAACGTCTGCAGCCGCCGCTGCGGAAGAAGCGGCGGTGGAGGATGCCACGCTGGATGCGGTGGAGCTGGAAGAGCCGCCACAGGCAGCCAGACCCAGTGCAGCGGCGCCAACGCCGGCCGCCTTCAGGAAATTACGACGAGAAATACGATTCATACTGTGTTGCCTCCATCATTTTGTTCCGTTCAAACACAGCCGGGCAAACAGGCTTTGCCCGAAGGACTGTGTGTTTTTCTGCCTCCAATATAAATTCTTTCGCTACCTTGCTCAAGAGGTTTGTTGTTTCATTTTTTATAGATATTGCTTTCTGAAAAATTCTTTCAGCAAAAGTGCTAAATATCTTTTAAAAGTTTCAGCATAATCCCCAACCTGTAACTATTTTGACATATTCCGAAGAGACCTGAGAAACAAAAATATAAAAATTAGCCTAAAATCAGGGCTTGCATTTTTTCTTCATTGCCTCTATAATAAGAAAAAACATACGAAGCAACGCATCGTTTTTAGGCTTGTATTTTTAGTATCTTGTTTTTATTTTTATGTTTTTTGTTCTTCGCCTCAAAAGGAGCCATTTATGAGTACCGAGCGATTTGATATCCGTCATGCTCCCGCTCCACGGGAATCCTTCCGGCTGCTGTACATCAGCAAAAGCAAATTTGGCGGCGATTGGAACAGTACCACCCACACCCACTCCTGCACAGAGCTGTTCTACTGCCTCAGCGGCGAGGGACAGTTCTACCTTGCCGGGCAGCTGTTCCCGGTAAAGCCGGACGATATGGTCATTGTGAACCCGCAGGTGGAGCATACCGAGCTTAGCCTGAACGCCTCGCCCTTGGAGTATATCGTGCTGGGCGTTGCCAGCATGGAGTTTTTGTTCAGCAAGGCGGATACGAACTACGCCATCTTCAATTGCCGGGAGAACCGGGAGCGGATGGTCACGTTGCTGCACATGCTGCTGGCCGAGGCCGACCGCAGCTTAGACGGCTGCGAGACCGTTTGTCAGGACCTGCTGGAGGTACTGCTGATCTGGCTGGTGCGCTGCACCACCATTTCGCTGCAGCTGGAGGAGGCTGCCCCGACCGAGAACCGGGAGTGCGCCGAGATCAAGCGGTATCTGGACACCAACTACCGCGAGGATATCTCGCTGGACCTGCTGGCAGAGCTTGCCCACCTGAACAAATACTATCTGGCCCACACCTTCCAGCGGGAGTACGGCATTTCCCCCATTACTTACCTGAACCGCCGCCGCATTGAGGAGAGCAAGCATATGCTGGGCAACACCGGTTACAGTCTGGCGCAGATCAGCGAGTTGATGGGCTTTTCCTCCCCCAGCTATTTCTCCCAGTGCTTCCGCAAGGCGGAGGGCATGACCCCCAACGAATACCGCCGTCAGACGCGGCAGGGAAAACGCCCCGCCCCGACAAAACGGCATGAAGTATAACGAAAACGAGGAATTTATGATGAAATCCGTTACCCTTTCTCTGCTCCAGTCTGCTGCAAATGCCTTTGATTTTGGCGGGCCTGTGCTCTGCGATGCTCACCACTATGGTGAGGGGCATATCAACGACACCTTTGTGGTCTGGCGGGAAGATCATTCCAAACGCTTTATTTTGCAGCGCATCAACACAGATACCTTTACTAACCCGGTGGGCCTGATGGAGAATGTCTGCGGCGTGACCCGGCATCTGCGGGCGAAAATTCTTGCCGAGGGCGGCGACCCAGCACGGGAAACGCTGAATGTCGTCCCAACTTTGTCGGGGTCGACTTGCTATCTGGATGCAGACGGCGGCGCATGGCGTGCCTACGACTTTGTAGAAGATACCATCTGTTTGCAGCAGGTCGGCAGCGAAACCGACTTCCGCACCGTGGCCGAGACACTGGGCAAATTCCAGAACCAGCTGGAGGATTACCCGGCCTCCACCCTCCACGAAACCATCGCCCGCTTCCACGACACGCCCAACCGCTATGCCAATTTTGAAAAAGCCCTCGCCGCTGATGCACTGGGCCGGGCAAAAAATATCACGTCGGAAATCGAATTTATCCATGCGAGGGAGCAGGACTGCCATGTCCTGCTGGATCAGCTGGCAGCTGGCGAAATTCCTCTGCGCGTCACCCACAATGACACCAAGATCAACAATGTCCTTATCGATGCCGCTACCGGAAAAGGCATCTGTGTCATTGACCTCGACACCGTGATGCCGGGACTTTCGGCCTACGACTTCGGCGATTCCATCCGCACCGGTGCCAACGACTGCGCTGAGGACGAACCTGACCAGAGCAAAGTCCATTTTGACCTGCATCTGTACGAAGTGTTCGCCAAAGGGTATCTCTCCACTGCCGGGGCATCCATGAGCATGGCAGAAAAAAAGAGCCTTGCATGGGGTGCAAGGCTCATGACGCTGGAATGCGGCATCCGTTTTCTGACTGACTATCTGGAGGGCGACCATTATTTCCATATTGCTCGCCCGGATCACAACCTCGACCGTGCCCGCACCCAGTTCACACTGGTGCGGCAGATGGAAGAGGTTTTCGATCAGATGCTGGAAATCGTCTGCCCGGACAATCACTGATTTCGCAATCTCCTCCATTCGGATACAGCAAGAAGCATGGACGCTCTCCTTTTCGGGGGCGTCTATGCTTCTTTTTACAGCTTATCGCTATTGTCTGTGGCTTTTGGCAGGGTGCATCCTATTCAGGGGCGCACCCTATTTTTTTACTATGCTTCATCATTTTCTGCGCGCAGCATCCGGTATCCGACACCAACATGGGTCTGGATCAGATGCGGCGCATCCGGGTATCGTTCCAATTTTTTGCGCAGGGATGCCATGTAAACTCGCAAGGAAGCAATGTCATTTTCCTGCGTACTGCCCCATACTTTCTGCGTGAGGGAGGTATGCGTCAGCACTTTGCCCACATTATGCGCCAACACACACAGCAGCTTGTACTCGATGGGGGTCAAATGCAATTCATTCTCGCTCAGCCAGACGCAGCCTGCCGAGAAGTCGATCTTCAAAGGACCATTGACAAAAACCGGACTATTTATGCCGTCAGAAGCCAGCAGATTCAATCGGCGCTGCGTTACACGCAGTCTTGCCAGCAGCTCATCCACGGAAAACGGCTTTGTCAGATAATCGTCTGCGCCGTTGTCCAGTGCCTCGATCTTATCAGAATCTTCGCTCCGGGCACTCAGGACGATGATGGGCAGGTTCGACCATGTGCGGACGCTGCGGATGACCTCGATGCCGTCTATATCGGGCAGCCCAAGATCCAGCAGCATGATGTCCGGGTTGTGGCTGGTAGTCATCATGATCGCCGTTTCCCCATTGGAAGCAGTCAGATATTTATAGCCGTGGGCTTTCAGGGTCGTTGTGATCAGACACCGTACAGGAACATCATCCTCTACGACCAGAATGGACGGCTTATTCATGAATGTTCACCTCGCTTTGCGGCAATGCAAAGGAAAAGACACTGCCATTGGGAATGTTGTCACGCAGGGTCAATGTTCCGCCGTGAGCCGTCAGGATCGCACGGCAGAGGGGCAAGCCCAGTCCAAGGCTACGGTGGCTGTCTGCGATGCGGCTCTGCCCGGTATAAAACATCTCGAACACCTGTGCTTTTGCGCGATTCGGAATGCCGGGACCGTTATCTGCAACGTCCACTACGACCTGATGGTCTTTCCGGTAAGCCGAAATCTGAATAACCGAGCCTACGGGGGTGTATTTGATGGCGTTATCCACCAGATTGACAACGACCTGCATGATCAGCCGTGCATCCACATTGACCAGGAGGATCTCGTCCCCATACTGTGTTGTGATGGTATGTTCGCAGCTTTTCCGGTTGACATGATGCAGAGCTTCTTCGATCATTTCGTCCATCAGCTGCGGCGAGATCTGCAGATTCATCCGCCCATCCTCAATGCGGGTGATGGAAAGCAGATTTTCCACCAGACCGATCAGCCATTGCGCATCGTCAAAAATATCGGTGCAGATCTTGTTCCGGGTCTCTGTATCCAGCGTTTCTCCGTTGGAAAGCAGATTGCTGGCATTGCCGGAAATGGAGGTCAGCGGGGTGCGCAGGTCATGGGAGATCGTGCGCAGCAGGTTTGCCCGCAGCTCTTCATTCCTTGCCTGCAATGCAGCTTGCTCTTTTTCCAGCGCGTTTCTGCGGTTTTCGATGGCCAGCGCACCTTCGCCCAGAATGGAAAGCAGCACACTGTTTTCAAAGGCATCCAGCGGTTTTTCGGACAGATCGATCCCGATCACTCCAAACACGCCGCCTCCGGTCCGAAGCGCAAGATAAAGCCCCTTTGCATCCGGGTAGCTATCCGTGCCTGCGCCGGAACGCTTTTTGTTGGCAAACGTCCAGTTTGCTGCATCACGTTCTTCCGGTGCAGAAAAGATGTTACACGGCACTTCCCCATCAATCTCAAAAACCTGTTCTGACCCAAGATCTCCGTTTTGTTCCGGGTAAACGATCAAGCTCCGGTTCAGCAGCTTCATCAACTGGGACGCTGTCTGAGAGAGGATTTCTTCCTCGCTTTTTGCTCTCTGTAAAAGCTGATTTGTATCAAACAGTATTTTTGTACGGAACGCTGCCTGCGCAGACATTTTTGCATGATCCTTCAGCCGCGTTGTCAGGGCGCAGGTAATGATTGCAGAGGTCAGCATCAGGGCAAATGTAACCTGATAACCGGGATCATACGCATGGAATGTCAGGTATGGCTCGGTCATGAAGAAATTGTACAATGCTACACTGGCAACGGACCCCAGCACACCGCAGGTGTAGCCGCTGGTAGACAATGCGGTGAACAGCACCCCCAGCATATAGAGCATAATAATATTATAGCGCGCAAAGTCCAGTTGCAAGAAAATGAAGCCGATGAGCGTGATGCAGCTCAGGATGCCTGCGGTGATCAGCAGATCACGGACAGACGGCAGAAGCGGACGGGTGAACAGCTTTTTTCCTGAGCCGTAGCCGTTCTCTGCAGAAGCATCCGGGATGATATAAATATCCAGATTAGGCGCAGTCAGCGTCAATTTTTCAGTCAGTGACGGTCCACTCCAGAAATGGCGGCGATGTACGCTGGAGCGCCCCAGTACGATTTTTGTAATGCCGGAGATGCGGGCAAACTCTGCGATCTGCTGCGGAATGTCATCCCCGTAGATCGTAGAAATGTCGGCACCTGCCTGCTCTGCCATACGAATGTGCTGCTGCAAGCGCCGACAGTCTTCTTTTCCCATCTGATCCGAGTCAGGCGTCCGGACATACAGAGCTGTAAAGGTCCCGCCAAACGCCTTTGCCATCGTTGCTGCCGTCCGCACGATCTTTGCATTGGAGGGAGAGGACGACAGACACGCCAGAATATGTTCAGTGGGTTGGTCGTTCTGATTCATAAAGATCACCTGCCTTGCCCACAGTATAGCACAATTTGATGGTCACGACCACCAGCCACGTCTTTTTCCTTCCTGTCGAAGGATTTCCCGTCGTATGTGATCCAGCGCATCTGCTGCCCGGAAACCACTCAACATGACTCCAAGAACCATCAATAACAAAGCGACATCCATACGATCCGTCCTATCTTTTTAGAGCCGGAAACACTTCTGGATCGATGCGTATTTCCCCAAAACCAGCATACTTTCATCCCGGCACAGCTGCGTATCCGGCGTAATGCTCATATCGAGCTTTCCGTCTTTTTTCAGTGCAAGAATGTTGATGTTATACTTTTTTCGAATATTGATCTCGCCGATCGTGCGATTCATCCATTCCGGCGGAATAGTCACTTCCATGATGGCGTGGTCGTCCTGCAGCTCGATATAATCCAGAATGTGTTCGGAGCTATATCGGATCGCTGCCCACTTTGCCAGCTGCTTTTCCGGGTAGACCACTTCATCCGCACCGTTGCGCAGCAGAAACTTGGCTTGTACATCCCGCTCTGCACGCGAGACCACAAGCTTTGCGCCCAGCTCCTTGAGCAGTGATGTTGTTTCCAACGAACTCTGAAAATTGCCGCCGATGGTTACGATACACACATCAAAATTGCCAACGCCAAGGGAACGCAGAAAGTATTCGCTGGTACTGTCACCGATCTGTGCATTCGTCACATAGGAAAGCACAGCGTTCACACGGTCTTCGTTGCTGTCGATCGCCATGACCTGATGACCCAGCTCATTCAGTTCCTGCGCAATATGGCGGCCAAAACGGCCAAGCCCGATCAAAAGAATCGATTTCATACTTGTCTCCTTTATCCGATTGCGATTTTCTCCTGCGGCAGACGAGAGTGGGCAGGGCTGCTGCCAAATGCCGCATAGATCAACGTCAATCCGCCAACACGTCCTAAAAACATCAGTGCGATCAGCACCCCCTGCGAAAGGATGCCCAACTGCGGCGTGATGCCCAATGTCAGACCTACCGTTGCCACAGCCGAAGCAGTCTCATACAAACAGACCGACATCGGCAGCTGCTCTGCCGTAGCAATGACAAAGGCTCCGAGGAAAAACAGCGTCAAATACATCCCTGCAATCGTGGCAGCATTCTTGACCGCAGAACTATCTATGCGCCGCCCGAAAAATTCCGCATCTTCTCTGCGGCGGAAGGTCGCCCACATATTGGCCAGCAGAACGGCAAATGTTGTGGTTTTCATGCCGCCTGCCGTGGAGCCGGGCGAACCGCCCAACAGCATCAGAACCACCATCAATGCCTGTGAAGTGCTGCCCATCGCAGCAAGATCGGCGGTGTTAAAGCCGGCAGTACGAGGGGTAACGGATTGGAACATCGACAATAAAATGCGCTGCCGGGCAGAGCCGGCCGTGAACTCGAAGCAATAAAAGTACAGCGACGGCAGTACCAGAAGAAACGCCGTTGTGACAAGGATCACCTTGCTCTGCATCCGATAACGGTGAAAATCAAGGCGGTATGTACAAATGTCCTCCCATGTCAGAAAGCCAAGGCCGCCAAAGACGATCAGGGCCGCGATCACTGTGGTAAGCAATGGGTCACCTGCATACCGTGTCAGCGAAACAAATTTTGCATCCTCTGTTCCCAGCAGGTCAAAGCCGGCATTGCAGAACGCCGAAATGGAATGAAACAGTGCATACCAGATCCCGCGCAAACCATAATCGGCGCAAAATGTCGGCAGCAGCAGTGCAGCACCGGCCAATTCAAACAGGGCGGTGATCCGCAGAATAAAGCCTGTCAGCCGCACGATGCCGCCCATCTGTGGGGCAGCGGTGGCTTCCTGCATCGTGCTACGCTGCTTGAGGGAGATCTTTCGCCCGGAAAGCAGCGCAAAGGCAGCACCCACCGTAATGACGCCCAATCCTCCGATCTGGATCAGAAGAAGGATCACACTCTGCCCGAATGCCGACCAGTAGCTGCCGGTATCCTGTACCACCAGTCCGGTCACACAAAGGGCAGAGGTGGAAGTAAACAGCGCCTCATGGAACGGTGTAACGCACCGCTGCTGTGCAGCGATCGGGAGCATCAGAAGCAATGCGCCCACCAGATCAACTGCCGCAAACCCTGCAATAATGACCTGAAAAGAAGAAAAACGGTGCTGCCTGTAACGAGGATATTGAATCATAAAAGCTCCTTTACCTATCCGTGTGCATAAAGATTAGCATGGAATAGATAAAAGAGTCGTAAAGAAAATTGTAGAAGTATAAAGATTCCATTAAAATTGATCGGGCAACACCAAATAACAAATGCTGGACATCACCAGTTAAAAAAAACAGTAATATCCAGCATTCATTCAGATTTCTAACCCATGGCTCCCGGCCGCATTCTTCAAATATTCTTCCGGCTCGCTATCCAGAATCAAATTCGCGTAGCCCAGCGGATCATTGTAGATGAGGTAGTCTAACTCCGACCTCTGCGCCATGGTCGCATCCAACGCATCCTCGACCCCGGTGCAGTCGATGGAAATTTTTCTCCCGTTCAGGAGCAGAAGCTCCACGCATCCGGTGTCCATGTTGAAATGACAAACTCTTGCATCGTAGCCTAGAATTCTTCCCTCGTGGAAGAGCCCTAGGCTATCTTTTTTGTTATAAAAGTGTTTGGAACAAACGCGCCGCCTGCATCGGCACGATGCAGAACAAATGGGGTTTGGGCATAGCCCAACAAGCATTTTTGCAAAGCAAAATAGCATTTGTATAGACGAATGCCCTGCTGGTACAATGTCATCGATGAAACAAAAATAGTTTCATCACAGACGGTTATATGGTTGTGCCGATTTCCAAAACATAGT
>NZ_PXUP01000048.1 GCF_003324185.1 Faecalibacterium prausnitzii
GTAGCAGAGTTCCCATAAAACAGTATTTGCAAAAGCTCCCGAAATGGGGAAGATTTGGCGTGACTTCGGTCACGCCTTTTCTTTTGCTTCCAGTTCATCCAGAGGGATGTACCCCAGCCCATCGTACTTGATATGGATGTGCTGCACCCGCTTTCCGCTGGACTTATCCGGGGCATCCACATAGATGGCCGACACCAGTTCACGGAGAGCATAAGGGGTGAGTTCTTCAATATGAACGTACTTGTGCGCTTTCTGGACGAACTTTTCAATATTCTCGATCTGCTGTTCCTGTACTTCAATTTCCTGCTGGATGGAGAGAACTTCCTCTTCCAGCTGCTTCTGTTCGGCATCGTAGCTCTGACTCATCATGTCGAAGCGGTCATCGCTAAGCTTTCCGTTAACATTGTCCTCGTAAATCTTCATGAACAGCCGTTTGAGGTCTGCGATCCGCTTCTCATTCCGGGCAAGCTGCTTCTTCAGGACAGTCAGCTTTTCGGTGCTTTCCACCCGAAGCTGCTCCTCCATGACCTTGCGGAAGTAGTCCTCATGACAGAGGATGTAGTCCGTCACCCGCTGAACATGGCTTAGCACACGGCCCTCCAAAACCTTTACCCGGATGAAGTGTCCCTTGCACTTGCTCCCGTTCTTCTTGTGCAGAGAGCAATCAAAGAAGTCTTGACTGAAGTTCCTGTGATTGGACGAACCATATTGCATCTTGGAACCGCAGTCAGCGCAGTAGACCATACCGGAGAAAATGCTGCTCTTGCCTGTCCGGGTCATGCGGTGACGCTGGCTACGAATCTCCTGAACCTTTTCAAACACATCATCGTCAATAATGCGCTCATGTGTATCCGGGAAGATAGCCTGATTTTCCACGGGATTCAGATGTCTCTTTTTATCCCAGATAGAGTTAGTATAGGTCTTAAAGTTGACTGTGCAGCCAGTGTACTCCAGGCGTTCCAGAATCGAACTTACTGCTCTTTTATCCCAGCGATAAGGGTCTTCCGGGGCGGGTGAGTTCGTACTCAGGCCATGGCTCAACTTATAGGCGGTGGGAGTCAGAACTTTGTCCACCCACAGTTGGTTTGCAATTTGGGTCGGGCCACGGCCTTCCATGCACATGGAGAAGATGCGCTTCACGATTGCAGCCGCTTCTGGATCAACAAGCCAATGTTTCGGGTTCTCCGGGTCTTTCACATAGCCGTACGGCACATTGACCGTCAGCGGTACTCCACGCTCTCCCTTGGCCTTCTGAACAGCCCGAATCTTGCGGCTGGTATCACGGGCGTAAAACTCGTTGAACCAGTTCTTAATGCCCGCAAAATCGTTGTTTACGCTGTTCGGGTCAATGGTGTCGTAGTTGTCGTTAATGGCAATGTAGCGAACGCCATACTGGGGAAAAGTGAAGTTTGTGTACAGACCTGTCAAGGCAGAATTGCGTCCCAGTCGGGACAAATCCTTCGTGATAACGATTCCTACACGCCCCGCTTCAATCTCGACCAGCATACTCTGAAAGCCGGGGCGGTCGTAGTTCGTGCCGGAATATCCATCGTCCACAAAGAACACCGGGTTCGGAAAGTGATTCTTCTTAGCGTATTCCAGAAGAATAGCCTTCTGGTTCTCAATGGACAGGCTTTCGCCGAGCCGTGCGTCCTCTTGCGACAGTCGGCAGTAAAGTGCGGTGATTTTATTCGTTGCTCCAGACATTGTTGTGTCCTCCTTACTCTGTGGAGCAACTGTCGGTACAGGATTGGTTACCGGGTCAAGTATAGCAGAATTGGACGCAGTTGTCATTCGTCTGCACCCTCATCTTCAAATTTTTGCTGGGCGTTCTTGGCAACAATGCGCTCCAGCTTCTTCAAAAAGGACTCCTTGCCCTCATAGCTGCCGGTCACGGTGTAGGTGGTGTGACCGACTTTCTCCGTGGTGGTCAGTTCTGGAATCCAGAAAGCGGACAGGTTCTTGACATGGAGGTTGCCGTTCTCGTCCACATAAGAGCTGTGTTTTTTCTGCTCTTCGGTCAAGGGCTTCCGCTTGAAATAGATTTCATTTTCGGAGATGTTCACAGTCTCGCTGGTCTGCTCTTTCGGGGCATCATCATACAGCTGTGCGAAAAATGCCAGTGCATCTTCGGGTGGTTCTTCCTCCATGAGCTGCTCGAAAACTCGCTGTTCCTCTGCCGAGAGGTTATTCCATGCGGCTTCCAACTCCTGCTCGTTGGCTGCGTTGACGAAGGCTTCGATCTCTTTTTTCATGGTGCATCCTCCTTTGGCTGCGAAAAGCGGATTTTCAAAAAGTATGGGTTTTCGTGAGAGCAAGAATCGTCCCGTGGCCACAAATTTTCAATACTCGAAAATTTCCTGTCCCCTTTGGGACTGTTTCTTGTTGGGGCGTGCCTGCCCCAAACCCTGCTAGGTGATTTCATTCTTGGTGGTTGCTATATTGCTTATATGCCTTTTCAAATCCTGATTTGTTATATATGATAAATTTATAACATTCTCCATTTTTCATGGAAATTGCTGCAACAGGAACGACCATCTGACTCCATGAAAGCTCCCTTATCTCGTTCATGGGCAATACAAGGTTGCGATACAGTGGACTGACTGTGAGCTTTTGAGTTGAATATGTAATGCTCTGTTCATCAATGTACAAACCACCGCCAATGATTCCATTACGGCATAAGCTACACACAAAAGTTTTTCCCATAATATTACCGCCTCCTATTAGTTGATGGTTGGTTAAGTTGAGTATATCATATTGATTTCCAGAAGAACACCCCTATATAGGAGATTTTAGCCGTTTTACTGCGTACGTGCGTACGAGAGATTGGTACGCACGTACGCAGCGATTTGCCCGAAGCGCACCCTATATAGCCGTTTCCCCCTCGGAGAGCCCACTACACTTTGCAGACCGCAGGGCTGAAAGCGTCATAGTGGGTTATTACACTTCCGCAGAAGTGCCTTTTCCTCGCCGCAGACAGCCCGGTGCACCTTTGTGAGAGCTTTCTGTCCGGCGAATCCACATCGCCCACAGGCGATGTGAGCAGGGATTCCAAAGGGGCGCAGCACCCTTGGCACACGACTTTGGTACAAAGTCTAGTGTGTTACACCTTTCCAGA
>NZ_PXUP01000049.1 GCF_003324185.1 Faecalibacterium prausnitzii
CGCGCCCAGACCGCGCTGCTGCTGTGGAACACCGCAGGCCGTCCCGAGCCTGCCGACGCTCCGGCCTTTGCAGACGTAGCAGACCCGGATACCGCTAAGGCAGCCCAGTGGTGCGTGGAGCAGGGCCTGATGAAGCGCCGCCTGAACGGCAAATTTGCCCCGGGCAGCAGCATCCCGGCCTATCAGGTACTGAACGCCTACCGCAAGCTGGCAGGAGGCTGACAACCGAAGGATCATTTTGCCCCCTGCCGGGCAATGACCACTTCTTGAAAAAGGGTACCCTTTTTTCGGGGGAAGCGTCAGCTTCTCCCGAATGGGGCCCTGAAAAAATTTTACCACAGAAAGGAGCACCCCGTGAAACAGCGATTCTCAAAACGAACGCGCCTTGTCAGCGCCTTGTTGACGCTGGCAATGGTGTTCACCTTTTTGCCCTTCAGCGCCTTTGCGGCTACGGATAGTTACGGCCCCGTCTATATCACTGATGCTAATGTCCCGGACAAAACGTTCCGGGAATATCTCCTCAAACGGTTTGACAAAGATGGTAACGGTGTTCTGACACCGGCAGAGCGGTACGCAGCCACTGAGATCGATGTCGAGAATAAGTACATCAGTAACCTGTCTGGCATTCAGTTTTTTCCAAACCTGAAGGTATTGAACTGCGGCCATAACCGGCTGACGAAACTGGATGTGAGCGAAAATACGGTGTTGCAGGAACTGGTTTGTTGGGAAAACCAGCTGACCAGTCTGGATGTAAGTCAAAATACGGCATTGCAGGAGCTGGCTTGTTTTGAAAACCAACTGACCAGTCTGGATGTAAGTCAGAATCCAGCATTGCAGAAGCTGTCTTGTTGGGACAACCGGCTGACAAGTCTGGATGTGAGCAAGAATACGGAATTGACGTATCTGAAGTGCAGCTATAACCGGCTGACGGAGCTGGATGTGAGCAAGAATACGGAATTGACGTATCTGGATTGCGGCTATAACCGGCTGACAGAGCTGGATGTGAGCCAGAACACCAAACTGACCGAGCTGTATTTCGTCTCCAATAAGATCACATCGCTGCAGGCAGACAACTGCACAAATCTTACGGTAATCTTCACCGGCAGCAACAAATATAAGGTTGAGGTCTACAAAAAGACCCGTATCTTAGACCCCAGCATCCTGCCCGGAAACTTTGATATAAGCCGGGTCAGAAACCTGAAGGGGGCCACCCAAAACGCTGACGGCACCCTGACGGTGCAAGAAGGCGGCGGAAAGGTGACCTACGAGTACCGCTGCGTTGGAGAAATCTACAAACCCTTTACCCTGAATGTTACCGAGACCGATGACCCCAATGCCGGTATCGTGCCCCCGGTAACGCCTCCCTCCGGCGGCGGTGATTCCATTGCCATTAACGCTTCCAACTTCCCGGACCCCGATTTCAGAACTTACGTCAAGGCAGAATTTGATAAGGACAATAATAATTCCCTCAGCGAGAGCGAGCGGAAAACTGTCACTGTGATCAATGTTAAGGACAAGCTCATTGAAACCCTAGAAGGCATCGAGTTCTTCCCCAACCTGAAGGAACTGGATTGCTCCATAAACCAGCTGAGTAGGCTGGATGTGAGCCAGAATACAGCATTGGAGAAACTGGATTGCTCCACAAACCAGCTGGCCAGTCTGAATTTGAGCAAGAACGCAAAATTGAAGTATCTGTATTGCAGCCAAAACGAGCTGACCAGTCTGGATGTGAGCCAAACGGCTGTTACGACACTGAATGCAAGCGACAACAAAATCGATATCGATGTTGAAGAGACACCCCGCACCTTTGACCTGAGCACCCTCCCCGGTAAATTTGACGTGACCAAGGCCACCAACTGGAGCGGCGGCACTGTGAGTGGCAAAACCCTGAAGGTGAACGAAGGCACGAACCAAGTGACCTACACCTACGCCTGCGGCAAGGGCCGCAGCGAGACTTTTACCCTGAACGTGAAGGTCGTCCCGGACGGCACGGTAACGCCTCCCTCCGGCGGTGATACCCCGGGCGGCACCACCCCCGGCGGCTCTACCGGCGGCGGTGACGGCGGCGGTGCGGTCGTCATCGTGGCGGCAGTAGGCGCAGTGGCGGCTGGCGTTGTGGGCTACGGCGTGTACAATTATGTTTCCGGCCGCAAGCTGCAAGCCCTGCTGCCGGAAGGTGTGGCTGCACCCGAAAACCGCGCCCAGACCGCGCTGCTGCTGTGGAACACCGCAGGCCGTCCCGAGCCTGCCGATGCCCCGGCCTTTGCAGACGTGGCAGACCCGGATACCGCCAAGGCAGCCCAGTGGTGCGTGGAGCAGGGTCTGATGAAGCGCCGCCTGAACGGCAAATTTGCCCCGGGCAGCAGCATCCCGGCCTATCAGGTACTGAACGCCTACCGCAAGCTGGCAGGA
>NZ_PXUP01000050.1 GCF_003324185.1 Faecalibacterium prausnitzii
TAATCGGCTGGGTCAGCGGTGTTACCACCGCCTTCCCGCCTAAGAACCGTACGTGACAGTTTCCCGTCATACGGCTCAAGCATTTCATCACTTCTTCAAGCGGTTCTCAGCATAAATACGCTGACAGGTGCAATGAACGTAGCGCATATTGCGAACATCTTCCATGCCAGCCTTTGCCTTTGGTGCAAGGTAGAAGATTTCTCTTTCTTCCGTTACATCCATCGGCATTCCGCAGTGGTAGCACAGTCCGTTCTGGTTTTTCCAAATCATCTTGAATTTTCCAGTCAGCCGGTGCATTCCTTTATCGAATTTCCTTTTTTGGAAATACGCCTCATCGAGGAACGGATTTGCAGTAGCTTTTATCTTGGTATGTCGCACAATGGCTGTGCTGTCCACCCGTATCAGCTCCTTGTTTTCCGTAGAGAACACCCAGTTCCGATTACCGACACGATGCCAGTATCTCGTGGAAATCCACCACTTGTTCTTCTTTGGGTGCCGTCTTTTAGCCCATCGCCACAGCAGTTCGTACAGGACATAGTCCAGATGCGCGAACGCATCACTTGCGCATACGGACTGGTGGTAATTAGTCCAACCTCGAATTTGTTCATTCAACTTCATAATCAGAACATCTTGCTGCCACGCTTTTCCTCTGCGGAGAATCGTGTCAGAGATATTGGAAACGATAGCCTTAACCGCCTTTTGGGAAGGCTTGATAATCAGCTTTTCGTTATACTTTCTGAAGTTCCAGCCGAGGAAGTCGAAACCATCGTCAATGTTGGTGACAACGGTCTTTTCATCAGAAAGTTCCAATCCGCGTTCAGCGAGAAACTCTCGAATCAGCTCCTTTGCTTCAAGAGCCAGTTCAGGTGTTGCCGCTGTGACCACAAAATCGTCTGCATAGCGGACGAAGTTTACTTTGTGGGCATTCTTAAATCTTGAATCGACCTTACCGAGCGCGTTCGTGTGAAAGCGTTCGACCAGCTTCTTCTCGATACCATCCAGCGTCATGTTCGCCAGAATGGGGGAGATAATACCACCTTGCGGAGTTCCTTCCTCGGTAGGAAAGAGTTCGCGCTGATAGATAAATCCCGCCTTTAAGAACTGCTTCAAAATGTTCTTGTCCATGGGGATGTTCGCCAGAAGCCAATCATGGCTGATATGGTCGAAGCAACCTTTGATGTCACCCTCCAAAACCCACTTCGGAGAAATGTGCTTGCGCGACAGTGCATTGAACAGATATTCGCAGGCATCCTGTGCGCATCTTCCTTTTCGGAAACCAAAGGATTTCCCATCTGCTGTTGTTTCCGCCACCGGCTCCAGTGCCAAAGCATAAAGAGCCTGCATTGCGCGGTCATACATCGTGGGAATCCCCAACGGACGTTTTTTCTTCTTGTCCTTCTTTTCGATATACACTCTACGGAGAGGACGTGCACGATACCTTTTATCTGTCAGCGATAGAGCCGCTGCCATTTTCTTCGCCGGAGTGTTCCAGAGAACACCATCCACACCGGGAGTTCTGCGCCCGTCGTTGGTTACGACACGCTTGACAGCCAGTGCTTTGGCGTAAAAGGAATGTGTCAGAAGATACTGAAGTCGTTTTACTGCGTTGTAGTCTTTTTGCTGAGTTGCCTTGACAATCCTGATTTGTAGCCTGTTGACTTCCCGCTCTGCCTTATGCCAGTCAATGTTTTTCCATTGGGCACTCAACATAGCTTCGTCCGACAGCTTCTCAGAAGTTTTACCTTCCGTCGTTGAATACTTATCGTTCACAGGAATACCTCCAATCTTGCCATGAAATACCCGGAATAAGTCAGCACCCTTTCAGGTCAGGGCAAATTTTGAACCCCTATGCTCACCGTTACAGTGAACCTTTCGCTTTTTATTCCATCTCATACCCTCTGCGCCATTTCTTCCTCTTGCGAGGTCGATACCTTTGTTCAAGGAACGCATAGGGTTTTCCACGTTCCACGTAATGCATAATTCTCGAATGCCTTAGCCGCCATCTTTGAACCGGGAGGATTTGTGTCCATTTGCTTCGGGGTAGCGAAAGGCCCCTCGGCCACCTCCAACACCTTTTGGTGTAGGTGTATCAGCCTTATTTCACCTATTCCCTGTAACGATCCTTACGATGATTCACATTACGTTCGACATAGCATTCTTTACCCTAACAGTACATCCGCTTTAGGCTGGCAGATTTCCCATATTGTCCTGTGAGCTTCCCAACGCCGGCTTTTGACCAGTGCAGGTCACAGTAGGGTTACTCCAAATGGATAGAGCAGTGTTTATACACAATACATTACGCGACTTCGTGTCGCAC
>NZ_PXUP01000051.1 GCF_003324185.1 Faecalibacterium prausnitzii
TCAACAATGGCCGGAATGCCGCCCGGCGTCACAATGTCCTTGTAGCGGTATTCGCCGATGTAGCGGCGGTTGCGGAAAATCTGGAAGAAGCTGTTCTTCACGAACGGCTTCCCGGTGCGGGTACGCAGGCCGCGCTCATTCAGGGATGCGGCAATCTTCTCAGCCGGTTCGCCGTCGGCGTACCGGGTGAAGATCTCCTGCACGATGGGAGCCGTTTCCGGGTCGATATGGTACAGCCTGTCCTCCTTGCCGATGGTGAAGCCCAACGGCACCACACCGCCGTTGTACTTGCACTGGAGGGCATTTTCGCGCTCACCGCGCGCCACTTTCAGGGCAAGCTCGGCGGAATAGTATTCCGCCATGCCGATCAGCATACTCTCCACCATAATGCCTTCAGGCCCTTGCGAGATGGGTTCCATGGCAGACACCAGATGGACACCGTTCTTTTCCAGCTGGTACTTGTAGTTCACGGCATCGTAGCGGTTCCGGGCAAAGCGGTCCAGCTTCCAGACCAGAACCACATCGAAGATTTTCTTTCCGCTGTCCTTGATCATCCGCTGAAAGTCTGGGCGGTCATCCGTTTTGGCAGAGTAGGCACGGTCAATGTAGGTGCCGACCACGGTGATGCCGTTCTTCTCGGCGTAGGCCTTGCAGTCGCGCAACTGTCCCTCAATGGACGCTTCTCGCTGGCTGTCGGATGAATAGCGGGCGTAGATTACGGCGGTCATGGTTGCACCTCCTTGGCGTGTATTCGACTTGCCTTTATAGTATCGGGTCAAGCGCAGCTTGTCAACAATCTGCGAGCAGAGTGAAATGCGAAAATTGCGAAACGCAGCGAAAAAGGTGAGAGCAAGAATCGTCCCGTGGCCACAAATTTTCAATTCTTGAAAATTCTTGCCCCTTTGGGACAGCTTCTTGTTGGGGCGTGCCTGCCCCAAACCCTGCTGGAACGAGTACGGCAAACTGGAATTTGACTAATCCTACATGTGCATCATATTACACTCATGTAATTATCCTCTACATAAACAGCTTTTCCATCAGCAAGCTTAATCTCATCTTTGCCGTTCGGTAATACTGTTGTTTCAGAACCATTCCAATGGGGGATAATAGGATTGTCAATAATATGTAATCCATCTGTTAAATTTCCCGCCGCATACATACTTCCTGCACTGATTCCGACATATATAAGTCCGTTTTTAATTGCATTATTAAGTATTCTATCAAAACCAGTTCTAGACATTTCACGACAAAGCACAGATACATCACCACCACTGACAAAAACAGCATCAAATTGGTTTAATTCTTCAAAAGTTAATAGCCTTGTAAGCATAAACGGGGTTGTAACATACGAAGAATAGGTTCTTTGATAGTCTTTTGAAAGAATTAATTCCAGATTGTACACTAATATATTTTCGTACTGAATTCCCATTAGAAAGAGTTCATGAAAACATATTGCAAGCGACTCTCTTGCACCATCTGTTTCAATGCCAGCTGTTGGAATATAAAGCACTTTCACATCCTTCGGACACTTTCCAATAATATCAAAGAATTTCTCTTTCATCTTATCGGTCAACCCTGCAGATGTAAGAAATAGATGTTTTCCATTCATATTCTTTTACCTCGTCAAACTCCGATTTACTGGGCTAAGCCGAGTATACCACACTCCACCATGAAAGAACACCCCGATATAGTGAAATTTTGCCATTTTTCTGCGTACGTGCGTACACGCTCCGCAGGGATTCTAAGGGGCTTGACCCCTTGGCACACAGACTTTGGCACAAAGTCTAGTGTGTTACACCTTGTCAGAGGTGTACAGGCTCCCGGTACGCACGTACGCAGCGACTACTCCCAAACGCGCCATATAGGGGGACGACCAAGTTCGCACAAAGCGAACTTGATTCCGCAAAGCAAAAGGCAGGATACCACTATCATAGTGATACCCTGCCTTTGCTCGTTTACCGTTCCGAGTAGTCCTTCCGCAGAACTTCCGATAAACAAAAAACGTACCCAAACCCTTTTTCATAAAGAATCGGGTTCGAGTACGAACTGTATGGTGGAG
>NZ_PXUP01000052.1 GCF_003324185.1 Faecalibacterium prausnitzii
AAAGGCGTGACCGAAGTCACGCCAAATCTGCCCCATTGCGGGAACTTTTGCAAATACTGTTTTATGGGAACTCTGCTCTGGGGAACTCCCTGTTGTACATATCGCTATCGTCTGTGGTCTTTGGCAGGGTGCGTCCTATTCAGGGGCGCACCCTGTTTTTTGTTTTGCCCTTAATCTTCTAGCCCATGGCTTCCAGCCACATTCTTCAAATATTTCTCCGGGTCACCGTTCAGAATCAAATCCGCATAGCCCAACGGATCGTTGTAGATGAGGTAGTCCAGTTCCGTCCTCTGCGCCATGGTCACGTCCAATTCATCCTCGACCCCAGTGCAGTCAATGGAGATCATTCTCCCATCCCGGAGCAGCAGCTCCACGCAGCCGGTATCCATGTTGAATTTGCAAGTTCTTTCATCGTACTTCATAATCGTGTCCTTTCTGCCTTACGGCACCTTTACAGTTGTGACTTTTGTTATACGGTTCTTCTGATAAGGTTTTGGACACACAGTCGTCGGGAAGGAGCCGGAATTGTCATTTCCAAAGAAAACAAAAAATCCGAACCCTTCTCCTATCGAGAAAAGGTTCGGATTTTCATGGTTTGGTGCGACCGGGAGGATTCGAACCTCTGGCCTTCCGGGTCGGAGCCGAACGCTCTATCCAGCTGAGCTACGATCGCAAATGTCGTATCCCTTTGGTGGGTACAACACAGTATAACACATCAGGATGCAAAATGCAAACGAAAATCGTCAGCCCTTCCGGTTTCGCAGCCAGATGCGGTGCAGGCCGTCGGTGATCAGGGTCTCGCGGTAGTGGATGGGGGTGCGGCAGGCCTCCCGGATGGAGCGGGGCAAATCGCCGGTGGCGTAAAAGGCGGTCTGCGCGCCCAGCTCGGCGCAGAAGCGGTCGGCCAGACCGTCCAGCAGGCTGGCAGTGCCCAGCACAAAGCCGTTTTGTAAGCAGGCCGAGGTGCTCTTGCCCAGCACCGACTCCGGGGCGCGGGCAGCGGGGTCGATCTGGGGCAGCTGGGCAGTTTTCTGCACCAGCGCATTCATGGAAAGCTGCGGCCCGGGCAGGATCACGCCGCCCACAAGCTCCTGTTTGGCGTTCACCGCCATCAGGGAGATGGCCGTGTCTGCCGAGATGACCACCAGCGGCCCGGGGCACTCTGCCAGCGCTGCCACTGCGCCGCACAGCAGCTCTGCACCCAGCTGCGCGGGGTTGTCCAACCGCAGCTTGATGCCGCTTTTTAGCCCCGGCCCCACGGTCAGGATGCGCGCCTTGCATAAAAGCTGTAAGGCCGCCAGCACCCGCCCGCTGAGCATGGGCACCACGCTGCCCAGAATGCCGCCCTCGATCTGCGCCGGGGATGCCCCGTACAGTTGTAACAGGTTCACCAGCCGGATGGCGTATTCCTCCACCGTGGCGGCGGGGTCGGAGTGCAGCCGCCCGCAAAAGATCAGGGTATCTTGCTCGTAGCCGCCCACAGTAATGTGGGTGTTGCCGATATTGACGGTGAGGATCATGGGTCAGGGCCCCTTTCGCAGCGCTCTATAATGTATATAATATATAATAGCGCACCCGCCGCCGATACGCAAGGCTTTTGCTGGGGGAGGAGTGGAGAGGGCGTTTACCACTACCGCAAAGAAATTGGAAAAAAGATGTCAAAAAGTGTTGACAACTGCCCCGGGGTGTGGTATTATACTTGAGCGCCAAACGCTGAGACAAAAGAATGACTTCTGAAGTCTCAGCAGGAAGCCTTTGAAAAGAACCAATAGACGCTAAAAAGTTTCGGCTGATACCGAGAAACCTGAAGCGCTCCAAGTTCAGAAAAGTTCAAAAGCTTCTCAAAAAAGTGCTTGACAAAAAACCGCTTCTGTGGTAAAATAATCAAGTCGTCAGCCGCAAGGCTGAGGCGCACAGGACCTTGAAAATTGAACAATATCGAAAGAACTTGTAACGGAACCTATATTCGTGTTGGAAAAACACGGTAAACAATTCCAAACAAAAGTAATTCACACAGGACGCAAGCGATTGCGTGCTGAGCG
>NZ_PXUP01000053.1 GCF_003324185.1 Faecalibacterium prausnitzii
GGTACAATGTCATCGATGAAACAAAAATAGTTTCATCACAGACGGTTATATGGTTGTGCCGATTTCCAAAACATAGTAATATTGAAGTACTAACTGGGGCTGAAAGTGGCAAAACTGCTTGCTTGGTTTCCATTCAGGAATTACTAACAGCGTAGACCGTCCGTTCGCTTCGTAAAAGATTCAATGTTTTGATTGGTTGGGTCGGCACAACCGTTACCCGTGTCAACAACGCGCCTGTTACTTTTGCGAAGAAGCGAAACTGCCCTGAAAGGAGAGGTGTATATGAGTTATTGTCCGGTAGCTGGAATTGATGTCAGCAAACGATTCAGTGATATGTGCATTTTGTCGCCAGACAACAAAATCTTTGCGCAAGAAAAGATTTATCACGACGAAACATCGATAAATCGAGCAAACGCCCTACTCCAAAAGGCTGAGCGGCTTTTTTTCAGTAAGCCTGTTATTGTGATGGAGTCCACCTCACACTACCATTTGATCCTCTTTCAATTTTTCTCAGAGCATGGATATGACGTGATCGTGGTGAATCCACTTCAAAGCAATTCGATGAAGGACTTCTCTATCAGAAAGAGGAAAACCGATCGTGTGGATGCCTTCAAACTGGCAATGATGTATCGAACGAAGACATTGCGTCCTTCCCAAATTCCTCAAACGGCAACGCGTGCGCTACGCCAGCTCTGCAGACATCGAGCGGAATTGTTGAACGACGTTTCGAGTTATAAAAACCGATTAACAGCCCTTTTGGATCAGACCTTTCCAGGCTATGATAAGGTCTTTTCCGATGTGGGAGGAGTTACTTCCTGCGCTGTACTTGCACGTTTTCCAACGCCGACCATTTTGCTTGTAGAGGAAGAATCAGAACTGGTTGAAGTGATTGCTGCTGCAAGCAAGTCTGGTTATGGTTTTGCTAAAAAGAAAGCTGGATTGCTAATCTCCGCAGCACAAAAAGCACAGACATTGGGGATTCATTCATGTGCCGATGAAACGCTCATTGTGTGTACCATTCAAATGCTTCGTACGTTGTCCGAAAGTGTGCTTCAAATCGAAACCGCAATAGATAATTTGCTGGCCCAGATAAAAGAAATGCGAAACAACGTCTCTTTACTGCAAAGCATCCCTGGTATTGGTAGTCATTCGGCAGCCCTTTTACTAGGAGAAATCGGAGATATCTCGTTGTTCAAGAAGCCGAAACAGCTTGCAGCATATTTTGGTTTAGACCCAACAGAGCGGCAATCCGGATCATTCAGAGGAACAAAGAACAAGCTCTCAAAACGTGGCTCGCCCTATGCAAGAGCTGCACTTCACATGGGAGTAGTTAATTCGATTTGTAAGCGCGGAAAGGACTCTGCAGCGAACCCCGTACTACTCAGTTATTATGAAAAGAAATGTAAAAACAAACCGGCAAAGGTTGCTCAAGCAGCATCAATGCACAAACTGGTCTTTATAATCTTTGCAGTCTTGCGTGACCAGAAGCCCTTCGAACTGAAAACGCCAGAGCAGCATGCTGTTGAACAGGGATTTGTAAAAGCAGCCTGAGGTTTTGAGATATTCAGGCCCTGAAACAAACACAGGGCCTTATTTGGTATGCGAAAAATTTGAATTTAGCATCTTTCACTGCCCTTGTTCTTTACTTGGTGTAAGCGATGACAGAGTTATAAGCGGTGAATACTGAACACAAACCGTTCGATTTTGTTCTTATCAGCCACACGTACTATTGACTTTGCTTAATTGGTCTAC
>NZ_PXUP01000054.1 GCF_003324185.1 Faecalibacterium prausnitzii
GCTCCACAGAATAAGGAGGACACAACAATGTCTGGAGCAACGAATAAAATCACCGCACTTTACTGCCGACTGTCGCAGGAGGACGAGCGACTCGGCGAAAGCCTTTCTATCGAGAACCAGAAGGATATCCTTTTGGACTACGCTAAAAAGAACCACTTCTCGAACCCGGTGTTCTTTGTTGATGATGGCTATTCTGGCACGAACTATGACCGCCCCGGCTTTCAGAGTATGCTGGTCGAGATCGAAGCAGGGCGTGTAGGAATCGTTATCACAAAAGACCTGTCCCGACTGGGGCGCAACTCTGCCTTGACGGGTCTGTACACAAACTTCACCTTTCCCCAGTATGGCGTTCGCTACATTGCCATTAACGACAATTACGACACCATTGACCCGAACAGCGTAAACAACGATTTTGCGGGCATTAAGAACTGGTTCAACGAGTTTTACGCCCGCGATACCAGCCGCAAGATTCGGGCTGTCCAGAAGGCCAAGGGAGAGCGTGGAGTACCGCTGACGGTCAATGTCCCCTACGGCTATGTGAAAGACCCGGAGAACCCGAAGCATTGGCTTGTTGACCCGGAAGCGGCTGCGATTGTGAAGCGCATCTTCTCCGTGTGCATGGAGGGACGTGGGCCGACCCAAATTGCGAACCAACTGTGGGCAGATAAAGTTCTGACTCCTACCGCCTACAAGTTGAGCCATGGCCGGAGTACAAACGCACCTGCCCCGGAAGACCCTTACCGCTGGGATAAAAGAGCAGTAAGTTTGATTCTGGAACGCCGGGAGTACACTGGCTGCACAGTCAACTTCAAGACCTATACTAACTCTATCTGGGATAAAAAGAGACATCTGAATCCTGTGGAAAATCAGGCTATCTTCCTAGATACACATGAGCGCATTATTGACGATGATGTGTTTGAAAAGGTTCAGGAGATTCGTAACCAGCGTCACCGCATGACCCGGACAGGCAAGAGCAGCATTTTCTCCGGTATGGTCTACTGCGCTGACTGCGGTTCTAAGATGCAATATGGTTCGTCCAACAACAGGGACTTCAGTCAAGACTTCTTTGATTGCTCTCTGCACAAGAAGAACGGGAGCAAGTGCAAGGGACACTTCATCCGGGTAAAGGTTCTGGAAGGACGTGTACTGAGTCATGTTCAGCGGGTGACGGACTACATTCTCCGTCATGAAGACTACTTTCGCAAGGTCATGGAGGAGCAGCTTCGGGTGGAAAGCACCGAAAAGCTGACCGTCCTAAAGAAGCAGCTTGCCCGGAATGAGAAGCGGATTGCAGACCTCAAACGGCTGTTCATGAAAATCTACGAGGATAACGCCAGCGGAAAGCTGAGCGATGAACGCTTTGACATGATGAGCCAGAGCTACGATGCCGAACAGAAGCATCTGGAAGAGGAAGCCCTCTCTATCCATCAGGAAATCGAAGTACAGGAACAGCAGATCGAGAATATTGAGAAGTTCGTCCAGAAAGCGCACAAGTACGTTCATATTGAAGAACTCACCCCTTATGCTCTCCGTGAACTGGTGTCGGCTATCTATGTGGATGCCCCGGATAAGTCCAGCGGAAAGCGGGTGCAGCACATCCATATTAAGTATGATGGGCTGGGGTATATCCCTCTGGATGAACTGGAAGCAAAAGAAAAGGCGTGACCGAAGTCACGCCAAATCTGCCCCATTGCGGGAACTTTTGCAAATACTGTTTTATGGGAACTCTGCT
>NZ_PXUP01000005.1 GCF_003324185.1 Faecalibacterium prausnitzii
TCAACTTCACGGACGATTCCAAAACCATCTCCCGTGAAGAGGTGTTGGGTTCGAGTGCTGTGGACAATGCTCCACCAAACGTAAGGCCGTTTACCTGAAAAGGTAAGCGGCTTTTTCTTGTACCTACGTGCTTTTTGATATACAAAAGTGAAACGGATTCACTTTTGCATGTTGATAATGAAACGTGTAGGAGGCCCCCTTTTCAGTCGTTTGTAGCAAGTTTGTAGCAGATCTGTAGCAAAATTCGGAGAGGAACGGCAAAATGACCTCAGAAACCCGATTTTTGCAGATTTTTGGGTATAAAATTTTATCCTTGAATTTTGTGCAGAATGACGACGGTGCTTTTCATTCGGATTCTGATGCCGTACAATAAAGGAAAAGATCATGGATGAAAGGAGAAATCGCTGTGCGCTACACCATCCGGCATTTTGATTTGCCGCTGTTTACCTTTGAAGCAAACATGGACAGTGCAGATACTGGCCTCCATATTATAAAAGTCTACGAAGAAAACCGTTCTTTTCTACCTTTGAATCTGACTGTATCAGAAGATGGTGTAGAACGCTGGCTGCGGCATCGCGCAATTCCGAAGAACCGAGCGTATGTAGACGCTCTGCTCTCTAAGGTGGGGCTTTCTTTGAATCGACCGCTTGGAATTATTGCAGCCAATAAAGGTCTTTCACTCAATGATTGCTTTTGGGTAGATGCAGAGGGCTCCGGTGACACCTTTGAAAAAGTAAATCTTTACGATAACCGATTCAGTCAGGTGCTGGCAGCAATCGCCTTTACAGGATATGGCAGCAGCATACGAACTTCGCTTGCGTCCTGCCCGGAGTTCTCGACCAACGGGATGCTGCCCAAATGCTGGCGCAGGCAAAACGGAAAAATCTATCTTTATAAAGGTGGCACGTCAGGGTTCAGCAATCTGGGGTTTGAACCGTACTCGGAAATGTATGCTTATCAAGTTGCACAGGTGATGGGCGTGAATGCGATTCGCTACACCCTGACAAAAGATCTGAAAAAGACGCTTTGTTCCAAGTGTGAGCTGTTCACCAGCAAAGAGCATTCTTATATTCCCATCGGACAGCTTGTGTCCAAAGGTGGAATAAAAGCAATTTTTGCGTATTATCAGACGTTAGGTCAGAACTTTGTGGATGCGCTGGAAGATATGCTGGTCTTTGATGCGATCATCTGCAATACAGACCGCCACTATGGAAATTTTGGTGTGCTGGTAGACAATAAAACCAACACGATTGCGGCCCCCGCACCGCTGTTTGACCACGGAAACTCGCTGTTCAGTCTGGGCGGAACGGATCTTTGGGACGATCAGAAAGCATTTGATGAGTATGCCCGTACACTGCTTCCGCTTGCATACGATGATTTCTTTGCAGCAGCAAAGAACGTAATGAAGCCTCGTCACCGTGCAATGCTCCATAAGCTGCTGGATTTCCATTTTGACCGCAGAGCGACACGTTATAATCTGCCGCCAAATCGCTTGAAGATGATCGAAAAAGAGGTACAGCGCAGAGCAAGAGTGCTTTTAGGGTAAAAAAGAAAACCGTCAAACGTGAGAGATTTCTCTCATGCGTTGACGGTTTTTCTTGTCAGTGGAGGGGATGGCTTTCCTTGAAAGTGGCGAAAAATTTTATTGAAAGACTCCAAAGAGAAACAACGAGTTAGATGTGGAAACGGCTACTTTTGAATTTTCTCGATGAGACACTCGTGTTTTTTGGTGGCTTTATCATAGTTGATGCCCACTAGCAGAAGGTTCCCTTGATAATCTTTCAAGGCGTTTCCATAGTGTTTCTCCTTGATTTGAGCAAGTGCACCAGATGCACTCTTGTTCCATTTCAGTTCGATTACTACTGCGGGCTTGTCTAGATGCATCCTGTGAGGAATCATACACACATCGGCAAAGCCTTTACCTGCAGGCAACTCCCGCACTATCGTGTAATACTCTCGTGCAAAATAGAAAGCCAGATTGATGATACAACTCAACGAATTTTCATCGTTATATTGAAGAACTGACACTTCTTCATGTGCTTTGTCAACTCCGGCGGCTACAGCATCCGCATCCATCGCCCATAGTGCTTCCAGCAGCCTGCGAGACGCTTCTATGGAATCCATTACACCGTGCCAGTTCATCGTGCTGAGGGCATTGACATATTCCTGCGAGACTTCCTTGTTGGGAATAGTCACGGATTCATCTATGCTATTGTAGGTCAGATAACCCAAATGCACCAGCAGGGTCAGAACATCGTCTTTGCTGGCAAAGGTGGTCATGTCATTGCTGAAAGTGCCCGTGTTGATTTTTATGGCTTCGCCTGCCAGCATTCGGACAACCGCATTCTGCAAGCCATCCATATCCATCTGGATATAAATTTTCAAGGCTTCATAGGTTTCGGTTTGGTTCCAATAAGTGCCGAATTTGTGCCGCAGCATCGCATCCACAACAGATTTAGGGCTGTACATGGAATAATGCTCATCTCCGGACCGCCGATGCGCAATCAGGTCATAGCCATCATACCATGCTTTGGCCTCCTCAAAGCTCATCTGATACTTTTCGCAAAGAGCAGACACTTCTGATTCGGTAAAGCCAAAATACTCTGCCAGTTCACCGGGATCGGTCATGGAATACTCAGTAAACATATTTAGTGCAGAGTGGGAGCCGTACTTTTTAATGGGTAAGATGCCTGTCATGTAGGCCAATGCAACGTAATCCTTGTCTTTGAGCCAAGCTCGCAGAAAGTCAAGATATTTCTTCTGCGCATCCTGATTTTGCTGGTATTCCCGAAACAGGCAATCCCATTCGTCAATCAAAATCACGAAAGAACGATTTGTTTTTGCATAAATGTCTTTCATGACCTGAATGAGGTTGTTTTTATCCCGAAAACGGACATTTTGAAAATGGTCCGTTAAATCAAATACAAGATATTTTTGCAGCATTGTTAGCATTTCATCCATGCTATGCGTCATGCTGAGAAATTCCTGCATGTTGACTTTGATTACGTCATACTGGTTGAGGTGCTGCTGATAAGATGACACATAGTGGATTTTCAAGGAACTGAACAACGATGCGGAATTCTCACCACGGTCATAGTAAGCGGCTAGCATATCGGCAGCCATCGACTTGCCGAAACGGCGAGGACGACTGACACAGATGAACTTCTGTCTGGTGTTCAAAACGGCATTGGTCTTTTCGATCAATCCGGTCTTATCTACATAGATTTCGGAGTTTAGGCTTTCCTGAAAGCCCTTGCTGCCCGGATTCAGATAGCTTCCCATATGATGCCTCCTATCCTGAAAATATCATTGTATTCATTATACTCTAATCCATCAGGAAGCACAAGAACGGGTTGATCAAAGCGAAAAGAAAACATCTTGTGTTGTGCATAGCGTAATTCTCATATAAAGCTCTTGCGTGCATACTCCTGCGGGAGTATAATTAGAGCGAGGAGGTGGTTCTGTGGAAAAAACAATTTATCACGGTTCGGATCATATTATTGAAAAGCCAAAGTTCGGCTATGGTAAGACCTATAATGATTACGGTGTTGGTTTTTACTGCACCGAGAATCCTAACATGGCAAAAGAGTGGGGCGTTGGCATCGATCACAATGGCTACGCTAACCGGTATAAAATCGAATGCGACGGTTTGACCATTCTGGATTTGAACGCTCCCGGTTACACGATGCTGCATTGGCTGACGATTCTTTTGGAGAACCGCGAATTCGATACTTCTGCCCCGCTGGCCGCAGAAGCCAAAGAATACCTGATGAACACTTTTCACCTCGACTATAAGTCTGCAGATATCATCATTGGCTACAGGGCAGATGACAGCTATTTTTCCTTTGCATCTGATTTTATCAACGGCGCAATCTCTTACCGCCAGTTGTGCAATGCCATGCGCTTGGGCAAGCTGGGGCAGCAGTTCGTGCTGAAAAGCAAAGCGGCCTTTGAACAGCTGGAATTTCTCGGCTATGAGACCGCAGACTCTAAAGAATGGTATAAGAAAAAGGCCTTCCGTGACCAGACAGCCCGCCGCCAATATTTTGACGTGGAGCGCAACCGCCGTCAGAGGGGAGACCTTTATATTACCACGATTCTCGACGAGGAGATGAAGCCCAATGATCCACGCTTACGATAAAAGCTATCTTTCTGCTGCACAGAAAAATCTTGCCCGGATGTTGGATTATCTTGTCAACGATCTGAATTATCCGTTGGAGACGGCATGGCAGTGGTTTCTTATCAGTAAGATGGCTTTTCGGTTTGAACAGGGGGATTGTTCTGTGTTGGTGGGCTTGTCCGGTGTAGAACTTGCCCGCGCTGTACTGGAGCAGGCGGGCGAAGTCGTGCCCATGCAGAAACCCTCGTATGCCTACGACCGCAGCCCGGAATACTGGACAGGTTGGGCTCTTGCCTATTACCAGTGGCTGACCAGTTTGTGCTTTGCGGAGATTGAACAGGCAGTGTCTATCACGGAGGTGCGGCTGCTGTATACGCCTTACCACGAGATGGATGTACGGCAGTTTGCAGACAAGATGAACGAGTTGTACCGTGTGGCAAAGCCGGAAACAAACCTGAAAGCCATGCGCACATTGGCCGGATTGAGCCAATCGGAACTGGCAGGACAGGCTGATGTGTCTGTGCGTACCATCCAGCAGTACGAACAGCGACAGAAGGACATCAACAAAGCACAAGCAGAAACGCTGCTTCGCCTTGCGCGTGCGCTGAATTGCAATGTGGAGGATCTGATGGAGAAAGTTTCACCGCTGAATTTTAAATAAGAATGAAGCGATGAGACCTGACACAGATTGTGCAAACAAAAAAGAAAGCTGCCATCCATGAGAGAAAGATTCTCACGGATCGGCAGCTTTTCTCTTTGAAGTTGTTATGCCTTCGTTGTGGTCAGAACTTCATCATTGACCAGCTGATTGGCCTTATCAAATGCTTCGATCATCTGGGTCGCTTTCGGATGGAGATAGACTTCATCCAGCGTTTTGGATTTGGGCGTGTGCCCGACAGCGCGTTTCAGGATATCCTTGTTGACGCCTGCGCGGTCACAAAGGCTGGCGTAGGTATGGCGGGTGGTGTAGGGCGTATAGGTGGCGAGCTTCCCGGCAAACTCCGGTTTGCGCTTACCATTTTCGTCGTAAGGATTCGGCTGGATGCCGATTTCCTCCAGAAAAGGATAGAACTTGCGGTTGCGCCAGTTCTTTTCGTTCCAGAAACCGCCTTTTCCATTGGGAAAGAGCGGACCGTTTTCCACAGAGGTGGCATACGCATGTTCAAAAACCGGAATGCCAAAGTCGAGAATGGGAATGATGCGGTTGCGTCCGGCCTCGGTCTTGCAGCCGCCGATCAGATAAGCACCGGATTCCGTGCGGTGAAAATCTTCGTGTTTGAAGTGCAGCAGCTCATAGATACGCACTCCGCAGGCCAGAAGAGCAATTACCATCTGCCCGGTGGGCGTGTCCTTTTGGCTCAGGATCAGCGTCACCTGTTCGTCCGTGAAAATCTCGCGTTCCGGAGATTTGCGTCCTTCGACTTTCAGGACAGATGCAAGGTTGGCATCCACGACACGCCAACCAATGGCTGTGCGATACAGCTTACTGATAAGAGTACGCTCTTTTTCCAACATACTTTGAGACAGGCCGTTATCGGCCATCTTGTCTAAGATGTTTTGAAAGTCCTGCGCATAGAGGGCGGCAATTTTGAAGTGCCACAGCGGACGGAGATATTTCCACGCAATGTCATAGAGCTCGCGAGCCTTATCGGACCGGCCCTTATATTCACGGGACTCTTTGAACATCCGGAAGCAGTCCTGCAGGGTAGAGTCCTGATAGGGTGTGGCCGGACGCTTCATCATCTCTGCGCGGACAGCTTCTGCTTCTTCACGGGTGACGTAGGTGCCAACAGCCTTCATGACTGTAATTCCGGTGTGAGGATCAGGGATCGGCATTCGGAGCAGCCATGGCTTCCGGCGTGTTCCGGACATTCGTGTGATGCTGCCATTGCCAGACGAGGCTTTCAGCCGGGGCGATTCTCGTTTGGCTGGAACGGCAGGTGGAGCTACTGCACCGGGGGATGGCGCTGTGCCAACGGGATGACCGCAGGCAGAGCAGAATTTAGCGGTATCTGAGATTTGATGACCGCAATTTTCACAGAACATAGATTTGAACCTCCTGCTTCAAAAAAATGCCCTCAGCATCGGAGGATACTGAGGGCGAACGGTTAGATCAGTTACGGGCGCGGGAGAGCTGGTAGTCCAGGCTCTGCTCAGCCGTGAGCCCCTTCTGGAGAAAGCGGATCACATTGGGGTAAAACACGTAGATACGTGATCCGTTCGGTACGTGACTTATGTAACCGGCGGCTACGAGATTGCGGAGACCGTGGTATGTTATATCATAACCTTCGCTCCGTGCACGGCGTGCGGCACCTGTTAGTGTAAGAAAATCCTGCGGCTTATTAACCATAATGTTTCTCTCCTTTCGCAAAATGATGGAAAGCACAGGTGGCTTTTCATAATAAGCATATCTTTTTGAGATATAGGACTCTTAAAGGGCGATTAAGGGTACCAGGGAAGATCTGGCATTTTTGAGAAGTCATAACGCTCCAAAGAATGCAAATCGGGTTGTACTTCCTCATATTGGGCGTTTAAAGGGGGAACGACATAGCCGCAGTTAAAAAATTGACTCTGGTCACGCAGCGTGATAGCACTACAATCGATGTATTCACAATCGCCGGAGTGGCAACATGGAGGCGTTGTAAAGTAAATTGGAGCGCCCATAGTGTTTTCCTCCTGAAATTAAAATTGAATGCGAAGCGGATTGCTTCATGATAAGCATATCTGCTTGAATTAGCGTACATTTTGCCTTATGGCGTGATAAGCGCTTGAAAGGAAATCTGCGCATCATCCTGTTGAATCAGTGAACTGAAATCCATGTTCGGGTAAGAAAAGGTTTCCGGTTGCACTTGTGCTGGTGGCCAAGAACAGTTATAATTACCGTAATACGAGTTCATAGGAACGGATGTAAAAACTGCAGATCGAAGCAGCTGCAGTTGCTGGGATTGACTTTGCTCTTGTGGAGCAGAAGATTTATCACGAAGATGCAGCGGTTCAATGGAAGGCTCCGAAGGCGAATCCGGCAGCAGAGGACAGGCGTTCTCCGTTACGGTTTCCGGTTTGCTGGGAGCGGCTTCTTCATCGTCACAGTCATCAAGAGCGTCCAACGGCAGAAGAAGGTCAATCTGCGCTGGGGGCAGGATCGGTTCTGTATCGGAAGGTACCGGAATCGCCAGCGGGCCATTGGCAGGAACGACATCCTCTGGTGACTTACTATGGACGACCAGTGGCTTGGTAGTCGGCGTATCAGAATCACCTACATAAACTGGGCCGGAGACCATGAACTCACCAACCTGAAGACTCTTTAGCATGGAAGTCAACTTGGTTCCACCTGACGAACTAATTAAACGGGCACACATACGAACCTCTTCATCCGCTGGCTGGAAACACATCATATATTTGCATTGCTGAAGCAAAATCCGTTGCTCAGACTTGAACACACGAATGCTCTGGGCAACCAGCAGTGCGTACAGACCTTGTTTGCGGCCCTCACAGAGGATTCGCCCCAGTGCGTTGGAAGAGCGCAGTGGATAGTTGCTTAACTCGTCCAGATACAAAAAGGTAGGCGAAAAATCCTCGCGGGTGGCTTCTCGTAACAGTGCTGCAAAAAGCACCTCTTCAACGATGTGTTGCGTGGATAACGAAAACGAGCTCAAATCCAGCAAGGTGATGCCGGGAGAAAACTCTATGTCACCATCCTCAAAAAGCTTTTGTGCAAATAGGGGTGCCAAGGCGTTTTCCAAACCGGGCGCAGAGCGTGAATGAGAACTCTTGATCTCCTGATGCAGGTATTCCAGCACTTCATTCGGAGCCGGTGAAGCGCGAAGCACCTCTTTTAAAAGAGACCGCAATAGCTGTTTTTGTGTATTCGACAGAGCGATAACGGATGTGATAGTATCAGCGAAAGATGCAGCCGCATCCGCTGGATTATCTGATGCCCCGAACAAATGCAGCTTGAGTGGCTTTTGAGATACGTCCTGACGATGTACATACGGTTCTAGTTCTACTGGAAAAGACACAGCGTGCCGGTGATCTATGACTACGATCCGAACACCTGACTCCAGCAGCCCCCTTATAATATTGTAGGAAAGAGTAGACTTTCCTACGCCGCTTTTTCCACAGATAAAAATGGAAGCGTTCCCCTCCTTGAGTTTTTCAACGATTGTAACGGCTTTTTGATAGGTAGAGCCTATTTTCAACTTCATGGTTCTGTCCCTCCTGTTTTAATCAGAATCTTCATATTCGGTTAAGCAACTGCACTTCAAAGTCAAGAGTCGAGCATCTACATAGGTTCCGCTGTTAATGCGAATCTTTTTGGCAGTGCTGAACTCAGAGAGCAGATGCTCACTTTGCAAACGCGAAATAACATCGGATGCACTATATCCCGGTGCATACTCATGGAGCAGAGACTTCAGCAAAGACCCTTTCAGAAGGAAAGCATCCTTTTTTTGGACGATGTCCCGTTCAGGGTCATAGCTGGAATCGACCTCTTCATAGCGTATAAAACGAATATCACCGGCTTCGCTTGCCGAAAAGAGTGCCTTGTGTAAAATTTCCTTTGCGTTGCAATCCAGCGAGCTGTCCCACTCGGATAAGCAATTATTGATGTATGCCTGACAGACCTCGTGTGTTGTTTGCGCTGAATCCGGCTGCTTAAGGAGTTTTAATGCCCAGCAAAGAACAGCGGATGAAACGCTTAGAAGCGCGATTTCATTCCGAAAGGCGCATTCTTCATCCAAGGAACCTAAAGCAGTTGTGTAGGATCGCTCAACGATGCGCTCAAAGGCATCTGGGTTGTGCTCAACAAGGGCACACAGCTTGCTAACAATTTCTGTCAGAGGCAGCGCGGCTGTATGGCTTTCCTCGTGAGGCAAGAACAGACAGTGCTTCTGCTGCAACTCAGTAATGCCGTTCGTAGATACGATAAGGCACAGCGGAAAACGAGGATCTGTTTTAGTCCGCGTAATCAGTGTTGCAAAATTCGTTTTTGAACGATAGTCGCCAACGGTAGCTGTGAGCATCGGATCGTCACCGTAGACTGGTAACAAAGCTGCGATACGGTACTGACCAAGCATCTGATCAAATTGCTTCGGCTTGTTGTCAACCGTTAACCTTATATGAAGAGGGAAATAGTTGCTAGATATTGCAAAAAGGTATTTACCACCATTGAACTTGTCCGACATTCGTGTCTTGAGAGTCGCCAAAATCTTTATTAGGACTAAGGGGATGGAGGTGCTTAGCAACGGGTCAGAGCAACAATCCTCTTTATAAGAAGTATAAATCCAGCGGTCGTCCAGATGAAACCAACCAATAGGCGGTATCAAGGCGGTTTGTTCAGTATCCAAGATGAAGCCTAAAAAACCAAAAAGTAAATCTAACTGCATCTTACTGTTCTCACTATAACAACAGCTTCCGCCAGCGGCGATAAACGCTTTATAGAATGCTTTAGCGGTGAATTTGTCTTTCTCAAATAACAGCCGGATTACAATACCGCGAGATCTTTTGAAAGATATCCCGATGAGATGTACTATTTTGCCATCAACGGTATACTCCTTGATTAAGATAGCGTGAAAGTCGTAACAGGTGGTGAGGCGTTTTTGGACACTATATTTATCGCCGAGATACCGAGTTTTACAGATTGCCGGACAACCACACTGGTCAACAAAGTATGAAACTGTGTCAAAGCGGTTAAAGGCTTTTTTGTACGCCTTTAGTTCCTCTTTTTCAGAAGAATTTACCCTTTGCAGGAGCAGCTTATCTTTCTGCTGGAACTGTATATCCTTTGCTTTCAAAAGAGATTGAACGGTTGCTTTGTCAAAAAACTGGTTGCCGCAGTCATCAAGAAAGCTGATGGCGGGAATCGGTTCCTCTTGAACCAGAGGATAAGGATTTTCAGAAAATACGCGATAATTCGACATGCTCATGATTCTGAGCCCCTTTCATTTTGATGACATAAGCATATCGAAACTGTGCCTTGAAATCACTAGGAGAACTATCGAAAAAAATAAAAATATTTTGGATATAGTTTTACTTGAAAACGGATGAACATTGTGCAAGGGAGGAAATGCAAGATGCCTGACCGGATGAGCAATATTGTTTTGTTTGAAACGGAAGAAGAAGTAAAGGCGTATAAATCAGTACTTGAAAAGTGCTATGGAATGAATGTGGAAGTCTATGTAAGGTGCCTTCAAGAAAAATTTCCAAAACTGGAAGAATGTAGCATTGAAAGCCAATCAAGAGTCATTGTGATAAAAGCATTGACAACAGCATGGCTTGTTACAGGTATGCAGCGGACAATTGATCAAAAAAACTTAAGTCAGTGTGATGCGGAAAGAATGATTATGAGCAACACATTGGCGTGTGTTGCATTGTCAATAAAATATTTGTGCGCTCCCCAAATTGAGTTTGCTCAAGTTATCCAGGAAATACTAAAAAAAGATTTCGGTGGAGTATCAAAAAATGAATCTGTAGAAGAATACATAAAAAATTATAACGAGAATAGAGAGCAGCTTATAGGGTCTATGGATAAAGATGCTTCGTTCTGTCCGCCGATTTTATATGCGCCAAGCACAGATGAAATCAATGGTTTTGCATTATCAACTACAAAAAAGCTAGTTGAAAGAATAGGAATATATTTTCCAGAAAAAGTTGAAAAACAAAAAAGCAAAAAAACAGAAAGAACAAAAGATAAAAGTGGTGTTGTTGAGTTTGCGGCAAAAATGGAAAGATGGAGATCGACAGGGGAATCATATAAAAGTAAACTAAGTACACGGTTGAATGAACTTTACAGAAAAATTATTGAGAATGCTTATAATGCTAAGAAACAAAGAGTTGAAGGAAGTTCTGTAAGTGAGAAGGTCGTAGCTTACTATGCGGAAGAGTCTATATTTCGCTATGATACAATTTTGAATGTTGCAGAAAATCTAAATAACGCTCTTTTGAATAAAGACTTTAGTTATCAAAAGCTGGAAGAACAAATCCAAAAGACGATTCGGAGGCCGATAGCATTTTATATCCGAGAATTTGACCAGGTGGAGTTACTCGATTCAGAAGATACAGTATTGCAGTTTTGTGATTATATGCGGACTGTGATGTTCTTGATTATTGAGGGAATAAGCTGGTTGGAGACATATGATTCCAGAATAGAGTGTGCTACTAAGTTGATTTGTGATTATATTGATAGAAATTTTGAAAGACTTTTTGGAAAAGCATATGATAGTTTGGAAGGGAAAGGCGCACAAGACAATAAGGCTCATAAAATAAAAAAATGCCCAACGAATCGGGTGTACATATTGAATTTTATAATTGAATTGTATTCAGTGAATAATCGATACTACAAGAATGGCTGGGCGAACAGTTACGGGTGGTTTATCAAGCAAATTGGATTGGATCTTGGGTATAAAAATTCAGAGTTGGAGATTGAGGATGAGTCGATGATGTTTTCGGAAAGAATGTATGGGATGAGATATGATCCAGAGAAAAGAAAAATAAAAAGATGGAATCCGAAAAGTGAAGAGGGAGAATGGCAAGATATCTCGGCAGAGGTGATAAATCAACTTGCAACCGAAATATATAAAGAGTGTTATTATGGCATGTATGGATCAGATAATGACAAGGAATTCATGTGTCGTAAAATATGGCGAAAAAACGTGAAGAACAATATATGCGGGGACTTAAAGTTTCTTGGAATTGACCTCACACCGGAAGAACTAGAAAAATTAAATGATGAGAGCGATTATCCAGAAGGATATATTGAAGGTGTACTGTGGGCACAAAAGCAAATTGATGAGGGCGGTGTCTTTTATAGTGTCTTCGGATGAAGATTCACTGAAGGAGGAAAGTTGATTTTGACTCAATTGATATAGTGCGATTAAGAGCATGTAATCAAAGGGGATTTTCGACATATTCAGAAAAAAATTAATTCAAAGTGCTCTAAAATTCCGGGCAGAGGCAAAATTTCAGAGCAAAATTTTTCTAATTGTCGAAAATGCTTCTGTTGAAAGTAAATAGGAGATAACGAAAGGGGCGATCACGCAAGTGGTCGCCCTTTCTCTGTATCTGGTGTGATTTGACCTTCGGCAACATTATAGTAACCCACCAAAGGAGGATTTGCCGTTATGTTTGATTGCTATGACACTTTGATCACCCCAGAAGAAGTCGCTGATATGCTGGGATGCGGTATGAACACCACCTATAAGCTTTTGAAGTCGGGAAAGATAAAAGCTATGAGGATCGGCCGATCTTGGAGGATTCCTAAGAGAGCGGTACAGGAATATATTGTACAGGAATCTCACATGAAATCAGTTGGGTGGTAACATGAAAAAACCCACATGGATGATGTTCCATGTGGGTTTTCTATTGCCTGAAAGTAGTGCTTGATGGAGTGATGTACATACGGGTAATCCAATGTTAATGCTAAATAATGTATAGAGCAGAAGGAAGGTGAAAGTTAATCTTTATTAATGACACTAACATTAGGATAAAGCGGCTGAATGGAATAGTTGTAGTACAAACAGTCGCACAAGAGCAGCCGAATGTGTAGTGTATATACATTTGGCTATTCTTGCTAGGAGGGGGAGGCGGATGCCGTCATAAATAATATTTTATTCTATAAATTCTCATCTATATTTTCAATGATATTAATTTATCTTTATGAAATATATGAATAGAAAGAAGGTGATTATAATGGGAAATATCTTTAGTATACGATTGACAGATGAAGATAAAATTCATCTACAACAGAGAATGGATGAAACTGGTAAAAATGCAACAGAAGTATTTAAGAGCGCAATCTACTTTACTGAAATAGATGCAGACCTTGTTGATGAAATTATATCTAATATTGGATATTATGCGAGTGAAAAAGATCTGGAAGGGATAAAAGAGGAGGTTCATAGATATGTGTTATATCGAACTCAAAAATGATAAGTATGAAACTTCGGAGGACTTAAAACATTTATTGCAATATATTCTTAGATTAGATAAGACAGCAGAAGATAGTCAAAGAGCGAATACTATAACAAATACCTTGGCAGGTTGTCAGCCAGCGATGATTCCCAATGAATATTTGTGTGATCCAAGTGCCGTTTATAACCTGATGCTTTTTGAAGTCAGGAGAAGACATAAAGGTATTCCGCAGTTTGCAAAACACCGCATTGTTTCCTTCGCAGCAACAGATTGTATTTTGCCACAGGATGTAGTATCTCTAGCAGAAAGAATAGCAAGTATCTATGCGAAGAAAGGTTATATTACAGCCTATGGAATTCATGCGGATAGATTTAATGTACATATTCATTTTGCAGTTTGTGCAGTATCATTTCAAACACAGAATATGTTTCATATTCAATGGAAAACTGAACGGAAAATGCTTGAGATGGTAACAAATCAATGGAAATTTGAGTTTGACGAACTGCTTCAAAATAATATCCAAATGAGGCAGTCAAGAGAAGCTGCATTGTATGGTGACGATATCGTTCGATACGGAAGCGTTCCGATAACTGCAAAAGGTCAAATGATTCAGAACATAAAATCAAAGCGCAAATAAGAAGGGAGAATACAATGGATAAGTTTGATGAAAAAGTTATCGGTTACGAATCTACGAAAGAGATTCTGCGTCAGATTCTGGATATTCTAAAAAGACCGGAGGTTTATAAAAGAAAGGGCATTTCTATTCCAAGAGGGCTGCTGATGGAATCTGATCCCGGTCTTGGAAAAAGTCTGCTGGCATCTATCCTGATGGAGGAATCTGAACGAAAGCCCTTTGTTTTTCGTAAAACCAGTCAGGAAAACAGTTTTCTGGATGAATTAAGGGCTGTATTTGCTATGGCAAAGGAGGAAGCACCTAGTATACTGCTCCTAGAAGATTTGAACCTCTATGTAGAATCCACCTCTCCCTATGCTCCGGAATGGGCTTGTCTGCAAGCCTGTATTGATGATACAAAGGACACAGATCTTTTTGTGATTGCTACTACTAACGATACAAGGTATATGCCACCATCCCTGTTGAGACCGGGTAGATTTGATTATGTGATCTATCTGCAACCTCCGATTGGAGAGAATGCAGAGAACATTGTCAGCTACTATCTCAGGGATAAAGATTTGGCAGAGGATGTGCTGATCTCAGATATCGTCAAGGCTATGCCCAAGGTAAGCTGTGCTACACTGGAAACGGTAATGAACCTTGCTGCGCTGAACAGTGTCTACCAAAGTCATGAGCACATCCAGAAGGAAGATATCATAGAAGCTCTTCTTCAGGTGGTATATAAACTCCAAAAGACGGATAAGGAAACCGACTCCACAGAGTTGCAGAAGATTGCAGTACATGAAGCTGCCCATGCAGTGGTCGGAGAAGTTCTTCACCCCGGAAGCATTGGAATTGTCACGGTTCGCGGAAGCCAAGGTGTGATCGGTGGTATGGCAAATGGCTGTGCTACTTATGCACAAAATGAGGAGGAATTTCTGGATGAAGTGACCAAAACATTGGCAGGCAGAGCGGGTGTGTCTCTGATCTATGGTGTTATGGATATTCAGGCATCGGCCGATATAGAGCAAGCAGATAAGCTCATGGATATTTGGCAGTGTCACTTTGCAGGTGGTGGCTTCGTAGGAATTGAATCAGGGGACAACAGAATGTCCGAGCAGAGACTTTCTTATAATGAAGCCATCAAATCAGCAAAACTGGAAGAACTTTACCGCAGAGCATATAAGATTCTCCATGACAACAGGGATTTCCTCCTTGCTGTCCAGAAAGAGCTTCTGGAACATGAAACGCTGCTGATCAGTGATCTGGCAAAAATTCGGGAATCTTGTATCTAAAACCTGTTATTCAAAATGATAAAACGGTCAAGTCCTTCATGGGCTTGACCGTATTTTGCTGTGGAATAGTTGAATTTTATCTTATATAAGAAGCTACAAAAACATAGTCCGTGAGTGAGACGCGCGTGTCGAAAGTGAATTTTTGCAAGCGCCCCTATAGCACACCCATTCTGAAAATGGGTGTGCCGTGAGAGGGTGCTCGCGGAAATTCGCTTTTGACACAAGCGGCTCACGAGCGGAAAAATTTTATACCTCTTCCTTTATATATAGGAAGGAACGCAGCATTTGAGAGACCGCAGTTCTTTGAGCAGGAGAGAGTTTAGCCCAGAGATCAAGAATTTCCTTTTGATCGGGGGTTAAGTAAACAGAGTCTTCCTCCTGAAAGAACTGAGAAAGCGAGATACCAAGGCCGGAGCAGATTTTCTCAAGAGAAGCTACATTGGGTTGAAGATTCCGTCTGCGCCATGTAGAAATGGTAGATTGTGTCAAGCCAGAATTTTCTGCGAGGGCATACTCAGACCAGCCACGGGCAAGGCGTTCCCGCTCAATACGGCCTAGGATATCAAATGTGGGCTTCTCTCGTTCCATGGTTTAGCCTCCTTGGATAAATCGTAGTGTGTACTTACGATTTTATCTTTTGAAGTCTTGACTGGTAATTAGATAAGTCGTATACTAGCAATAGCATAAATCGTTATGTTCTACGAAAAAACGCTCGGCATCACCGGCCTTTCTGTTACTATTGTAAAGGACATACAGGCTTTGAAGGAATAGCAATCAAAGATGTTGCATAGACTGCGGCACATGAAACAGTTTATACAGTTGTCGGCGGACAGCATTGGTGTGGCTGCGATTCGTGAAAGCCGGGGTACGATTGGTAGAATGGCAAACAACTATGTTGCTTATGCCTACTCTATATAAAGATAACCGGACGAAGAGCAAACGTCCGACAAGGAGGTATAACATGGTTAAGTCGGAATTATATTCAAATCTAAAACAGGCTATTGACATGCTGGACGGATTACTGATTCCGGAAGGTTCTAAGGAACTATCCTATTGGGGTTCAGAAGAGGATGAACTGAATCTGCTACAAGAGGAAATCAGTGCATTGGACTATTCCTGTTTGGATGAAGTCTATCATGGCGGCTTGAAAGAAGTGATAAATGATAATCTCAGTCCGGCTGAAAACGCGTTGATTTCGGGTGTGGGCCTTCTGGATGAGTACGGTCTGTCCGAAGAAGAGTTCCGTGAATGGCTTGAAAAACAGCCTGAGGTCTATAGTTTGCTGCTTGGAATCCTGATAACAGGCAAATGGCCAGACTACAGCCAGTGGAAGAAGATGGAAGACTATTTTGAGGAAGAGTATCGGCAGGAACTTTTTGATCCGGCGAACATCAATATCTCCCCCAAAAGTGGAATAAGGTTTGCGGAGGAAAAGCCTGAGGATGGAAGTCAGAGCTTTTACTACCTCCAAAAGGTGATCGTGTTCGATAAATCATTCGATGCGTATAATGGTGTCGCACGGGAATTGAAGCCGATTTTGCAGGAGGCACGTAAATTTTATCTGGATAAACAAGCAGAAGCTTTAAACAACCCGGGTGCTTGTGGTGACCATTTTTATGAAACGATGCTGACCTTTGCACAAGCATTCAAGGAGGCGCAGGAAAGCATTCTGCGTGCTACTACGAGCGGCCTGCGCCGCCGCAGCGTGAAAGCGGATGTGATCCAGAATTTCCGTTTGAAGTATAGGGAAATTGCGCAGGAATCTTGCCGGGATTTCCTGCATGTGTTTGAGCATATGATTGAACTGTACGAGCAGTTCTATCCTGAAAAAGAACAGGGACGTCATGAATATATCGACTATATTTCGGCACTCCGCAGTGGGCAGCGGAATCTGGAAATTGCGGTATCAGATCTTTCACAGTTCCAAAAAAATGCACTGTACACAGCAAACAAAGCAGCGACTTCTGCGGTGAACCGATTTGCCAACTCTTTTATGGATTCTGCACATGCAAGTAAAGAACAAAGGGCCTTTGCGGAAAAATTAAAAGCTGTGTTTGATACAGAGCAATACGAACGGGCCATTGATATGATCTTCCGGGCGTTTGGGGATAATGTTGACATTGAGTATACCGATTCGCTTGGAATAGAAACGGATATTCTGGTCAGTGCACAGCAGGAGAAAAATATATGCGAAGAATTGGTAGATATTTTTGACCAAGGTAGCATTGATAAGAACACGATAGCGGAGTTCTTGAAAACCTATACCATGCAGTATCCATATGATGCAAATCTCTATGCAATCGCATATCTGTATTTTGGCAGTGGGGCGGGAGATTTGGAGGATATTACAAAATACCTTGGTATTTACGATTCGTTTGTGGACTGCGCAAAAGAAATCTGTATTTTCAAACTGAAATATCAGATGAATCTGGATATGGAAGGGAACAACCTAGAACAGTTGGAAGCAGATGTGCAGTTTGCAAAACGGCTTGTCAAAAAGTATGCACTGTTGCAAACCGAACTGGAACCGTATGCGATTCGGATGCAGTCAGAACTTGGCGGCAAAAAGTATACGGCGACTCACCCCAAAGAGGAAACTCAGTGCTTCTACAAGATAATGGCTGATAAGCAACTGACCAAGGGAGATGCGCTGTACTTAAAAGGCTCAGAAGAATTTGAAAAATACTATGCAAAGTATGCAGGTGATGTTGACCAGGAAGCTAACGGCCCAATTGCTGCTTTTTACAGCGACTTTCTTGCTTTTACGCCGGAAAAACTTTATTGCATTATTCGCGGAAAAGATATGGATGACGACACGGTTGCAGTAGATTATGATGAACTAAAACTATCCGGCTATACAGTGATGACTCTTCCGGATGAAGATCGAATGAGTGGCAATGTTTGCGAGCTTGGAACATATCGATTCGGTTACAGCGGCGATTGCGATTTCTTGAGACATTTGAAGTTCTGGTCAGCAACCAAGAAGGTAAAAAAACTACTGGCAGAACTCCCGGAAAATGAGACATGGGATATCCCGGCAATGGAGAACAATGAAACCATCATTAAATTGCTGAGAGTGCTTGTAGATAATTTTAATATTGAACTGTATAAAAACCTTTATACGAGAGAAATCGAAAATAACACGGAAAACGGTAGATGCATGTTTATGAGCCATGACATTAAATGCAGTCAGGCAGACTACTTTACGGAGCCGGAAATCAGCAGGTTGCTTAAAATATTATCTCCATTAGACAAGAGCACGCTGGAAGAACTGCTGATAGATCCAAAAGAACGTGCCGCAAAAAGGGCGAAAACTGCGGCTGAACGCAAAGAATTTATGGATTTCTGGTCGGCAGAGTCGTTGGAAAAGCATTTGCAGAATCCGGACGTGAATATTTCTGCACTGGCTAAAATTGAGTGTTATCTTTATAAGGCGCTGGACGACAGAATGGGGGACATCTCCGAGTGCCAAAACTATTATTCTTTGTATACAGAAGCAGAGAGGGATGTAGCACAGAAAAAAGTCAATTTTATATGTACATGGATCAAAGAGCATCCGCTGGATTTTGACTGGACGGATGAGATGGAAGAGGCAAACCAGCAGGTACAGTATCAAATCTATGCCAACAAGATGCTTTCGTATCTGAAGAAGAACGCTTCAGCGAAAGAGCAGTTTGATACAGCTGTAAGATTTGCCATTCAGTATGATGTGGTTGATGAAAATAATAATGTCGTAACATCGTATGAGCCTAAAATTAAATTTACCATGTCGCTGCTTGCAAATCTTGAACTGAAAATCATTTTCGGAACTGTTCCGGACGCGTTGGAATGTCACTCCTATGAAGAAGCCGTGGAACATCGTAATCAATTTTATGAAATCGTGAAAAAGTATTCACTGGGTGAAGTAACAGGCAATCAGTGTGTGTTGAACAAAATGTATGATGATATGTTTGCACAGAAGGGGTCGTATGCTTTTTACATCCAATGGTTGAACAATGAATTCCCCAGTGAAGTGGAGTACCAGAAAAAACTACAGGAGACAAAGGGGCTTAAAAAGATTCTTGTGATGGCAACTAAGCCGAATCACTTGGCGACAATTGAATAATTTTGGGAGGTAGTTTCTCATGGCAATGATTTCTGTAGAATGTCCGGATTGTGGTCGTGTGTTGATGCGTCTGCCCGCGACAGGTGGAACGAACCAAACCAAAATGTGCACAGGGTGCAAAAATCGCTTTCGTGTGATTAAAGATGCGCGTACTGGCAGCATTAGAGTAGAACGTGCATAACAAAAAATAAAAATGTGCAGGGTAGCAGCAATGCCGCCCTGCACATTTTTGTTAAGTAAAGGACTTGAGCACTTTTTTCAGTGCTTCACGCTGCTCCGGGGAAAGCTGAGCCAGAAGTTCTAAAAACTCCTGCTGCTCCTCCGGGGTAAGCCTGCTCTCCGGCTCAGAATGATTTTGGCGGTTCATAAAAGATACTTGCTCCTTTCGGCAAATCCTGTTCAGCTATCAGTTCGGCACGAATCTGACGCTTATATTTATAATAGGTATTCCGGGCAAGACCTGTGAGCTTCATGCACTCGGCATCGTCAAGTGTGCCGCCAAAGGTCTTGCAGTGGGTGCGGATGATCTGCTTAGCTTCTCTGGATTTTTTCGTTTCAAAGCCAACACCCTTTTTGCGGCCAACCTGCTTGCCGTTCAATCGGGCGGTCAAAAGACCCTCACGGGTGCGCTGGTGCAGATCGGCAACTTCTTTTTCGGACTGCTCAAAGGCCAGCTTGATCTGCTCCTTTGCCAAGGCCATCAGATATTCGTTGATGCCCTTTAAGATGAAGTCTACATTTGTCCCTGTCATGGCAATGCTGCCGGACAGAGCTTTTTTGTAAGTTTCAGTGTCGATGTGGTGTTCTTTCAAAAACACCAGTTGGATGCCCTTGTGGTAAAGGCCTTCGTACAGAGCAAAACCCTCTTCTGCATTTCTGGACATCCGGGACACCGAATCGAACACCACCGTATCTCCTGCTTTTAGAACCCGGTAAAGCTTCAGCCACTCCGGGCGAAAGATAGATGTACCGGTGTAGGCTTCCTGCACGATATGGGCAGTCGGGTACTCGGCCTTGATGTTGCGGATCTGACGGTCAATGCTCTGCTTTGCCGTGGAGATGCGGCAATAGCCATAGATGTTCATGCGTCTCCTTTCTGGCTCAAAGATAACGAGCGACATTTTTAAGACTGTGTTTTGTACCTTGAAATGGTCTGAAAACGGCTGATTTTAATACAAAACAGAATATACGGTATTTTTAATACAGTTTTAGTGGGCATAGGCAGTCATAAAATCAGAAATGGTAGTGCACGGTTTGTGATTGGCGGTGTCCTCGCCATCCAAAGGAGCGTAGTTCCAGTCGGTGTCCTCGTCAATATATCGCCGCCCATCATCCGGCAGTTCCAGCGGTTCCGCAAGAATAATGGTGCCCCAGTGGTTGACCATCACAAAGGGCGCGATCTCACAAGGGATGCCCCGGCACTCGTCATCATGCCGAACATCGTAGGCGTACAGACCATCCGGAATGGTATCTCTCTTGATGCGGATGCTGGTGAACAGCGCAGGCTTTCCGCAAACTGTAATCTCCTCGTAGTGTTCGGTCATTGCATGAAAGGTCATAAGATGTTCCTCCTTAAATTTCAATGATAAAAGCTCTAAACTTCTCTTTGTAGAAATCCATTGCACTCTGCGGCAGGGAAGTCAGATTCCCTTCGTTGTCACATCCGGCCAGAAATCCCGGCCCGGCAAGAACATCGGCTCCATCCCACAGCGGACGATTGAGCGGCAGGCCAAGCAGCTTGCCTTCATCATTGCAGACCAGTGTGACCGCTGAACCGGTGTCACTCAATGTGATGCATTCAATCAGCCCGCCTACAAAGTTCTGCATGGCTTCAAGGGTGTTGTCCAGTTCGATCTCCTTTGGCAACTCCATTGGCAGGAGCGCAAGGACTTTGATTTTTTGTTCTTCCATTGTGTATCTCCAAATAAAAACAGGACAATCCAAATGGATTGTCCTGTAAAAAGTGAAGGGGAGCATCCGAAGATACTCCCCTAAGTGAATAATTATTTTTTCCTTACCATACAGCGTTTCTTGAAGAATGCGATGCCATAACAGAGAATGTCATCATAGTCATCCCGGAAGTCCGCTGCGTACATTCGGTCATTGATCTGCTGAATGGCAGTATCACAGGCATCCGGCAGAGCATCCAGAGTTTTGGCATACTTGGCTTCAAAAATTGCCACGCGGCCATTGCGGATATCCTTTACGATAACATCGCTGCGACCCTCGCCATGCTCTTTGTTGGATTCTACCACATAGCCAGCACCAGTAAAGATGCCTGCAAGGAAAGCGTGGTAAAAATCCTCCCGATAGTCATGGTAGCTGATGGTCATGCGAAGCAGCTTGGTCATTTCTTTTGTCAGAGCTTCGCTGTTTCCGCTCCAGACTGCATCAAACAACGGGCTGCGGTTCCATGCCTTTGCACTGTCGTCAAACCATTTGCTTACAGTGGTTTCAAAAATTTCCCGAATCTCTGCATTGGGAATCATCAGCGCAGAGCAGCCATCCGGCAGCGAATCCGTCAGATCCTTATCCCGCACCTTGGTCAGATAGCCTGTCAGATACAGCACACTCCAAAGATTTTCCTCAGAGGAGTGTAGATAATCGTAGGTCAGGTTTTCTTCAATATGCTGAACAATAGAGCCGCCAGCCATCAGAGTTTCGAGCTTCGTGGTGATACTGTCACCTGCATAGTCGATAAAAGAACGGATAATAGCATTATCGCTGGTGTTTTTCCAATAGCTTTTCGGCTTCTGTGCTACACCATACTGGAAATCTCGCAGATAACTGATCACATCCCACGGACAATAAATGTCTGCATCGCCAAAATGATAACCGTCGTACCATGCCTTGATTTCAGCAGACTGCGATTCAAGACCAGCATCTTTCAGCATTTGATCTACATCTGCCTGTGTGAAACCAAAGGATTCGCTCAACCGGGGAGAAAGAATCGTATCCGAAACAAAATTGTTCGTCCCGGTAAAAATGCTTTCTTTGGCAATTTTCAGACAGCCGGTAACAACAGCAAAGTCGAGCGAAGTATTGTCTTTGAGCGTGGTGCTCATCATAGCCCGCATCACGTCCAGCATCTGCGAATAATATCCGTTGCTGCTGGCTTTTGCAATGGGAACATCATACTCATCCAGAATGACGACCGCCGATTTTTTGAAGTGGATTTCCAGCATCCGGGTCAATAGCAAAAAGCAGCTTTTGGTTTCATCTATGGATGCAGTGCGTCCCAGAATTCGCTTAAAGATGCCTTTGTCATCGTCAGAAATAGCATCGTCATCCAAAAGAAACTGATAATCCTGAAACGCAAATGCCAGTTTCATGCACAGCATTCCATAGGCACTTTCAAAGGTCAGACCGTCCGTGTCCTTGAAAGAGAAAAATACCACAGGACACTGGTTCATCCATTTTTTGCAAAGCTCTGTATTTTTGGAGATTGCCAATCCCTCAAACAGTTGCTTGCTGTCTTTGCGGATATCCAGAAAATTTGCGAGAGTGCTCATACCAAGGGATTTTCCGAAGCGACGAGGGCGAGTAATCAATGTTACTTCAGCGATACCTCCGCTAAGAAGTTCAGAAATCAGATTGGTCTTGTCGATATAATAATACCCGCCTTCTCGAATCTTCTCAAAATTCGAGATTCCGACAGGAAACTGCAAATCTTTCATGCAATGCTCCTTTCCGCTCACAGAGGAGAGCTTTCAGAACTCACTACTGTAAGTGTACCATGAAATATAGAATCATACAAGAATCAAGTGACATCGAAATAGAGCAGTTTTATTATGCTACGTTCAATCTGGTGGCTTTGTAGCAGTCGGCGCACATTCCCTCATGGGTAGCGGCAAACTCTGCGGCCTGCATGATGGAGCCATCCTTCAGCTTGACCCTCTTGATGGGCTGGTTGCACCGGGCGCAGATGCAGGGCACAGGCGGCTGTTCCTGCTTCTGGCTGGTGGATTTCGGTTTCGGCTGCTTTTGCGGCTCTGATTCCGGCTGCGGTGCAGCATCTTCCGGCAAATCCTCTCCGGCATAAACGTACAGGCCAAGACCAAACATAGCAAGGTTCTTCACCAAGCACCGCATGATAGCCTTATTCACATCGAACATGGAGGCTGCTTCTACGGTGCGTTCTTCCATGCCGACTTTCTCACGGCGGCGGGTCTGCGGATTGTAGTCCCATTTCGGGGTGGAGTAGGTGTAAGGCACAGCCTTCATGGCTTTGTTTGCGCCATCCAGTACAGGCAGCCACATTTCATGCGAAACTCCCTTAATCGTGACCGAGGTATACACCATGAAGCCGGTTATGGGGTCATAAACATAGGGCAGGCCGTTGAATTTCTTGACCTCATAGCTGGCAGCGGGATACAGCTTCTTCACCTCTGCCCAAGCGTACGCCCAACTTACATATTTCAGTTCCGTGTTGCCGGACTTTTTGACTTCCAGATGATCTTTGAAGTCGATAGCAAATAATTTTACGAATGGATTTTCCATAAGAATGCCTCCAATTTTGATAAAGAAAAAAGGGCACAACAGCGTCAACTGTTGTGCCCCATGATGTGAAAATTACGGATTGAGCAGAAAATCAATGATGTTTCGATGAATGATTCCGTTTCGGCTTAAATTCGCCAAATCACCACTGATAACATACTTAGGATAGTTGTCGTGCAGCCGCTCAAGATTACCGAACTCCCGTTCTTCATCGGCGGGAGTGATCAGGTAAGCAACCTGAATATAGAGCTTTTCATCTCCACGGTAGCAGATAAAATCAATTTCGGTGTCGTCCAGCTTGCCGACCTGAACTTCATAGCCACGGCTCCGCATTTCCAGATATACGGTGTTCTCATACAGCTTGTTGCTGTCAAGTTTTTCGCTTTTCTTGATAACGTTCCGCAGGCCAAGATCGACTGCATAGTACTTTTCTGTGCTGGACAGGAGCGCTTTTCCTTTGATATCATAGCGGCTTGCATTCAGAAGGATAAAGGCTTCCTTGAAATAATCAACGTAGTTCAGCACGGTAGCAGTGGTTGTCTTGATTCCTTCCGAAACCATGCGTCCACTGATATTACGGGCAGAAAACGGATTGCCGATATTGTCCAGCAGGAATGCAAGGACATTACGTAATGCGGTCTGTTCGCGAATATTGTGGCGCAGCATGATGTCACGGACAATGATAGCCTCGTAAAGATCGTCCAGATAGGTGGTGATTGAATGATCGTCAGGGAGGAAGAAACGCTGCGGAAAACCGCCGTACTTCAAATAGTCTGCGAAGAGCTTTTCGTCCGAAGTATAGGTTCCGTTTTCAATGCATTGCTGTTTTGCTTCGGCCAGCGAAAAGGGGAAAACCTGAATCTGGATGTATCGTCCGGAAAGATAGGTTGCCAATTCGCCGGAAAGCAGCTTGGAATTGGAGCCGGTCAGGTAAATATCACAATCGAAATCGACACGAAGAGAATTGATTGCAATCTGCCAGCGCTCCACCTCCTGAATCTCATCCAGAAGAATATAGATTTTGCCGGTACAGCCTTCCGCTTTTTCTGCGATGTAGTCGTAAAGCGTTTCTGCAGTACGGGCGTTGCGGAAGCGCATGGACTCAAAATTGGCCTGAATAATGTTCTGTGCGGGAATGTTGCGCTGGAGGAGCACGTCCTTGATCTGACCGAGAAGGACTGTTTTTCCACAGCGCCGGATTCCAACCAGAACTTTGATCAGATCCTGATCGATAAAAGGAATGATCTTGTCCAAATAACTTTTGCGCAGAACCATCGTGCATCACCTCATATTCTTATCTTAGCATACAATTATTGTTGTGTAAACAGTATTGTGCTTTTCTATTAAATAAAAATAGCTGAAGCACGAATTTTGTGTGCCTATAGGCGTACAAAAATTATGCTGCATGGATAATGGTAAACCTGCGGCTGCTTACATTCTTGCTGTACCGATTGAAAATATCGGGCTGTTCTTTCTTCAAACGCTGGGAGTCTACCCGTTTACTTTCGGAGGATACCCACGATACCTTATAGCCCGGTGCTGTGCCATAAGCGGCATCCTGCATTTGTAGCTTGACCTGCTGCTCAATAGCTGTTTTCTCCTGTTCCATCTGCTCGATTTGATCAGAAAGCTCCTGCCGCTTGTCCAACAGATTACGGATGGGATTCAGATCGGCAGTTTTGTTTCTATCATCTGCAGAGTACAGCTGATTGATCTGCTGTGTATCCCCCTCGCTTCCGGTAGGTACAGGCGGAATTTCGGGCATCACGTTGTATTTCCAGAAGTGCTCTTCCTTGGCAATGAGGTTGTTCAGAACTTCTTTGTCGGTTGTGATCTTGTGAATCACCAGCTCCTTCCCGAAAATCAGAGCAGCAATGTACCAGCAGTCAAAACCGCTGACAGCCAGATAGTGATTGACCTGAGCCATGTAATGTGTAGGGATTTTGCCATCTGCCCACTTATCCGCAGAGAACGGTGAAACCGTTTTGCATTCCAGTCCTGCTTTCTGCCCGACAATCAAACGGTCAAAGTCCGCCAGAAGCAGTGGATGTTCCTCACTTTGGTAGATGGCATTTGCACGGCGTACCTTCAGACCGGTGGCCTCGGTGAAGCGCTGCGCCACATAATCCTCCAAATCACGGCCCTGCCGCATGGCTTCGTTGTCGATATTTTCAATGGTATCGCTGATTTTATCGTGGTACACCTGAAATGCCGAGCGGTAGGGATTCAGGCCAAGGATGGCACCGGCATCCGTGCCGGTAATGCCGCACTTACGGTAACGGAGCCAATCTTCTTTGGACAGGTTCAAAGTTGAAATCAATCTTTTCATGCACTTTGCATCCTTTCTCTCATAATTGATTCGGTAATGATGAAGTCGTATTCCACCAAGTCTTTCATGATCGTGGAAAAGTCGCTGGCCAATGAATGGCAAGAGCCAACCCACAGGTCATAAAGAAAATCCAGAATATTATTTTGCACCCTGAGATGGTTCCAGTAGCGCTCCTCCAGTCTGCCCTCGGATTCCAAAACAATAATGGCGGTGCTGATGGTACTTTTCATCGTGATCTCATAAGCCATGGTAACGCTGATTTCAGAAGCACTCTTCTCAACGTTGTCAAAGAATTCCGTGAATTCCCTGAAAATGCGGTTATTTACATCATTCATGGCTTGCTCCTTTATGCTGCGGCCAGCACCATCTTGTAGGCTTTGTCGATCATGGGGTTGCCCTCTGCGGTGCGCAGGAACAGGTTCTCGTTGTAGTTTTTGGTCTTGCGGAGAGGGTCTGCGTGGGTAGCAAAATCAGAGACTGCGTTGATAAAGCGCCAACCGTTCTTGCCGACCCATTCCAGATCCGGTGCGTTGTAGTAGCGAGCCTTCAGCTCTTCCTGCAGGCGCAGATTATTCTTCCGCTGGCAATCGGACAGGTCCTCAGAAATCGGGAAAAATTCATTGATGAACTCCTGCACCTTGTGATCGGATAAATCGATGCGGGCCAGCTCTTCGCCACGGTTGCCGAGTTCAACCATATAGTTGCTGGCCAGCTGCAGGGTTTCACGGGCATCCTGCACGCGGAGCAGAACATTTTCGGTGTGGCGTGCAGTCCAGCTGCGCTTTGCGGTATTCAGCGCAAGGTTCAGAGTATTCTGGCAGACTACACGGATCGGAGTCATGGCTACTTTCACACCAGAACTTCCGTCATGACTGTTGAAGATCACAAGATATGGTACTACCTGATCTCCAGCGATAAGATATTTCCTCGGAAGCCTTGCCAGCATCCAGACCTTCTTGCCGCCCTGCAAAGAACCGGCAGTTTCGTAAGTAACACCTTCACCCAGCAAGTCATCGGTGAACTGAAATGCTTCTTCGTTCTGCACAATGCGGTAGCGGTCGGATACCACACCCAGAACAGCATCATCGGTGCTGCGGACATTTGCGCGATAGCCGGGGATCATAGCACCCGTGCCGGAATAGATATTACGGCTTTCCACCTGCCAATCCAGACCGGCCAGTTCCAAGGCTTCACGGCTTGCAGGGGCATCCATAATGATACGGCCAAGGCCGTGCCAAGGGGTCTCACGGACAGAGAACATCGTTTCAACATTTGCGGGCATAGTAAAATCTCCTTTTCAATGTATTTTGTTCAATCGTTGTTTTCCATTTCTTCAGCGATGCGGACGAGGACTTCCACCAGGACGGTGCCAACCTCTTTGACGATTTCGGACCAAAAGTTCATAATGCTTTCTCCTTTCTGCGCAGCTGCGCTTTAAAATACGATGGTAATAATGATAGTGATGGTACGGAATAACAAAATGCTCACCTCCAGACATAAAAAAGCCCCTGAGTCTTTCGACTCAGAGGCTTTGAATCATGATTATTATATCTGGGTGAAAAATGGAAATTTGAGAAAGCTAAAGAGAGGGATTTATCATAAAAAATTATAATGCCGGACGAATTTGCGCTAAAAGGAGTTGGTCCGCCGGAAGCCACGGAACAGAATCAAGCTCCTTTTTAGTCAGCCAGCGTGCAGCCTCGGCTTCTTTCAGCACCAGTTTGCCGGAGACTACCTCACACCAGAAACAGTCCATGGAAAGATGAAAGGTCGGATAATCGTATTCAATGGTGTCGATGAGGTTGCCTACCGCGATCTCGGTATCCAGTTCTTCCCGGATCTCTCGTTTCAGTGCCTGCTGCGGGGTTTCACCCGGCTCGATTTTGCCGCCCGGAAATTCCCATCCGCCCTTATACTCACCGTAGCCGCGGGCGGTGGCATAAATTTTATGTTTCGTCTGAATATCGTCGCAGATCACAGCTGCAACAACGCGAACAACCTTCATGATATTCTCCTTTTAACCGACCACCAGCTTGTTGGTCTTTTTGAGGAACTTTGCAGGGATCGGGCGGTCCAGCTTCCATGTGATGTTCATGGGGCGGGAGCCCTCGTGCTTCACATAGTTCACCGTGCCCAGATAGGTATACGCTCCTGCCCCGCCAAAACGGGCATCTGCCTTGAACTCACGCACGAATAACAGCACGCGGCTTCCTTTTTCCCGGTGATGGATGTAGCGCTGCCCGGTGGCAGAGTTTTCGGCGGTGGTGCTCTGACTCTGCCAGTGGAACAGGCTTTCGTTAATGGAATAATCCTTGTACATGGTGCTGGGAGAGTAATCTTTGTCCGCTTTGTTCAGGGTCACAAAGAATACGTCCAGCTGCTTTTCCGGCAGCCACTTCACGCCTTCACGGACAGTAGCAGGCTTCAAAAAGTCCAGCGCTACTAGCAGCTGGTCGCGGGTATAGGTGCAGTGCAGGTCCAGCGGACAATCAAAGCCCACACCCACCGGCTCGTCGATAAAATCAATGCGGTCATATTGATACTGCAAAAGTGCCTGCAGTTCCCCCAGCAAAACGGGACTATCCGAGAGAGCATACAGGTTATCGAGAACTTCTTCATCCTCCCAGCTTTCTGCAGTTTTGCCCCAGAGAGTCACATAGAACATTTGCAGCATCCGCTTCTCTACTGGCGATAGAGCCGCAAAGCCGGTGTTATCCAATTTTGGCAGAAGCCCCAGCAAAAAACGAATCCACCTGCGGGAATCCGCGACTGCAAAGCGTGCAAGGGCTTTGGTCATAGTTTCTTCCAAAGATTCTGCAAAATCGGATGCCGCCCCTGCACGGACGCACAGCCTGCTGAAGCAGATCTTTTTGCTGTAAATCGCACGCGGGTCAAGATGATAGTAGTCGAGGAAGTTCCCCAGTGTCAGGGGCAAACCGGTATCCTCGGTGAAGGCAGCCGCCCGCGCCACAAGCCCGGAGGTGCGGTCATAGGAGGCACTGATATTATCTAGAACATACTTTGCGGCAATTTTCTCCAGCTGAATGTAGCAGCCCTTAGGCGCAGAGACAAAGCCCTCTTTGAGCTCCCGACTGACGCTGCGGGTGGTATTTGAGAGCAGTGCTGCGAATTTCTCCTCAAAATTATACTTTTTATTGGCCTGCCCGATGAAATCCAGAACGGTCAGGCAATCTTTGTTTTCTGCCAGACGTAAGCCGCGCCCCAGCTGCTGCAAAAACACAGTCAGCGACTCGGTAGGACGCAGCAACAGCACTGTGTTCACCTCGGGGATATCCACGCCCTCGTTGTAAATGTCCACAACAAAGAGGAATCGGAGCTCCCCGGAAACCAGCCGCTGCTTGGCGGCGTTGCGCTCCTCGTCGGGAGAATCGCCGGTCAGCGCCATAGATGAAATGCCGTGGGTATTAAAGTAGCGCGCCATAAATTGGGCATGAGCGATGGAAACGCAGAAGCCCAGACCCTTCACCTCGTCGATATCGGTGACATATTTCAGGATGGAGTTCACCACAAGGTCAGCGCGGCGCTCCGCCACCATGCCGCTGAGGGTGTACAGGTTGGACAACTCGTTTTTGTCGTAGCCGCCGGTACGCCATTTCAGGCTGCTCAGATCTGCGGTGTCGGTGACGCCGAAATATTGGAAGGGACAAAGTAGTTTCCGGTCAATGGCCTCCGGCAGACGGATCTCGGCGGCAATGCGCCCGCCGAAATAGTCCAGAACGCTTTTGCCGTCCATACGTTCCGGGGTGGCGGTCAGTCCAAGCAGGATCTTCGGCTGGTAATATTCCAACAGCTTCTGATAAGTGGGTGCAGCTGCATGATGGAACTCGTCCACAACGATGTAATCGTAAAAATCTGCTGCCGTTTTGGCGGCAAGCTCCTGAGAATTGAAGGTCTGGATGGAAACAAACAGATGGTCGATGCTGTCGGCTCTGTGACTGCCCACATATAGTTCACCGAAATTGGCATCCTTCAGCACCGCCCGGAAGGTGTACAGGCTCTGCTTCAGGATCTCCTCCCGGTGGGCCACAAACAGCAGACGGCAGGGCTGCCCCGGATGCTGTTTGCAGAAGCGCTTGTAATCCAGTGCAGAGATCACAGTTTTGCCGGTGCCGGTGGCGGCCACCACCAAGTTGCGGTTGTACCCCCGAACGGTGCGCTCGGCATCCAGCCGGTCCAGAATTTCCTGCTGGTAGGAATAGGGCAGAATATCCAGTGTATAGATCCCGCTGTGGTCGGTTTCGCTGTATTTTTCGGCTTTCAGGGCGCGGGTCAGCCGTTCCCGCTGTCCTTCATCGTAATATTCAAACTCGCTGGAATTCCAGTAGCTTTCAAAAGTGGCTGCGATCTTTTCAATGGTCTCCGGCAGGTCCTTTCGGGTCACCTTGACATTCCATTCCAGGCCGCTGGAAATTGCCGCATTAGACAGGTTGGAGGAACCAACATACGCTGTGGTAAAGCCGGTGTCCCGGTAAAATACATAGGTCTTTGCGTGGAGCCGGGTACGCTTGGTGTCGTAGCTGACCTTGATCTTTGTGTTGGGCAGCGCGCGCAGCTCCTCGATGGCTTTCACGTCTGTAGCGCCCATATAAGAGGTGGTGATGATGCGCAACTCACCGCCGCTTTGCGCAAACTGCCGCAGCTCGTCCATGATGAGGCGTAAGCCGCTCCACTTGATAAAGGAGACCAGCATATCAATACGGTCGGCGGAAACGATCTCCTTTTTCAGCTCCGTGTACATCTGCGGCTCATGGATAGCACCGGTGAACAGGGAGCTTTGTGCAATGGAGGTCTCCGGGCGGTCAAGGTCTTTTGCGCTTTTTCCTGTAGCAAGGCGCGGGTCATTCTGCTGCAAAAGCGCAAGAAGCTGCTCTGCCCGCTGGTCAACACCGAGCGCGGCAAAGTCAGCTTCCTCTGTAGTAGTCTGGATGGTATTTATGATCTGGTTTGCCAGCTGGATCTGCGCCTCGATGCCGCCGCCGTTATCCTGCACATTCTCAAGACCCTTCTGTACCACGTCGGTCAGATACTGCGCCAGTACCTTGGCAGCCTCTGCTGTGTCGATGGGCGCAGTGGACTTGCGGGCTTCCGGGATCTCTGCAAGCTCGCGGTTCAGTGCGTTATTGATGACCTGTTCGTACAGACCGGGGTAGAGCATAGATGCACTTCCTTACCGTTTTCTTTTATTATAGCGCCCGTTAGAAGAATATTCAATGATCGAGGGTATGAGATATGCTTTGCGATTCTCTACCACTTAGATCAGGGTGACGACTCGCATGATGTCAGCCTTGCGCAGTTTGCCACAACAATGCATCCTTTCAGTCGGTATTCAGCCAATTTTAGCTCTAGTTAAACATGAACGTTATCGGGAAGAAAACAACAGCATTTATATTTCGAACAATAGGAGCGGAACCTTGAAAAGAGACTCCACGCTTATTGTTGAACGAGTGGGAAAGGTGTATTTGACATAAAAAACCATTCCGAGATTTGTAAGACCTTTGCATTGATTTCGTTCGTTTGTTGGAGTAAAATAAAAATGGTTTGTTATAGACCGCCACCATCCGTGAATGAACGATGTTGAGGGTTACTATGGAATACGTATCAATTAAACAAATCTCTGAAAAATGGGGCATTTGTGCAAGACGAGTGCAGACCTTGTGTACAGAAGGCCGCATCGAAGGAGCACAGCGTGTTGGGCACCAGTGGATCATTCCTGCAGATGCTCCAAAACCAAAAGATGCTAGAGTAAAGAGCGGAAAATACATTAAATCGAAGAATGAAAATGGAGAAGATATAGATGAACAGAAAACCATATAGTGCAGGAGCCGTGAAATTTTCATTCTGGTTTATTGAGTTTCGGAAAACGGTCCAGTTGCTGGCAGAGGGCAAGAGCTTTTCGGAAATAAAACTGCTAAACGAGCAAGAGAATATTTACAGCGCATCCACAAAGGCACGGGCACAGATGATCTACTCTACCGTTACGGCGCGCATAAAGATGCTGCACCCCAGCTTTTACCCGGTTTTCCTGAGCAGCGATATTGCAACGCAGAAGATGTTTGCGCTGGTAGCAGCACTTGCACACGATACGCTTTTCTTTGACTTTGTGTACGAAGTTGTGCGGGAAAAGATGATCCTTGGAGTGGACGAACTGACTGATGCGGACATTCGGGTGTTCTTCAAGGACAAGCAGGCGCAAAGCGAGAAAGTAGCAGCCTTTCAGGACTACACGCTGCATCGGCTGGGAGCGGCATACAAAACGCAGCTCTACGAGGCAGGAATGCTGGACGGAAACAAGGGCAGCTCACGCAAGATCCTGCGCCCGATTTTGGACATTGCGCTGGAACGCTGGCTGCAAGACAATGGATATGCCATTATGGTCAATGCGCTTACGGGGGTAAGATAAGATGGAAACTGTGAATGGATGCCTGAGCGACCGGCTGGATGAGATGGAAGCGGCAATCCGGAAAACGTCCTTCCGCAAGGGAACCGGCAGAGCCAACGAGGTGAACTACTGGGTTTTCGACTATCCACCAGAAAAAGAGCTGGAAGTTCGTGCTCGAATCGAGTATATGAAAGGCAAAAATGCCCGTGGCGATGATGACTTTGATCTGGTGGTATTTGATCTCTACGATGTCATCATTGATTTTCTGGAGAAGAAGCGCTTTTTGGAAAAGTGTTATGACTTTGAAAAGAAAAACGGGATGGAGCGGATCACCAAAGCGGTTACCAACGCCATGAAGATCAATGACAACGACAGCCTCATCGTGCAGTATATCAAGGAACATACGCCGGAGAACGCCATCGTGTTTTTGACGGGTATCGGAAAGTGCTATCCGATTTTGCGGTCCCATAAGGTTCTGAACAACCTGCATCAGGCATTTGTCCGCTGCCCGGTCGTAATGTTCTTTCCGGGCACCTACAACGAACAGGAACTGATTTTGTTCAACGAGATCAAGGACGATAACTATTACCGGGCATTCCGGCTGGTGAAATAAAGGGAGGATACAGTAGCTATGCAGATCAAGGAGATGTTCCGTAAGGAGATCGACCGTGAACTTCAGGGTGTTATCGTAGTCGGTCAGGGCGCAGAGACCAATGTTGCACAGGAACTGGAAGAGTATGTGGTGACCCGTGAATTGCAGCGGCACTTTGCGGATTTTTTTGCGGCTTATAAAAAAGGTATTCTGGGCACCACGCCGAAAATGGGCGTATGGATCTCCGGCTTCTTTGGAAGCGGTAAATCTCACTTTTTGAAGATCCTGTCCTACCTGCTGGAAAACAAGCAGGTGGGCGACAAGCACGCACTGGATTTCTTCATCGACGATAAAAAGATCACGAACCAGATGGTTCTGGCAGATATGAAGTTGGCAGCAGACACGCCAACGGATGTGATCCTGTTCAATATCGACTCCAAAAGCGAATCCAACAGCAAGGAGAACAAGGATGCCATCGTGAACGTGTTCCTGAAGGTGTTCAACGAAATGCAGGGGTTCTGCGGCTCCATGCCCTACCTTGCGGATTTGGAACGCCACCTTGCTGAGGCAGACCAGCTTGCTACGTTCAAGGAAAAATTTGAGGATGCCTATGGCGATGCGTGGGAGGATTCCCGGCAGGACTTTGATTTTATTCAGGACACTGTTGTGGAGGTTCTGGTGGGAATGGGCTTTATGAGTGAGCCCGCAGCCCGCAACTGGTGCGAAAAGGCAACGGAGCCCTACCAGATCAGCATCGAGGACTTTGCCAAGCGTGTGAAGGCTTATCTGGATAAGAAGGGCAGCAACCACCATGTTGTCTTTTTGGTGGATGAGATCGGTCAGTATATCGGCGATGACTCCAAGCTGATGCTGAACCTCCAGACTGTGACCGAGGAACTGGGCAAGGAATGTCAGGGCAAGGCGTGGGTCATTGTGACCTCTCAGCAGGATATCGACTCCATCACTAAGGTGAAGGGCAACGATTTCTCTAAGATCCAGGGTCGCTTTGACACCCGTTTGTCCCTGTCTTCTGCAAACGTGGATGCCGTTATCAAAAAGCGTATTCTGGAAAAGACCGACACCGCAGCCCAGAGCCTGCGGCTGATCTACGACCAGAAGGGCACCATCATCAAGAACCTCATTGTTTTCAACGACGGTGTGGAGAAAAAGCTGTATGCCAATGCGGAGGATTTTGCAGAGGTGTACCCCTTTGTGCCCTATCAGTTCAACCTTCTGGCAAGTGTGCTGACCAGCATCCGTACCCACGGTGCATCCGGTAAGCATCTGTCCGAGGGTGAGCGCTCTATGCTGGCACTGTTCAAAGAGTCTGCCATGCAGCTGATGAACGAAGAAACCGGTGCCATCGTACCGTTCCATAAGTTCTACGATGCGCTGGAAAACTTCCTTGACCACAGCCACAGCAGCGTGATCATTCGTGCCTATGATAACAGCTACATCAACCCGGAAAAGAAGGAAAAGGACGTCTTTGCCATCAACGTGCTGAAGACCCTGTTCCTGATCAAATATGTGGTGGAGATCGAGGCAAATGTGGACAACATCACCAGCTTGATGATCTCCAACATCGACGATGACCGCCTTGCCCTGAAAGCAGAGGTGGAGGAAGCCCTGAAGGTGCTGATGCGCCAGATGCTGATCCAGAAAAACGGCAGCGTCTATGTGTTCCTGACCGATGAGGAGCAGGAGATCAACAACGAGATCGAAAAAGAAAACGTGGAGATGCTGGAAGTCCTTACCAAGATCGCAGAGATGATCTTTGAGGACATCTTCCCCAGCAAAAAGTACCAGTATCCGGCATTCGGCGGACGGTACACCTTCCCGTTCAACCAGATGGTGGATGACCGCCCCTACAAGGCAAATCAAAGCTACGATATCGGGCTGCGTGTGCTGACCCCGTGGTATGAGGGTGGTGTGGAGGACTCTACCCTGCGGATGATCTCCGGGCAGGGCAAGGAAGTGCTGGTGGCACTGCCCAACGATGACTCCTTCCTGACCGAAATGCGCGCCTACCTGAAGGTCGAGCGATTCCTGCGCAAAAACACCTCGGTGCAGCTTGCAAAGTACGAGGCCATCAAGGAAGCCAAGCGTGTGGAGATGCGGGAGCGCAACAGCAACGCCAAGCTCTACCTGACCGAGGCTCTGAAGGATGCCACCATCTATGTGAACGGCGATGTGCTGCGTACCTCCGGCAAGGAAGTGAACAGCCGCATCAATGAGGCAATTGGTCGTCTGGTGCAGACGGTCTACCATAAGCTGTCCTACATTACCGCTCCCATGGGCGAGACCGACATCCGCAAGCTGTTCCGAAGCAGCAACCAGCTCTCCCTCACTTTGGAGGATAGCTCTGAGGCAAATGTCCATGCGCTGGATGACGTTCTGCAATTTATCGGCGGCAACTCCCGGATGCACATGAAGACCTCCATGAAAACCATCAAGGATCGGTTCATGAAAGCTCCCTACGGCTTTGTGGAGGACGATGTGCAGTGGCTGGTGGCACGGCTGTTCAAACGGGGCGACCTTGCCTTTACGGTGAACGGCGAAAGTGTGAACGCCAACAATCGCACCGAGGAAGAGCTTGTGGGCTACATCACCAAAAAGCAGTTTGTGGACAAGCTGCTGATGGAGGTCCGTGTCCGGGTGCCGGAAAAGCAGAAAAAGGCTGTCCGCACCATTATGAAGGAGCTGTTCAACGTGCTGCCCACGGCAGAGGACGAGGACACCATGATGAGCGAGTTCCGGCGCTACTGCGAGCGCACCATCACCTCCATCGACCGTCTGGAGCCCCGGTATCAGCTTTACGCCTACCCCGGCAGACAGGTCCTTGCCGAGGGCAAAAAGCTGATGAGCAGCCTGCTGCAGATCAACGCTCCGCTGGAATTTTTCAAGGAAGTCAGCGACGGGCAGGATGAGCTGCTGGATTTTGGTGAGGATTTTGAGCCGGTGCAGAAATTCTTCAGCCCCAACAGCGAGCAGGAGCAGATCTTCCGCCGTGCACTGGATATGCTGGACATTTACGATGACAGCAAGACCTATATCGTGAACACCGCACTGGAGGATGTTGTCCGGCAGATGCGCAGCATCGTGGGCATGAAAACACCCTACCGTGAGATCCCCAAGCTGCCGGAGCTGCGGGAAAAGTTCATGTCCCTGTACAACGAGATTCTGGAGGAGCAGTCGGCACCGGTGGTAAAAGCCATCAAGGACGACCGCAACCGTGTGCTGGAGGTGCTGAACGATAAGCCCTACAAGGACGCAAAGCACAGTGGCTACATGGAGCGGTTCGAGGAGCTGCTGGACGGTGCTGTGCACTGCAACAATGTGTCGGTGCTGCGCAGCTATCAGGATAAGTCCGATGCGCTGAAGATCCGTCTGCTGAACGAGATGGTAGACGAGGACAACCGCTTGGCACAGCAGGCACTTGCACAGGCAGAAGCGGAACAGAAGCGTTTGGAAGAGGAAGCCCGCAAGCGTGGCGAGACGGTGGCTGTGCCGCGGCCGAAGACGGAACAACCTGCCGTCAAGATGCGCAATACCAAAAATCTCTCCATCAAAACGGTGGCACGGGCAGCGTCCTGGCGGCTGGAAAGTGCAGAGGATGTGGATAAATATCTGGATGCCCTGCGGCAGAGCCTGCTGAAGGAACTTGCCGATGATTCGATCGTGAATGTGGAACTGTGAGGTGTGTATGTCGGATACATCATTTAAAATCTGTATGGAGTGCGATAGCGATGGCTATGTCACATTCGAGTGTCCGTTTTGTGCATCGTCTTTTGGCCTACGTGCCGATGAAGTCAAAACTGAAGAAGGAATGGTCAATGAACTATTCTGTCCTTATTGCGGTTTAACAAAGGATTCTGGTGCGTTCTGGCCAAAGGAAGTAGTACAGCAGGTATGTGATATTGCAAGAAACTACGTTGCAGACCAACTAAATGAGATGTTTGGAAAACTAGCAAAATCAACAAATAGACATCGCGGAATTGTAAAAATGACTTATAAACCCTTAAAGAAGGTTGGAATTTCAAAATTGCGTAGCCAAGATGGAACAGAAGTTCCATTTAAGTGCGATTGCTGCAATCGACATGTAAAAGTGATTTATGGTGTAGGAGAATCTATGACGTACTGTCCGTACTGCGGGGTTAATATATGAACGGATTAAAAGATTTGAAATTTCTGAGTTTGGATTTTCGTAGAAAATCTAGCCAGTTACTGAATAGCGATGAGCATAATGCTGATGTAAATCTTTGCCGGTTTGTGGATTTCATTGAAAGCACGCCTACTTTGCGTGGCATTGTACATGACGTGGCAGATAGAACAGAGTATGATTTTAGAGAATGTTTTCTGTTTGAGGATGGAAGCTGGATTGAAATACAGATCCCCGTTGACGAAAAGGAACATATCAAAGCAATATATGACTATGCAACATATATTGCAAATTCTGAAACGGAGAGTATTGTGTATCATTCACGCAGGTATCCATGTAGAAGCAGCAAAACGGAAGAAGTTATACAGAATTACCTGAATGATTCCATAAAACCGCTGATTGATTTTATCAATGATAGCATTTCAAAGGAAATTATTCTTATGCAAGAGGAAAATCCAGGAGTCATGACCCAGAACATTGGAACTGTGAATGGGAATGTTGTGCAGCAGCAAAGCGGAAATATTGCCATCAATACAAACACTGGCGTCTCCGGTGAAGATTTGAACGGTTTGATTGAAAAAATTATCTCCTCTCTGTCTGAAATCAAGGATGTTGACACTGAAGAAGTGGACAGTGTAAAGGATGATCTCGAATCATTGCAGGAGCAGATTCAGTCTCCCACACCTAAAAAGAACCGGATGCAGAAAGCCTTAAATGGAGTTCAGAAATTCTTTAGCGATTTTGGCATGAAAGTGGCAGTTACAGTAGCAGCAAAAGTGGTTACCAGCCAAGATTGGACTGCACTGATCCAACAAGCACAACTGTTTATCGGAAACTTATAATTTGAGGATGGAATGATGAACAAAACAGCCATTAAAAACTTTGCCATCTGGGCACGGAACAAGCTGATCGCAGATATCTGCTACCGTGCCGGACTGATGGGCATTACCGAAAAGGGCATTGCAGACCCTCTGCCCCAGAGCACGATGGATGCCCAGTTCTACGATATTGGCGCAGCGGAGCCGTATCTGGTGGCAGGCGAAGCCATCAAGCAGCGGCGGCAGCTTGTGAGCGCCATCCGGGAGAAGGAGGCAGATACCGATTACGCCACCGCCTACCAGTACATCATGGAGGAGGTTGCCTACACATGGTTCAACCGCCTGATCGCTGTGCGGTTCATGGAGGTCAACGACTATCTGCCCTCCCACCTGCGGGTGCTTAGCTCCGAGAGCGGCAAGGTGGAGCCGGATCTGGTCACCACCCCCTTTGATGCCGAGCTTTCCTTTACCGCCGAGGAAGAAGCCCAGATCATCCAATGGAAGCAGGATAACAAGCTGGACGAGCTGTTCCGCTTTTTGTTCATCAAGCAGTGCAATGCGCTGAATGAGATCCTGCCCGGTCTGTTTGAAAAAACCACCGACTACACCGAAGTCCTGCTGAACCTTTCGGTGGTGGATCAGGAGGGAGTGGTGTACAAGCTGACCCACGATATCCCGGAAAAGGACTTCAACATCAAGCAGGGCGGTCAGGTGGAGATCATCGGCTGGCTGTACCAGTACTACAACACCGAGCCCAAGGCCGCCGCCTTTGCCAAAAACGGCAAGATCACCAAGGAGGAGATCCCGGCGGTGACCCAGTTGTTCACCCCGGATTGGATCGTCCGCTACATGGTAGAGAACAGCCTTGGCCGCCTGTGGGTGGAGGGTCACCCGGACAGCGACCTGCGGAAAAACTGGAAGTATTATCTGGACGAAGCCCCGCAGGAGCCGGAGGTGCAGGCAAAGCTGGCGACGATCCGCAAGGAGTACGCCGCCCTGAGCCCGGAAGACCTGACCCTTATCGACCCCTGCATGGGTTCCGGGCATATTCTGGTCTATGCCTTTGACGTGCTGATGCAGATCTACGAAAGCGTGGGTTACAGCCAGCGGGATGCCGCCAAGAGCATTCTGGAACACAACCTCTACGGTCTGGACATTGACGACCGTGCCTATCAGCTTGCCTACTTTGCCGTAATGATGAAGGCACGGCAGTACAACCGCCGCATCCTCAACGGCGAAAACACCTGCCACGTCTACGCCATTCAGGAGAGCAACCCCATCAACCGGGCTCACCTCAAGTTCTTTGGGGCGGGCCTTTCGGACTTGGAAAAGAACACCGCCAAAATGCAGTTGGATGGCTTGCTGGATATCCTGACCGATGCCAAGGAGTACGGCTCCATCCTCAATGTGCCGGAGTATAACTGGGCATTGCTGCGCCGGTTTGTGGGCGGCATTGACGATGAGGTGCAGATCTCGCTGGAAAGTGCCGGTGTGGAGCAGACCGCCGAGGAACTGCAAAAGCTCATCGACCTTGGCGAGACCATGGCACGGAAGTATTGGGTCACCTGCACCAATCCCCCCTATGCCGGAACCAGCAATCTCAGCGCCAATGTCAACAACTTTGTCAAGAAGTATTACCCCGACAGCAAGGCAGACCTGTTTGCGGTGTTTATTGAGCGCTGCCGTGCCATGACTGCCGACAACGGCTATCAGGCAATGATCACCCAGCATAGTTGGATGTTCCTGTCCAGCTTTGAAAAGCTGCGTGAAAAGATGATGCTGACCGAAACTGTCAACATGGCGCATCTGGGCGCAAGAGCCTTTGAGGAAATTGGCGGCGAAGTGGTGCAGACCACCGCCTTTGTGCGCTGTGCAAACCATGTGGAGGGCTATAAAGGCACCTATTGCCGCCTGATCGAGCCGACCTCTCAGCAGGGCAAGGAGGAGATGTTCCTTGCAGGGCAAAACCGCTATACCGCAAATCAGGATGATTTTGCAAAGATTCCGGGTATGCCAGTAGCGTATTGGGTGAGTGAAAGGATTTTTGCACTATTCTCAGGCAAGTCGTTAGGAGAATACTATGATGTAAAAGCTGGAATGTGTACTGGAGAAAATGCGACCTTTATTTTGTGCTGGCCGGAGGTTGACTATACACTTACTAATATTTGTTCTCCGACAAAATATATGTACACAGCGCATAACAAAGGTGGCGAATACCATAAATGGTATGGAAACCGCGAACTGGTTTTGAAATATAATGATAATGCACTGAAACTGATGGAATCCAATGCGGGATTTAGACATGATGGCAAGGAATACTATTTTAAGGAGCATATTGGCTGGAGCAAAATCACATCGGGAAAATCAAGTTTCAGATATTTCGAGAATGGATTTACTTTTGATTCTGCTGGATTGGGTTTGTTTCCAAAAAAGAAACAAGATATGTTTCTGACTTTGGCTTTCTTGAATAGTAAGGTTGCAGAAGAACTAATAGCATTACTGAATCCGACACTGAACGTTACTCCCATGGTTGTGAAAAAGCTGCCGTTCACTGATTTGATAGTGGCAGAAAAAGCAGCTCCATTGACAGAAGATAATATTGAATTGTGCAAGGAAGATTGGGATTCCTATGAAACCTCTTGGGACTTTACTACCCACCCCCTTGTGTACTGGAGCAAGGGACTGTGGGAGCAAACCAATGTAGCTTGCATGATGGAGCATTACTATGGCTACCTGCCGGAGGCAAGCTGTCCGCTGGAAGTTTGCTATTTGATGTGGCAAGGCCAGTGCAAGGAGCGCTTTGAAAAGCTGAAAGCCAACGAGGAAGAGCTGAACCGCATTTTTATTGATATTTACGGCTTGCAGGATGAACTGACCCCGGAAGTGGAAGAGAAGGATGTGACCGTGCGCAAGGCAGATTTGCAGCGGGACATCAAGAGCCTGCTCAGCTATGCCGTGGGTTGTATGTTTGGCCGATACTCTATTTATAAGGACGGTTTGCTTTTTGCAGGAGAGCCGTATTCTTTGCAGGCATTTGTGGACAAGCTGAACGACCGCCCCGGAACAGTTTCAGCAGAGGAACTGGAGCGTGCATACCGCAATGAAGGGGTTGTGGTAGACGAGATGTTCTTCCCGGACGAAGATAATGTTATTCCCATTACCGATGAGGAATATCTGGACGATGATATCGTTGCCCGCCTGTGCGACTGGCTGAAAGCCGTATATGGTGCAGCTACGCTGGAAGAAAACCTTAACTTTATTGCAAAAGCACTGGGCAATAAGGGCAGCACCAGCCGGGAGGTCATCCGCAATTACTTTGTGAACGACTTTTTCAAGGATCACTGCCAGACCTACTCGGTCACCGGCTCCGGCAAGCGCCCTATCTACTGGCTGTTCGACAGCGGCAAGCAGAACGGCTTTAAGGCGCTGGTCTACCTCCACCGCTACACCCCGGATACCATCGGCGCCCTGCGTGTGGACTACCTGCACAAGATGCAGCGTGTGTACGAATCCGAGATCAACCGGATGCAAGATATGATGGACCACACCACCAACGCCCGTGAAGCCGCTGCCGCCTCCAAGCGCAAGGACAAGCTGACCAAGCAATTGAAGGAGTGCCGGGACTACGACGAAAAGATCAGCCATCTGGCGCTTTCCCGCATTGCGCTGGACCTCGACGACGGCGTAAAGGTGAACTACCGCAAACTCCAGACCGCCGCCGATGGCAAGTTCTACGAGGTGCTGGCGGATAGCAAGAACATCATGGTGAAAGAGAAGAAATAAAATACCGACTTTTGATATTAGTGCAATGGAGGAAGCTAAGATATGAGTTTAGACCAAGTAACATTAAAGACTTTGGATTCGGTAATTGGATTGTGGTGGCTTCCTGAAAATGAGAATAACAAAATTCATGGGGTGCTAGAATTAAAAGAATCTCGTTTGCGGTTGCGAGCAACACAGATGTTTGAAGGGCTACAAACCATCGAAAGAGAAATGATTCCTGCCGTTCAAGGCTTTATAGCAACAGGACTAAAGATCACACTGCTTGATTGCAAAAAGCCGAAGCAAATAATTAATATGCCTGGGATGATAGAAGTGATATTTGAGTTTTCAACTATCATTGTGGGTAAAAATTACAGCAGTGATAGAATTCAAGTAAAGTCTTTAAGATGTCGCTTCAATGGACTTGAAAAATGGCTTGGCGATATGCCAGTAGATGCCTATAAATACAAGTGCAAAGATGATCAAGAGTATGAATTCTATGCCCATGCTCGCGAACCTGAAAAATATAGTTGTTCGATCGATGATTTTACAGCTGTCATAGAGAGTAAAATCATTCTAAGTGTAAATGAACATGTTGAGGCTGGCTTTAAGAGAACAGCTAGTGTTAGTTTTTGCTTTCCAGATAGCGTAAATGTCTTTGACGCAATTAAACAAGCTTGTAAATATCGTGATTTTTTGACACTGTGTATGGGAAATCATAATCATATATTGAGTATACAAGCAGTTGATGAAGAGGAAGATAACATAGCGGTATTGTATAATGATGAAATTAAATCGTTAGATTTGCCGACTAATCCTGCGTATAATTGTTTGATTTCTTTTTCAGATATCAAGGATAGCTATCAGGACTGTGTCCAAACATGGTATCAAAAATATGAAGAAATTCGTCCAATCATAGCTTATTTTGTGGATGCTTGTCAAAAGAAAAACAATATTGATTTGCCCATGGAATTCTTGAAGATGGTGCAAGCTCTGGAATCGTATTCGCGAAGGATGAGGAAAACAACACTCATCCCACCAGAAGAACATCAAGAAAGAATAAGTCGCATAGTTAACCATTTTGATGAGAAAGATGATGACAGAGAATGGATTGCGGATGTTCTGAAAACACCAATTCTTAATGAGCCAAGCTGTTCAAAAAGAATAACCGCCTTGTTCAAGGAAACAGCGGAGGAACTTGGAATCTCAAAGAGCAAGGCGGCGTCTTTGGCCTATAAGATCGTTGCAACACGAAATTATTATACGCATTTTAATGAAAGTTTATTGCCGGGAATCCTTTCGGAGCACGATATATTTTATTCGATTGCGCTGATGAAAAATGTTTTGAAAGTGGTTTTGTGTCGAGAATTGTCAGTGGAACTTCCAGATATGAAAGAAAAGCTAGGTAATAACTCGGAATTAGCGTTGGCTTTGGGAGAACTTGGCCTGACACCTCCATTAAAACCGTGTTCGGTAACGATTGCCGATAAAGCTAAGCCTGATGAAATGGAGAACTCGAACGGTGGAACTGAACCTGAAACAAATCATTGACCGCCTGAATGCGGAATTTGTGGGGGACACCCGCAAGCTGGTGTTCTGGTACGATGACAAGGCAGACTTTGCCGAGGATCTGGAAAACGTGGAACTGGAAAATGCAAAGATCTACCGCCTCCAGCCCGATAACCAGTTCTATACCAAATACTTTCTGGAACGGGTGGACACCACCACCAATTACCTTGTCTACGCCCCGTTCCCCAAGCCCGATGTGCGGGAAAACCACTTGGAGGACACCCTGCTGTACTCCCGGCGGTTCTTTGCCGACCGTGCCTCACTGCTGTCGGTAGACCTTGGCATTGAGGAAAAGTATAAGCCTATCCTCGAAAAGCACATCAAGTTCTTTGCCGATAAAAAGCGCACCCAGCGGTTCTACGATCTGGAGATCGAGAACTTCAACGAGGAAAACATCCTCACCGGGCTGCTCAGCGCCATCTGCAAAGCACGCACCTGCTCCTTTGAGGAGGTGGTGCGGATCGTGCTCACTGAGAGCAGCCTGTCGGAAAATGCCTACTTGCAGCAGTTTGAACAGTACGATCTGCTGCCGTCCTTCTGGCGGCTGTGCGAGCAGCATTTTGGCTATACGGACGTAAAACCCACGCTGGAACGGCTGCTGGTGACCCTTTTCGTCACCTATACCGCCCGCTATGTGCAGACGGAGCTACCCGCGGCGTGGAAGTCCTTTGTCTCCTACAAGGCAGGCAACATCATTGCCTTCCTCGACAGCCTGATGAACAGCGTCCTCTACCGGGATAAGTACGATGAACTTTCGGATCATGTGGCAAAGGGGCTGAACGTCTATCAGGCGTTCTCCGGCTGCCGTGCCGATGATCTGGTGGAGTGCGATACCTTCCTTGCGGTGGATCAGGTGCTGGTCAAGTGGCTGATGGGGCGGCTCCTTGCCGAGGATACCGGGGCGAAGCTCAACGAGCTGACCATCCCGGAGGTGTGCGAAAAGCGTGCCAAGATGCACTTTGGCAGAAAGACCGACAAGACCTACCAGTTGCTGCAAAGTGCCTACTGCATGGTGCAGGCGGCAAACTACCGCAGCGCCGAGGGCTTCAAAGCCATTGTGGACCGGTATCTGTCCGCAGATCATCAGATAGACCAGCAGTACCGGAAGTTCTACTTCTATTACGACAAGCTGGAAAACACCGAAGCCTTTGAACCGCTGCGGGAACTGGTGGAGAACATCTACACCAACGAATATCTTGCCACCCTTCTCCCGGCATGGAACGAGGGGCTCCGGCAGGAGGAAGCTTTGGCAGTGCTGCCCTTGCAGCGGGATTTCTACAACGCCAACCTGCGCTACGCCAAGGAGCGTACTGTGGTCATCATCTCCGATGCTATGCGGTATGAGGTAGGGCAGGAGCTTTTTGCCCGGATGCAGGATGACCCCAAGTGCTCGGCGCAGTTGAGCGTGCAGTTGGGCGTGCTGCCCTCCTACACCCGGCTGGGCATGGCTGCGCTTCTCCCGCACCGCACGCTGGAAATGACCGATGACTTTCAGGTTCTGGTGGATAGCACCCTCTGCGATACGCTGGCAGGGCGTCAGCAGGTGCTGCAAAGCTATGTGCCGGACAGTGTCTGTATCCAGTTTGACGTGATTAAGAGCATGAAGGTGGCAGACCTGCGGGATGTCCTTACCAAGCGGCAGGTCATCTACGTGTACCACAACCAGATCGATGCCCGTGGCGACAAGCCCAACACCGAGGATGAGGTGTTCAACGCCTGTGAGGAAGCCGTGCAGGAGATCATGGATCTGATCCGCCGCATCAATGGCAGCGGAAACACCCATCACTTTATCGTAACGGCAGACCACGGCTTTATCTATAAGCGAGATAAGCTGTCCGAGAGCGAGAAAATCGCAGGCAAGAGCATGGAAAATGCTTTTGTCAACCGTCGCTTTGTGGTGTCCGCTGCTCCGCTTCAGGATGACGGCATCGGGCACATGAGCATGGGCGCAGTACTGGGCAACCAGGATGCCAAGGTGGTTTCCTACCCGGTCAGCAGCAACGTGTTCAAGGTTGCTGGCGGCGGTGCCAACTACGTCCACGGCGGCTCCTCGCCGCAGGAGATGCTGGTGCCAGTGCTGGATATCAAAATGGAGCGTGGACATCAGGAGACCAAGAATGCAGAGATCGCACTGGTCAGCATTCTCCACAAGATCACGAATCTGATCACCTCCATGGATTTTGTCCAGTCGGAAGCCGTCAGCGATACTGTGAAACCGGCAAAGTACCGGGTGTTCTTTATCTCGGAGGACAACGAGAAGATCTCCAACGAAAACACCTATGTGGCAGACAACCGGGAGCTCAGCGCACAAAAGCGTATTTTCCGGCTGCGTTTTACCTTTAAGAACAAGAAGTACGACAAGGATAAGCAGTATTATCTTGTGGTCTATGATGAGGATACAGGTCTGGAACAGTGGCGCCATCCGGTGATGATGGATATTGCTTTTGCAGACGATTTTGGCTTTGGATTCTAACAAAAAGGAAGGCAGGTACACCGTATGCTAATGATGGATCAGGCAGCAGAGGGAAACCGGGAAGAACTGCGCCGGAAACTGCGGGAAAACTTTGATGGTCGCATCGTCCGCAAGGATCTGACCAAAAAGATCAAGGAAGGTGCCAACGTACCGGTCTATGTGCTGGAGTTTCTGCTGGGGCAGTATTGCAGCTCGGACGATGAGGAGATCATCGAGCAGGGTGTGCAGAACGTAAAGCATATTCTGGCGGACAACTTTGTGCGCCCGGATGAGGCGCAGAAGGTGCTTTCTCAGTTGCGTCGGAACGGCAGCCACACCATTATCGATATGGTGACCGTGCATCTGGACATCAAGAAAGATTGCTTCTTTGCAGAGTTTTCCAACCTGGGGCTCTCCAATGTGCCCATTACGGACGACTACCCGGAAAAATTTGACCGTTTGCTCTGCGGCGGCATCTGGTGCATCGTTCAACTGGAATATGAATCCGAAGGTGACAGCAGCTTTGGTATGGAGGACTTTGATAGCGAACCCCGGCAGAAAAAGCAGAAAGATGTTTCGCCTATCAGCATCCGCAAACTGACCCCCATCCAGATGCCTCATATCGATATTGAGGAAGTACGCACCGGGCGTAAAGCCTTCACGCAGGACGAGTGGATGGATGTTATGCTGCGCTCTTGCGGTTATGAGCCGGAGCAGTTGAACCAGCGGGAGAAATGGCTCCTTTTGGCTCGTATGTTACCGCTGGTGGAGAACAACTTCAACCTCTGCGAGCTTGGACCTCGCAGCACCGGTAAATCCCACATCTATAAGGAAATCAGCCCTAACAGCATTCTGGTGTCCGGTGGACAAACGACTGTGGCAAACCTGTTCTACAACATGGGACGAAAGACAGTTGGCCTGGTGGGTCTGTGGGACTGTGTGGCTTTTGATGAGGTTGCTGGTATCAAGTTCAAGGACAAAGACGGCATCCAAATCATGAAGGACTATATGGCTTCCGGCTCCTTTGCCCGTGGCAAAGAGGAAAAGGCAGCCTCGGCCTCGATGGTCTTTGTGGGAAATATTAACCAGAGCGTGGATGTGCTGCTAAAAACCTCCAGCCTATTTGACCCGTTCCCGCCTGAAATGGGAACAGACACTGCATTTTTGGATCGCTTGCATTGTTACATTCCCGGCTGGGAAATCCCTAAATTCCGCCCGGAGCATTTCACCAACGACTACGGCTTCATCACGGATTATCTTGCTGAGTTTATCCGGGAACTGCGTAAGGAACAGTACGGCGATGCACTAGATAAGTATTTCCGCCTTGGTAAAAATCTGAATCAGCGTGATACGATTGCAGTGCGTAAGATCGTAGGCGGCTATGTAAAGCTGCTGTATCCGGACGGTGAGTTTACCAAAGAGCAACTGGAGGAGATCCTTGTCTTTGCACTGGAAATGCGCCGTCGTGTGAAAGAGCAACTGAAAAAGCTGGGTGGCATGGAGTTCTATGATGTGAATTTCAGCTACATTGATCTGGATACCTTTGAAGAAAAGTTTGTGTCAGTTCCCGAACAGGGTGGCGGTAAGCTTATCCCAGATGGAATGTGCAATCCGGGACAGATCTACACTGTTTCGCGTGGAAAAAGCGGCATGATCGGTGTGTTCCGGTTGGAAAGCCAGATGTTGCCGGGCAGCGGAAAGTTTGAACGCACCGGTCTTGGCAGCGACCGTGACTGCAGAGAATCCACCAACACAGCCTTCAACTTCCTGAAAGCAAATGGAAACCGCATCAGCGGTGGCATCAGCACGGCATCTAAGGACTACATCATCAACTATCAGGATCTTCAGGGCATCGGTATGACAGGAAAGCTGGCACTGCCCACCTTGATTGCATTGTGCAGCATTGCCCTTGGTCGTCCCACGGTCAGTACCCTTGCAGTTCTGGGCGAGATCAGCATCAGTGGAACAATCTTGAAGGTAGATGAGCTTGCAAACAGCCTGCAGGTCTGCCTCGATAGCGGTGCAAAGAAGGTTCTGCTGCCGATTTCAAGTGCCGTTGATCTGGGGACTGTTCCACCGGAATTGGTGGGTAGCTTCAATCTGATCTTCTACAGCAGCGCAGAGGATGCGGTGTTTAAAGCACTTGGTGTGGAGTGAAGAAAGGCGTGCTCTATGAAAACGAATGATAGAAAAATCACAGACCTGATGGCCACAATCCATACAGGAAAAACGCAACTTCCTGATTTTCAAAGAGGCTGGGTATGGGACGATAGTAGGATAAAAGCTCTGATTGCAAGTATCACAAATGGATATCCTGTCGGTGCAGCAATGTTTCTGGAATACGGTAATGAGAGTATTCACTTCAAATCACGAGTTGTTGAAGGGGTGCCTTCTGCAGACAAGGTGATACCGGATGAACTTATTCTGGATGGACAACAAAGACTGACATCTGTCTATTCTTCACTTTTTAGTGAGAAGGCAGTTAGAACAAGAACAGACAAAGGGCAAGAAATAGAACGCTTTTACTATATTGATATGGCCAAAGCTGTTAACAGCACGATTGACCGGGTGGATTCGATTATTTCGGTTCCTAAGGATCGGAAAATAACTTCAGATTTTGGTCGAAAGGTTGAGCTGGATCTTTCGTCGGCATCTCAGGAATACGCTCAGAACGTGTTCCCGCTAAACATTATTCTTGATCCGAGCAAATACAGCAAGTGGCAAATGGACTATATGCAATATCATCAGTACGATTCAAATGCTGCAAAATTGTATATGGACTTTCTCTCCAAAGTAATTGTTCCGTTGGGGCAGTATACGATTCCAGTGATTACATTGGACAAGGATACCCCCAAGGAGGCGGTTTGTCAGGTCTTCGAAAATGTCAATACAGGTGGGGTGTCGCTTACTGTATTTGAGCTGGTTACTGCCATTTTTGCAATGGATAATTTTGAACTACGCAAGGATTGGGAAGAAAGACAGAAAAAATATTTCAGTGACGACATTCTTTCGGTGACCTCTGCAACGGATTTCCTGACGGCTTGTACTCTATTATCTTCGTATAAAAAAGGCGGGACCGTGAGTTGCAAAAAGAAAGATGTGCTGAATCTGACGCTGGCGGAATACCAGCGGTATGCAGATGATTTGACGGAAGGATTTGTGGAAGCGGAAAAAATATTACAGGAAGAACGGATCTTTTCTAGTAAAGACCTGCCATATACGACGCAGTTAATTCCACTTGCAGTTCTTTGCACGTTGCTGGCAGACCATAACCGCATCAAAACAACGAGCGTAAAAGATAAAATAAAGCAATGGTATTGGTGCGGTGTCTTTGGCGAAATGTATGGAAGCGCAAATGAAACACGCTATGTGTACGATGTGGTGGGGGTAATGGCGTGGTTGGATGACGCCAGCAAAACGCCTAAAACGGTTCAGGAGTTTTATTTTAACCCGGTGCGCTTGCTATCCTTGCAATCAAGATTGAGTGCCGCCTATAAAGGTATTATGGCACGGATCTTGAAGAATCAGTGCAAAGATTTTATCAGCGGTCGTGAAATGGACTTTACGGTTTATAAAGCAGAGAGCATAGATATTCACCATATATTTCCACGAGATTATTGTGAGAAAAAAGGTCTGCCGCGTGCAAAATGGAATTCTGTTGTGAATAAGACACCTATTACATATTCTACAAACCGTGAAATTGGCGGAGTAGCACCAAGCCAATATCTGACCAAGATTGAAAAGAAAGGCCAAGTCGAACCAGATATACTGGATGGCTATCTTAAGACACATTTGATCGATACGAGTGATATCCGCGCAGACCGGTTTGATGATTTCTTCATCAAGCGCGCAACTGCTATTTTGAATGAGATTGAAAAAGCGACTGGAAAGTCGATTTCCGGTCGTGACAGTGATCTCGTAATTCAGGACTTTGGCGGAGCGCTATTATGATCTGTGAGAATAGAGCATGTCTGAATTTAGGAGGCCACCATGGAGCCAATGAAAGCAATCAGTGTCAACAGCCGTGCGGAGGAGCTGTTTGTGCAGCTTTTCTGTGAGGCTTTTGGCCCGGAAAAGACCGAAAATCTGCAGGTCCAGTACCCCTGCGTGGACATCTATGGTCGGCACCGCTATATCGACTTTGCGCTGGAATCGCCTGAATCTAAGATTGCAATCGAAATTGACGGTGAGACCTACCACAACCCGAGCAAGGTGTCCGAAAACAAGTATGCCGATGACCTCTTGAAGCAGAACAGCCTGATCTATGACAACTGGAAAGTATACCGTTGGATTTACAGCCAGTTGGAAAAGCAACCGGAAAAGGTCAAGGATGAGCTGATTACTTTCTTAGGCACCAGCCCTATATTCAAGGCTTTTGAAGCGGACCTGCCGGTTCAGATGGGGCAGACCATCGAGCTTCGGGATTACCAGCAGGAGGCTACCGAGAATCTGCAGAAAATGCGAGAGGACGGCAAGACCATTGCGCTACTGTACCATGCGACCGGCGTTGGAAAAACCATCACGGCTGCAACGGATGCCAAGGCAGTGGGCGGACGCACGCTATTTCTGGTCAACGCCCTGAAGCTGGCATCTCAGGCAAAAGAGACTTTCGCCAAGGTCTGGTCGGAAGTGACTTTGGGAGAGTACACCGGAAGCCAGAAGGATATGACCCAGACGGTCATTTTTGCAACGGTGCAGAGGATCTCCAAGGATCTGGAAAAGTTCTCGCCTACAGATTTTGACTACCTGATTGTGGACGAATGTCACCATGCGGCAGCCAACACCTACCAGAAGATTTTCACCTACTTCCACCCGAAGTTCATTCTGGGCCTGACCGCCACTCCGGAACGCAGCGATGGTGAAGATATGCTGGAGCTGTTCCAGAACGTTGCCCATAAAATGGATCTCAAAACTGCTGTAGAGCGTGGCGTTCTGGTGCCGATTCGCTGCATCCGGGTCAAGACCAACATCGACCTGACCGATGTGCGGATCAACGGCATCAAATACAATTCGCAGGATCTGGAAAGCAAGCTGTTCATCCCGGAACGCAATCAGTTGATCGTTGACACTTATCTAAAGTACGTCAACGGCAAAAAGACAGTAATTTTCTGTGCCAGCGTAGACCATGCAGCCGAAATTGCAAAGTTGCTGCGAGATAGCGGCGTGAAGGCAGAAGCAGTTTCCGGGCGGGATCGTGTGGAGGTTCGGGAAAAGATTCTGAAGGACTATGAAACCGGCTCGACCAATGTTCTTTGCGCCTGCGACCTTCTGAACGAAGGCTGGGACAGCCCGCATACCACGGTGCTGTTCATGGCGCGCCCGACCATGTCCAAAACGATTTATTTGCAGCAGCTTGGTCGTGGCACACGCCGCTGCCCGGGCAAAGAGGATCTGCTGGTGGTTGACTTTGTGGACAACGCTAATATGTTCAATATGCCCTACAGCCTGCACCGGGTGCTGGACATTGCAAAATATCAGCCCATGGCGTATGTGCTGGCGCCGGAGAACAAGCGCAAGCTGGATCAGGATATGTTGTTCCAGGGTGAAAAGCCCGAAGCATGGTTGGATGTGCCGATCGATGTGTCTGACTATGAGATCATCGACCTTTTCAACTGGCAGAACAGCGTCAAGGATATGATCTCGCAGATTGAGTTCGTCCGGATGGTGGATGTACAGTCCGAGACGGTGGAACGCTACATTAAGGACGGAAAAGTCAAACCGGACCTTTCGATTCCCTTTGGTGATAAGCGAATGTTCCACTATTTCCGGGAGGAAAGCATCCGCAACATTGCGAAACAGTATGGCTGGGATCTCATTACGCCGCAGAATATGGCGGACAAGTTCATGAAATTTATCGAAACGATGGACATGAGCTATTCCTACAAGCCGGTGCTGCTCAAAGCAATCTATGAGTACATGGACAGCAGCGGCAGAGTTGCCCTGCCGGATGTGGTGGACTACTTCATCGACTTCTACGAGGACCGCAAGGCGCACGGGATGATCGCAGAGAAATCCACCAGCATTTATCAGAAGGGTGGCTATACCCGGAAAGATGTGGAGAAGAACATCCTCTCCAATCCCTTCAAGCGCTTTGAGGATATGCGATTCTTGATGCGCTGCAAGGACGTGGAGACTATCGAGGTAAACCCGATCATTTTCCGCAAGCTCACACGGGAAGATTGGCTGCATATTGTGGATGTCTGCGATAAGCGCCTTGAAAAATACTATTTGCGGCTCAAAAAATGATATGAACTTCGATAATTGACTGCGGGTGACGTGCATGATGAAAATAGTGAGAAATATGATCCGGTGTAAAAAGTGCAGGGATGTTATTGAAAGCTGCACTGTACATGATTTCAAATTTTGTTCTTGTGGATCGTGTGCAGTCGATGGCGGGCATGAGTATCTCCGTAGGTGTGGAAACCCGGAAGACTGGGAAGAATTATCTGAAACGCAAAGTGTAGATGATTGAAAATTAAGCTGAACTCGATCTTTGAAGCAGAAGTTCAGTGGCAAGTAAAAAGCTCTTGGCCTTTAATAAAGAGGCCAAGAGCTTTTTTACATCTTGTCTTGGAACATAAAAGAAGGTACAATGGTAGAAAAGAAAACGTGCATCAGTCAAATAAGGCGGTGGAGACGATGGACGAAGCGTGTGCTGATAAATACACGGAGTATCTTTCTATCATCAAAAGCGAGATCAAGGAGATAACACAGGACTTAAGGAGAAAAATCTTATGGCGGTCGAAGTCAATTGGGAAAATTTCGCATCAAATAACAATGATCCTGATGGTGTCCAACATAAATTCGAAAATTTGTGTCGGCAACTTTTTACCAATGATTATCTAAAAGAGAATAAAAAATCAAGGAATTTGCATTCCAATCCTAATAATCCTGGCATTGAAGCAGAACCCATACTTGATGAACGCACAAACCAGTACATTGGCTTTCAGGTAAAATTCTTTGACACTAGTGTGGATTATGGCCAAATATTGCATTCTATGGAAAAAGCGTTGCAATATTATACAGGAAAGCTAAGCCACATTGTATTGTACTGCAATAAGGCCATAACAAGCACCAGCAAAAGTTATATTAATATTGTAGAACTTCTTAAGAAAAACAATATCACGATAGAACTTGTAACGGATTCGGCTATTTTAGATGCTGTAAGAAAATATCCATATCTTGCAAATTACTATTTTGGTGTCAACACCATTTCTTTTGAGTGGGTTGTCGCACATAATGAAAAATCTTTTTGTGATTTAGGAGAGCGCTTCAATCGTGACTTTAATGTTGAAACTGAAACTTCTAAAAGACTATCTCTTTTTGCAAGAGATCAAAGTGCGGTTCAATATATTAATGATAAGAAAGAAAATTTGATTCGAAAAATCAATCGTATAAAAGATGATACGGAACAACACTCTGATTATCTTGAAAAAGTCAGGTCTATTGTTTCGGCATTTGAAGATGTCGAGAGCGAAACTATTGGAAGTGCATTCGAATGGCATCAATATTTGCAATCTTTTATAGTTGACGATTTAGCCAAAATAAACTCTGAGATAAGTCAAAAGAAGAATTTGCTTGAAAAAATACGGCCAACAATCGAAAAAGGACGAAGCCGAGTTGAGCATAAAGATCTAGAAAAATACAATTCTATTCGAAGCGAAATTGAGATACTTTATGAATTACTTGACTTGCCGGAAATATTATCTTTGACTGCCGATGAGAATCGCCTTATTACAGCTAAAGAACTTTTTGTTACAGGCAATGCAGGCATTGGAAAATCACATTTGCTAGCGGCAGAGTGCCAATCATTAATGAATAATCAGCAATTTGCTGTTTTGCTACTAGCGGGGAATTGTTATTCTGATCTGCCTATCCTCGACCAATTATCACAAGACTGTGAGTTAAAGTATTCTTTCGATGAGTTTATTAGCATATTAGAAATGATAGGCGTAGAGCATCATACCTGTGTTTTGTTATGTATAGATGCATTAAACGAAACAGCAAATTATCGACTTTGGAAAACGGGATTAATTTCACTTTCTCAGAAGATAAAAAAATGCACGCACGTAAAGTTGGCTGTTACTTATCGAATGGAGTATGAAAAATCTGTAGTCCAAGATGCGCTTTTATCGGAAGATGAAGACGTTTACAGGATTGTACATACAGGTTTTGCATCTAATGGTTTAAAAGCATCAAAACAATTTTTTGACTATTATAGAATTCCATTTACCTTGTATGAGTATTTTGAATCTGAAATGGAAAATCCGCTGTTTTTAACATTGTATTGTAAAACCTATAGAAACGATGAAGCAAGTCTCCCTACTTTGTATGATAGACTAGTAGAAAGTGCAAACAAGAACATTTTCCCGATACTAGAAAAGAGGTATAAACTCATTGGATTTACGGAAGATGACAATATTGTTCAGTCGCTAGTTGATGAAATTTCAACTTTGGCTTTTGATAGAAAGGAAAAAAATATTTTGGAATCTGATCTCGCAAGCATACCGTTCTGGACTGCGAATGATCTTCCATTAAGGCCGTTTATGTCATTATTAGCAAAAGAAAATCTCGTGCATACAAATTTGATTGCGGGCAATGAACGCTACTTTTTTGCGTATGATCAAATGAACGACTATTTCTTTGCAAGGAGCTTATTTTCTCATGACATGTCCGACATGTCCATCCGCAAGACTTTATACGAAGATATCTTACAAGTAAATGATAATAATATTGTGAATTTGAGCAATAGCGATGTCTTTGTTATATGCTGTGCTATCTACGCTCAGAAATTCGGCAAAGAGTGCATTGATTTAATTGATGAGCTACCTGAAGGTTTTGAAAAAGGTTATATTGTAAAATCGTACATACGGTCGTTTATTTGGAGGAATAAAGAATATATCTCCAGCAATGTGTTTTTAGCTGTTGCACAGAAGTATAAAGTATCTCGTGAGGACTTTTGGAATGTTCTTGTTGGTAATAGTATAAAACATAATCATCCCCTGAACTCGGATTTTTTACATACACTTCTAATGAGCTTTCGGCTTAGTGAGCGTGATTATTATTGGACAAAATACATTAATGAGATTTTTTATGACGAGTCTAATCGGCTCATGCAGCTTGTAAAAATGTACAGTTCAGGACAAAGCATTCAAATGAGTAAAGAGCAGGCTCGTCAGTTGCTTATTCTTTGTGGATGGCTGTTGAGTTCATCAAATCGCATGCTTCGTGACTATACTTCAGAGGCTATGATTGAAATTCTGCGGAATGAATTTGATCTGTGCATTGTGATTCTGAAAGCTTTCGAAAAAGTAAATGATCCGTATATTATAGAGCGTTTATATGGTGTTGTATTTGGAGCCTGCTGTAAACGTCGAAGAAAGGGGAATACCGTATACATAGCCTTAGCAGAATATGTTTACTCAACAATTTTTGATCAAGAATTCATTTATCCTGATATTTTGCTTCGTGATTATGCAAGACTGATAATCGAACGCTTTTTATGGGAGAATCCAGACTACAACGGTTGCATTGTCCATGAAAAAATTATTCCACCATATAAATCATTTCCTATTGAACAAATCGATGAAGATTACATTAATAAGAAATACGATGGTGGACTGTGGCAAATCAAAAGTTCCATGTCGTTTGAAGGACATGGTATGTATGGTGATTTTGGACGCTATGTTTTTCAAAGTGCATTAAAATACTTTGATGTCGATGAAGACGAAATGTACAAGCAGGCAATGTCCTTTATTATTAATGATTTGGGCTATACTAATGAACTTGATAAGGGCAACAACCATTGGGGATATGATAGAAGCGAAACAAAAAAGGTTGAACGTATAGGAAAAAAATATCAATGGATTGCAATGCACAATATTCTGGCAAGAGTTTCTGACCAGTGTGACATTGATACAGATTATTCTGAAACACCAAAATTTGAAGGTCCCTGGGAACCGTTCGTTCGGGATTTTGATCCGACCTTAAATTTCAAACTAACGAAATCCGATGAAATTCCTATATTTGATGAGATAAGCGAGTTGAAAAAAGCTACTCGTGATGAGCATTTGAAGGTTGACGTTTCAAATATAGATAGTGTATCTGAATGGTTGGATTCTGATGGCATTTTCTTTGCGGAAATGCCAAAGGCATTGATTCTTTCTGATTCTAACGGAACTCAATGGATTAGGTTGAGCAATTATATATGTTCAGGAAGAGAGCAGTTGAAAGCTGAAAGGCTCCTGACTTGGAGTTGGTTATACGCTTACTTCGTTACAGAAGAACAGTTTGAGCAGTTCCAAGTCGCAGCTACAGATAGAGTTGACTTTAGTAGTTCAAAGGGTATAGGGCTTGATCCGCAATCGTACTCTGTATTCAATCGAGAATATCCATGGTCACCTAGTTGTGATTTGCTCAATAAGAGTAGTTCAGTAGAATCAGGTGTGGTTCTTAACATGCCAGAAGAAAAAGAGGTAGAACAGGAGGTTTTAAACGTTGAATTTTTGGAACAATATCTGAAATCACTTGATGCGGATTCCAATCAAGTATTTTCAGATCAGGAATTGAATCAACATCTTTTTAAGAAGGAGATTGTTAGAAAACCAGTCTTGAAACAAATTGGTGAAATTATACATGCGAGTATGAATCTTGTTTGGGAAAGTGAATACGATGCCTCAAAGGATAATACACTTTCCATGAATGTGCCCTGCCCAATGCTTATTGAACAGCTTCATCTTCATCAGGCAGACATTGATGGTTTGTACTACGATTCAAATGAAAAAATTGCAGCGTTTGATCTGAACATCTCACAGAAAGAATCAGGAGTAGTCCTTCGAAAGGACCTATTAGATGCTTTTCTGAAAAAAAACAATTTGAATTTAATTTGGTTTGTACGAGCATCTAAAGAACTTCATAGCGGTGAAGATTTAGGGATACTTCGCTATGGTGATAGAAGTGGCGCATATTTTTACAATGGAACAGAAATAACATCAAATATTTATATTGTGGAACAACGGTAAATCATTAATGATATAAGAGGAGCGTGATGCCTAGCACGACTTACAGGCCTTTAACTGGACGGTTTAGCAACATGACACATTGGATGGTGCAAACTGCCTGACCGTTGGAAAACGGCATTTGAGCCAGAGAGAAGCAGCGATGGAGGCAGTACAAGCGATTGGCCTAAACCAGATTTGCGATGTAGAGAGTTCTGTATTTGTTGGATATGAGCAATATGGCGAAATGATTAGCAGCAGATTGGAAGAAATGACCTCTGAATTTGTGCGAGATTGCGGTAAATGAAAACTGCTGTTTGTAGCAGATCTGTAGCAAATCGAGAACATTTAACGAATCATCGTTCTAAAAAACGAAAAGTCATCATGCATCACACAGAGAGGGTCTGGGGTTCGGGTGTTTTTGCTCCCGGGATGTTTGCGTTTGCGCAACAGCCCGGGAAACAGGCAAAGACAGGAAAACCGCGCAGATCACGTTCAATAAACAAAGAAATGGCTGCTGCACCGGGAAGAAACCCTGTGTAGCAGCCATTTTTATTATGGTATAAGATCAGTCCTTCTTCTCGGCGGTGCGGGCAAAGAAGTTGGCGAGGACGGCGCCGGAAATGTTATGCCACACCGAGAACACAGCGCCGGGGATGGTTGCCAGCGGATACTGTGCAAAGTGGGCAGCGGCCAGAGAGGTGGCCAGACCGGAGTTCTGCATACCGACCTCGATGGAGATCGCGCGGCACTTGGTGGAATCCAGCTTCAGCAGCTTGCCCACACCGAAGCCGGTGAGGTAGCCCAGCAGGTTGTGCAGGATGACTACGGCAAGGATCAGCAGGCCGCTGGTCATGATCTTGGCGGAGTTTGCAGAAACAACGGCGCAGATGATGAGCACGATGGCGGTGGTGGAGACCAGCGGCAGCACGCGGACGGCGTTCTGAGTGAAGGCGTGGAAGAAGTGGTTGACCACAAAGCCCAGTGCGATGGGCACCAGCACTACTTTGACGATGGACAGGAACATATTTACAGGGTTCACATCCACGCGCTGGCCGGCATACAGCAGGGTGAGCAGGGGAGTCAGGATGGGTGCCAGCACGGTGGAAACGGCAGTCATACCAACGGACAGTGCAACGTCGCCCTTGGACAGATAGGTCATCACGTTAGAGGAGGTGCCGCCGGGGCAGGTACCCACAAGGATGACGCCGATAGCCAGCTCGGTGGGCAGGTGGAACAGCTGCGTCAGCGCCCATGCAAGGAAGGGCATCAGGGTGAACTGCGCAATGCAGCCAATGATCACGTCTTTCGGGCGGCTGAACACCACCTTGAAGTCCTCCGGCTTCAGGGTGAGACCCATGCCGAACATGACGATGCCCAGCAGGGTGTTGACCCATGCGGTCTTTACCACGCTGAAGGTGCCGGGGAACAGCAGAGACAGTGCCGCCACCACAATGACGATGGCGGCCATGTACTTGCCCACAAAGTCGCTTACTTTTTCCAATGTTTTCATGATAAACTCTCCTTTTTCCTGAACACTTATTTTTGCGGATGCAAAGGCAATGAAACATCCGGAAAATGGCTTTCCCGCAAACAAAAACGCCTTTGCCCCTTACGGTTCGTAAGAGACAAAGGCGTATAAACTCCTCTGCGGTACCACTCTTATTGCCGGTGCAAAGCCCGGCCCCTCAGTGCGCATCCAACAATGCGCGGCCCGTGATAACGGGGGCCTGCCGTTCCTGCTTACTGGGGCGTAGACACCGCCCATTCAGCCGGAAAGCTCGGAGAGGATCTTCCCACGGACGCCCTGCACTGCCTTGCACCAGTCGGCAGCTCTCTGCAGCATTCTTTCCGGGTACTCTTTCTCGTCATAGCCGAATATTTCACTGCCACGGAGTATACTCCCCCGGGGGGCTGAAGTCAAGGGATATGACCCGTCTGTTTTTTCATCTGGTTCATATCATGAATGAAAGCAGCTCATGTGATGACTGCCTCGGCCAGCTTTGCCGGGTGTGGATCCTTTATGAAAAATGTGAAGTGACCGCTGGCCACTTCACCTTTTTGTGTCTCGTGTATTTTTGCTGTTACAGGATGCGCACCCGGATGACGGCGGGGATGCTGCTCAGCTTCTCGCTCAGGCGGGCATCCACGGCACCGGTGGCATCCAGCATGGTGTAGGCCATGTTCTTTTTGCTCTTGTTCACCATGTTTTCGATGTTCAGACCCGCTTCGGTGGTCAGGGCGGTGATCTGGCTGATCATGCCCGGCTCGTTCTTGTGGATGATGCAGATGCGCTTGCCGCCGGCGCGGGGCTGGTGCACCTCCGGCAGGTTGACCGAGTGGGTAATGTTGCCGTTGCGCAGGTAATCGCTCAGCTCCTGTGCTGCCATGATGGCGCAGTTGTCCTCGGCTTCCGGGGTGGAAGCGCCAAGGTGCGGGGTGCACACGATGCCGGGACGACCCAGAATGGCTTCGGAGGGGAAGTCGGTCATGTAGCCGGACACCTTGCCGTTGTCCATGGCTTCCAGCAGGGCGGCGGTGTTCACCAGCTCGCCGCGGGCGTAGTTCAGGATCTTGACGCCGTCCTTGCACAAAGCAAGGGTCTGGGCGTTGATGGTGTCCTTGGTGGTGGGCAGGTAGGGCACATGGATGGTGATGTAGTCGCACAGGGGCAGCATATCGTTCAGGTTTACGCAGTGGTGCACCTGACTGCTCAGGTTCCATGCTGCTTCAATGGAGATGTAGGGGTCGTAGCCGTAGACTTCCATGCCCAGCTCGATGGCGCAGTTTGCCACCCGGGAGCCGATGGCACCCAGACCGATGACGCCAAGGGTCTTGCCCTTGATCTCGTTGCCCACGAACTGCTTTTTGCCCTTTTCCACGCTCTTGGCCATGGCGGGGTCACCGGCCAGACCCTGACACCACTGGGCGGCGGCGGCCACGTTGCGGCTGCCTGCGATGAGCATGCCGATGACCAGCTCCGCCACGGCATTGGCGTTGGCACCCGGGGTGTTGAACACCACGATGCCCTGCTCGCTGCAGCGCTCCAGCGGGATGTTGTTCACGCCCGCACCGGCGCGGGCGATAGCAAGCAGATTGTCGTTGAAGGTGGTGTTCAAAAGATCGGCGCTGCGCACCAGAATACCGTCCGGGGCGTCGGCATCCACCGTGACATCGAACTGGTTCTTGGGCAGCTTTGCCAGCCCCACCGGGCTGATGGCGTTGAGCGTTTTGATGGTGTACATATCTGAAACCCCTCTTTATGCATTCTCTTTGCGGAACTTCTCCATGAAGTCCACCAGCTTGTCCACGCCCTCGGCAGGCATGGCGTTGTAAATGGAAGCACGCATACCGCCTACCAGACGGTGACCCTTCAGGTTCACAAAGCCCGCCTCGGCGGCTTCGGCGCAGAACTTTTTGTCCATGTCCGGGTTGGGGCTGGTGAAGGTGACGTTCATGGTGCTGCGGTAGCGGTGCTCCACAGGGTTCGTGAAGAACTCCTGCCCGTCCAGATAATCGTACAGCACCTTGGCCTTGGCCTCATTGATCTTCTGCATATTGGCCAGACCGCCGATATCGTTTTCCAGATACTTGAGCACCAGACCGGTCATGTAGATGCACCAGCACGGCGGGGTGTTGTACATGCTGTCCTTCGCCAGCAGGGTGGTGTAGTTCATCATGGTGGGAACGTTATCGGCGGCGTGACCCAGCAGGTCGTCCCGGATGATGGCAATGGCCATACCGGCGGGGGCTACGTTCTTCTGCACGCCAAAGTAGATGCAGCCGTACTTGCTGACGTCCACCGGCTTGGAAAGGATCATGGAGCTCATATCTGCCACCAGCGGCACGCCCTCCACCTGCGGCAGCTCCACATACTGGGTGCCGAAGATGGTGTTGTTCTGGCAGATGTGGATGTAGCTGGCGTCCTTATCGTAGTTGATAGCGTTTACATCCGGGATATAAGTGAAATTTTTATCCTTACTGGATGCTACGATCTTGGCCTCGCCGAACTTGGCGGCCTCCTTGGCAGCCAGACCCGAGAAGTTGCCGGACACGATGTAGTCTGCCTTGCCGGTGGTCATAAAGTTCAGCGGCACCATGGCGAACTGCTGGGTAGCACCGCCCTGAAAGAAGCCCACCTTGTAGTTATCGGGAATGTTCATCACCCGGCGCAGGGAAGCTTCGGTGTCCTTGATGATGGCATCGAACCACTTGCTGCGGTGGCTCATCTCCATGACGCTCTGACCGCTGTCGCCGTATTCCAGCAGCTCGGCCTGCGCCTGCCGCAGCACCTTTTCGGGCAGCATGCTGGGGCCTGCGCTGAAGTTATATACTCGTGCCATAATGAACCTCTCCTTTTCCTGTGGTATACCTATCACGCAGCACCGCCGTTTTGCGGTGCGTCTGTTACTTTCTGTAGCCGTAGTATACCGGTTTTCCCATGCCGAAAACAAGAGCATCTTTGCACAAAGATATGGCCCCTGCACCCCGCATGAGAGCACAAAGCATACAAATGTACGCCGTGCGGAGACAAAATATAAGACAATTGTAAAAGAAGCGTACGATCCCCTGATTCCATGCGGATTTTCCGCCCTTGCACCTTTGGCAGAAATGCGGTATACTGGGAAAAATAAGACAAATGTAAAAGAAAAACGAAGCCCAAACTGTGAAAGTGCGTTTGGAGCGGCCCGCAGGCCGCGACAAACGCGAAATAAAATAGTCATTCCGCTGAAAATGGTCAGAGCGAAGCGGAGACCATTCTAAATCGCCCCACCGCAAAAAACGGTGACTAAGGGGAATTGAATCATTCAAGGAGGTACAACAGATGTACGGCTTACCAGATACCCTGCGGCCGCTTTCGGCGGCGGAAGAACAGGTGATGTTTGCGGTGTGGGCGTGCCCGGGCGCGGCGGCGCGGCGGGACATCAGCCAGAAGCTCAAGGCCACCGGCTGGGCAGCAGCCACGGTGCTGAATTTTCTCTACCGGTTGGAGGAAAAAGGCTGGGTCAGGTCGGCAAAACAGGGCAACTGCAACGTGTATGTGCCGCTGGTCACCCGGCGGGCTTACGACGTGTACTGTATGCGGCAGCGGCTGGATACCCTGTTTGACGGCGACCTTGCCGCCGCCGTCCATGCGCTGGTAAGCGAGAGCGGCTGCTCCCAGAGCGCCTTGGAGCAGGCCATCCGGGTGCTGGAGGAGAAGCATCAGGAGACGGAGGAGTACGATTTGTACGACCCCTATGGCTGAATTGTTTCATATTTTTTTACAAAATGTTGGTTGACAGCGAAATATCCGTTCTGTAATATAAAAGCTATTAAAAAATGAGAAACTGATATGGACGAACAGGAAAGGAGCAGCCAGACACATGGATCATTTGCAGAATGTATTAAGTTACTTCGACCAGCAGCAGCCCCTTTGCGCAGAGCACGACCGCATCCCCAAGGACCTCTATCGGGAGTTCGGGGTCAAGGCCGGCTTGCGCGATGAGACTGGCAAGGGCGTGCTGGCAGGTCTGACCAACATCTCGGACATCCGGGCGTTCCAGTATGTGGACGGGGTCAAGCACCCGGCAGACGGTCAGCTGCTGTACCGCGGCTATGACGTAAAAGACCTCATCAACGGCAGCCGCGGCAGCCGCTTTGCCTTTGAGGAGGCGGGATATCTGTTGCTGTTTGGTCAGCTGCCCACCCCGGAGCAGCTGGAACAGTTCTGCGCGGTGCTGGGCGAGTGCCGCACCATGCCCACCAACTTTACCCGCGATGTCATTATGAAGGCACCCAGCCACGATATCATGAACAGCATGGCGCGCAGCGTGCTGACGCTGGCTTCCTACGACCCCAAGGCGGCAGATTTGGACACCGCCAACGTGCTGCGCCAGAGCATCCAGCTGGCGGGCATCTTCCCCATGCTGGCGGTATACAGCTACCACGCCTATAATCACTACGAAAAAGACGCCAGTATGTATATCCACCGCCCGGACCCCAGCCTTTCCACCGCAGAGAATTTTTTGCGGATGCTGCGCCCGGATATGCAGTACACCCCGCTGGAAGCCCGCGTACTGGACGTGGCGCTGCTGCTGCACGCCGAGCACGGCGGCGGCAACAACTCCACCTTTACCACCCGCGTGGTCACCTCCTCCGGCACCGACACCTACTCGGCCATGGCGGCGGCGCTGTGCTCCCTCAAGGGCCCGCGCCACGGCGGTGCAAACCTGATGGTCATGCACATGATGCAGAACATCCGGGACAACCTCCACGACCTTGAGGACGACGAGGAGCTGGAAGCCTACCTGAAAAAGCTGCTCCACGGTGAGGCCTTTGACCGCAAGGGTCTGATCTATGGTATGGGTCACGCCGTCTACTCCCTCAGCGACCCGCGCGAGGTGGTGTTCAAGGGCTATGTGGAGCAGCTTGCCCACGAAAAGGGACGGGATAAGGATCTTTCCCTCTATACCCGTATCGAGCGCATGGCACCGCAGCTGATCGCGCAGGAGCGCAAGATCTTCAAGGGCGTCAGCCCCAACGTGGACTTTTACAGCGGCTTTGTGTACGAGATGCTGGGCATCCCCATGGAGCTGTACACCCCGCTGTTTGCCGTGGCGCGCGTCATGGGCTGGAGCGCCCACCGCATCGAGGAGCTGCTCAGCGCCAACAAGATCATCCGCCCGGCCTACAAGAGCCTTGGCGGCACCCACGATTATATCCCGCGCAGCCAGCGGGCATAAAGGGAGGGCATCAGCATGGAAGAGTTACAGCAGCATCAGGGGGAATGGTTCTTCCTCCACGAGCTCAACGTGGATAAGGTGTTCAGCACCATCCAGCGGGCAGATTATCTCATCCTGTATTATATCAAGGTAGAGCAGGAGGCACATCCCGGCGAAAAGCTCTATCTTGCCGACCTTGCCGCCGCCATGGGGCTGCGGGTGACCGAGCTTTCCAAGGGCATCGAGAAGCTGCAGGACAGCGGCTTTGTGACGTGGAAAACCGACCGCGAGGCCGGGCGCACCTATGTGGAACTTTCCAGCAAGGCGGTGGAGCTGATGGCGGAGGAGCAGGCGCTTTTGCAGCGCTGCTACCGCCGGATGCGCACGGAGCTTGGAGACGAAGAGCTGCGCCGCGCCGCTGCCACCATGCAGCGTGCCACTGCCATCCTGAAAGAAGAGCGGGAGAAGGAGTTCCCGGCAGCGCAGTAACGATTATGAAAGAAAGATACCGGACAGCTTTGTAGGCCGCCCGGTATCTTTCTTTTTATAAAAATATTTTTATTTGATGCAGCTTGCGCAGGGGGTATAGCCTGCGGCAATGGCTTCGTCGTAGCTGGAAAAGAGGACTTGGTTCTTTTCCGCAGGCAGGTTTGCGCAGGTGGGCAGATGGAACTTTTTGCTGTTCACGTTGCCGATGTAAGCTTGCTGCGCAGTGCTGGAGGACGACGGGTCGGTGGGGTTCAGCTGGCTGTCCGGCACAAAGCGCTCGGTGCCCACGGTGAAGTTCTGGCCGTCGCTGCCAATGGTGATGGTGCCCTGCAGGTCGGTGCGGTAGACGTCCACCTTTGCGTCCCGCAGGATGCTCAGGGTCTCCTCGTGGGGATGGCCGTACTTGTTGCCCGTGCCACAGGAGATGACGCCCATTTCCGGCAGAACAGCGTTCAGAAACAGGTAGCCGGTGCTGGTGCTGGAGCCGTGGTGCCCTACTTGCAGTACATCGGCCTTCAGGTTGGCACCGCTGTTCACAAGGTCGGTCTCGGCGGTCTTTTCCATGTCACCGGTCAGCAGAAAGCTGGTGCTGCCGTAGTCGATGCGCAGCACCAGAGAGGTGTTGTTGGTCTCGCTGTACTGCGTTACCGGGCCCAGCAGGGTAACGGTGGCGCTGCCCAGCGGCCAGACGGTGCCCACGGAGGGCACTTCCAGCTGCAAGCCCTGCTGCTGCGTATACTTGACAAAATCGTTGAAGCATTTGGTGCTGCCCTCGGTTACGGGGCTGTAAGCGTGTCCCGCCGGGAACTTTGCCATTACGGCGGCAAGTCCGCCTACATGGTCCTCGTGGGCATGGGAGCAGAACACATATTGCAGCTGCTCCACCCCCTGCTTTTGCAGGTAGGAGACCACCAGACTGCCGTCGTCCACGTTGCCGCCGTCGTAGAGCATGAACTGTCCGTCACACTCCACCAATACGCTCAACGCCTGCCCTACATCAATGAAGTGCATCTCAAAGGGCTGACTTGTCCCGGTGGAGGGCTTGACGATGTGTCCGCCGCTGCCGGGCAGGCTGTCACAGGCGGTAAGCCCCAGCGCCAGCACAGCGGCCAGCGCCAGCGCAGCCAGCCGCAGGAACAGGCGGCGGGGGAGCAGGGTTATTTTTTCTTCTTTCCAGTTTTCCACGTTGCGTTCTCTTTCTGTTGATTATTCTTGGGTTTGTGGCCGGGCGCAGAGTTGGGCGCAAAGCGTGCGCCCGGGCTGGGTTGACGGCCTGCCGGGACAGCAGCGCGGGCATTTTTGCCGGTACTGCGTCCCTTCTGGCTGGGGTGTACGGTATAAGTGCCATCGTTGTGGATGGTCACCTCGGCGCTCTCTGCCCGGCGGGCGGTGCGCTGCACGGCGCGGCGGCCGACGGCGGGCACAAGCAGGGGGATCAGGTCCTCCCGGTGGGTCAGCTGCAAGGCCTTGACCACCTTTTCGGCGTTGCGGGGTTCGTAGTATTGCAGCAGTGCGCGCTGCAATGCCTTGCCCTCGGGGGTCTTTTCCACAAACACCGGCTTGAGGGTGTAGGGGTCAAGCCCAGTATAGAACATACAGGTGCTCACGGTGCCGGGGGTGGGGTAGAAGTCCTGCACCTGCTCCGGGCGCATGTGGTTCTTGTAAAGGTACTCGGCCAGATAGACCGCGTCCTTCAGGGTGCTGCCCGGGTGGCTGGACATGAGGTAGGGCACCAGATACTGTTTTTTGCCCGCCTTCTTGCTCAGCTCGTAGAACTTATCCTTGAACTTGTTGAAGGTCTCGATGGGCGGCTTACCCATGTAGGCAAGGGTATTGGGGGCGCAGTGCTCCGGGGCGACCTTCAACTGGCCGGATACATGGTATTCTACCAGCTCCTTGAAGAAGGTATCGTCCGGGTCCGCCATCAGGTAGTCGAACCGGATGCCGCTGCGGATGAACACCTTTTTCACGCCCGGCAGCTCCCGCACCCGGCGCAGAATTTTAAGGTAGTCGCTGTGATCCACGATCATGTGGGAGCAGGTGGTGGGGGCAAGGCAGTGCTTGCCCCCGGTGCACATGCCGCGCAGCATCTGCTCGCGGCAGGAGGGGAAGCGGAAGTTTGCGGTAGGGCCGCCCACATCGTGGATGTAGCCCTTGAAGTCCGGCTCGTGGGTCATGCGCTCGGCTTCCTCCACGATGCTGTCGGCGCTGCGGCTGGTGACCCGCCGCCCCTGATGCAGCTGGATGGCGCAGAAGTTACAGCCGCCGAAGCAGCCGCGGTTCTGGATGATGGAGAACTGCACCTCGCGGATGGCGGGCACGCCGCCCATGCTCTCGTAGATGGGGTGATAGCGGCGGGTGTAGGGCAGGGCGTACACCTTGTCCAGCTCTCCGCGCACCAGCGGCTTTGCGGGGATGTTCTGCACCAGATACTTTTCGCTCTGCTTCTGCACGATGATCTGGCCGCTGACCACGTCCTGATTGTCCATCTGGATGCGGCAGGCCTTGGCGTAGGCGGTTTTATCGCTGGCCACCTTTTTAAAACCGGCGCACTCCACATACCGCTGGGGCAGGTGGTCGAAATCGGTCAGGTAGCAGGTGCCGTTCACGTCCGTGATGGTCTCCACCGGCTCCCCGGCGGCCAGACGGCGGGCGATCTCCACGGTCTGGTGCTCGCCCATGCCAAAGCTGATGAGATCCGCACCGGAGTCCTCGGCAATGCTGGGCAGCACGGTGTCCAGCCAGTAATCGTAGTGGGCAAACCGGCGCAGGCTGGCCTCCAGACCGCCTAAGATCACCGGCAGGTCGGGGTAAGCCTGCTTGGCAAGTTTTGTGTACACGGTGGCGCTGCGGTCCGGGCGGGCACCGGCCTTGCCGCCGGGAGAGTATTCATCCTCGGCGCGGGGGATCTTTGCCACGGAATAGTGGCTGACCATGCTGTCTACGTTGCCGCCGCCAATGAAAAAGCCGTACTTGGGCTTGCCGAACCGCTTGAAGTCCTCGCAGTCGGTGTAGCGGGGCTGTGCCAGCACGCCCACCTTGTAGCCCTCGGCCTCCAGCAGGCGGCTGATGATGGCGGTGCCAAAGCTGGGGTGGTCCACATAGGCGTCACCGCCCACCACCACAAAGTCCAGCTGCTCCCAGCCCCGGGCTTCCATGTCCGCCCGGCTGATGGGAAGAAATTCGGTGTAGATCTGGGGAGTAGAATGTTCCATAATGCTCCTTTATTATTCCTCCGGTTGGTTCATCTGCATTTCCAGCCACTGCTGGCGGCTGATGAGTACGGCGCGGGGCTTTGCACCCTCGTAAGGGCCGATGATGCTCTTTTGCTCCATCTCGTCCATGATGCGGGCGGCGCGGGCGTAGCCCAGCTTGCAGCGGCGCTGCAACAGGCTGGTGGAGGCCTGACCGGCGTCGATGACCACGTCCACGGCCTGCTTGAACATGGGGTCGGAGCCTGCGTCCTCCTCGGCGTCGGCACCGCCGCCGCCCTTTTTGCCGTCCTGAATGGCGTGCTTTTCCATGGCCTCGATCATGGCCTCGTCGTACTGCACGGTGGCACTGGATTTGATGAAGTCCAGCACACGGCTGATCTCCTCATCCCGCACAAAAGTGCCCTGGATGCGGGTGGGCTTGGGTGCGCCCACGGGCATAAAGAGCATATCGCCCTGACCCAGCAGCTTTTCTGCGCCGGCACCGTCCAGAATGGTGCGGCTGTCCACCTGACTGGACACCGCAAAGGCGATGCGGCTGGGGATGTTGGCCTTGATCAGGCCGGTGATCACGTCCACGCTGGGGCGCTGGGTGGCAACGATTAGGTGCATACCGGCGGCACGGGCTTTCTGGGCGATGCGGCAGATGGAATCCTCTACGTCCTTGCCCACCACCATCATCAGGTCGGCCAACTCGTCGATGATAATGGCGATGTAGGGCATCTTTTCCAGCTCCGGCTGCTCGGCAGCCAGCTTGTTGAAGGACTTGATATCGCGCACATTGTTCTCCGCAAACAGGCGGTAGCGGCGCTCCATCTCCTGCACTGCGCTGCCCAGTGCACCGGCGGCCTTGCGGGGCTCGGTGACAACGGGCATCAGCAGGTGGGGGATGCCGTTATACTCGGCCAGCTCCACCACCTTGGGGTCGATGAGCAGCAGCTTCACGTCCTCCGGGCTGGAGCGGAACAGCAGGCTCATGATGATGCTGTTCACGCACACGGATTTACCGCTGCCGGTGCTGCCCGCGATGAGCAGGTGAGGCATCTTGCACAGGTCGGTCACCTGCGCTACACCGGCAATGTCCTTGCCAAGGGCGATGCCCAGCGGCGAGGTCATGCGCAGAAAACTCTGACTCTCAAAGATGCTGCGGATGGAAACGGCGGTCTTTTTGTGGTTGGGCACCTCGATGCCCACGGCGGGCTTGCCGGGGATGGGGGCTTCCATACGCACGTCTGCCACCGCGAGGTTCAGGGCGATATCGTCCGCCAGCGAGGTGATACGGCTGATCTTCACACCCGCCATGGGCTGCAGTTCGTACCGGGTAACAGAGGGCCCGCGGGAGATATCCAGCACCCGGGTGCGCACGCCGAAGCTTTCCAGCGTGTCCACCAGCTTCTGGGCGTTGGCCTTCAGCTCCTCCTGTGCGCCGGGGTCGCTTTCCTCCTGCGTTTTTTCAAACAGCTCGATGGGCGGGTACTGGTACTCGTAGCGGTCCACCGGCTCGGTCTCCTCGGCAGGGGCGGTGGCGGCTGCCTGCTCCGAGACGGCGGGCTTTTCCATGGCTGCTGCCACCAGCGAGTTGATGTCCTTTTCCTCCACCGGCTCGGCGGTGATGCTGATCCAGCCGTCCTCGTCCGGCGCAGAGCGGAACGCCACGGCGTTCTCGGCACTCACCCGGGGCACGGCGGGCTGGATGGGCGCAGCTTCCGACGGCTGCGGCATCTGCGGCTGCACCACCGGCGCTGCCGGCTGGACGATGGGAGTATCAAAAGCGGGGGCAGGGGAAGACTCTTCCGGCTGGGGGGCATCTTTGGCAAAGAAATCTGCCGCAGCGGTGACCACCGGGTCTGCCACGATGGGCGGCGGCGTGGGCTTGGGCGCAGGGCGCAGCGGGTCCTGCCCGAAGGTGCCGCCCGGCCCGACGATCAGCGGCTCAATGGGCTCGCTGCCGCCCTCGGAGAGAGCGGTGTGGTCGGGGCCAAGGTCTACGTCAAAGGCCGCGCGGGGATGGGCAACGCTGACCCGTACCGGGGTGATGGACGGCGCGGCAGGCTCCGGCTGGGCAGGGGCGGCGGGAGCGGCTTCGGTGTCCGCAGCGTCTGCCTCCATCTCCTGCGTTACCTTATGCCCCCAGCGCAGCACGCCGGACATCCAGTCCGGCACCCCCAGATGCAGCCCGGCGGGCTCGTCCTCCTCGTCCAGCGGCTCGTCCTCGGTTTCGTCGTATTCCTCATCGATCGCCCGCTCTGCCTGCCGGATGGAGGCGCGCTCGGCGCGGCGGGCAGCGCGCTGCTCTGCAAAGGCAGCGCCGCGGGCGTGGATACCGCCGGTGACGGCACACAGCCAGATCCAGACCTCGGCGGGGGTAATATCAAAAATGTACAGGCTGCCGCACAGCAAAAGCACGACCATGATGAGATTTGCTGCCGGGCGTCCGCACAGCAAAAGCAGCATGCCGCCCAGCACAAAGCCCATTGCGCCGCCGGAGAGCCATGCATTGACGCCGTTGGCGTAGCAGGCGGAAAGCATTTGCAGCGCCGACAGCCCCTGCGGCTGGATATCGGAAAACACGATGACCGTGCCGCAGACAAAGACAAGCCCCAGCACCAGCTTGAGGATGCGGGACAGCAGCTCCTCGCCCCGGGTGTACAAAACGGCCAGACAGCACACGGCTGCACCCAGCACAAAGCTGCCGCAGCCGAACAGCCCGAACAGCACATCATGGAGCACCCGCCATACGGAATCGCCCCGCACAAAGGCCAGCACGATCAGCAGCAGGCCGCCGAACAGGGTGCCAAGCCCTGCCGGGAGCCGCTGCTCTGCCTTTTTACGGCGGGCGGCAGTACGCCGTTTCGTTGATTTTCGTTTTTTCGTTGCCATTCTACTCTGTTCCCCAACTTCCCATAGACACAATAATTGATTCTACTATTGTACCACGCAAGGGCAAAAATGGCAAACCATAATGTTGTTTTTGTTGGAGGAAAATGGAACGAACCCAGCCCCTCTCGTGAAAAGGCGTTTGGAGCGCTTCGCAGAGCGCGACAAACGCGAAATAAAAAATAATTTTTCCGCTGTTCCTGCGCAGAGCAACGCGGAGCGCAGTTCAAATCGTCCGGCGGGGGAGACGCAAGGCCTTACCCCCGTTCGATCTCCCCGTACAGCCACGCCAGCGCGTCCGAAAGACCGCCCAGTTCGTCGATGAGCTTTTCCTTTACGGCGCGGCGTCCGTCCAGCACCGTGCCCATGTCCATGACCAGTTCCCCGGTGTGGAGCATCAGCTGGGTGTAGCGCTTTTCCGGCATGCCGCTGTGGGCGGCCACAAAGCCGGTGATGCGCTGCTGCATCTGCTCAAAGCAGTGCATGGTCTGCGGCACGCCTAAGATCAGCCCGGAGTGCCGCACCGGGTGCACCGTCATGGTGGCGGTGGGGACGATGAAGCTGTGCCGCGCGCTGACCGCCAGCGGGATGCCGATGGAGTGCCCGCCGCCCAGCACCAGCGTGGCGCTGGGCTTGGAGATGCTGGCGATCAGCTCTGCCAGCGCAAGGCCGGTCTCCACATCGCCGCCCACCGTGTTCAGCAGCACCAGCAGCCCCTCGATGCGGGGGTCCTCCTGCACCGCCACCAGCTGGGGGATGACGTGCTCATATTTGGTGGTCTTTTGCCCCTGCGGCGCTTCGGTATGCCCTTCGATCTGGCCGATGACGGTCAGGCAGTGGATGACATGACCGCCCCGGCTCAGGGTGACCGTGCCCAGATCCTCGATATCCTCTTTTTCCATCCGGTGCTGCTCTGCGGGGGTGTCTTTTGCCGTATCCATGCGCGTTCTCCTTCCGTAGCAGGGTCTTTGTGGGGTCAGTATCCCCCGGCTGCCGGGGAAGTATGCAGGAGCGCGAATACAAAAAACTTTGTGAATTTTTTGCTTTTTTACAAATAGGTATTTGACATTCGCCTTTCATGCTGTATACTTTAAATAATATAACAGGATAAAACGGAACATCTCTCTGCGCGCAAAGAAGCCCCTTGCATGGCGGCAGAAGCTGCAGCGCGTTGGGCAGAAAGGAGAATTTTGCTATGAACACCCCCCAGAAAGCATCGATCCCTGTGATCAAGCGTCTCCCCAAATATTACCGGTATCTGCGCTCCCTGCAGGCCGATGGCATTACCAGCATCTCCTCCCGGGAACTGGCCTCTCAGATGGGCACCACCGCCTCGCAGGTGCGGCAGGACTTCAACTGCATCGGTGACGTGAACGGACGGCAGGGCATCGGCTACTCGGTGGAGAACCTGCTTTCCATTCTGGAAAGTCTGCTGTTCGGCAACGGCGACCGTCTGCCCACCATTCTGATCGGCTGCGGCCGCTTGGGCAAGGCCGTGAGCCGCTTTATCACTACCGATACCAACGGCTACAAGCTGATCGCTGCCTTTGATGTGGCTGAAAACGAGGTAGGCAAGGAGATCAGCGGTATCCGCATCCGGCACATTGACGAGCTGGAGGCCTTCTGTGAGGAAAACAAGCCCAAGGTGGCTGTGCTCTGTGTGCCCCGCGATGGTGCACAGCAGGTGAGCGGACGGCTGGTGGATCTGGGCATTGAGGGCTTCTGGAACTTCTCCCACTATGACCTGTCGGTGTCGTACCCCAATGTGGTGGTGGAAAACGTCCATCTGGGCGACAGCCTGATGAGCTTGGGCTACCGTCTGCGCAATCAGGAGTGACGGCATGGCAAAATTGTATTTCCGCTACGGTGCCATGAACAGCGGCAAGAGCACAGCGCTGATGCAGGTGGCACACAACTACGAAGAGCAGGGCATGAAGGTGCTCATTTTAAAGCCGCAGGTGGATACCAAGGGCGGCGGGGAACTGGTGAGCCGTCTGGGCGTGCGCCGCAAGGCAGACCTGCTGATCCCGCCGGAGCTGGACGTGTTCGAAGCCGTGAAGGCGGCAAACGCTGCCTCCGGGCCGCTGGCCTGTGTGCTGTGCGACGAGAGCCAGTTCTTTACCCCGGAGCAGGCCGAGCAGCTGTTTATGATCACGGTAGATCTGAACATCCCGGTGATCTGCTACGGTCTGCGGGCAGATTTTTCCCTCAAGGGCTTCCCGGGCTCTACCCGTCTGCTGGAGCTGGCGCACACCATCGAGGAGATGAAGACCATCTGCACCTGCGGGCGCAAGGCCATCTGCAACTGCCGCAAGGTGAACGGACGATTCGTCTTTGAGGGCGAGCAGGTAGCCATCGACCTTGAAAACGATGTGCAGTATGTCAGCATGTGCCCCCAGTGCTACTTCAAGGCACGGCGGGCGTTTTACGCTGCAAAGAAAGACTGAGATACTTTTATATTTTATACAAGCCGCTGTACCGCGCCGGGTGCAGCGGCTTTTTTGCGTGATTTGCGGAAGAGTTACCCCCTCAGTCTCGCTACACTCGCCATAGTCTCCAACAGGCTGTATACAGACTGATATATCAATTTGTTGCATTTTGTGAGAGAAACTGATATATCAACCGGACGGAATTCGCACGTTTTTTGCGCTATTGATATATCAGTTCAGACCGGGCAGTTACTTGCCGGAGGGGAGCGGGAATGGGAGAAGAAGAGAGCAGCGGGGGCGGCAGAGCATAAAAAATTACAGGCGGAACGGTAAATGTAACAGAAATTATTGAAATTTTTGCCGTTCTTCCCATGTTGCATCCCAGATTTTTATGCAAGTCATTGAAGTATACAAGTTGCACAGTTTTTCAGCGCAAGTTTATTCATTTCGGCAAGGACGTCGAATTGCACGCGAAAACAAGGGCAATATTTGTACGTTTTTATCCCGTATCACTGTAATTTACATCTTTCTTTTTTCGGTGGCTTTTGTTATCATAATTGTATACAAGGGGGCATGTGCAGGCCCCCTGCATGAAGATGTTTTCTATTAGGAGGAGAACAAAAATGAGCAAGGCAATTTCTCGTCGTAACTTCCTGATGGCTACCGGCGCTGTCGGTGCTGCAGGTCTGCTGGCTGCCTGCGGCAGCAAGCCCGCTGCTTCTTCCACCGCTTCTTCCGCTGCTTCTCAGGCCCCCGCTGCTTCCGCAGACGAGAGCCTGGCCCTGTCTGACGGCCCCGTCAACCTGAGCATCAGCTGGTGGGGCGGCGACAGCCGTCACGCTGCTTACCAGAGCGCTCTGGAGGCTTTCCAGGCTGAGCACTCCAACATCACCGTGGAGCCCACCTTCGCCGCATGGTCCGGCTGGGAAGAGAAGATGGCTGCTGCCTTCATCGCGGGCAACGCTCAGGATGTCTGCCAGGTGAACTGGAACTGGCTGTACAACTACTCTGCCGACGGCAGCAAGTTTGTGGACCTGAACACCACCTCCAAGTTCATCGACCTGACCCAGTGGGATTCCGCTGCTATGGACGCCTGCTATGTGGCCAACAGCCAGCAGTGCGTGCCCGTCTCCATGACCGGCCGTATCTTCTACTGGAACATGACCACCTTTAATAAGGCTGGCATCACCGAGGTTCCCAAGTCTCTGGACGATCTGATGGCTGCCGGTAAGGCTTTCCAGGAGAAGCTGGGCGACGATTACTACCCCATGCACCTGGGCGCATACGACCGTATGATCCTGATGGTGTTCTACCTCGAGTCCAAGTACGGCAAGGACTGGGCAGATCCCGTTACCTCCACCCTGAACTACACTGAGGAGGAGATCGCTGAGGGTCTGGCCTTCATCAAGAGCCTGGTGGACAACCACGTCATGATGAACCTGAAGACCTACTACTCTGCAAACTCCGATACCGCTACCCACCAGTCCAACGAGTGGATCACCGGTAAGATCGCAGGCATCTTCGAGTGGGATTCCGCTGCAAGCAAGTACTCCTCCGCTCTGGACGACAGCAACAAGGACGGCTTCACCGTCGGCGAGGAGATCAAGTTCGGCGACAACAACGGCGGCTTCTCCAAGGTGTCCATGGGTCTGGCTATCACCAAGACCTGCAAGAACGTTGCCGAGGCTGCTACCCTGATCAACTTCCTGCTGAACGAGGAGAAGGGCGCTTCCATCATGGGTTCTGAGTGCGGCATCCCCGCTTCCAAGGCTGGCCTGAAGTTCGCGCAGGACGCCGGCGCTGTCAAGAGCCTGGTTGCAGAGGCTAACGCCAAGGTCATGGCCTTCACCACCAACAAGCTGGATCCCCTGTTCGAGAACAACGACCTGAAGGCTTCCGGCACCGGCATCTATCAGGAAGTGTTCGACAACATCGACTACGGCGATCAGACCCCTGAAGAGGCTGTCGAGACTCTGCTGGACGGCATGGAGTCTGTTGGCTACACCATCGGCTAAGCTTACCTCTCTCTGACAGCGGTCAGAACCGGATATTCAGTATCTGAAATAAATAAGGGCATCTGCCGCCCGTACGACAGATGCCCTTGTTTTATCGGTGAATGGTTATCAAACCTTGAATGAATTGTTGCCGGTCTGTGACCTGCTGCACTGTCTGCTTCAAATCCTGTAAAAGGAGGACTTCGGATGAAAAAAAGTAATGCGCCCGCCGGCGCACGAACTCCGTTCCAGAAATGGGTCGATAAATATCAGGGCCTGTTTTATCTGATCCCCTGGATCATCGGCTTTCTCGTCTTTAAGGCGTTCCCCTTCGGTCAGTCGCTGTATTACAGCTTCACCGATATGAACTTCTTCAAGGACGGCACCAACTTTGTTGGTCTGGCCAACTACATTACCGCATTCCACACCAGAAAGATCACCAAGGCGCTGATCATCACCTTCAAGTACGCCTTTATCACCGTGCCCCTGAAGCTGATCTTCGCACTGTTCATCGCCTACATCCTGAACTTCAAGATCGCCTGCGTCAACCTGTTCCGCACTGTGTACTACATCCCCTCCATTCTGGGCGGCTCTGTGGCTATCGCCGTGCTGTGGAAGGCTGTGTTCAGCGTGGACGGTCTGCTGAACACCGTGGTGCGCGCTGTCACCTTTGGTGCGGTGCAGGGCCCCGAGTGGCTGAGTGACCCCAACTACGCGCTGTGGATCATCTGCTTTTTGCGTATATGGCAGTTCGGTTCCGCCATGGTGCTGTTCCTTGCTGCACTGAAGGGCGTGCCCGCAGACCTGTACGAGGCTGCTACCATCGACGGTGCCGGCAAGTGGCGTCAGTTCTTCTCCATCACCGTTCCGATGATCACCCCCATCATCTTCTACAACCTGGTCACTCAGATCTGCCAGGCTTTCCAGGAGTTCAACGGCCCCTACATCATCACCAACGGTGGTCCCCGTGGTTCCACTACCCTGATCTCCCTGCTGGTTTACAACTACGCATTCAAGTCCTATGACATGGGCATGGCTTCTGCTCTGGCATGGATCATGTTCATCATCGTCTGCATCCTGACGATCATTGCGTTCACCAGCCAGAAGAAGTGGGTCTACTACTCGGATGAAAGGTAAGGTGGCCAATATGGGAATGAAAGCATCGAATAAGATCGCAACCTTCTTTAAGTACTTCGTGCTGATCCTGGTTGGTGTCATCATGATCTATCCTCTGCTGTGGATGATCAGCGCTACCTTCAAGGATAACAGCGAGATCTTTGCAGGCATCAGCCTGTGGATCAAAAAGCCTACGCTGGATGGCTACCGCAACGCCCTGAACAACTTCGGCGGCTCCATCAACATCCTGCAGGCCATGCTCAACACTTACAGCTATGTCATCCCCAAGGTGATCTGCACTGTGGTGTCTGCCTGTATTGCCGCTTACGGCTTTGGCCGTTTCGACTTCCCCGGCCGCAAGCTGCTGTTCAACATCATGCTGGCCACCCTGTTCCTGCCGCAGGTCGTGCTGAACGTGCCCCAGTACCTGCTGTACAACAAGTTCGGCTGGGTGGACAGCCCCTTCTATCTGGCCATCTGGGTGCACTGCGCATTTGCTACCGAGACCTACTTCGTGTATCAGCTGGTGCAGTTCATGCGCAACGTCCCGCGTGATCTGGACGAGGCTGCCGCCATTGACGGCTGCTCCTCCTTCCAGACCCTGTACAAGGTCATCGTGCCCATGCTGGGACCCGCTCTGGTGTCCTGCGCACTGTTCCAGTTCATGTGGAGCTGCAACGACTTTATGGGCCCGCTGCTTTACGTCAGCACCCCCGGCAAGTACCCCATGTCCCTGTTCGTCAAGCTGTCTATGGACGGTGATACCGGCTTTGCATGGAACAAGATCCTTGCGCTGTCCCTCATCTCCATCCTGCCGCAGCTGATCGTATTCTTCTGTGCACAGGATCAGTTCGTTGAAGGTATCTCCGCAGGTGCCGTCAAGGGCTAATGCGCCATAAGAACATCTGACCAAGACCAACACCCCCTGTGCTGCTCCCAACGGATGGCACAGGGGGTGTTTTGGTTGATATATCATTTCGTCTGCTTCTTGCGGTACTGCAAAGGACTGATATCCATTACCTCGCGGAACACGCGGCGGAAGTGGGCTGCGCTGGCAAAACCGGTCTGCTCGGCAATAGCGCTGATGGAAAGCTCGGTGGTCTCCAGCAGCTTCTGCGCAGCCTCGATGCGGCGGTTGTTCAGGTAGTCCACGATGGACTGCCCGGTCACCCGCCGGAACAGGCGGCTGAGATAGTAGGGGGAGAGGTAGAACCGCGCCGCCACCTCGGTAAGGGAGAACTTTTGCCGGTAGTTGGCGGCAAGGTAGGCACACACCTGCTCAATGGTCTCGTTGCGGGGGCGCGCTGCGGCGCTGCTCTCGGCAAGGCACTCCTGCTCGACATAGTGCAGGATGAGCAGCAGGTACAGCCCGCCGGGGTAGTCCTGCTCCGGCATGGCAGCGCGCATCATCTCCAGCAGGGTGCGCAGGCGGCGAACCCACGGCACCGGGCCGTACAGCACCGTTACCTCGCCGGGCAAAAACAGCCGGGCAAAATCCCGCTGGGTGGCACTGCGCAGCTCGTGCAGGGCGCTGAGCGGGAACCGGCAGCCCACCAGTTCCGGTACGGCTGCACCGGCGGCAGAGAGCACCGCATCCCCTGCGCCCAGCAGCAGCGCGCTGCCGGGGTTTACCAGCAGGCTGTTTTCTCCCATTTGCAGGGTGCAGCTGCCCTCGCTTACCAGCAGAAAGGTGCACGTCTCCTCGTCTGCCGTCAGCTCCAGCTTGCTGCCGTTCAGCCGCACGGTGTCCGCTTTTACCTTTGCATGGATCTTTTCCCGTTCCGCTTTCATCTTGCGCATCCTTTCCGGAAACAGCCCTCCCGGTAGCCGGGAGAGCGCTTTTCCTCATGATACCACGTCTGCCCCGTGGGGGCAAGACAAACTCACAGGAGGTTATTTCGCATGAATCTGACCCTGATCCGTTCCATGACCCGCAGCGCCGTTTTTGAGCTGGAAAACGAGCTGTGCTACCGTCCGGCACACCCCTTTACCGTTGCCCTGAACGGCAAAACGGTGTATGAGGCCTGCAACACCAACGTGTTCTCCCTGTTCTCCCTGCTGCCCGGCACCACCTATACGGTGGAGGTGCAGGCCGAGGACGAGACCCTGAAGCTGGATTTCACCACCGAGGCCGAGACCTTCTTTGTGGATGCTGCCCGCTATGGTCTGGTGGCTGACGGCGAGACCGACAACACCGTGCGGCTGCAGGCGGCGCTGTCCACCTGCCCCAAGGGCGGCACGGTGTATGTGCCCGCCGGCCGTTACCGCACCGCCAGCCTGTTCATGAAGAGCAACACCACCCTGTATCTGGAAAAGGGCGCGGTGCTGCTGGGCGATAACGACCGCACCCACTACCCCATCCTGCCCGGCGTGCTGCCCAGCGAGAACGAGGTGGACGAGTACTACCTGACCGGCTGGGAGGGCAACCCGCTGGACAGCTTTGCAGGTCTTTTGAACATTACGCAGGTGCATGACGTAGTGGTGACCGGCGAGGGCACGCTGGACTGCGATGCCGAAAACGGCGACTGGTGGGTGAACCCCAAGGTCAAGCGCATCGCATGGCGTCCCCGGGCCGTGGCTGCGGTGGACAGCGAGAACGTCTGCCTGCACGGCATCACGGTGCAGAACAGCTATTCGTGGACCATCCACCCCATCTTTGTCAAGCACCTCGACCTGCTCAACTTCAACATCAACAACCCCTACAACGCCCCCAACACGGACGGCATCGACCCCGAGAGCTGCGAGTATATCCGCATCATCGGCATGAACATCCATGTGGGCGACGACTGCATCGCCATGAAGGCCAGCAAGGTCTTTCTGGGCATGAAGCTGAAGCGCAGCTGTGAGCATACCGTCATCCGCAACTGCCTGCTGGACAAGGGCCATGGCGGCATCGTCATTGGCAGCGAGATGAGTGGCGGCGTGAAGGACATGGTGGTGACCCAGTGCCTGATGGACCACACCGACCGCGGTCTGCGCGTCAAGACCCGCCGGGGCCGCGGCAACACTGCCGTCATTGACGGGCTGGTGTTCCGCAACGTGGAGATGCGGGGCGTCAAGGCACCCTTTGTCATCAATATGTTCTACTTCTGCGACCCGGACGGCCACGGCCCCTATGTGCAGTGCCGCGAGCCGATGCCGGTGGACGAGTACACCCCCAAGCTGGGCAGCCTGACCATGGAGAACATCGTGGCTACCGATGCCCAGTTTGCAGGCTGCTATTTCGATGGCCTGCCGGAGCAGCCCATCGAGCGGGTGACCATGCGGGATGTGAGCATCACCTTCGACCCCAACGCCAAGGAGGGACAGGCTGCCATGGCCGATAACCGTCCGCTGGTGAAAAAGCTGGCCATCTATGCCGAGAACGTCAAGGAGATCGACCTGCACAACGTGAAGATCGAGGGCTACGAGGGCGAGCGGCTGCACTTTGCCAACGTAGGACATTTTGAGGAGGACTGACCCATGACCCATGAAGAGATCCTGTCCATGCTGGGCGACTATGTGGACTACCTGATCGCCAATTCCAGCGCCGAGGCACCGATGTGGAACATCGAGAAGGTGCGCAGCGGCAAACCCAATAAGTGGAACTACATCGACGGCTGCATGATCACCGCCTGCCTGAGCCTGTACAAGACCACTGGTGACGAGAAGTATCTGGAGTTTTCCAAGGAGTTTATCGACTACTTTGTGCAGCCGGACGGCGCTATCAAGACTTACGACCCCAAGGAGTACAATCTGGACAACGTGAATCAGGGCAAGAACCTGTTCATCCTGTATGATATCTACGGGGACGAGAAGTACCGCAAGGCCATCGACACTATCCGCAGCCAGCTGCTCACCCAGCCCCGCACCAAGGAGGGCAACTTCTGGCACAAGGACATCTATCCGTGGCAGGTGTGGCTGGACGGCACCTATATGGCGCAGCCCTTCTACATGGAGTACGAGACCCGCTTCAACAAGATGCAGGGCTGCATCGACAGCTACAAGCAGTTCATGAACATCAAAAAGCACATGCGGGACGAAAAAACCGGCCTGTACTACCACGGCTACGACGAGAGCCGCCAGATGTACTGGGCAGACCCCGAGACCGGTTGCAGCCCCAACTTCTGGCTGCGCGCCATGGGCTGGTTCCTTGTGGCAATGGTGGATGTGCTGGAACGCATGGACGAGCAGCTGTACAACGAATACCGCGGCATCATGGCCATGCTCAAACAGGCTGTGGAGGACATGCACAAGTTCCAGGACGAGCAGACCGGGATGTTCTGGCAGGTCATCGACCACCCGGAGGCCGAGGGCAACTATCTGGAAACCAGCGGCACCGCCCTGTTCGCCTACGCCGTGCTCAAGGGCGTGCGTCTGGGCTATCTGCCCAAACGCATGGCTGCATGGGCGGAGAAGGCTTTCTACGGCACCTGCGACCGGTATCTGTCCAAGAACCCGGACGGCAGCTTGCAACTGGACGGCATCTGCCTTGTGGCGGGTCTGGGCGGCAAGGATCACCGTGACGGCTCTCTGGCCTACTACTTCAGCGAGCCGGTGGTCTGCAACGATGCCAAGGGCGTAGGCCCGCTGGTGCTGGCTTATACCGAAATGATCGCACGCAAGTAACCAAAAACGGGATACAGCAGGGCTGAGCAGCTGCAAAAAAGCGGTTGCTCAGCCTTTTTGCGTGTCTTTTTTGCCCCCTTGCATAAACCGCCCACCGCTGTCCCACACTAAGCCCAGAAAAGTTCCCGTACACAAAACGGACAGATGGGAGTAACAAGCATGGAGCAGATCAAAAAATTTCTGCACGGCAAGGGCTTTGCTCTGCTGCTGACCGCAAGCCTGCTGGCTGCGGCTGCGGCGGGGGTGTGGGCGGTGCGCGCCCTGCGGGCAGAACTGCAAAAAAGTCTGGAGGGGTTGGACACCCCTGGCACCACCCAACAGACCACCCCGGAAACAGAACCGGACTGGGACGCACAGGAGGACACCACATGGCAGCAGCCCGTGACCGACGTTGCAAACAGCAAGGCAGATGTGCCGCAGCAGACGCCCTCTGGGGCGTCCTCTGGTGCGCAGTCTGGCTCTGGTTCGCTGCGCGAACCCTCGGCACTGCAAGGCGCATCCTCGCCTGCCAGCAGTTCGGCACAGCCTGCCGCCGCGCCCTCTATGCCGGGGCGCGTGCTCAACGCCTTCAGCGGCGATGAGCTGGTGTATAACAAGACCCTTGGGGACTGGCGCACCCACAACGGTGTGGACTATGCCTGCACGCAGGGCGCTGCGGTAGCGGCGCCTGTGGCGGGCAAGGTAGTCTCTGCCGGGGCAGAGGGCAACTGGGGCACTGTGGTGGTGCTGGAAGATGCCGCTGGCCGCAGTTGGCGGCTGTGCGGTGTGGCTGACCCCGCCGTAAAGGCAGGCGACACCGTGACCGCCGGGCAGAAGATTGGTGCGGTGGGCACGGTCGGCTGCGAGTGCGCCGAGGAGAGCCACATCCATGTGGAGGTAAAGCAGGGCGAAGCTTACCTCGACCCGGCAAAGCTGCCGGAGTAAGCATACCATAAAAGGGGCTGCAACAGCGGCTCCTTTTTTTGCTGCGTCAGGCGGTACGGCGCGTTTGCAGCAGCCAGAGAACCAGCGCCGAAAGCACCCCGGCTGCCAGCAGTACATCTGCCGGGTGCGCAGCCCAGTGCTGGAAGGCACTGCCATAGGCTGCCTGCCCGATGGGCTGGGTCAGGCAGGCCAGCACGGAGATGCAGGCGGTCGTCTTGCCCAGCTGTGCCTGCGGTACTAGCATTTGCAGCTGCGCAAAGAACCACACGTTGAACAGTGCCGCCACGGCCATAAACACGGCTCCCAGCACCAGAATGCTGCCGAACTGCAGCACTGACACCCGGAGGGCAAGACCCAGCGCGGCGCACACGCCGCTGAGCGCCAGCAAAAGACCTGTGCCGCTGCGGATGGGATGCCGGACAAAGACGGTTCCCGCCAGCACGCCGCCTAAAATGCCGCCCGCGCTCAGCACCGCCTGCACAAGACCAAGGGAGGCATCACTTTTCTGCAAAGTCTGCACCACCAGCACCGGAACACCCACGGTGAGGGCAGGGACTTCCAGCAGGTTTACAGCTGCCATGGCAGCAGCTAACCGCAGCACCGTAGCCTGCCCGGTGAGAAACCGCGCACTTTCCCGCAGGTCGGTCCACAGAGAACGGACGGAGAGCTTTGTGTCCCGGGGGACATCCTGTGGGATGCGCAGGCAGAGCTCCATCCCGGCGGAAAGTGCAAAGCAGCCGCCGCAGAGCGCCAGCAGACCACGGATGCCGAGGTGCTCCAGCAGAACAGCACCCAGCAAAGGGCCGAGAAGTTCGTCCACGGTATCCACCAGCTGAATGACTGCGTTGCCGCGCAGCAGCTGGGTGCCGTTCAGTAGCAGAGGCAGGCAGGCGCGTACCACGGGCTGGTAAAGCCCCTGAATGGCGTACAGACTGCCCAGCACTGTCAGGACCAGCGGAAGCAGGGGCAGATGCGGCAACCCAGCAGCGGCTGCCGCCGAAATACCGGCGGTCACCAGATCCAGCAGTGCCATCAGGCGGGCTTTACGGCAGCGGTCTGCCAGCGCGCCGCCGGTCAGCATTCCAGCAAGGGCGGGCAGCATGGCCAGAGCGGTGATGCCGCCGTACAGCGCGGCAGAACCAGTCTGCCGCAGCAGATACAGCGGCAGCGCAAACCGCAGGGCGGCATTGCCGAACAGGGAGACGATCTGTCCGAGGACGATAAGGACAAAAGTGTTCATGGAAACCTCCTGCTTTTTTATTTACAGACTGTTGGTCTGTATTTACATACAAAAAAAGGCGGAGCGTTCCGCCCGGGAAATTCAGTCTTTGACCGGTGTGCACAGCTGCACCAGCTGCTCGGCCTGCGCATCCGTCAAAAGGTCCAGCCCAAGTGCATGGGTCATTTGCTGAAACACGAGGTTCCGCGCCCGCTGCTCGGTCGGTGTGGTGGGGCGCGTCTGGGGAGAAAGCCAGATGTCTGCCAGTACGAACAGCGCTTCGGCCAGCGCATTGGCATCGGCGGTGTGGATGGAGCCGTCCGCCATGCCCTGCCGGATCATGGGTGCAATGCACTCCGGGGCCAGATGCGCTTCAATGTTGGTCAGCTCCATGGCAAGGAACTGCGGGTTGCTGCACAGGTGCGGCAAAGTCTGCGCGATCTGCTGCTGCCGCTGCCCGGCAAAGGAAACTGCAAACACCGCCTGCAGCTTCTGCAGCCCGGTCAGGGCCGGGTCGTCCCGGATATGGCGCAGCGGCTCCCACATCTGGTCGCCCAGACGGTCACCGACTCGCTGCGCGATCTCCTCCTTGGAGCGGAAGTGATGGTACACCGCCCCTTTGGAAAGCTTTGTGGCATCAATGATGTCCTGCAGGGTGGTATTCTGGTAGCCCTTCTGGAGGAAGAGCAGGGCGGCGGCGTCCAGGATCTTTTCAACGGTCTGTTCCGGGTATTTGTTGCGCGGCATGGCGGATGCTCCTTTTTTACAAACTATCGGTCTGTAAAAAGAATACAGCAGCCCGGCGGCTTTGTCAAGAGAGTGTGGAACCGAAAATCCATTCATTTCCTGCGGCGCTGCATTGCTTTTGCGCGGGGTTTCTGGTATGATACAATAGAATCAACAGGCGATTTTGGGAGGATGACAGATGGCAAGGGTTTTGATCGTGGGAGCCGGGGCAGCCGGACTGATGGCGGCGGGTGCTGCCGTGCGGCAGGGACATCAGGTGACGGTGCTGGAGCATACCGAGAAGCCCGGGCAGAAGATCCTTGTCACCGGCAAAGGGCGCTGCAATGTGACCAACGACTGCCCGGCAGAGGAGTTTTTGCGCCATGTGCGCACGAACCCGCGCTTTTTGTACTCCTCGCTGGGGGCGTTCCCCCCGGCAAAGACCATGGAACTGTTCGAAGGCCTTGGCGTGGAGCTGAAGGTGGAGCGCGGCCGCCGGGTGTTCCCGGTATCGGATAAGGCCGAGGAGATCCGGCAGGCATTGCTGCGCTATGCGCAGGACGCCGACATCGTCTACGACGGCGCAAAAAAGCTGCTGCTGGAGGACATCGTGCCGGAGGCAGAACCCGCCCCGGCGGCAGCGGAAAACCCGCGCCACCCCAAAAAGAAAAAGGCTGGCCCGGCGCGGCGCTGCGTGGGAGTGCGGGGCACTTCCGGCCGGGAATACCGGGCAGACGCTGTGCTGGTGGCCACCGGCGGCGTAAGCTACCCCACCACCGGTTCTACCGGCGACGGCTACAAGCTGGCGCAGCAGGCGGGGCACACCCTTGTGGAGCCGGTGCCCAGTCTGGTCAGCCTTGTCAGCTGCGACCCGGACTGCAAAAAGATGATGGGTCTGGCGCTGAAAAACGTTACCCTGACCCTGCTGGAGGACGGCAAGGCTATCTTTGACGAACAGGGCGAGATGCTGTTTACCCACTTTGGCATCAGCGGGCCGCTGACCCTGAGCGCGTCCAGCCATCTGGGGGATATGAAAAAGCACAGATACATCGCGGAGATCGACCTGAAGCCTGCCCTGAGCGAGGAGCAGCTGTACGACCGCATCACCCGGGACTTTGCTCTGCTGGCAAACCACGCGGCGCAGGGCGCGCTGGTCAAGCTGCTGCCTTCCAGTATGCAGCCGGTCATGGTGGCGCGCTGGGGCATCGACCCCGCCACCAAGGCAAACCAGATCACCCGGGAGCAGAAGCGGGAGCTGGTGCAGCTGGTCAAGCACTGGCAGGTGTCCATTGACGCCCGGGGCGACCTTGCCCACGCAGTCATCACCAGCGGCGGCGTATCGGTGCGGGAGGTGGACCCCAAGACCATGCAGAGCAAAAAGGCGCTGGGACTGTACTTCGCGGGCGAGGTGCTGGACGTGGACGCCTACACCGGCGGCTACAATCTGCAGATCGCTTTCTGCACCGCACAAAGCTTTGCGAATAACCTGTAAAAACAGTGCAGTCAATTTCCTGTGTACTATATATAAATAAGGAGAACATATCATGGTATCTGTTGCAATTGATGGGCCTGCGGGTGCAGGCAAATCCACTCTGGCACGCCGTCTGGCGGCAGAGCTGGGCTATATCTATGTGGACACCGGTGCAATGTACCGCGCCATCGGCCTGTACGCCCTGCGCGCGGGCAAGGACCCCAAGGACAACGCAGCGGTGGATGCTCTGCTGCCCCAGATCGAGCTGCGGCTGGCCTCCATTGCGGGCGAGCAGCACATTTACTTGAAGGACGAGGATGTGAGCACCGCCATCCGCACCGAAGCCGCGGGCATGGCAGCCTCTGCCGTGGGCGCAAACCCCGCGGTGCGGGCATTTCTGCTGGAGCTGCAGCGCAGCATGGCAAAAAAGCAGGATGTGCTGATGGACGGCCGGGATATCGGCACGGTGGTGCTGCCGGACGCTACGGTGAAGATCTTCCTGACCGCCAGCCCGGAGGCACGCGCCACCCGCCGCTGGAAGGAGTATCAGGCCAAGGGCATCGACACCCCCTACGAGGAAGTGCTGGCAGACGTGAAGCAGCGGGACTATCAGGACACCCACCGCGCCGCTGCTCCGCTGAAACAGGCAGAGGACGCCGTGCTGCTGGATACCTCGGAACTGGATTTTGAGCAGAGCCTTGACGCTATGAAGCAGATCATTGCCAAAAAGATCGGCGGATAAAACAAACAGGACAGGAATAGAAAATGGTACTATATTATATTCTGGTGCCCCTTGCATGGCTTGTGTGGCACATCGGTTTCCGCATCCGGGTGGAGGGGCGTGAAAACCTGAAAAAGGTGCAGACGAAGGGCTATATCCTTGCGCCCACCCATGTGTCTGCCATCGACCCGGTGTTCATCGTTGTCACCCGGTGGGGCAGGCGGATGGTGGTGTTTGCCAAAAAGGAACTGTTCGAGATCAACGCCTTCCTGACGTGGTTCTTCCGCTGCTGCGGCGGCGTGTGCGTCCGCGGCACCAAGGACGAGATGGCGGTCATTTCCCAGACGGTGGAGGCCTGTAAGCAGGGCAAGACCCTGCTCATCTTCCCGGAGGGCACCCGCGAAAAGGAGGGCAAGCTTCTGCCCCCCAAGAGCGGCCTTTTCGTCATTGCCGCCGAGGCGGGGGTGGACGTTGTGCCCTGCCGCATCCTGTACGACACCCCGGACGGAAGAATGCACCTGTTCTGCAAAGTGCGGGTGATCTACGGCGAGCCGATGCCCGCAGTGCAGTTTGCCATGGAGGGCCGCCGGGACACCAAAAAGCTCCGTGCCAACAAGCAGGCACTGCTGGAAGCATGGGAAAAGATGGGGGCGTAAGAGATGGAGATCCGTTTGGCAAAAACGGCGGGGTTCTGCTTTGGTGTGAACCGTGCCGTGGAACTGACCTACGGCCTGCTGGCCGAGGGGCATAAGGTGGCAACGCTGGGCCCGCTGATCCACAACCCGCAGGCGGTGGAGGATATGCGGCGCAAGGGTGCACAGGTAGTGGACACCGTGCAGGATGTGCCCGCCGGGTGCGAGGTGGTCATCCGCAGCCACGGGGTGCCCCGCAGCGTTTACGATGAACTGGAAGCGCGCGGCATCCCGTACCATGACGCCACCTGCCCCTTTGTGCAGAAGATCCAGCGCATTGCCGCCGAGGCCGAAAAAGAGGGTGCGGTGCTGCTGGTGGCGGGCGATAAGACCCACCCGGAGGTGCAGGGCATCGTGGGGCACACCCGGGGCGAGGTGTTCGTTTTTGCCGATTTAGCCGAGTTAGAGGCGTGGAACGGCCCTTCTGACCCCCAAAAACCCCTTTTTGCAGTTGCACAGACCACATTTCAGGTTACAAAATGGAAAGAAAGTTCGGAGTTTCTCAAAAAAGCCTATACAAACGCCCGAATTTTTGATACAATATGTAATGCGACGTGGGCGAGGCAACAGGAAGCGGAAGACCTCAGCCAAAAATGCGACATTGTTGTTGTCATTGGCGGTCATCATTCTTCCAATACCCAAAAGCTGGTACAGGTCGCCGCAAAACACACGCGTGCCGTAACGGTCGAAACAGCGAGCGAACTTCGGCCGGAATGGTTTGCAGATGTTAAAGTGGCGGGCGTGACAGCCGGGGCTTCAACGCCATCGTCTATTATTGAGGAGGTACTTAACAGTATGAGCGCAGAAATCAATGACAACATGAGCTTTGAGGAGATGCTGAACGCATCCGAAGAAAAGCGAGTTCATGCAGGCAGTATTGTGAAAGGAATCGTGACCAGCATCTCTGCCAACGAGATCCAGGTGGATATCGGTGCGAAGCAGACCGGCTTTGTCAAGCTGAGCGAGCTGACCGATGATTCCTCCGCCAAGGTCGAAGACCTGGTGAAGGTTGGCGATGAGCTGGACCTCATCGTCGAGAAGGTTATGGATCAGGATGGCGTCATCCAGCTCTCCCGCAAGAAGCTCGCATCTCGCAAGGGCATGGAAGAGATCGCCAAGGCAGCAGAATCCGGTGAAGTCGTCGAGGGCGATGTTACCGAGTTCAATAAGGGCGGCGTTGTCGTCAACGTCAAGGGCGTCAAGGTGTTCGTTCCCCGTTCTCAGGCCACTATGCGCCGCGACGAGGACTACACTGCTCTGGTCGGCCAGCACGTTCAGCTGGTCGTCACCGAGTGCTCCGGCCGCAAGATCGTGGGCAGCATCAACAAGGTGACCGCTGAGCAGAACAAGGCAAAGCGCGAGGAGTTCTGGGCAAACGTTGAAGTGGGCAAGACCTACACCGGCGTTGTCAAGAGCCTGACCTCTTATGGTGCATTCGTTGACATCGGTGGTGTTGACGGCCTGTGCCACATCAGCGAGCTGAGCTGGAACCGCATCAAGCACCCCTCCGAGGTCGTCTCCGTTGGCGACACCATCGAAGTGTATGTCAAGGACATCGACACCGAGAACCACAAGGTTTCTCTGGGCTACAAGAAGTCCGAGGACAACCCCTGGGAGCAGCTGAAGAACAACTACCCCATCGGCAGCACCTTCCATGCTCCGGTCGTTTCTCTGACCAAGTTTGGTGCATTCGTCCGCATCCTGCCGGGTGTTGACGGTCTGGTCCACATCAGCGAGATCAGCAATGACCGCGTTGAGAAGGTCTCTGACGCACTGAAGGTCGGCGATATGGTCGATGTGAAGCTGCTGGATGTTGACTTCGACAAGAAGCGCATCAGCCTGTCCATGAAGGCTCTGCTGAACGACGACGCTGAGTAATCAGCCTTTCGTGCAAAAGCATAGCTTCTGACACAATGCGATCTGCAGCCCCGTTGCCGGGAAAACGGCGGCGGGGCTGTTTTTGTTAACAAAGCCATGATAAAATTTTTCAAAAAGCACTGGGAAGTGCTCAGTTATCTGATCTTCGGCGTGCTGACCACCCTGCTGAATATTGTGCTGTATGCGCTGTTCAGCCGGCTGTTCGGCTACACCGCCGCCAACAGCTGGGGCAATGTGCTGGATAACGCTTTGTGCATCCTGTTTGCCTACTGCACCAACCGGGCGTTCGTGTTCCGCAGCAAGACCACCGGCAAAGCCATGGCAAAAGAGTTTGGCACCTTTGTCACCTGCCGTCTGGGCACCATGGTGCTGGATGCCGTGATCATGATGGTGGGGGGCAACCTTTTTGCCGCACAGGGGGCGGCGCTGGTGGACACCGCCATGCAGGGTCTGCTGGGCGCCGTGGCGGGCTGGCTGGGTCCGGATACTACCCTCTACATGGCAAACAGCTTTGCCGGGAGCCATGCCGCCGTGGCAGATGGCTCCGCTGCCATTGCCGTCATCGGCGGGGCGGACGGCCCCACAGCCATCTTCGTCACCAGCGCCTACGATGCTCAGGCAATATGGGGCCTTGCCGTGAAGGTCTTTTCCAATGTACTGGTGATCTTGCTGAACTATGTGTTCAGCAAGCTCATTATCTTTAAAAAGAAACAATAATTTTCAGGAGGTACGGTATTATGAAACGTGGTCTGAAAGGGTTTGCATTCCTGGTTTCCGGTCTGGTGCTGGGCATCATTGGTGCAACGGCATCGGTGACTGCGATCGCACTGAGCGCTGTGGGCATGGCAAAGGTGCGCCGTGCCAGCAAGTAAAACAACGGAGGAACGAACATGAACCGCGAAGAGATCCTGTCCCATGTCGATCATACCCTGCTGAAGCCGGAGGCCACTTGGCCCCAGATCCAGCAGCTGTGTGACGAAGCCATTGCAAACCACACCGCATCCGTCTGCATCAACACTTGCTACGTCAAACAGGCTGTGGAGTATATGGCAGGCCGCATCCCCGTGTGCTGCGTGGTGGGCTTCCCTCTGGGTGCCATGGATACCGCCAGCAAGGCCTTTGAAGCCAAGACTGCCATCGCCAACGGCGCAGCCGAGGTGGATATGGTCATCAACATTGGCCGCCTGAAGAACAAGGAGTACGATGCTGTCCGTGAGGACATCCGTGCCGTGAAGCAGGCTGTGGGCGATAAGATTCTGAAGGTCATCATTGAGACCTGCCTGCTGACCGAGGAAGAAAAGGAAAAGATGTGCGACATCGTCTGCGAGGCCGGTGCCGACTACATCAAGACCAGCACCGGCTTCTCTACCGCAGGTGCAAACTTCCATGATGTGGAGCTGATGGTCAAGGGCGTGCGTGGCCGCTGCAAGGTCAAGGCTGCCGGCGGCATTTCCACCGTGGAGGATATGGAGACTTTCCTTGCACTGGGCGCTGACCGTCTGGGCACCTCCCGCGCTGTCAAGATCCTGAACGGCGAGCAGGCAAAGGGCTATTAAGTTTTCTGCAAAAAATGTATTTCGGCAAAGCTCTGGGCTTGGCTGAACTGCAAAGGATGATTTCTCAAGGGCTGCTGCACAAATTGCTGTGCAGCGGCCTTTTTCGCGCCCAAGCCTTGCAAGCAGGGCGCGGCAGGGTGTATAATACAGATAGGTACTGTATAAAATAGGGGCTGTTCGCCTTGTGGGGCAAGGCGGGCAGAGGAGGAAATGCAATGAATATACCCGAGATCCTTGTGGCCAATGGCACAGGGGCGGTGCTGGTAAGCTTTCTGCTTTTATTGCGGGTGCGCGGCGAGAGTAAAAACAGCGTGGGAACAGCGCTGTTTTGCCGGATTCTGGTGGTGACGCTGCTGGCACAGGTCACAGAGACGATCAGCTTTCTGCTGGACGGCGTGCCCGGCGCGGCAAGCCGGTTCTGGCTGTACCTGACCAACACCGTCTGCACCGGCGCTACCGTGTGCGTGGGCTATGCGTGGTGCTTGTATGTGGACTTCCGGGTCTACCGCAGCATTGGACGCCTGCGCAGAAGGCATCTGCTGCTGGGTGCGCCGCTGCTGGCGCTTTTGGTGCTGCTGGTGGCAAACCTTTTTGGCACGGGGTGGATCTTTTCCATTTCGGCAGACAACGTTTACCATCGGGGCCCACTGAACATTTTGCTGTATCTGCTGCTGTTCGGCTATTATGCCGAGAGCGTGTGGCAGGTGCATAAGGCCAAGCACGATGGCATTACGGTAGAGTTTTTTCCGGTGTACTACTTTGTGGTCACCTGTGCGGTGGGCACGCTGCTGCAGGGCGCATTCTACGGCATGGCCTTCGGCTGGCTGTCGGTGTCCATCGCCTTTGTGCTTGTGGACAGCCAGACCCGCAGCCTGCGCGGCTATACCGATGAGTTGTCCGGCCTGTTTGGGCGCAAGTACATGAACTACTGTCTGGACCGCATCCACGCCACGCAGGAGAAGGACGTTTACGGCATCATGATGGACGTGAACTGCTTCAAGGAGATCAACGACACCTACGGGCACGCCGAGGGCGACCGCGCCATTCAGGAGATCGGGCACATCCTGTCCGGGGCGCTGGTGGCAAACTCGGTAGCCATCCGCATGAGCGGCGATGAGTTCATGGTGCTGATCCGTCACGGCTCGGAGGAGCTGCTGGACGAGATCTGCACCGCCATCGAGCAGCGGGTGCAGCACTATAACGCCACCGCTCCGGCGGGCAGCTTTCAGCTGTCCTTCTCCACCGGTGTGGCAAAGTACGAGGGCGGCAGCGTGGAGAAGTTTCTGGTGGAGCTGGATCAGCGGATGTATGCGGAAAAGCGCGCTTTCCACGCCGCCCGGGACGGCCACGCCGTACCGGAGCAGGGAAATGCTCCATCAATTTAAAAGGAATGTCTAAAATAAGTGCGACTTATCTTGACAATCTGACGCTGCAATGATAGAATATGTGGCGTACCAATTGAATACCGACTTATCAAGAGCGGCTGAGGGGACAGGCCCTGTGAAGCCCGACAACCTGCGCGAGAGCGTAAGGTGCCAAATCCTGCGGGAAACCGGAAGATAAGAGTGCAACGCTCAGAGCTTTCGGCTCTGGGCGCTTTTATTTTTCAGAACAAACTTGATGGAATGGTAAATACACGCAACTGCAACATTTAGGAGGCAAAAAATGGCTAGACACCTGTTTACTTCGGAGTCCGTCACCGAGGGACATCCCGACAAGATCTGCGACCAGATCTCGGATGCAATTCTGGACGAGATCCTGACCCACGACCCCAACGCCCGCGTGGCCTGCGAGACCTGCGCATCCACCGGCCTTGTGCACATTATGGGCGAGATCACCACCAGCTGCTATGTGGACTTCCAGAAGGTCGTCCGCGAGGTGGTGGCAGATATCGGCTACACCCGCGCAAAGTTCGGCTTTGACGCCGACACCTGCGCCGTCATCTCCAACATTGACGGCCAGAGCCCCGATATTGCACTGGGCACCAACGATCAGGTAGGCGGTGCAGGCGATCAGGGCATGATGTTCGGTTATGCCTGTGACGAGACCCCCGAGCTGATGCCCATGCCCATCAGCCTTGCCCACAAGCTGGCAAAGCGCCTGACCGAAGTGCGCAAGAGCGGCGAGATGGATTACCTGCGCCCGGACGGCAAGAGTCAGGTGACCGTGGAGTACGACGAGAACAACAAGCCCGTGCGCGTGGACGCCGTGGTCATCTCCAGCCAGCACAGCGAGAGCGTGAGCATGGAGCAGCTGCGGGCAGATGTGATGGAAAAGGTCATTAAGGCCACCATCCCCGCCGAGCTGCTGGACGAGAACACCAAGTACTACATCAACCCCACCGGCCGCTTTGTTGTGGGCGGCCCGCAGGGCGATACCGGCCTGACCGGCCGTAAGATCATCGTGGACACCTACGGCGGCTATGCACGCCACGGCGGCGGTGCCTTCTCCGGCAAGGACCCCAGCAAGGTGGACCGCAGCGCAGCCTACGCTACCCGCTGGGTGGCCAAGAACATCGTGGCTGCGGGTCTGGCAAAGCAGTGCGAGGTACAGGTGGCCTACGCCATCGGCGTGGCAAAGCCTGTGTCCATCATGGTGGATACCTTCGGCACCGGCACGGTGGCAGACGAAAAGATCGAGCAGGCTGTGGAGAAGGTGTTTGACCTGACCCCCGCCGCCATCATCCGTGACCTCGACCTGCGCAAGCCCATCTACCGTCAGCTGGCCGCTTATGGCCACATGGGCCGCGAGGATCTGGGCGTGAAGTGGGAGAACACCGACCGCGTGGATGCCCTGAAGGCTGCCGTGGCTGCCCTGTAAAAAGCGTTTTACCCTGATAGAAGGTAAGTGAAGAGAGACCGCTGCACCCGACCGTGCAGCGGCTCTTTTGCGTCACAGGGAAAAGAAAATGGTATGGCAAAAAGTATTACTTTTTCTCAAAAATCAGATAAACTTTGCGAAACGGTAAAGATTTGGTCGCGTTTTTGTAAGAAACACACATTCTCTTGAAGGAAAAGGAAAAACAGCTGTGCAAGGCGCAGAAAATCGATACATGAAACAAATTGATATGGAACAATCGACAAAATGTGATAAAATAAAACTAGATATGCGCACTTGTGTGCATGGTACGGATGGTAAACAGCAATAAGGAGTTATGTGACTATGTCTATTGAAATTTCCCCTAAGTCCTTCTTTGAGCAGCCCAGTGTGGCGGATATGCGGCTGATCGCCTGCCCCGGTGCAGAGGAGCTGACCGGCCTGATCGACAAGCACCTTGTCCGTTGGGCAAAGGCTGCCGGAATTGAAAAAGACACCTTCATTATTTCCTGCGACTGCCCCCGCTTCCAGAGCGGCGACGCCAAGGGTCTGGTCAAGGAGTCTGTCCGCGGCGACGATATCTTTATCGTGGTGGACCCGGGCAATTACAGCGTCACCTACAAGCTGTTCAACTACGAGAACCACATGTCCCCGGACGACCACTTTGCAAACCTGAAGCGTCTGATCCAGGCTGTGGCCGGTAAGGCACACCGCGTTTCCGTCATCATGCCCAGCCTGTACGGCGGCCGTCAGCACCGCCGCGTGGTGCGCGAGAGTTTGGACTGCGCTGTGGCCCTGCAGGAGCTGCAGACCATGGGCGTGCGCAACATCATCACCTTTGACGCACACGACCCCCGCGTGCAGAACGCAGTGCCCCTGATGAGCTTTGATAACGCCATGCCCACCTATCAGGTGCTCAAGAGCCTGCTGAAGAAGGATCCCACCCTGTCCTTCGACAAGGAGAAGTTCACCGTGGTCAGCCCGGACGAGGGCGCTATGAACCGCAATATGTATTTCTCCAGCGTGCTGGGCTGCAACCTGGGTATGTTCTACAAGCGCCGCGATTACACCCGCGTGGTGAACGGCCGCAACCCCATCGTTGCCCATGAGTATCTGGGCGAGAGCGTGGAGGGCAAGACCGTCTTTATCGCAGACGATATCATTGCTTCCGGCGAGAGCATGCTGGAGGTTGCCAGCAACCTGAAGGAGCGCGGCGCTGCCAACATCATTGCCAACGCCACCTTCCCCCTGTTCACCAGCGGTCTGGAGAAGTTCGACAAGGCTGTGGCAAACGGCACCCTGACCTACGTTGTGGGCACCAACCTGACCTACCGTATGCCCGAGCTGCTGACCCGCGACTGGTATGTGGACGTGGACGTTTCCAAGTACGCTGCCTACTTTGTGGTGGCACTGAACCACGATATGTCCGTTTCCAGCATCATCGACCCCCTGAAGAAGATCGAGAGCCTGCTGGCAAACCGCAAGTAAGATCGCTTTCCAAAGCCCCTGCACCCTGCGTGCAGGGGCTTTTTGCGTTTTATGAAAACTTCTGTTAAGTTTTTGAAAATTCGTGCCGGGGGCTTTGCAAATCCCGGTGGGTTTATGCTATATTTAAGTTGAAATACTTTGCATTCTGACAGAAAGGAAAAACGCCATGGAGCATTTTGTGGAGTTTGAAGATGTCTGTAAATATTACCAGACCGGCAGTGTGAAGATCGCTGCCGCAGACCACCTGAATTTCTATGTGGACAAGGGCGAGTTCTGCATCATCGTGGGGCCCTCCGGTGCGGGCAAGACCACCCTGCTGAATATTCTGGGCGGCATGGACAACTGCGACGAGGGCAACGTCTGGCTGGACGGCCGCAACGTGAGCCGCTTTTCCGCCCGGGAGCTGACCACCTACCGCCGGTATGACGTGGGCTTTGTGTTCCAGTTCTACAACTTGGTGCAGAACCTGACCGCGCTGGAAAACGTGGAGCTTGCCAGTGAGATCTGCCGCGACCCGCTGGACCCCGCCGAGACCTTGCGCAGCGTGGGGCTGGGCGAGCGGCTGAACAACTTCCCGGCGCAGCTTTCCGGCGGCGAGCAGCAGCGGGTGTCCATTGCCCGCGCACTGGCCAAAAACCCCAAGCTGCTGCTCTGCGACGAGCCCACCGGTGCGCTGGACTACCGCACCGGCAAGCAGGTGCTGGGCCTTTTGCAGGATACCTGCCGCAAGACCGGACGCACCGTCATTGTTATTACCCACAACACGGCACTGACCGGTATGGCTGACCGCATTATTCAGGTGCGCAGCGGCCGCATCGTGTCCAATCAGGTCAACGAGCACCCGGTGCCGGTGGAACAGATCGAGTGGTGAGTACTGTGCAGAAAAGTTACCGCAAAAATATCCTGCGCGAGATGAAAAGCAGCATCAGCCGGGTGGTGTCCCTGTTTGGCATCGTGGCGCTGGGGGTGATGATGCTCACCGGCCTGATGTGCATTGCCCCCGATATGCGCACCGCTGCCCAGAAGTACTATGTGCAGCAGAATGTGTTCGACCTGCGGGTGCTGTCCACCCTTGGCCTCAGTCAGAGCGATATCAGCGCGATTGCCGCTGTGGACGGGGTGGACGCCGTGCAGGCGGTGAAGTATCAGGACGTAGAAGGCCACTGGACAGGGGACGACCAGACCACGGTGGCGCGGCTGTATCAGCTGCCTGCCGACCCGCAGGCCGATACGCCGGAGAACATGAACCGCCCGGTGCTGCTGTCCGGCCGGATGCCGGAAGCTGCCGGGGAGTGCGTGGTGCACGTGATGGGCCACGGCAGCCCGGTGGAACTGGGCACCCAGCTGACCCTGCCGGAAGAGACCGAGGGGGTCAGCGGGCAGGTGTTCACGGTGGTGGGCACGGTGCAGGACCCGCTGCATTTTTCCTCCGATTCCGAGAGCAGCACCGTGGGCGATGGCCAGCTGGACTGCATCCTGTTTGTGCCGGAGGGCACTTTGACCGCAGATTATTATACGGTGTGCTATATCAAGGCAAAAAACGCCGGATTGTATGATAATTATTCCGATGAATATCAGGCGGCAGTGGATGCCGTAGCGGAAAAGCTCAAGGCCATCCAGAGCGTGCAGTGCACCGCCCGGCGGGAAGAGCTGATGGACACCGCCAACGACAAGCTGACCGAAGCGCGCACGGAGTACGACAGCCAGAAGGCCGAAGCCGAACGTCAGTTTGCCGAGGCGGAGGCAAAGCTTGCGGACGCACAGGCACAGCTGGATGCCGCCAAGGCGCAGCTGGAGGCCGGTGAAAAGGAGCTTGCCGCCCAGAAGGCTGCGCTGCCGGACACCATGCAAAGCGGTGCCGACAAGCTGGTGAGCAGCGAAGCGCAGGTGCTGGAATTTGAGGAACAGTTACAGCAAATCGAGCTGCTGGTCAACCTGAAAAAGGTGGCCGACCCCCTGCTGACCTACGCGGAAACCGCCCTGCGCAACGCCGAAAAGGCGCTGGACGAAGCCGAGCCGGAGAACGAGGATTACATTGAACTGCGGGATGCGCTGGCCAAGGCGCAGGCCGCTTACGACAATATCTATAACCAGCTGCAGGGCTATCAGCAGCAGCTGGACGCGGGCAAGCGGCAGATGTACAAGCAGGGGCTTATCTCCTCGCCGAACCTCTCCAACGACCAGCTGGTGACCGAGGCCAAGGCTGCGCTGCGCAAGATGAAATTGCAGCTTTTGCAGGGGCAGTTGCAGCTGACCACCGGCACAGCCAGCGCCTACACCCAGTTCGATGCCGCACAAAAGCAGCTGGAAGAGGGCTGGGCAGAATACAACGCCGGGCAGACCCAGCTGGAAGAATCCCGCACCGAGTACGAGAGCCGGAAAGCCGAGGCAGAGCAGAAGCTGGCGGACGGCCTTGCCCAGCTGAACGATGCCGAGGAGCAGGTGAGCCAGATCAAAAAGGGCGAGTGGTATGTGCTGGACCGCACCTCCACCATGAGCTGCGTCACCTTTGCCCAGTACGCCGACCGCATGGACGCCATTGCCCGGGTGTTCCCGGTGTTCTTCTTCCTTGTGGCGGCGCTGGTGGCTACCACCACCATGACCCGCATGGTGGACGAGAACCGCCTGCAGATGGGCACCTTAAAGGCGCTGGGCTATTCCAATTTCAGCATCGCGGGCAAGTATTTGTTCTACGCGATGCTGGCCACCATTCTGGGCAGTATCGTCGGCATGGTGGTGGGCTTTGTGGTGTTCCCTATCATTATCTGGAACGCCTATCAGCTGGTGTTCAGCCTGCCCACCTTCACCCTGCACTTCTACCCGAGCATGGCAGCTGCCAGTGTGGGCATCAGCGCCGCCGTCATCGGCTTTGCCACATGGTACGCCTGCCGTTCCAGTCTGGCCGAAAAGACCGCAGCTTTGCTGCTGCCCCGGGCTCCCGTGGCGGGCAAGCGCATCCTGATGGAGCGCATCACCCCGCTGTGGTCCCGGATGTCCTTCTCCCAAAAGACCACCGCCCGCAACCTGTTCCGGTATAAAAAGCGGTTCTTCATGACCGTGCTGGGCGTGGCGGGCTGTACCGCGCTGCTGCTTATCGGCTTCGGCATACAGGATTCCCTGCTGCCCATCGTCACAAAGCAGTCTACGGAGCTGACCCACAACGATATGTCCATCACCCTCAGCGACCCCAAAGCCCTGACCATGGAGCAGGGGCTGGCAGAGGAGCTGGACAGCAACAGCGCTGTGCAGAACTGGGGCGCGGTGTATACCAAATCCACCACCATCTACAATGCCGAAGGCGAGAGTGCAAGCGTGAGCATCGTGGCTGCGGCAAAGGACAGCGACCTGACCCGCTATGTTACCTTCCGCACCCGCAAGGGGCACAAGGCCATCAGCTTTGACAGCGGCAGCGCCATCCTGACCGAAAAGACCGCCGAGAACTTGGGCCTGCACACCGGCGATACCTTCTGGGTGGAGAACACCGAGGGTGCCCGGGTGGAGCTGACCCTGACCGGCATCACGGAAAACTATATGTTCACCCGGCTGTACCTCCCCCGCGCACAGCTGGAAAGCCTGCTGGGCACGGCAGAGATCCCGTGGAACACGGTCTACGGGCAGACCACCTGCACCGATGCTGCCGGGTACAACGCCCTGCGTACCGACCTGCTGGACTGCAACTATGTCAGCGGCATCAGCTTTACCGAGGACACCACCGAGCTGTTCGATAACCTCATCGTCAGTCTGGGCTATGTGGTGGTGCTGATCATCATCTGTGCGGCGGCTCTGGCGGCTGTGGTGCTGTATAACCTCATCAGCGTCAACCTTGGAGAGCGCAAAAAGGAGCTGGCGACCATCAAGGTGCTGGGCTTTTACGATCAGGAGGTGTACCGCTACATCTTCCGCGAGATCGAGCTGCTGGCGCTCATCGGCTCCGGCGTGGGTCTGGCGCTGGGTGTGCCGCTGCACAAGTTCATTGTGTTGACCGTGGAGATGGATCAGCTCATGTTCATCCGCACCATCGCCCTCCGCAGCTACCTGCTGGCGGTGGCGCTGACCATGGTGTTTACCGTGGTGGTCTGCTTTGTCATGCGGCGGCACGTCCGACGCATCAGCATGGTGGAAAGCATGAAGGCTCCGGAGTAATTACAAAGCAAAACCATAAAAAGCACCCCCTGCAGTCTGTACGGGCAGACCGCAGGGGGTGCTTGGCTTTTTATACGCTCAGGGAATCAGAGGAACACATACTTGAGGATGAACAGCACGGTGAGCACATACATCAGCGGGCTGATCTTCTTCTCCTTGGCCTTGCCGGTGATCACATTGATGATGGTCCAGGAGATGATGCCGATGGCGATACCCTCGGAGATGCTGTAAGCGGTGGGCATAGCCAGAATGGTCAGGAAGGCGGGGATGCCCTCGCTGGGATCATTGAAGTCGATCTTGATGGCAGAACCCATCATGTAGAAGCCCACGATGATCAGAGCCGGAGCGGTAGCAAAGCTGGGGATGGTGAGGAACAGCGGGCTGAAGATGGTAGCCAGCAGGAACAGCACGCCGGTGGTCATAGCGGTCAGACCGGTGCGGCCGCCCTCGGTAACGCCGGAGGCGCTCTCCACGAAAGTAGTGGTGGTGGAAGTACCCAGCACAGCGCCCACGCAGGTGCCGATGGAGTCTGCCATCAGTGCGCCCTTGATGTTGGGCAGACGGCCGTCCTCGTCCAGCATATCAGCCTTGGAGGCCACGCCAATCAGGGTGCCCAGCGTGTCGAACAGGTCCACGAAGAGGAAGGAGAACATCACGGCGAAGAAGTTCAGCAGACCAACACCGGAGAAGTCGGTCTTGAACACCTGACCAAAGGTCTCGCCCAGTGCGGAGAAGTCAAAGCTGACAAAGGCGGTGGGGATGACGGAGTACATGCCGGCATCCACATCGGGGACGTAGATACCGGTCAGCTCGCACACGATGCCCAGCAGCCAAGTGATCAGGATGCCGTACAGGATGCCGCCCTTGACCCTTTTGACCAGCAGAATGGCGGTGATGACCACGCCCAGCAGAGCCAGAATAGCGCCCACGCCCACGCTGTGGAAGGTTGCGCCCTTGAAGTGCTGGTAGGTGACCAGCGTGGAATCGCTGTTGACGATCAGCTTGGCGTTCTGCAGGCCGACAAAGGCCACGAACAGGCCAATGCCCACGCTGACGGCGCTCTTCAGGGTCATGGGAATGGCGTTGAAGATGCCCTCGCGCACATTGGTCAGGGACAGTGCAATGAAGATGACGCCCTCAACAAAGACGGCCATCAGAGCCAGCTGCCAGCTGTAACCCATGGTCAGCACGACCGTGTAGGCAAAATAGGCGTTCAGGCCCATGCCGGGAGCTAGGGCAAAGGGATAGTTGGCCAACACAGCCATCAGTGCGGTGGCAATGAAGGATGCCAGCGCAGTGGCGATCAGCACAGCCTTGGAATCCATGCCCGCTGCGGACAGGATGTTGGGGTTGACGGCAAGGATGTAGGCCATGGTCATGAAGGTAGTGATACCGGCCATGATCTCGGTCTTTACATCGGTGTGGTTTTCTTTCAGGTGAAAGAACTTTTCTAACATGAGAAACCTCCTGCTTCCAATAAAACACTCCGCCGGTTGCGGACGGCGGAGAAAGAACAGCTCCCATTCTATCAGCTGAAAACGTTTTTGTCCACACCAGAAACACACAAATTTCGCAATTTGTTCAAATTTTCTTAAATAAGTATGACTTATCTTACAAAAAATCTAGCATATTTTAGTAATTTGGACGGAATGCAGGCACCTTGTGCAGAAAAAATGTCCGCGGAAAAAAGTAGTTCCGAAACACCCTGCGGGTGTTTCGGAACTACAAATAAAATATTTTTTACAAATGACCGGCGCTTACAGCGTCTCTACCCGGTCGAACAGATCCTTTGCGGCTTCCACGGCGTCCTTGCTGCCAAAGGCTACCCGCACGCCGCCGGACAGCACATCAGACAGGGCAGCGGCCTGTGCTTTGAGCAGGGCAGCGTCCACGCTGCACAGCGCCTTGCGGTCGGCGGCGAGCATCTCGTCCGTGATGCCGCAGAAATACCGGTGATCCAGCTCCCGGGCGGCGGCACGCGCCTTGCGGGGCGTGTCCAGCTTGGCGGCGGTGCCCACGATGAATTCGTCCAGATCCCGGGCGGTGTAGTCCCGTGCGGCAAGGGCGGCGGGGGCGTGTGTAAAGGTATCGTAGCTTTCCCGCAGGTGGGGGTCCCGGTAGGTGTACAAAAACTCGATGCCGTCGGCACAGAGCATTCCGGTGCCGTAGGCACCGCCCACCTCCCGGATGGTGTGCCACAGGTATTCGTAGCTCATCACCCGCGCCAGCACCCGGCGGCGGCTGTCCAGGGGCATGGGCCAAGCCAACACATCGTAGTTCACGCCGCCGTCAATGATAAAGGCTTCGTTCACCGGGGGCGTCAGGGGCTGGGTGTAGGGCTGCGCCGGGGCGCGCCGGGCGGCGGCAAAGCGGCTTTCCGGCAGCAGGGTGCGCAGCTTTTCCAGTGCGTCCTCGGTGCCGTGCAGGCTGACGGTCAGGGCGGCAGTCTGCAGCACCCGGCTGCGCACAGCATCCAGTTTTGCGCCCAGTGCCGCCCAGTCGGCCTTTTCCAGCAGATTGCACAGGAAGTGGTAATAACTCACGCCGGTGCAGGCTTCGTCCGCAGCGCCCTCTACATAATAATGGGCGCGGGCACGGGTGGAGGCAAACTCGTTGCCCTGCTGGATAAACAGCTGTTCCATGCGCAATTTCAGCTGGCTGACCACCCGGGCATAGGCGGCTTCGGCGGCAGCGCCGGTAAGGACGGTATCGTACAGCCACTCGCCGCCGATCTCCACCGCCTTTTCCAGGCTGCGTTCCAGCAGGCTTAGGCAGAGGGTGAGTTTTGCGTGGCAGGGAGCGCCCTCCTGCCGCCCGGTCCAGAGATCCAGCTGGGCGCGGCTGTCGCCCAGCCATGTGCTGCGCAGGGTGTTCAGCTGCTGGGCGGTGTGGGCGGGGGTGTCCAGCTCGTCCAGCACATCGGTGAGCAGGTTCAGGTATTGCAGCTCCTCCGGGGTGACAGTGCCAAGATCATAGTAGAAATTCAGGTACAGGCTGCCGGCAGAGGGGTGGCGCAGCAGGGTGGCACCGGCCAGCTGCTCGGCGCTGCCCTGCGGGGTGGCATCGCCCGCGCCAAGGTCGGCGGCGGTGAGGGGGTGCTCCAGCACCAGCTTGCCATCGGTGCGCACCGGGGCGGCGGCTTCCTCGGTTTTGGGCGCGGTGGGAATTTGCAGCACCTGCACCGGGGCGGGGGCAAACAGCTCCCGCAGCAGGGTGTCGAACCATCCCTCTTCCAGCTTGCTGCGCAGGGCGGCGAAAAGCTTGTTCGTGTGCAGCAGCAGGGCGGCATTGCCGGTGTGCAGCCAGCCGGTAGCGGCGTTGATGGCATCCAGCACGCCGTCCGGCAGACTGCCCGGGCGCTCCAGCGAGGCAAACTCGGCCTCGTTCAAAGCGGCCAGCAGCAGGTCGTGAGGAATGCCGGTCTTTAGCAGCTCGTCCACGGCCTTGCGCACAGCGGGGGCAAACTTGCGGGCAGAATCCACCGTAGCGCCGCGCAGCAGCAGCTCCAAGGTGGGCTGCAGGGTGCTGTCGTCAAAGCCGATGTCGATATCTGCGCCCAGCTGCTCGGCCAGCAGCGCGGCCTTGAGGGGAGAACTGTTGGTGCTCAGCAGCGCACCCAGCAAAATCTCCACACCCAGCTGCCGCTCACGGTCGGCAAATGCGCCGGTGTACCATGCCAGTGCGCACTGCACCTCATCCGGCTTGGGTTGGTCGGTGTAGTAGGGCAGCTCCACGAATGCGCCGGGCTGCTCGTCCTGCATGGTCAGGCGGGGACGGGCAGCGGCCTTGGGCATCTTGGACAGGTAGTCCTTATCCAGCCGTGCCAGCTTATCGGCCATATCCATCTTGCCGTACAGGGTGATGCAGCAGTTGTCGGCGCTGTAATGGCGGCGGTACACCCGCTGGTATTTCTCATAGGTCAGAGCGGGGATGGACGCCGGGTCGCCGCCGGACACAAAGCCGTAAGCGGTATCCGGGAACATCGCCCGCTGCAGGGCGTTTTGCAGCTGAGCATCCGGGGAGGCCAGCGCACCCTGCATCTCGTTGTAGACCACACCGCTGACCGTGCCGTCTGCATCCCGGTGCCAGCCCTCCTGCTCGAACACCGCAGAGTCCACCATAGCCAGCGGGCAGAACACCGCGTTCAGGTAAACGTCCATCAGGTTGCAGAAATCGGTCTCGTTGGGGGTAGCAAAGGGGTAGACCGTCTTGTCCGGGAAGGTCATCGCATTGAGGAAGGAAGCCATGCTGCTTTTGAGCAGCTGCACGAAGGGGGAGCTGACCGGGTATTTTTCGCTGCCCGCCAGCACGGAGTGCTCCAGAATGTGGAACACGCCGGTGTCATCGGAGGGGAAGGTGCCGAAGCCGATGCCAAAGGCCTTGTTGACGTCCTCGTTCTCCACCAGCAGCACGGCTGCGCCGCTGACGTCATGGGTGAGCAGGGTCAAAGTACCGTGCTGCTCGGGGCAGTCCTCGGTGCGCAGGACGGTATAACCGGGATAGTGTGCCATTTTTATTCTCCTTTACGGAATGTTTTTCACAGAGGATGCGCCTGCGGCTCAGCCGCCGAACAGGCCGAAAAAGCTGGTGTGGGTCACGCCCAGCACAAGGAAAAGAGCAATCAGGGCGAACAGCACGCCGATGATGATGTCCATCTGGTGCACCGTGAGCGGAAATTTATCGTAAAGCTTTTCCTTGGGGTTTACAAAGTCCTTGCGGCCGTTGTCCAGCAGGCGCTTTTTGCCCTGCTCAAAATCGGCCTTCTGCGCCTGCAATTCTGCCTGCTGGCGGGCAAGTTCTGCCTCGCGGGCGGCCAGTGCGGCCTCGCGGCGTTCAAGCTCGGTCTGGGTATCCGGGGTGAGCTGTGCCATGGAAAGTCCCTCCTGTAAGCATAAGATGTTTTCCTTATGATACCACAAAAATGTGGACAAAAAAAGCACCCGCAGTACAAAGACTGCGGGTGCAAAGGGGGATGATGAGGAGATTACTTCTTAGCCAGATACTTGCGGATATCAATGGCGACAGCCACGATAATGACAAGGCCCTGAACGATGTAGGTGTAGGAGGAGTTGACGTTCATGAACTGCAGAGCGACCTTCATCAGCTCAAAGACCAGAACGCCGACCAGAACGCCGGGCACGGTGCCGACGCCGCCGGTGGTGGAAACACCGCCGATGGTGCAGGCTGCGATGGCGTCCAGCTCATAGCCCTGTGCGGTGTTGACGGATGCGCCGCCGGACTTTGCAGCCAGCAGGCAGCCGGCCAGACCGAACATGCAGGAAGCCAGAATGTAGATGCGGATCTTGGTAGCGTTGACGTTGACACCGGCCACCTCAGCAGCAGCCTCGTTGCCGCCGATGGCGTACATATACTTGCCGTGACGGGTCTTATTATACAGGAACCAGAAGCAGAAGGCCACGATCAGGGCGAACCAGATCAGCACGGGAATGGCAAGGAAGGTATCCTTTGCCAGTGCGGTGAAGTTGGAGTTCAGAGAGCCGATGGGGGTACCGCCGGTGTACACAAGGCAGATACCGTAGACCACCTGCTGCATACCCAAGGTAGCAATGAAGGGCTGCACCTTCAGGTAGCTGACCACCAGACCGTTGCACAGACCCACGATGGCGCAGATGGCAATGACCAGAATGAACACCACGGGGGTGGACAGGGTGGGCATATTGGGATAGAACTTGCCGGAAGCGCCTTCGGTCTGCGCAAAAATGCAGGCAAGGCAGGCGGCAAAACCAGCCAGACGGCCAGCGGACAGGTCGTTACCGGTGGTGATCAGGCAGCCGGAAATGCCCAGCGCAATGATGTAGCGGATGGACACGTTCTTGAACAGGTTGATCATGTTGGTGCCGGAGAAGAAGTTGGGGTGAATGATGCCAACGATCAGGGTGACGGCCAGCATCATCATGATAATGGCGTTGTTGCTGAGCCACTTGCCCACAGCCTTGCCATTCAATTTTTTGGTAGCTTCCACGATAGACAGCCTCCTTAATTACTGATTTGCCGCAGCTGCGTCAGGTGCGGTCTCGAACTGGGTAGCCAGCGCCATGATGTTCTCCTGCGTGGCATCCTTACCGTTGATAAAGCCGGTGATACGGCCATCGCACATGACCATGACACGGTTGGACATACCGATGATCTCGCTCATTTCAGAGGAGATCATGATAATGCTCTTGCCCTGCTTGGCCAGATCGGCGATGATGCAGTAAATTTCATACTTTGCACCGACGTCGATGCCGCGGGTAGGCTCGTCCAGAATGAGCACATCGGGGTTGTTGGCCAGCCAGCGGGCGATCAGCACCTTCTGCTGGTTGCCGCCGGAAAGGCTCTTGATCTGGGTCTTGGGGCTGGGCACCTTGATGGCCATCTTTTCCTTGTTGGTAGCCACCAGATCCAAAATCTTCTGGTTGTCCAGCATGATGGGGCCCTTGCGCAGGGCGTCCAGAGAAGCGATGGAGATGTTATCGGCAACGCTCAGCACGCCCAGAATGCCGGTAGCACGGCGGTCCTCGGTCAGCAGAGCAACGCTCTTGCGGATGGCATCGCGGGGCTGCTTGATGTTGACCTCTTCGCCCTTGATCCACACCTTACCGGAGGTATGGGCACGCAGGCCGAAGATGCCTTCCATCAGCTCGGTACGCTGTGCGCCCACCAGACCGGCAACGCCCAGGATCTCGCCCTTTTTCAGCTCAAAGCTGCAATGGCGGAAGGAGCGGGGATGGATGGAGGTGAAGTCCTCCACCTTCATCATGACCTCGTCCGAGGGCACGTTCTCCAGCGGGGGGAACAGGTTGGACAGCTCACGGCCGACCATCTTTGCAATGATCTCTTCCTTGGTCATGCTGGCAACGTCCCACTTGCCGATGTACTGGCCATCGCGCATGATGGTAACTTCGTCTGCGATGACCTTGATCTCGTCCATCTTGTGGCTGATGTAGACCAGAGCAACGCCCTGCTCCTTCAGCTCCCGCATGATGCGGAACAGGCTCTCGACCTCGTTTGCGGTCAGAGAGGAGGTGGGCTCGTCCAGGATCAGCACCTTGCAGTTGGCGGAAACGGCCTTGGCGATTTCCACCATCTGCATCTGGGCGATGCTCAAAGAGCCCAGCTTTGCATGGGGGTCGATGTCCAGCTTCAGTTTCTTCAGCAGTTCATCGGTATCTTTGTACATTTTGGCATGGTCCACAACAGTGACGATGCCGTATTTCTTAGTGGGGTAGCGTCCCAGCCAGATATTCTCGGCCACGGTACGAGCCGGAATGGGCTGCAGCTCCTGATGCACCATGGCGATGCCGCGGTCCAGTGCATCCAGCGGGGTGGGGATGGTTACCTTCTGCCCCTCGTATTCGATCTCGCCCTCGTCCATCTTGTAAATGCCGAACATACATTTCATCAGAGTGGACTTACCGGCGCCGTTTTCGCCCATCAGAGCCATGACTTTGCCGGGACGGAGCTCCAGCTGAGCATGATCCAGGGCTTTGACACCGGGGAAGGTCTTGACCACGCCTTTCATTACCAGACGGTATTCTGACATTCCGCAAAAGCCTCCTTTATGGTTGTTTACAGGCGGGCAGCTTTTTCTAAAATAAGGCGCGTGCGCGGAGAAGATTTCTCGCACGCACGCGCTTTTTAGCTTTCGTTCAAGCCGTTAAGGCCTGCTGCGCACCTTGCATTGGTTCCGGGAAACTTTAGTCTTCCTTCAGGTACTGAGAAGCGTTGTCCTTGGTGACCTTGACGTAGTCGACCCAGTAGTACTTCTCAACATCCTTGCCCTCGACGAACAGCTTGGTAGCCTCGGCAGCCTTGGTAGCCTGACCCACGTCGTCGTTCAGAACGGTACCGGTCATGTTGCCATCGACAACGTTCTGCACAGCCTCTACCAGAGCATCGACGCCGACCAGGTAGACGTCCTTGCCAACGGTGCGGCCAGCCTGCTGGATGGACTGCAGAGCGCCCAGTGCCATTGCGTCGTTGTTGCAGAACACAACTTCGATCTTGTCGCCGTACTGAGACAGAGCGTTTGCAACGTCCTGCTGAGCGGTGGTCTGATCCCAGTTGTCCAGATACTCGTACAGGCACTCGACTTCCTTGTTGGCGTCGGTCAGAGCCTTGATGGAGTACTCGGTGCGGTACTGAGCATCGATGTTCTCGGGGTCGCCCTTGCACATGATGTAGGTGATCTTGCCGTCGCCGTTGATATCGCCCTGAGTCTCGGTCTCGAGGATCAACTCGCCCTGATAAGTACCGGACTGACGAGCGTCAGCACCGACGTAGCAGCACTTGCCCTTGTAGGAATCCAGAACGCTCTCCTCGGGCTCACGGTTGATGAACACGATGGGGGTGCCGGAGGGAGAAACAGTATCAACGATGGTCTGAGCGGAAGTGGTCTGGACGGGGTTGATGACCAGCACGTCCACGCCCTGCTGCAGGAAGGTGTTGATCTGCTCGGTCTGGGTGTTCTGGTCGTTCTTGCCGTCCATGATGGTGACGGAGTAGCCCATGTCCTTCAGGTAGCCTTCCAGATCAGCGCGGTACAGGGTCATGAAGTTATCAGCAAACTGATAGATGCAGACGCCGATGTTGGCAGAGCCGTTGGTAGCAGCGGCAGAAGCAGCGGTGGAAGAAGCAACGCTGGAAGCAGCGGTGCTGGTGGAGGAAGAGCCGCCGCAAGCGGTCATAGCAGCGGTAGCGCCCACAACAGCGGAAGCCTTCAGGAAGTCGCGACGAGAAATCATTTTCATAATAGTAATCTCCTTCATTTGTGTGTCACAGCATATTCACAGACGCATTTGTCGCATGCATCCGTAATCCCTGACAGTATTATACCCTTGTATGGGGGTGTTCCGCAAGAGAATAAGTTCACAAGATTGGTGCAAATGTTTTGTTACGTTTCTACAAAAGCGGACCAAAGGTTACAAAATCTTTTCGCGAATTATCACAACTTTTCATGCCGATGCAACCAACATACAAATATGATGAAGGTATGTAAAAAAACATGCTTGAACATGACTGAATGTTGCATGACTGCTAAAAAACCGCGAAAAGGGGCGATACATTTTTTGAAAGATATTTTCAGGGATACTACACAGCGGAAAGAAAACGCCTTTTATACACTCTTACCGGAAGGGAAAAACAACACGGGTCGAGAAAAATGTTTACTCCCCGGGTGGGGCGGCACTGTACCTTTATAGTGATAGGGCAGGCAGTGCGCAGCGAACGTTTTTGGTGGCAGTGCCCGAAATACGAGCGGCCATTTTTTGCGCGCCGCGCCAGTCGGGATAACAAAACTGACGAAACTGCGTTGTGTTTTGAAAGCGTAAAATATACAATGAGGAAAACAACCGCGCAAAAATACCCGCTGGCCCTGCAAAAGTGCACACTGTCGGGCACGGCGGGCGGGTGATATCCTGTGTACAGAGCCCGGGACACCGGACGAAAGGAGGAAGAACATCATGGGGCAGACAAAGCCCGCCGCCGGGCTGAAGAGCCTGAACCGCGCCGCCGACACCCTGAGCACCCTGCTGGCGCAGGAGGTGAAGGAGCTGAACGAGCGGCAGAAGGCCGCCCGGCGGGAAAACACCCCCGACCCCGGGATGATGAAGGGGCTGAAGGAGGCTACCGCCGTACTCAAGGATCTGGCGGGTGTGGTAAAGACCCTGAACGATCAGGGCACAGAGCTGGAAGGGACAGAGTGCGGCGTGGTGCTGCTGCCGCCGGTGGAACAGGAGGAGAAGGAATGAACAGAACCGAGCGGGCAGTCATTGTGTGGAAGCCGCAGCCCCGGCAGCTGGAATTTATGCGCAGACCGGAGCCGGAGGCACTGTACGGCGGCGCGGCGGGCGGCGGCAAGAGCGATGCACTGCTCATCGAAGCGCTGCGGCAGGTGCACATCCCGCATTACCGGGCGCTGATCCTGCGCAAGACCTACCCACAGCTTTCCGACCTTGTGGATAAGAGCCAGATGTACTACCGCCGGGCTTTCCCGGAGGCGCAGTACAACGCTACCTCCCATGTATGGGTCTTTCCCAGCGGGGCAAAGATCTGGTTTGGCTCCATGCAGTACACCAAGGACCGCACCAACTATCAGGGCAAAGCCTACGATTTTATCGGCTTTGACGAGCTGACCCACTTTGAGTGGGACGAGTACAGCTACATGATGAGCCGCAACCGCCCCACCGGGCCGGGCACCCGGGTGTATATGCGTGCCACCACCAACCCCGGCGGCATCGGCCACGGCTGGGTGAAGGCACGGTTCATCACCCCCGCCCCGCCCGGCACGCCCATTGTGGAAACCGTCACGGTGCGCCTGCCGGACGGCACCGACCAGCAGATGGAGCGGGCGCGGGTATTCATCCCGTCCAGCGTGTTCGATAACCCTGCCCTGCTGGCCAACGACCCCGGGTATCTGGCAAGCCTTGCCAGCCTGCCGGAGGCGGAAAAGCAGGCGCTGCTCTACGGCAGCTGGGACAGCTTTTCCGGGCAGGTGTTCACCGAATGGCGCAACGACCCGGCGCATTATCAGGATCAGCGCTGGACTCATGTCATCGCGCCCTTTGCCATCCCCAAGCACTGGCCCATCTGGCGCGGGTACGACTTCGGTTTTTCCAAGCCCTTTTCGGTGGGGTGGTATGCAGTGGACGAGGAAGGGCGGCTGTACCGCATCAAGGAGCTGTACGGCTGCACCGGACGCCCCAACGAGGGGCTGCGCATCGACCCGGTGGAGCAGGCAAAGCGCATCCGGGAAGCCGAGCAGAACGACCCGCTGCTGCGGGGCAGGGTGATCCACGGGGTGGCAGACCCCGCCATCTTTGACGAGAGCCGTGGCGAGAGCATTGCAGCCATGATGGAGCGCAGCCCGCATTTTCTGCGCTGGCAGCCCGGGGACCACACCCGGCTGGCGGGCAAGATGCAGTTCCACTACCGGCTGCGGTTCGCGCCGGACGGGCGGCCGATGCTGCAGGTGTTCAGCAGCTGCAAGCACTTCATCCGTACTCTGCCGAACCTTGTGTACGACGAGAGCAATGTGGAGGATATCGATACCCGGCAGGAGGATCACATCTACGATGAGTGCCGCTATGTGCTGATGGAGCATCCCATCAGCCCGCCCGAGGCTTCTGCCGCGCCGCCAAGGCCGGACGACCCGCTGGAGCTGCACCGGCAGGCGCGGTTCTACCGCATCTGAAAAAACAGGACAGAAAGGAAAGATTATGGAAGATACAAGAGCAGAAGCCCTGCCCATCGGCGCGGCAGAGGCGGCGGCTGCGCTGCAGACGCTGCAGCGCTACAAGGCGGGCAAGGCGGCGCTGGACAAGCGCCTGATCGACAACGAGTTGTGGTTCCGCATGGGACACTGGAAAAACTACCGCGACCCGCTGATGCCCGGCAAGGCGCAGCCCTCCAGCGGATGGCTGTTCAACAGCATCGCCAACAAGCACGCCGACGCCATGGACAACTACCCCGAGCCCATGGTGCTGCCCCGGGCGGCAGACGATCAGGCCACGGCGCAGGCGCTTTCCAGCGTGCTGCCGGTGGTGCTGGAACAGGCAGATTACGAGCAGGTGTACAGCGATGTCTGGTGGCGCAAGCTCAAGCAGGGCACCGGTGTTACCGGCATCTTCTGGGACCCGGCGGCGCGCGGCGGGCTGGGTGACATTGCGGTGCGCAGCGTCAACCTGCTCATGCTCTACTGGGAGCCGGGCGTGCAGGATATTCAGGACTCGCCGGACTTGTTCCACCTCAGTCTTGAGGACACCGCCCGGCTGACCGCGCAGTATCCGCAGCTGGCAGGGCACGCCGCCGGGGTGGTGGACGTGCCCCGGTACATCCACGAGGACGGCCAGGCCACCGCCAACAAGAGCGTGGTGGTGGACTGGTACTATAAGCGCCCGGACGAGAACGGCAAATTGCGTCTGCACTACTGCAAGCTGTGCAACGGCGTGGTGCTGTATGCCAGCCAGAACGACCCGGCGCTGGCGGCGCGCGGGCTGTACGACCACGGCAAGTACCCCTTTGTGTTCGACCCGTTGTTCGTGGAGGAGGATTCCCCTGCCGGGTTCGGCTACATCGACGTGATGAAGGACTGCCAGAATGCCATTGATAAGATGAACCACGCCATGGACGAGAACGTGCTGCTGGCCTCCCGCCAGCGGTATGTGCTCAGCGATACCGCCGGGGTAAACGAGGAGGAGCTTGCCGACCTGAGCCGGGACATTGTGCACGTTGTGGGACGCCTGAACGAAGATTCCTTCCGTCCGCTGCAAACGGCGGGCCTGCAGGGCAACAGCCTGAGCTACCGCAACAGCCGCATCGAGGAGCTGAAGGAGATCAGCGGCAACCGTGACCTGACGCAGGGCGGCACCACCGGCGGCGTGACCGCTGCCAGTGCCATCGCTGCCTTGCAGGAGGCGGGCAGCAAGCTGAGCCGGGATATGCTCAAGAGCGCCTACCGCGCCTTTGCAAGGCAGTGCTACCTCATTATTGAGCTGATGCGGCAGTTCTACGACGAGCAGCGGGTGTTCCGCATCACCGGCCAGCGCGGCGAGAGCGAATTCGTGCCCTTCTCGGCGCAGGGGCTGCGCGCAAAGCCTGTGCCCGCCGTGGGCGGGGTGGAGCTGGGCAGCCGGGAGCCTGTCTTTGATATCGTGGTCAGCGCCGCCAAAAAGAGCACCTTCAGCCGCCTGTCCCAAAACGAGACCGCCAAGGAGTGCTACAAGCTGGGCTTCTTTGACCCCGCCAACGCGGATGCTGCCCTTGCGGCGCTGGAAATGATGGACTTTGAAGGGGTGGAAAAGGTGCGCGCCCGGGTGCGGCAGAACGGCACGCTGGCGCAGCAGCTGTTGCAGCTGCAAGGGCAGATGGCAAGACTGTCTGCCGCTCTTGCGCAGCAGCCCGGCGGCACCCAAACGGCGCAGGACACCGCCGGTCTGACGGCACAGCTGCCGGTGGCGGCGGCTGCCCGTGCCATGAACTGGAACGGAAAGGAGGTGAAGTGAGATGATCAAGGTATGTTACAGCGAGCTGGACGGACCCAAGGGGCTGAGCCTGCGGCTGGAAGCCGCCGGTCACGCGGGCTACGCGCCCGCCGGGCAGGATATCGTATGCGCTGGCGCAAGCACCCTGATGCAGGCGCTGGTGTACCTGCTGGCAGGGGAGGAGAGCGCCCGCAGCGATGCCTGGGACGAGCCGGAGGGCCCGCGCCTTGCCGTGGCGGCACAGGCACCGGTAGCGCCGTGGGTGCAGGGTGCATTTGAACTGGCCAAGGCAGGCTTTACCCTGCTGGCAGAACGTTACCCGGACAATCTGCGCTTTGCGGATGTGAGCCGCAGCGGACAGCAGAGCATGATGGACTTGCAGCTGTTTGCGGAAGGTGAAGCCGCCCCCGCGTTGAGCCCGGAGCAGACCCGGCAGGCGGTGGCTGCGGGCACCCTGAAGCCGGAAGCCCCCGCCGCGCAGCCGGAAGTACCGCCGCAGACCCCGGCAGAGCCGGAGCCGCAGCCGGAAACACCCGCACAGCCGGAGCGCCCGATGCTGCCGCCTCTGCCGCTGCCGGTGCAGAACACGGTGCGCAGCCTGCACGCCCGCTGGGCGGCAGAGGAGGCCGCCATGCGCCGCAGCCAGCCGGGCTTTGACCTGAAGGCAGAGCTGAAGAACCCGGAAATGCGCCGCCTGATGCAGCTGCCCGGCATGCGGGTGCAGGACGCCTACCGCCTTGCCCACTACGAGGATGCCCTGCGCACCACGGCACAGACCGTGGAGCAGGGGGTAGTGGAGCGGGTGCAGCAGCGCGCTGCGCGTCCGCTGGAAAACGGCCTGCGCCCCGGCGCTGCCGCCTCGGTACGGCCGGACGTAGCCGCCATGACCCGCGCCCAGCGGGAGGCCTTGGAGCGCCGTGTGCTGCACGGTGCACAAATTGAACTTTAACCTGACAGGAGAAAGGAAAAAAGCATGATGAATTTTAACATCCAGCTGTTTGCGGACGCGCAGACCAACACCACCGGCACCATGTCGGTGGAGATGAAGACCTTTTACGAGAAGCGCCTGATCGATCAGGCGGAGCCGCGCCTTGTGCACGACCAGTTTGCGGATTACTACCCTGTGCCCCAGAACGGCGGCAAGACCATCGAGTTCCGCAAGTATGACAGCCTGCCCAAGGCCAGCACTCCGCTGACCGAGGGCGTTACCCCCAACGGTCAGGCCCTGAACGTGACCAGCATCACCAGCGACCTGCACCAGTACGGTGGCTGGACCCCGCTGACCGATGTGCTGCAGATGACCGCCATCGACAACAACGTGGTGCAGGCCACCCGCGTGCTGGCAAGTCAGGCCGGCCGCACCATGGACAGCATCACCCGCGATGTGCTGGCGGGCGGCACCAATGTCATCTATGCCCCCAAGCTGGGCGCAGACGGTGCCGAGACCGCCGTTACCAGCCGCAAGGCGCTGGACAAGAGCTGCACCCTGACCCCGAAGCTGTTCTTTCAGGCAGCGGCGCAGCTGGGCGCAATGAACGCTGACCCCATCGGTGACAGCTACGTTGCCATCATCCACCCCTATGCGGCCTATGACCTCAAGACCTGCAAGGAGTTTATGGAGGTGCACAAGTACGCCGACCCCGACACCATGTTCCGCGGCGAGATCGGCAAGCTGGGCAACATCCGCTTTATCGAGACCAGCGAGGCCAAAATCTGGAAGGACGACACCTGCCCGACGGGTCTTGCGGTGTTCGGTACGCTGGTGCTGGGTGCCCACGCCTACGGCGTGACCGAGCTGGAGGGCGGCGGCCTGGAGCACATCGTCAAGCAGCTGGGCTACGGCGACGACCCGCTGAACCAGCGCGCCTCTGTGGGCTGGAAGGGTATGCGCGCCGCCGAGCGTCTGGTGGAGCAGTACATGGTGCGCATCGAGAGCGTGTCCAGCTACTCTGCCACCGCTGCCGCCAACTAAGGAGGTGCCCATGGCTGAAAAGAATGTGCGCATCCGGCTGTTCAAGGACAACAGCCGCTACAAGGGCGATCTGTTCGTCAGTGTCAACGGCGTGAACTACAAGATCCGCCGTGGCGTGGAAGTGGAGGTGCCGCCCGCTGTGGCCGAGGTACTGGAGCACAGCCAGCGTCAGGACGAGCTGACCGCTGCCCGCATTGCCGCTGCGGAGAACGCGGCGCAGTAAAATAAGCGCTGCCCGGCTGGGAGAAATGCCCCCGGCCGGGCTTTTTATAAAAAGGATGTGATGAGATGACCATAGGAGAGGCTTTGGAGCGTGCCGAACAGCTGCGCCCAAACTGCCGCATTGAAACCGAGACCCGGCTGCAATGGCTGCGGGAGGCAGACGCATTGCTGCGCACAAAGCTGTTTGACCGCACCGCCGCCGGGGCGTTTGACGCCGTGGGCGCAGACCGTCCGTGGGAGCAGCCGGTACAGGATGACCAGACGCTGCTGGCACCGCCGCCCTTTGATGCCCTGTACCCGCACCTGCTGTGTGCGCAGATGGATGCCGCCTTGGGCGAGACCGACCGCTACGCCGGGGAGCAGGCACAGTACAACGCTCTGTACGCAGAGTTGGCGGTCTGGCTGCGGCAGAACTACCCGCCCCGCAGCCGGGCGCAGTGGCGCTGGTAAGGGGGTGAAGCGATGGTACTGGCAGACAGAATACGGCTTGCCAACACCCGGCAGCTGCTGCGGGCCTTTGGTGGCCTGAACGAGACCTACGGCTGCTCGGAGGCAGAGTACAGCGCCGGAGTGAACTTTTCCACCCGGGATTTCCCCGCACTGAGCACCCGCACCCCGCGCCGCAGACTGCGGGCATTGACCGGGCTGAACGGGATGTACCACCTGAACGGTCTGCTGACCGTCTGCGGACGGGATATCACCTATACCCCGGACGATGCCGCCGCCCCGGCGGTGACGAAGCTGGACGCTGTGACCGACGGCCGCAAGGCGCTGGTGGGCATCGGCACAAAAATTTTGATCTTCCCGGACAAGCTGGCCTTTGATACGGCAGACGGCAGCGTTGCCGCACTGGGGGCACTGTGGACGGCAGCGGGCAAAAGCGTGACCTTTGCCCCCTGCGATGCCGCAGGCAAGACCTATCAGGTGGAGGCCTTTGGCCGGGAGGAGCCCGCCGAACCGGCAGACGGACAGCTGTTTTTAAGGGTAGAGGATGCCGACCATCCGTGGCGGTACGACAGCACGCTGGAGATGTACAGCAAAAACTCCGGCAGCTGGACGGCCATCCCGCTGGAATACTGCCGCATCACGGCGGCAGGGCTGGGCAAGCTGTTCCGGCAGTGGGACACCGTGACCGTGCAGGGCGCAGCCGCCGAGGCGGCGGGACAGAGCCCGGAGCTGAACGGAGACCAAATCGTGTATGACGTGGGCGAGGACTGGCTGCGGGTGCGCTGCACCCCACAGGGCGAGTATTTTTACGGCACACTGGTGCAGAACGCCGCCGCCGCCCAGTGGCAGAGCATGGACGGCAAACAGCACCGCAGCGTGGAAGCCGCCCAGACGGTATCCATGGAGCGCCGGGTGCCGGAACTGGATTTTGTGACCGAGTGTGACAACCGGGTGTGGGGCTGCAACAGCAGGGAGAACGTTATCTACGGCTGCAAGCTGGGCGACCCCACCAACTGGTTCAGCTACCGGGGCATTGCCGCAGACAGCTACGCCGTCACTGTGGGCAGCGATGGCGCTTTTACCGGGGCGGCTTCCTGCATGGGCTATGCGCTGTTTTTTAAGGAGAACACCCTGCACAAGCTGTACGGCTCCAAGCCTTCGGATTTTCAGCTTTCCAGCCTGCGCTGCCGTGGCGTTGCCAAAAACGCCGCCCGCAGCCTGTGCGTGCTGAACGAGACGCTGTATTATCTCTCGCCGGACGGCGTCATGGCGTGGGACGGCAGTCTGCCCACCAAGGTGTCCGGTGCGCTGGACGCTGCAAAGCTTGCCAACGTGCAAAGCGCCGTGGGCGGTGCGCTGGATGGTCGGTACTACCTGCACATCTCCCGGGAGAGTGCGCGTCTGTTGGTCTACGATACCGAGAAGGGGCTGTGGAGCGAGGAGGACGTCTGCTCCTGCGATATGACCAGCACCGGCGGGCAGCTTTATCTGTGGGACGGACAGGCGCTGTGGGCAGCAGACCCCACCCGCGAGCCGGACTGGCAGAGCACCGACGGTGTGGAAACGGACATCCCCTTTGAACTGGTCACAGGCGATGTGGGACTGGACGGCACCGAGCAGCGGTACCTCTCCCGGCTGACTTTGCGGCTGGACGCTGAATGCACCAGCACAGTAGAAGTGGCGGTGAGCTATGACGGCGGCGCGTGGGAGACGGTGGCCGCCCTTGCCGCCCAAGGCCGCCGCCGCAGCTTTGACCTGCCCTTTGTACCCCGGCGGTGCGGGTCGCTGCGGCTGCGGCTGCGCGGCAAAGGGCAGATCACCCTGCGCAGTCTTGTGCGCACCATTGCCCCGGCAAAGGGAAAATTATGGGAGGAGGATGCCTCATGGCAAGCATGAACGGCCTGAGCAAGCTGGGCCTGCCCAAGTTCAGCGATAACATGGACCCGGAGGATGCCCGGGCACTGCGCAGCTATCTGTACCAGATGCAGGAGCAGCTGCAGTATGTACTGACCAATCTGGATACGGAAAATATGTCCGACACCCTGCGCAGCAAGCTGCAGGGATTATAAGAACGAAAGGAGAATTACATGGCATCCAAAAAGAAGGAGGAACTGCTGCAGCCGGAGATGCAAACGCAGGCACAGCCCGCCGCGCAGTCCACTTACAGCGCCGAGGGGCTGAACAGCCGCGCCGATGTGGAAAAGGCCATGGCAAACGTCAGCTACCGCCCCGGTCAGCAGGTGACCGATGCGGCCGACGCCCTGAAGCAGTGGCAGCAGAACCGCCCCGCAGACTACCAGAGCAGCTATCAGGATAAGATCAACAGCCTGCTGGGGCAGCTGCTGGAGCGGGAGAATTTTCAGTACAGCTACACCCGCGACCCGCTTTACCGCCAGTACGAGCAGCTGTATACCCAGAACGCCCACAACGCCAGCGCGGACGCGGCGGCACAGGCTGCTGCCCTGACCGGCGGATATGGTTCCAGCTATGCCACCAGTGCGGCGCAGCAGGCCTATCAGCAGCAGATCGGCGGGCTGGCCAGCGCCATCCCCACCCTGTACAATCTGGCGCTGGATACCTACCAGAGCGGCGGCGAGGAGCTGGTGAACCGGCTGGACCAACTGAACGGACAGGAGCAGAACGCCCAGACCCTGTACGACCGTCAGCTGCAGGACTACTACACCCAATTGCAGCAGAAAGGCGAGGCTTACAACGACGCCTATGCCAAGGACTACGGCCAGTATCAGGAGCACCTGAACCGGCTGGACACCCTGCACGGCTACTACACCGCGCAGGAGCAGGCGGAAATCAGCCAGCGCCAGCAGACTTTCAATAACATCATGACGGTGCTGGGCGTCATCGGGGACGTGGTGCAGCTGGCCATTACCGGCACCACCGGTCTGGGCACGTTGGCGGGCAGCCTGCTGAACACCGGGTACAACATCTACTCCGGCAACCGCGCCTACGAGGCCGAGCGCGCCGACACCCAGTGGAGCCAGCAGATGCAGGAAAAGCAGCGGCAGGACGCACTGACCCAGCAGCAGTACGATAACACCGCCAGCGAGCGCGCCTATCAGGACGCGCTGAAACAGCAGGCCTTCAACAACAATGTGACTACCCAGAAGCTGAATATCGCCAAGGGCGAGTGGGCGCTGAAGCAGGCTAACGCCCAGCAGAAGGCCGCACAGGCCGCCAGCAAGGCAGCGGCTGCGAGGACAAAGTCCGGCAGCTCCAGCAGCGGAAAGGCCACCGGCAGCAGCGGTTCTGCCTCCGGCGGCAGCCGCAGCGCCGTCAGCGCCGGGGTGCCCTACACGGCAGCGCTGCTGCGCAGTCAGGGCAAGAACGATGTAGCCATCACCTCCGCTCTGCGGCAGGAGGGCTATACCCCCGCCCAGATCGCAAAGATCCTGCAGGAGATGAATAAATAAGAGAAAAGGCACCCCGGCAAAGCAGCTGCTTTGCCGGGGTGCCGTACTTTTTGTAGTATCCTGCCAAAAAGAAAAAGTCCGCTGTTCAAAACAGCGGACTTTTTGGTGGGGTGCCCAGTGGGACTCGAACCCACGGTCTCCAGATCCACAATCTGGCGCGTTAACCGACTACGCTATGGGCACCACATAGATGCGCCCGAAGGGACTCGAACCCCCGGCCCACTGCTTAGAAGGCAGTTGCTCTATCCACCTGAGCTACGGGCGCACGTTGTTATCCCAATGGGTTCCATTATGGCGGCAGTTCTGTGTCGGCACAGGCTGCGAGAGAAATAATACCATACCCATCGCATTCTGTCAAGGAAAATCTGAAAAAAGTTTCAACTTTTTTGCGCTGCGGGCAAAAATGGCCGTTCCAGCGTGTAGGAATGGCCTTACAGCAGCCACATTCCGGCACAGCCCAGCGCAAAGCCCAGTGCAAAGCCGCACACCACGTCCCGCACATGATGCACCCCGGTAAGCACCCGCAGGCAGCAGATGAGCAGGGCAACGCCCACCATCACGCAGCCCGCGGCAGGGTAGAAATACAGCCACACCGCCGCCAGCACGGCGGCGCTCAGCGCGTGACGGGAGGGCATGGAATGCCCACGGCTCTCCTTTGCCACCAGCGGGGTAAAGCCGGGCTGCTCGTAGGGGCGGGGGAAGTGCAGCCGACTGCGCAGCAGCGTGCCGCCCCAGAACACCAGCCCCGGTACAAAGACGGAGCGGGCGATGAGCACCATAAAGTCCAGCGCGGCCTGCTTCTGGGTGAGGAACAGCCGCGAGAGCCGGACGTTCAGCAGGCACAGCAGCACCGGGTAGCACACAAAGGGCACCAGCGGCAGCCACCGGTCCAGAAAAACGACCAGCCGCTTTACAGTCGGGTGGGCGCTGAACCAGTGATAGATGGGCTTATACTGTTCTGCGGTCAAAGCAGCTCTCCTCCTGTCGGGGCGGACATCAGAAACAGGTGTCCAGATAGTTTTCCACATCAAAGGGCTCCGGAGTGGAATCCTTGCGCAGATACAGCGGGTGGTGCGGGTGTCCCTTTTTGCTGCGCTTGCCAAAGGTGACCCACGGGATCTCCCGCTCCCGCGTCAGAGCCACCATCTCCCGCATCAGACCGGGCAGGTAGTCCCGCTTTTCGATCAGGGTGCCCCATGCCGCCCACATGGTGGGCTCGGTCTGGGCCAGAACGGCCTGCAGCCAGCGCAGGTTTTCATCGCACAGGGCGCGGTCGGGTACTTTGTCCATATCGTTGGGGTCGGTGGCGCGCTGGGGGTAGACGTTGAACATGATCCAGCTGTCAAAGCCGTTGGCGGCGGCCAGCCGCTCCACACTTTTTAAGGTGGGGTCCAGCGCACCGGGCTGGGCGGTACTGGGGTTGATGCCGATGCACACCAACGGGTGCTTGCCCACCCGCCCCAGAACGTAACGGTAGCTTTGGTAGGTGTGGGGCTCGTAATACCAGATGCCGCCGGCGTATTCGCCCGCCTCGAGCACGGGCAGAGAAATGGTCTGCATGATCGTAAACTCCTGTCGGTTTTGAATATCATTCTTATCGTACCTGAAACCACCGGGAAAATCAACCGTTTTAGCCCTAAAATACTGCCTTATTTCTGTTTTTGTGGTATACTGGAGGTGTTCCGGTGCGGCAGGGGGACTGCGGCACCGCGCTTCGCTTACAGAAAAAAGGAGTTCTTATGCTGGAAGATTATAAAAGTGCACTGCGCGCAGGGCAGCGCGCCTATCGTGCCCGCATATCCCGCGGCCAGTCGCCCTATCTGGCTGTTCTGGACGATGTGCTCAAGGGCGTGGATATCGTGGCGCAGGAGCCGCTGGGGCTGGTGGAGATCCCGTCGGACAGTCTTGTGGGCACCAAGACCAGCGGACGGCACACTGCCTTTTCGTATGACTTTATGCCCTTGCTGGAGCCGGATACCGAGTTTGCTGCCAAGTGGTCGAACCTGTGTGACGCGCACTTGGAAGAGGGCATCCATACTCCCATCATCGCCTTTGAGTACATGAACCGGTTCTATGTGCAGGAGGGCAACAAGCGGGTCTCGGTGCTCAAGTATTACGGCGCCGTCAAGATCCCGGGCACGGTCACCCGGCTCATCCCCGCCCGCACCGAGGATCTGGAAAATAAGATCTACTACGAGTTTCTGGATTTCTATAAGCTGTCCAAGGTGAACTATGTGCATTTCTCCAAGCTGGGCGGCTACAGCAAGCTGCAGACGCTGGTGTGCAAGGCCAGCGGCGAGGCATGGTCGGAGGATGACCGGCTGAACTTTGCCGCCTTCTACACCATGTTCCACCAGCAGTTCGAAGCCTTGGGCGGCAGATCCCTGGGGCTGACCACCGGTGATGCGCTGCTGGTGTACCTGTCGGTGTACCGCTACTCCGACACCTACGACGCCACCCCGGCGCAGGTACGGCAGAACCTGGAAAAGCTGTGGAACGAGGTGAAGGTGCTCACCGAGCCCCATGGCGTGGAGCTTTCGCTGGAACCGCCCAAGAGCCCCGCAGAGCCGCTGCTGTCCAAGCTGAATATCTTCAGCCCCAGCAAGCAGCCCAGTGAGCTGCGGGTGGTGTTTCTCCACGAGTACAACGCCAAGATCAGCGCATGGGTGCGTGCGCATGACGAGGGGCGCGATGCGCTGGCCAAGGTCTTCCCGGACAAGGTGTATATCAGCTGCTACGAGGATGTGAACCCGGAGGTGGACGCGGAGCAGATATTGGAGGAAGTAGCCCACAACAATGCGGACGTGGTGTTCGCCACCAGCGTGCGGATGTACAACGCCTGCCTGAAGGTGGCGGCGCAGCACCCCAAGACCCGCATCCTGAACTGCTCGCTGAACGCGCCGCACCCGCTGGTGCGCACCTACTACCCCCGCACCTATGAAGTGACCTATCTGCTGGGGATGCTGGCCGGTATCATGACCAAGACCGGGCACATCGGCTATGTGGCGGCAAACCCCGTGTACGGCGTGCCCGCTGCGATCAACGCCTTTGCGCAGGGGCTGAAGAGCGTGCGCCCGGCAGGCCGTATCTGGCTGCGCTGGGCCTGCCAGCCCGATGCCGCCCATCCGCTGGATTTTGCCGACTGCCCGGAGATCGACATGGTCTACGCCCGGGACAGTCGGGAGCCTGCCAACACCAACCGGGACTACGGCCTGTGCCGCAAACTGCCGGACGGCAGCTTACAGCCGCTGGGTCTGCCGATCTGGCGGTGGGATACCTTTTATGTGCAAATCGTGCGCTCCATTTTTGACGGCAGCTGGGACAATGCAGCCACCACCCGCGCAGTGAACTACTGGTGGGGTCTGCGCAGCGGCGCAGAGGATCTGGAGTATCAGGAAGCGCTGCCCAGCGGTACGCGGCAGCTGCTGGATCTGCTGGAAACGCTGCAGGGCTCGGATAATGTGCACATCTTCCCGGAAAAGCTGTATGATAACGAGGACAACCTGCACTCCCCGGAGAATAGAGTTTACAGCCCCAAAGAGCTGATGGAGATGGATTGGCTGGATGCCTGTGTACACGGCAAGCTGCCCCATTACGATGAATTGGACGTCAAGACTCGTACCGTGCTGGCGATCAACGGACTGGACAACGTAAAGGGTCTGGAGAAATGAGCCGGCCTGACCGGAAACAGAATGGAGCATACGAACGTGAAGATTCTTGCCATTTCAGATGTCCCGTCCAAGGCGCTGTGGGACTATGACACCCGCGCCCGGCTGGAAGGCATCGACCTGATCCTCTCCTGCGGGGATCTGCCCAAAAAGTATCTGGAATATCTCACAAACTTTACCGCTGCACCCATCCTGTATGTGCACGGCAACCACGATGGCAGCTACCAGACTCAGGGGGAACCCGGCGGCTGCATCTGCGTGGACGATCAGGTGTACACATGGAAGGGGCTGCGCATCATGGGGCTGGGGGGCTGTCAGCGCTATAATAAAGAGGATACCTACCAGTACACCGAGAAAGCCATGCGCCGCCGTGTGCACAAGCTGAAGCATCAGGCGCACAAAAGGGGCGGCATCGACCTGCTGCTGACCCACGCCCCGGCCAAGGGACTGAACGATGGGGACGACTGTGCCCACAGGGGCTTTGAGTGCTTCAACGAGATTTTGGACGAGTACCAGCCTAAATGGTTCATCCACGGGCATATACACCTGAATTACGATGCAAAGCTGCCTCGGGTATGCACCCGCGGCAACACCACCGTTATTAACGCCACCGAGCGCTATGTGTTCGAGATCCCGGACCCGACACCGACCGAGGAGCGTAAGACCCTTTGGCGGATGCTGGGGTTCTGAGCCGCTGCCTATGCAAAAAAGACACCGCACAGCTGTGCGGTGTCTTTTTTTGTTGGTGGAGCCGTATTGTGGGAATAGCGGGCGCGGCAACAGTGCGGTGCTGCCTGTGACCCTGTAAAAGTTACAGTTCCAGCTTGCCGGAGAACTTATTGATGACGTAGTAGGCTGCGCCTTCTTCGGGCTTGACGTATACCTTGCAGGACTGTACGCCGACCTTGTGGGTGGTGCGGTAGTCTGCCTTGGCGCGGTCAATGATGTCGGTGATGTTGTACTGCTCACCGCCCATCTCTACATACAGCTCGGGGGCCAGCGGCGGGCGGCCGCGGCGGGCGGGAGCCTTGGTGGATTTGCGGGTCTTGCCCTCGGCAGCCGGAGCATCGGCTGCGGGAGTAGAAACTTTCTTTTCAGGCATGATGCATAACCTTCCTTCTGTATTTGATCTGGTGCAGCGGGGCTGCACCGGCGGGCTCCAATGATCTATCGTAAGGCAGAAGCAGTGCAAAAAGCACAGATCCGGCTGCCCCATACGAACCGGTACGAAACTATTTGCGTAAAGAAGTTGAACCTATAATTATATAATATGTTTTTGAAATTCATTTGTAAAGCCTTTTTTGCAAAAAACATTGTAAAATCGGTAAGAAACGGCGGAATAAATGGCCGAAGCAGTCTTCCGGTGCTTTTTCCCGGGCAGAGTACGACTTTTCGGCAAAACAGGCAGCCATTCTCGGGAAAGCCGGGCGGCCCTACGGGTACAAATACGGCGGGCAAAAACGACCTTTCGCAGGGGAGGAATAAGGCGGAACGAAACTGTCGGCACGCGCAGGGGACGCAGCAGATAAAAAGCAGAAGCTGCCGCACCGTATTTTTGTGCGGCAGCTTCTGCTTTTCGGTTTTGATATGTACCCCCAATACTGGGTGTCCAGTATTGGGGGTACATATCATTTTTGCTTATTGCTCAGTCTGTACTCAGAACAGCATTTCCGGTGCTTTCAATTTGTTTGGCAATCATGCTTTCCAGTTCCTGCGTGATCGTTGCACAATTTGCAACACGGTAATTCCAGAAATAAGAAACACCTTCGCACTCTTCCACGGACAAATCGCTGTTGACCAAAAGCAAGCTTTCTGGTGTCACATTCAGCTTTTCGCACAGAGAAGCATATTTTCCATAATCAATGCTTCGGCTGGAGGATTTGGCTTCTACCCAGAAAAATTTTCCATTGATGGAGAACACGACATCCAGCTCATGCGTGCTCCCTACGGATGCCGTTTCTGAAAGGACCACATTGGAGCAAACCGAAACTTCAGCGCCCTGCTCCTCCCGATAGTGGTTCAGGATCTGCTGAACCTGATGCTCTACAAAAAGCTCCAGCCACTTTCCGCTCAAAAAATGCCGGACGGTTTCATTTTGCGCAAGTTCATAGACGATATTCTGCGGATAAATCACAATGGCTGCAAAAAGTCCCATTTTGTCCCACGTCTGAGCAATCTCTGAAAGTGTGGCAAACGATTTTTTGGACGCACCCTTTGGAATACGGAACGAAAAAGAGCCGTCGCTCTGCATATGTGTTCGGATAAACTGCAAGAAATCCACCACCACCGGGTCGCAAAGAGCCTCGCCTGTTTTCCATGCCATCCGCTGAACAGCAATCGGTGGGAGTTTTTCCGGCACGACCTGCTGAACGATTTTATACCCACAGCGTTCCAGATGCTCCAATGCGGTCAAAGGCTTCTGGATTTTTGCTTTGACTTCGGGCTTTTCTGCTCCGGGTGTATTCTCGGCCAGATAGTTGAACTTCCATCCGTATTCCCAAGCAGGCGAACGGGTCAGTACTCCGACCGCATGAAATCCGCTGTCATGCTCCTCCATCGGAAAAGTAATCTTGTTCTTATGAATATTGATTTGGAGCGTTTTGTTTTTTAGTGCTTTCTGATAAGCGGCAAGAAAAAATTCCTTTCCCTTATACGCCAGCTCACTGGAATTGTTTGCAGAAAGACCAGCATTTTTTGCCAAAGAGAGGAGCAGACAGGTCGCTTTGGGCAGCTCAAGGATCTGCTCCATCTGTGCACCGTCCGGAATATTTGCATTATCGGACTGCGACGATTCGTCTACCGGAATCTCCTTTGCTGGTGCAGAAACCTCGGGTGTCTTTTTTGAAGCAGTCTCAGATTTTCCAGACTTGGGCAAGGGCTTTGGCTCCGTGTAAACTTCCGCAATGAATGATTCATAGGAATCGATGCACGGAAGTTTTCCTGCCGCTGCAAGTCCTACATAGATTGCAGCTGCCCGCGAGGAATCGCCATAATATTTTTTAGAATCCGCTGCGGCAGCAATATCAGAAAAGGCATTATATCTGCTCAGCTGCGCAGCCTTTTCAGGGAACTGCTTCAACGCACGGCAGTAGAGCCACTCAAAAAATGAATCCGGGTACGGCTCTATCGGATACTCACTTCCTTCCAAAGAGTAGCGCAGCAGCTTTCCATTGGTTCGCAGCCGAGTGTCCTTATGGACTTTGGATGGCGCACAGGTCAGAAGGTCAGCGAATGGCCCACCATGTTCAAATACCTTGGCGGCTTCAAAAACCGTGCTGATGGGCACATCCTGCGCAACAGAATCCAGACGCAGCAGAAGCCGCAGAGATGAAACAGCCTCACCCTCCGGCTGAACGGATGCAGAGCTGATTTCCAGAATGGAAACATCCGGGTCTGTTGTATGGACGGCATCATGGACGGCACGGATATTCTGCCGCTTGCTACCGTTTAGCCATGTGAATGTCACCGGCTGTTCTTTGCAATAGGGGTAGCCGGATATGGGAAAACAAATGGTTCGTGTAGCCATGAACACCTCCAACTTTTTAGGGCAAACAGGTTTATGTAAATCAAGTATAGCACAATCCCGGATGTGCTGCATAGCACTATTTTCTGCTTCCCGGAATCCATCTGTGCAAAAAGTGCCGATACCACAGGCATCGGCACTCAGATCAAAAAAGCGTTTTGCAAAAATGCGCAGCCTGCATCCACCGGACGCAGAACACAAGGGGTTTGGGCACAGCCCAACAAGCATTTTGAATTTGGATTTTGAAAAATCCGATTCAAAAATCGCAAGTTGGTACCAAGTTGCACTGCTTGCGACGTAGATGTTTCCGTCAACTGCTGCGTCAGAAATTTTAAATCACTTCAGCTTTGCGAGGATATCGTCTGCACTCACGCCGCTTGCCAGCAGCTTTTTCAGCACGTCCTCTGCTTCAGCTTTCTTTGCGGATTCCGCTGCTTTGGTTTCAGCCTTGACCTTTTTAGCCTCGATTCTGGCGATTTCCTTGTCGATAGATTTCAGCTCGGATTTCTTGGCTTTCAGGTCAGCTTTCAGCGCATCGATGTTCGCAGTGATGGATGCGATTTCGGCAGCAGCGGCTTCCTTTGCGGACTGCTTTTCGGCAATCTGCGCAGCAAAGTCAACGGTTGCTTTTACGGTCTTGGTCTTGTTCTTGCTTCCTTTGGGACGGGGCATAGGGGACACCTCCAATGTTTTTTGATGGCTTCAGTATAACACGCGTTTTTTGTGTTCGCAAGAGGTGCAGTTTGTAGAATAAAAATATATCTATGAGTAAAACAATAAATCGATTTTGGAATATGCACCGGCGCGGGTCGCCAATTCGTTGGGACATATCCCCCGTTGATCGCAGAGCTGTTCAAAGCGTTTGGCAACGGCATCTTTTACAGTCATGATAAAGTTCACCTCAATATGATGGTACAGAAGTTCGTGCGGTTTTGTATACGCAGCTGCGTATACTGCAAAAGTATTTTATGATATGGCCATTACGCGGCTGCGTAATGGTGAGTAAAGATTTTTTTAACAAAAAAGTATCCTCCACAGTGATAATGGAGGATACCGATCTTTCGACATCGTTGTTTGAATTCTCCTATTATTTTATCATGGTTATATCTGGGAATCAATAGAAAACCATACAAATGTATCCCACCTGACCTTAGAAAAAAACTCGCAGAAGCTGAAAGTTTATTGCACATTGCCCATTTTTGCATGAAAAACCCAGCTATAAACGATGGTGGACAAAATAAGTGGTCAGGTGGGTGTCCAAGCCGCAGGAGGAAACAAAATGGCACGACGGGGAGAAAACATTCACAAACGCAAGGATGGTCGGTGGGAAGGCCGGTACATCAAGGCGCGCACGCCGGAGGGCAAAATCCAGTGGGGTTACGTCTACGGCATAGTCTATGCAGAGGTCAAACGGGTGCTGATCCAGAAAAAAGCCGAGGCGGGCTTCTACAACCTGAAAAGAACCGACCTGACCTTTGAAGCACTGGCTGAAGTATGGCTGCACTCCCTGCGGAACAGTATAAAAGAATCCACCTATGCGCATTATTCGTACACCCTGCACAAGTATCTTCTTCCTGTTTTGAGCAAAGTGCCCGTTGCGTCCCTTGAGGAAAGCTTTCTGGAACAGGCCATGCAGCAGATCATCACGCCTATGGATGCTGCACACAAGCCACTGGGGAAATCCTCTGCCCGGGAATGCCTCTCGATGCTGCGACGCATCTGCAAATATGCCGCGCATTTACGCCTGATCCGTCCGATGGAGCTGGAAGTAGCACTGCCAAAAGCTGTTGATAAAATTTCTGAGCCACTCTCCCCCACGGAACAGCAACGGCTTTATCAATATGTGCAGGAGAATCCAACAGCGCGCAAGATTGGGCTACTATTGGGGCTTGAATTAGGTCTGCGTATTGGTGAGATTTGCGGCCTGCAATGGGGTGATTTTGACCTAAAACTTGGAATACTGAAAATCAATCGGACGGTCTGTCGAATTTCCTGTGGAAACGGTCATACAAAGGTAGTCATCCAAACGCCGAAAACCCGCACCTCGCGCCGGGAAATTCCAATCCCGAGACAACTGCTTGTTATCCTGAAAAAGCTGCGCGGAAATACCAGTAATTCTACATGGTTTCTGTCCGGAAACGAGTCCAAGCCTACCGAACCCCGCTGCTACCGGAAAAGCATCAAGGCATATCTGAAGCAGGCAACTGTCCGGCAAGTACGTCCGCACGCGCTACGCCATACCTTTGCGACGACCTGTCTGCAGGCGGGGTGCGATGTAAAGACCCTCAGCGAATTGTTAGGACACGCTAACGCTAACATCACCTTGCAGCGTTATGTGCACTCTGACCTGAGCCGAAAGCGCCGGGAGATGAACCGGATATTCTCCCATCAGGTGTCTATAAGGGGCGGGAAAACATTAAATCCAATGGAATAACGCCGGATTTTGCACATGGTCTTTCATTATCACTGTGGAGGATACCCCTTTATTGCGGGAAGGGGTGAACAAGGTGGCATTGCGTCTGTTTGAGCACAACGAGAAAGCATATCATGCGGCAGTCCGGATGATGGACCAGTATGGCAAGGCTGCCATTGTTCATCCCACCGGCACCGGAAAAAGCTATATTGCGTTCAAGCTGATCGAGGACAACCCGGAGAAGGTCGTGATCTGGCTTTCTCCCAGTGAATATATCTTTAAGACCCAGCTGGAGAGCCTGAAAAGGAACGACCCGGATTTTCCGCTGGCAAACGTTCACTTTTATACCTACGCCAAACTGATGTGCTGTACGCAGGCACAGCTGGACGAAATTGCGGCGCAAAAGCCCGCCTATATTATACTCGATGAATTCCACCGTGCCGGTGCTGAATGTTGGGGCGAAAGCACAGTGGCTTTATTAAAGTTGTGCCCGGATGCAAAGCTTCTGGGGCTGACGGCAACAAACATCCGATATCTGGATAATAACCGCGATATGGCCGAAGAACTTTTCGATAGCCGTGTTGCGAGTGACATGACCCTTGGCGAAGCAGTCGTCAGGGGGATTTTGCCTGCCCCGAAATATGTGACCACGGTTTATCAGTACCAGAAAGCCCTCGCAAAGTATCAGGCACGGGTGGACAACCTGCGGGCACCGGGCATTCAGGATGTGAATCAGAAATATCTGGACGCGCTGCGCCGCGCACTGGAGCAGGCAGACGGCCTGGATAAAGTATTTGCCCATCATATCACGAATAAGGCTGGCAAGTACATTGTGTTCTGCGTCAACAAGGAGCACATGGACGAGATGGTGTCCCATGTGCCGGAGTGGTTCGCCGGGGTCAACCCGGACGTTGTGGTGTATCAGGCCTATTCAGATGACCCGAATACGGACAAGGCGTTTGCGGACTTCAAGACGGATACGACCAACCGGCTGAAGCTGCTGTTCTGCATCGATATGCTCAACGAGGGCGTCCATGTGGAGGGCATTTCCGGTGTCATTTTGTTCCGTCCAACGATTTCACCCATTATCTACAAGCAGCAGATAGGACGTGCCCTGACCGCTGGGGATAATACAACGCCGCTTATCCTAGATGTTGTCAACAATTTCGAGGGCTTGACCAGTATTTCCGGTTTGCAAGGCGAGATGCAGGAGGCGGTCCACCGGCTCTATGCCAACGGTGAGGGCGATAGGATCGTCACCGAGCGATTCGAGGTCATCGAGCAGGTGCATGACTGCCGGGTGCTGTTCGAGCAGCTGCAGGCGAGCCTTTCGTCCGGTTGGGAGCACTACTTCTCCGAGGCAAGCATCTACTATGCGGAACACGGCAACCTGAACGTCCCGAAACTGTATACCACGCCCGGTGGTCTGAGCCTCGGCGTGTGGCTGGTCACCCAGCGCCGGGTGCGTGAGGGACAGATCCAAGGCAACCTGACCGAGCAGCAGATTCAACGGCTGGACAGCATCGGCATGGTCTGGGGCAACCGAAAGGAAATTGCGTGGCAACACGGATTTGAGGTCGCAAAGAAATATCGCAATACCTACGGAAATCTGATGGTACCCGGCAAATACACCGACCTGGACGGCTATCCACTGGGGCAGTGGATCATCAAGACCAGACAGCAAAAGCTGAACGGACGCTTGAAGGAAGAGCGCATCGCGCAGCTTGATGAGCTTGGTATGGTGTGGAACATTTTCGATGCCAAGTGGGAAAAGGCTTATGCGCTGGCCGCTGCCTATTACGAGGAGAATGGCAATCTGAACATTCCGCGTTCCTATGTGACAGCGGCTGGTGAACGGCTGGGGCAATGGGTCGCAAGTCAGCAATGGGCGTACCCGAAAGGAAAGCTGACGGACGAACAGGTCGAACGGCTCAACCGTATCGGAATGTACTGGGGCAACCGCAATGACCGCCAGTGGAACGAAGGATATCAGGAAGCGAAGCGCTACTTTGATGCCCACGGCGACCTGAACGTCCCGGCAGAATATGTGTCGCCGGGCGGTTACAACCTCGGAAATTGGGTCAAGCGGCAGAGGTACACCCGCCAGAATCCTGAAAAAAGCTGCGCTGTTCTGACAGAGGAGCGGATTGCAAAGCTGGATGCAATCGGGATGCGGTGGGAGAAAGCGGATTCGAGACCGCGCCGGTTGGAGTTGGCACAAGGACCTCATAGGGAAAGCGAAAAACTGAATGTTTCGGCTAACCACAAAACGGGGGAAGATATCGGTTTGTGTAGTTAATAACGCGACCCAAAACAGTTGCTGTAATCTGGGTCGTAAAAAGAAAATCTAAAGGAGTTATTGGAGAGGATTATGTCAAAGTTTCAGCATGATGTGATGTTGAGGGTCGTGAAGATCCTGAATGTTCTGATGATCGAGCTGCCGTTTGCGGCCTGCTGGTTCCTGTACTACTCGCACCAGACCTATGCAAATCTGGCATGGGAGGGTCATTTTGCGATTTTAGGCCTGTTTTTTATCCTGTACATTGTACTTGGCAAGGTCTACGATGCGTTCTGGATGTCCATGCAGCGGGTCTCGGAGCTGGTGTACGGCCAGATCCTTGGTGCGATGGCAACCGATGGCATCTTATACATTGTAATCTGCCTGATGTCGGCAAAGCTCTGCAATCTGTTGCCGGGTATTGCGGCAATTGTAGGGCAGCTGGTGATGGCCGCGATCTGGGCATCTTGTGCACATAAATGGTACTATACGACCTTCCCGCCGCAGAAGACCGCAGTTGTCTACGATGTACGTCATGGTATGGAAAAGCTCATCAACGAGTATGGTCTGAACCAGAAATACGACGTGCAGGTTACCCTGAGCGTGTCGGAGTGCTTGGCAGACCTGAGCATTCTGGACGACATGGAGACTGTTTTTGTCAGTGGTGTTCACAGCCATGAGCGAAACATTATTCTGAAACACTGCGTAGGGAAGGGCATCAATATGTTCGTCATTCCCCGCGTTGGCGACGTTATTATGAGCGGCGCGTGGCCCATGCATATGTTCCATCTGCCGATGCTGCGCGTCGGTCGCTACATGGCAAGCCCGGAATTCTTGTTCATCAAGCGCGCGATGGACATTGTAATCTCGCTGGTGGCACTGATTATCTTGAGCCCGCTGTTTCTGATCACAGCCATTGCGGTCAAATCCGATGGTGGTCCCGCCTTCTACAAGCAGGTTCGCCTGACCAAGGACGGCAAGCAGTTCGAAATTCTGAAGTTCCGCTCCATGCGTGTGGATGCAGAAAAGGATGGCGTAGCACGTCTTTCCACCGGCGACAAGGATGACCGCATTACAAAGGTCGGTCACATTATCCGCGCTTGCCGTCTGGACGAGCTGCCGCAGTTGCTGAACATCCTGAAGGGTGACCTGTCTGTTGTTGGTCCCCGCCCGGAGCGCCCGGAGATCGCCGCCCAGTATTGCGAGGAGATGCCAGAGTTTGCGCTGCGTCTGCAGGCAAAGGCTGGTTTGACCGGCTATGCACAGGTGTACGGCAAGTATAACACCACCCCCTACGATAAGCTGCAGATGGATCTGATGTATATTGCACATCCCAGCCTGATCGAGGATTTGAAGATTATGCTGGCAACCGTGAAGATTTTGTTTATGCCGGAGAGTACAGAGGGCGTTTCTGAGGGTCAAACCACTGCTATGAGTGGAGAAAACCACTAAGTATCGACGTTTTCGCACATTTCAGACTGCTAAAAATTAGAAGAAATTCCGGAGTGGGGTCAGGCATAAAAGCAGCTTTTACAGTAGCGTTAAGCCGGAAAGTTGGCAGATTGTCCTGTGTGAAGCCGAAATGCTGCTTATAACCGTGCAAAATGCCAAGAATATGGGCGTGAGAGCGGGCAAAACGAGTATGAATTGAAGCTTTTATGCCCCGAAAAAGCACTTTTATGGATGCGACGGTAGCTCGCGGGTTTATGCCAGATGGCACTGTGATGAGATGTGCTGATATTTACACAGTGGTTTCGGGACGGAGCAATGATAACCTCATCTGCGATTTCATCCCGGTCTTGAAGATAACAAGTCGGGTGTGAGCAAGATGATGATAAACACATGGTCGCAGAGATACTCATTCGTGTGGGGGGATCCGGCAAAAGCAAGGGAGCTACTGTAGCGTGGATGAGTGGGGTCTGGAATAAGCACATGACTTACTGTAGCTATTGTAGCAGTACAAGCCGCAGAAACGCTTGTTTTTGTGGTACAAGACATAGCGGCTGTGTGTAGATTACAATGCTGAGGACGATATAAGGAATAAACGGCTTAAGCAAATATGAGGTGATATTGTGAAAAACAAAGAAGCAAACTTTCAGATTCTAAAAATAGCTGCGATGCTCATGATTGTTTCACATCATCTTGTGGCAAAGAATGCATTTAACATTGACACGCAGGTTATAGGAATAACAGGTAATAAACTTGCATTGCAGATACTAGGGAACAACGCTTTTATTGGCAATAACCTGTTCTTTTTGGTTTCGGCGTGGTTTCTGAGCAAAAAACCAGATGAAAAGGTAGATCTCAACTATTCGGCAAGGTCGTGCTGGAAAATTGAAAAAACGGTTTTATTTTACGGACTCTCGATGTGTATTGGCACATTTATTTTCGGGGGGGGCAGAGCAAAATATTACTGCTCCAATCTGTATTTCCAACACTGACAGGAATGTGGTGGTACCCAACAACGTACATGATTTTTCTTTTGATCTGGCCTTTCTATCACAAAGCACTTATGGGGTTCTCTGTGGATGTCCTAAAGCAGTTTACGACAGTCATGCTTGTGATTTGGAGTGTTTCAACAATTGTTCCGTTTATTAATTGGGGCGCTAATAATTTACTTGCGTTTTTAATGCTGTACTCAATTGTGATAATGATTAAAAGAATGGGAATAACGTATGAAAATCATAAATCAGGATTCAAGGCATTGATACTGATTCCATACAGTGTTGCCGTTATAAGTATTATTGTACTTGATTTAGTAGGGGAAAAGATATCATTTGCCGCAGAGTATAGTTGCTATTTCATGCGTGGAAATTATCGTCCTGTTTCTATGATGGTATCGATTGGACTCTTTATGTGGGGAACTTCATGGAAGGTAAGGACCAACAAAGTACTTGACTATTTGGCGGAAGCAACTTTTGGAGTGTACCTGTTCCATATGTATCCGGCTAATATGACGTATCTCTTTGAAAAGTTGTTTTCACTTCAGAAAGTGATTGAAAAACCATACGCCGTTTTATGGGTTGTTGCAGTTACCGCTATTATTTTTGTGACAGGAGTTGCAATTGACTCGTTGCGAAAGGCGATGTTCTCTAGCTTTGAATTTTTGACAAATTTGATTCGAGCAAAAAATAACTCAGCGTGTAGCTGAGAAAATGTGGCTCAGACTCTTTGAGATGAGTCTGGGCTGTTTTAGTGGGAGAGGAATTCGAGATGAAAAAAGTACTTCTAGTGACATTTTCAGACAATGCGGATCATCAGGATACGTTGTTTGGAATGTACGAAGAAATGAGAAATCGAAGTGACTGGGATGCTTACTTGCTTTGCATCAAGACTCCGAAGGTGGAACTCCAGAAATCAGATCATACATGGCTGGTTGACTGCCCGGAAAGGCCTGGTGTAACAAAGAAAACATTCAATCTCCCACTGTTGGTTTCGATTATTCATCGTATCCGCAAGGAACATTTTGACGCAATTTATTTTGAAAGTCTGCATACGTGGAATCTTCCGATTATGATTATGTCTGGAAAAGCCAAGACCTATCAGGTAATCCACGAGGTCATTCCACACGAAGGAGACAGTCAGGTCAAGATGGTTGATTTGATGAACAAGGCTGTGGTTAAGTTCGCAGATACGATTGTCCTGCGCAACAAAACCTATATTCAGGATATGATCGGCCGCTACGGAATCAGCGCAGACCGTGTAAAGTATCTGGAATTGTGGCGTAGATATCCAGCATATACGTCCCCGGTACATAGTAGTCGTGCTCTTTTCTTTGGGAGAATCAATCCTTACAAAGGTGCAGATAACCTGTTAGAGATTGTTCGCCTGTGCCCGGATATTCAATTTGATGTTATTGGTCGGGTTGATCCGCAGATGCAGAAAGTTGTTGAGCAACTTGCAAAAGAGAAAAATGTAAAGCTCAACAATGATTATGTCACTGATGAAGAAATGCGGGAGGCTTTCATTAACTGTGACTGGGTAATCGTTCCATATAATTCTGCTTCTCAGTCCGGCATTATTATCGACGCTTACAAGTATAGCCGACCTGTCATTGCGTTTGCTGTGGGTGCTATTCCGGAGCAGGTGGATGATGGGAAGAGCGGTTATCTTGTTGAGGCGGGCGATAATAAAAAGTTTGCGGATAAGCTAAAGGAAGCTATGAAACTGAGTACAGAAGAATATGATACGATGAGTAGCTATGCTTACCAGTATGGTAGTAAAAAATATGCAACAGGCGACGCTATGAATCGTTTTATGGAACTGTTCTGAATAATGGAGACGGAAAATGAAGCTGTTATATGTAACGAGTCAGTCAGGACGGAGAATAAACGGGTTTATGCGTTCGGCGATTATTGCAGCAAGACAATTGAATATTGATTTTACGATTGTCAGCAATATGGATCACGCAGACAAACAGTTATATGAAGAAGACTGCAAAACATACGGAATTAAAGCAGAACACATAGACTGCGACAGAAATCCGTTAGCAAAGAAGAACTACACGCTTGCTAAAAAACAGTTGCTCGATCTGATGAAGCGAGAAAAATACGATGTGGTTCATTGCAATACTCCGATTGGTGGTGTGTTAGGAAGAATCTGTGCAAATAAGGCTAAAATTCCGTATGTGATTTATGAGGCGCATGGATTTCATTTTTGGACAGGTGCCCCCATAAAAAATTGGATTTGCTACTATCCGATAGAAAGATATATGGCGCACTTTACGGATATGCTTATCACAATAAATGATGCAGATTATGTTCAGGCAAAAAAATTCCGGTTAAAGAAAAATGGTCGAGTAGAAAAAGTTCCTGGTGTTGGAGTTGATCTGTCAAAATTTGATAAGGAACAACGCAAAACAGAAAAGGGTGAGGAGATTCGTTTGTCTCTGAGAAAGACCTGGAACATAGACCCGAGTGCATTTGTTTTTGTATCTGTGGGAGAACTTAATGACAACAAAAATCAGGAAGTGGCGATTCGTGCCCTCGCAAAGGCCAATGATCTCAATTTTTATTATCTAATTTGTGGTGAAGGCGAAAACCGAAAGTACCTGGTAGAACTGGCCGAACAGCTTGGCGTTGGAAAACAAGTAAAACTGCTTGGATTTCAGAGCAACATTCCAGAAGTGCTCCTTGCATGTGATTGCTTTGTGTTTACGTCTTTTAGGGAGGGCCTGCCCGGAGCGCTGATGGAGGCAATGGCGTCAGGTTTGCCCTGTATTGCTTCAAAGATCCGTGGGTGTACTGATTTGTTGGGTGACAGTGATTATCTGTTTGACCCGAAGAACGCAGATGAGCTGGCAGATAAGATGAGGAGCATAGTAGATAAAGGCGAAAGACTGCGCGAGGTTACAAGAAATAGCAATAATGTTGTGAACTTCGATCTAGATCACGCCATTCAAAGTCTTAAGAAACTGTATAAGAGTGTAGAGGATAGGTAAGATGAGTAAGAAAATCATGCATCTTTTAACAGGAACGAGTTTTTCAGGGGCGGAAAACGTTGCATGCCAAATTATGGCGTGCTTTAAGAACGATGCAGAGTATGAAATGTTTTACTGCAGTCCAGATGGGAAAATTCGTGAGGCACTAAAAGAACGTAATGTGCGGTTTGCGCCGATGAAAGAATGGTCCTTGTCAGAAGTTAAGCGCATTATCCGTGAAGAAAAACCAGATATTATTCATGCTCACGACATGAAAGCATCTTTTTTTGCAGCATTGCTTTGCGGAAGGATTCCGCTGATTTCCCATGTGCATAATAATAATTTTGACTCTCGAGGAATCTCTGCGAAAGCGTTGTTTTACAGGTATGCTGCCCAAAAAGCAAAGCATATTTTTTGGGTGTCGAAATCTGCATATGAAGGATATGCATTTCATGAACAGTTCGAGGGAAAAAGCAGCATCCTTTATAACGTAATCGACGCAGAAGAAGTCTATAAAAAGGCCGCACAAGATGAAAAAGAATATGCCTACGATATTGTATATGTGGGTAGATTGACCCCCCCAAAAAACCCCCAGAGGTTGGTCAAAGTACTTGCTGGAATAGCAGAAAAGTATCCGAAGATGAAAGCCGCTATTATCGGCACAGGCGATTTGGAGGCAGAAACAAAGCAGGCGATTGCCGAGCACCATGCGGAGCATAGCATCGATATGCTGGGATATAGCAGCAACCCATATGGGGCAATGAAGCAGGCTAAAATTCTGATTATGACTTCGAGATGGGAAGGGCTTCCGATGTGCGCTCTGGAAGCAATGGCACTTGGTGTGCCGATTGTAAGCACACCGACGGATGGACTGAAGGAAATCGTCGATGATGGTAAGACAGGGTATTTGAGCGATGATGACGATGTCCTGATCGAGCGTTGCACGGATGTTCTGGAAAATAAAGAACTGTACCAGAACCTGCATCACGCTACATTGGAAAAGGCAGCGCAAATTCTGGATATTAAAACATATAAGGAAGCACTGGATAAGGTTTATCGGCAAACGATGTAAAGAAACAATAGGTGGGGAGGAAATATCAGCGTGAAAGCAAGAATAGCTCTTTTTACAGCAAACGTGCAAGGTGGAATTTTACAGCTAACCGTACAGTTGTACAAGACACTTGTCGAAGAAGGGTACGACGTGAAGGTTGTAATGCCCTATGAAATTCATGATACAGACATCAGCTTGATTGCAAAGACTGATCTCATCCAATACCATAAAGAAAAGAAAGTAATTGATCAGTCTCCTTATAAAAAAATAGCGGGCAGAATCAATAATATTCAGCCTGAGTTCATTTGGTATATGGACGATAGCGTGATATGTTCAAATGTTGGAATGTTTTTGAAAGGCGAAATCAAGCAGCTTTTAACGCTCCACGACGCAGGAACGCACCATCCTACAAATAACAGAAGCCTGCGGATGGTCTTATTGGAGAAATACACGGAATTCATAAATAGAAGGTTCTATAAACGTGTAGATAAGTTTGTGTTGATGTCTCCGGAGAGTGTTGTGACGTTTGGTAATCTGTATCCGCACTATAAAGAAAAAGCTGTAATGATAACGCTTGGAGCGCATCTGCCAGATGCAAATGAAATTAAGCCTGTGGAAATGAATGCAGAAAGCGATTATTTGCTGTTCTTTGGACGGATTGATAAATATAAAGGCATTGGAAATCTATTAAAAGTATATCAGGATATTTCGGATAAAGCTCTCCCGCTGGTTATAGCAGGCGGTGGAAATTTTACAGAGGAAGAAAAAAGCCTGATTAATCAGTGCAATAACCTCACAGTTATCAATCGGTATATCGATGATGGAGAAATGAAATGGCTACTTCATCATATGACGGCAGCCGTATTACCGTATATTGAAGCAACTCAAAGTGGTATTATTCCGCTGGCATATTTGTTTGGCAAGCCGGTTGTTGTATCAAATGTTGCGGGGCTGACACAGTTCGTTGTGAATGGAAAGACGGGCATTATATGTAGCACACAAAATGAGTGGAAAAATGCCCTGATTGAAATGACCTCTGAAACCGCAAGAGCCTTTGAGAAAGAGATTCTCGAGTACTATTCTAAGAATATGGACTGGAACGCAAATGTAAGGGGCATGTTAGAAAAAATTGAAGGGGAAAAATAATAATGCTGATAAACCAGAGAAGACCCAAAAAAGGATGTGCCCTCTTGTTGTTTATTGTGTTGTGGCACTATTTCTTTTCGTCATCGTTTGTCCTTCGACTTGATCCAAAGATTTTTTGGCCAACTATATTTGCCATAGCATTTGTGATTCTGCTGATGAAAAGAGAAGTGCTTCAAGGAACAGAATTAACGCTGTTTAAATTCTTGTATGTTGGTTTTCTAGTGTGCTTTCTTTCTGCGGACGCATGGACATCAATAATAAATGACGTGTATTTTTTTGTCTATCTTGGCGTTGCAGCTATGATAGGTAGGAACATTACAACAACCAAAGTTATGAAGACAACTCTTGGCTTTTGTGTCGTTCATTTGATCTGCATATACATTCAGGTATTTGTACCAAACGCCTATAAAAGTATCATCCTTCCGTTACTTCCGTCATATTCTCATGCGGATATTCTGTATCAGATGACATATAATGCCTCCTTTTATGGTTTTACGGTTCAAACTAGCATGGCAGCAATGTATATGACAATTGGTGCAATATGCGCAGCTATTTTTGCTAAGCATTCAAAAAGAAGTATTACGAAGATTTTATATATCGTTCTTGTTGCCTTGTTTTTAACAGGTGTGTTGTTTACAACACGAAGAGGTTCATTGTTGGCACTTTGTCTTGTGCTGGCATATATTTACTTTGACACAAGCGGAGGCAAATTTTCAAAGATAGTGTTACTACTTCTTGGTATCGCTTTTTTGCTTTCGGTTGGCGTAGATTGGATTCCAGGGATGCAAGGTCTGCTGGATAAATTTGATCGTCTTTCGGGCAATATGATGAATGGCAGACAAACTATATGGGGAAATGCATTATCAAATTTCTGGAATTACCCATTATTCGGATATGGAGTTGGCAATTCCAGTTTAGCTGGTGGCGGTGCATTAATAGATAATGCATATCTGGCGGTATTGGTTGAACGAGGTCTAATCGGTAGTGTTATTTGGTTTATACCAATCATTTGGACCTTCATCAAAACGTACAGCAAAAAGAAACATGCTTCGGATATGGATAATATTGCACAGGACTTCTCGCTTTATATTCAACTTCTATTTGTCATCATGAGCATGATGGAAAACTATTTTGGACAGGCTTTGGCAATGTTCATCTACTATGTGGCTGTTTTGTGTGAAGATTTTACAAGAATGAGGGGAAATTATGAAATTGATTAATCTAATTAAAAAAGTGATTGATCCTAATCATTGTTCAAATGAAGCATATATCAATTATCTTAAACGAAATAATATTTACGTTGGAGATCACACTATTTTTTATTCGCCGAGACATACATCGGTAGATATTCAAAAACCGCATCTGATTTCTATTGGATCCTATTGTAAGATAACGACTGGAGTTATTATTTTGGCACACGATTATTCGATTTCAGTGGCACGTCGTGTGTTTGGTGAATTTATTGGAGGCACGGCGCCAACAAAAATTGGCGATAATTGTTTTTTGGGAATGAATTCAATTATCCTTCCAGGAACGACGATTGGAAACAATTGTATTGTGGGTGCTGGATCCGTTGTCGGGGGGGGGGTACCCTGATAATGTTGTAATCGCTGGAAATCCGGCAAGAGTTATTTGCACACTGGATGAGTATTACCAGAAAAGAAAAAATAGATGGGTGGACGATGCAAAAAAATGTGCATTGGAAATTTATCATAATACCGGACGGCGGCCAACAGTTGAAGAAATGAAGGACGGTTTTTATTGGTTGTATGCTCCTCGAACACAAGAGAGCATAGAGTTACATAAAAATTTCTTCACCTTAACAGGTGATGATTATGAAGATGTCTGTAAAAATTTTCTGGCGTCTGACCCGGTCTATTTGTCTTTTGAAGATTTCCTTAAAGACTGTGGGATTTAACTTTTACATTAAGAAAAAACTACAAACATACTGAATATGGAGAGATTTAAATGATTATCACGAAAACACCATTTCGGATGTCCTTCTTCGGTGGTGGCACCGATATGGAAAGCTTTTTTAGGGAGAATGGTGGTGCTGTCCTTTCCACTACCTTCGACAAATATTGCTATGTGAACGTTCGTCATTTGCCGCGGTTCTTTGATTATTCTACAGAGCTTTCCTACTCAAAGACGGAGCGTGTAACAAACATCGATGATATTCAGCATCCGGCGATTCGAAATGCGATGAAGATGCTTGACATGCACGAAATCCGCCTTACATATGAAGCCGATCTCCCTGCACGTTCTGGCCTGGGAACATCTAGTTCCTTCGCTGTTGGAATGCTGAACGCATTTTACGCACTCAAAGGCAAGTATGCGGACAAGAAAAAGTTGGCGGACGAAGCAATTTACCTTGAGCGCAACCTGTGCCAGGAGGCCGGTGGCTGGCAAGATCAGATTGCAGCGTCTTTTGGCGGATTTAACCGAATCAATTTCAATGCGGACGGCTACGAAGTGCTGCCGGTTATTATCTCACCGGATCGTAAAAAGCAGCTTAATAAAAATCTGATGATGTTCTTTACGGGCTTTACTCGTTTCTCTTCTGATGTGCAGAAAGCAAACGCTGTAGGTAAGCAGGATAAGACTGCTCAACTTAAGGAAATGCTTGCGCTCGTTGATGATGCGGAGCGTGTTTTGACCGACAAGAACACTGACCTCGATGATTTTGGCAGAATGCTTGATCACACTTGGAAACTGAAACGTCAAACCGGTTCGGCTGTTTCGACTAATAGCATTGATGATTTGTACGCAAAAGGCATGGCTGCCGGCGCGCTGGGTGGAAAACTGCTCGGTGCTGGTGGCGGAGGATTCCTTGTGTTCTATGTGCAGCCGGATCACCAGGATGCTGTTCGTTGGGCAATGCGGGATTTGATGTATATTCCGTTTGAATTTGAAGACGGTGGAACGAGAGTTATTCATTATACACCGGAAATGTATGAACCAAAGAATTGAGGAAAGTTATGAATAGCAAATTGTGGAGAATAAGTCACCAATTGTATGTGGGGGGGGGCACACCACATTGCAAGGCTCATAGAAATCCTGTATAACGTGCTATGCGGAAATGGAATATCAGCGCAAGCGCGGATAGGTAAAGGAACAGTATTCTATCATCACGGAGTGGGATGCGTTGTGCATGAGCTATGTACGATTGGCGAGAATTGCCGCATATTCGGTAATGTTACACTTGGATGCAAATGGGCAGAAAACAAACAACCTGGGTTGCCGCCTCGAATTGGGAATAACGTGATGATTGGTGCGGGAGCAGTTATTTTGGGAGATATTAGTGTAGGAGATAATTCTATTATTGGGGCAAATGCTGTGGTTTTAGAGGATGTGCCGGAAAACGCGATTGCAGTTGGTGTTCCTGCAGTTATCAAGAGTAGAAATGTAATAGCATGAGGTATTGATAGATATAAAACAATGAAAACAGTAATAATGGCAGGCGGCAGGGGCACTCGGATTTCCTCTGTTGCCAGTGATATCCCCAAGCCGATGATAAAAATCGAAGGAAAGCCTGTTCTGGAACGTGAGCTGGAGTGTCTGCGCGACCAAGGATTCACAGACATTATTTTGACCGTTTCTCATCTCGGAAACATCATCATGGACTATTTCGGAGATGGTTCAGGCGTATCTCCGGCAACAGGAAAACCCTTTGGTGTTCATATTGAATACTATTTTGAGAAGGAGCCGCTGGGTAATGCTGGTGCGCTTTTCAAAATCAAGGATAAGTTGGATTCGGATTTTCTGTTGCTGAATGCAGATGCGGTGTTCGATGTGGATTTCAACCGGTTCGTTGCATTTCATAAACAGCATGGCGGTTTGGTTACTCTTTTCACACATCCAAATAGCCATCCCTACGATAGCGGACTCATTATTGCTGATAAAAATGGAGCTGTCGAGCAATGGCTGGCGAAGGAAGATGAACGCCCGGAATACTACCGCAACCGTGTGAATGCAGGACTTCATGTAATCAATCCAATTATCTTGGAGCGGTCAGGAATTGATGCGGACAAGGTTGGCACCGTTGGAGAGAACGGGAAACCCATCAAGGTTGACCTGGATCGGCAGCTCCTTAAGCCGTTGGCGGGTACCGGAAAGATGTTCTGCTACGATAGTCCTGAGTATGTGAAGGACATGGGTACGCCTGAACGCTATTACTCTGTATGCGAGGACTACAAGACTGGTCGCGTTTCCGGTAAGAATCTGAAGAACAAGCAGAAAGCGGTGTTCCTTGATCGGGACGGTACAATCAATAAATATGTGGGGTTCCTACGGAACATAGCCGAGTTTGAGTTGATGGACGGCGTTGCAGATGCAATCAAAAAAATCAATGCTTCTGGTTATTTGGCAATCGTTGTTACGAATCAGCCTGTGATCGCCCGTGGTGAAGTGTCCTTTGAAGAACTCGAAGAGATTCACAACAAAATGGAGACACTTCTAGGCAAAGAAGGCGCATATCTGGATGCCATCTACTTCTGCCCACACCATCCGCATAAGGGATATGAAGGGGAGCGCCCAGAACTGAAGTTTGACTGTGATTGCCGCAAACCGAAACCTGGAATGCTGCTGAATGCAGCACGGGATTTTAACATTGATCTGTCGCAGTCTTGGATGATTGGCGATGGGGAAAATGATATCAAGGCGGGTCAGAATGCCGGATGTCAGACTGCTTTGATTGGCTCTGAGTCCTGCGGACAAACTGTGACGGTATCGTCTTTGAAGGACTTTGTGGAAAGCTATTTGAGAAATTAAGTGTTCCATTATTGCAACTGAACGGATTGTGAAATAATAAAACAAGTGGAGTGGTTAAATGGGAATTAAGAATTCAAGAGGCGGCGATAAAATTCAAATTGTTGTAGCGATGCTGTGTTCAGTATTTGCAATGATTATTAACTACATGATTTCTTTTTTCCTAACGCCATATATCACGAATACATTGGGAACGGAAGCATATGGTTTTGTTTCGTTGGCAAAGACAGTGGCTAATTATGGTGTGATAATAACTAGTTGCTTGAATGCATATGCGTCACGATTTGTGGTAGTAGCCTATCACGAAGGAAATAAGAAACGAGCGAATTCATTCTATAGCAGTGTTGTAATTGCTGATGTTTTATTAATTGCGGTTAGCCTAGGTGCGGCACTATTTTTGGCAAAAAATATTAGATCGTTTTTCTCGGTTCCAGATGAACTACTGCATGACGTTAGAATCTTGTTTTATTTGGATATAGTAAACTGCATGGTTCTTGCGCTCGCTAATATTTATACGGTATCTGGATACATAAAAAACAGACTTCAGTATATTAGTGTTTCGAAAATTGTTACATACACCGCTGAGGCGTTGATTCTTATAGTACTCTTTTCCTTGTTTAAACCTAAGGTATGGTTTGTTGGAGCTGCATTGTTGCTTTCGAGCATTGTCTATGGAACAATCAATTTCGGCGTGAAGCAGAAATTAACTCCGGATCTTGTTTGCCGGAGCAATTCGTTTTCTTTTTCTGCTGTAAAGGAACTTCTAGGTAGGGGGCTGTGGAGTGCATTTAATCAAATCGGAAATCTTCTGAATACAGGTTTGGATCTTTGGGTTACGAACTTGATGTTGGATGCGCTAAAAATGGGACAGCTTTCGATTGTTAAGACAGTGGCATCAATGTGTTCTGCGCTTCCTCCACTAATTACACAGCCTTTTCAGCCGACGTTGTTGAAGCTTTATGCCGATAAGAATAAAGTTGGAGTGCGAGATACAATAATTTTTCAAATGAAGCTTTTGGGGATTCTATCAGGGGTCATTTTAGCAGGGTTCTCTGTATTGGGAGAGTCGTACTTTGAGCTGTGGACCCCCAACAATGATAGCAGTCTCTTAAATAGAATTGCTATCGTTACGTTGATTGGTTTTGTTTTTGAAAGTGTAGCAAATCCAATGTTTTATACCTATACGCTATCTTTGAAAAATACAGCTGCTTGTATTGTGACGGTGATTAGTGGCGCATTAAACGTGATTAGTATGTTTGTCTTATTGACATATACAGAACTTGATTTATATGCGGTCGTTGGAACAACTACGGTATTGGGGTTTGTTACATTCCTGATCTTTACCCCGCTATATTCGGCTTGGTGTATTGACTTACCGCTGATGTCATTCTATGGAGCAATCACAAGAATTGTGGTGTCAGATCTGATTCTTGTTAGTGTAGTAAGGATTGTTTTTGGCGGAATTATAGTAAAATCGTGGACGGGTTTTATAATTAACGTCTGCCTGATTGGACTATTTGGAACTGTAACTTATATGGTATGTGTATTTGACAGAAGTGAACGTTCAAAGATGATTGCATTGGCTAAGAAATTGCTTCATAAATGAGAGAGGAAAGAAAATGCGCGAGATAACAAGTTTGGATGAATTGAAAACCATAGAACTTTCAATCATGAAAAAAGTTCATCAGTTTTGTGAAGAAAAAGGAATCTGGTATGTTTTAACATACGGTACGCTGATCGGTGCTGTTCGACATGAGGGCTTTATTCCATGGGATGACGATATAGACATTTTTGTTATGCGGGATGGGTTTGAAAAGTTTGAAAGAGAATTCCCTCAATGGGGAGAATCGCATGGCTTGTTTTTAGCAGGACCAAATTCAAAAGAGCATTTCTTTCCTCGCGATTTGCTAAAGATATGTGATTCAAGAACTTCGTTAATTGAGAAGGCCTTCAAACGAACAGATCCAATTGGCGTTTTTGTTGATGTATGGGTATTAGATGATGCACCCCAAGATGAAAAAGAAATGTCGCAATGGATTAAGCAAGGGAATTTCTTGCGAGCAATGAATCTGTATGCAGATACGTCATGGGAATATGCAAAACAAAATATGAATTTAAGGTCGAAACTAATAGTTGGGCTGCTTAATTGGCATCGAACAGAATCAATACTTCGCCGACAACTGGCATTGGCAAAAAAGTATAGATCCGTACACGGAGAAAAACTCATATGCATTCAAGGTGATTGCATTCTATATGATCGCAAGGATTTTTCTGAGCGAATGTTGCACAGATTTGAAGATGGCGAATTCTATATTCCGTCTGGCTATGATAACATTCTAAGAAATACATATGGTGATTATATGACTCTGCCACCGATTGAACAACAAAAACCACACCATATACAGGACGTGTGGTGGAATTGAAATAATGTCGAGGGAATGAAATGAATAAAGTGAATGATCGACTGCTCAAACACATTGACCTGCTGGTAGAACGATACCCTTCTTTAGAATCGGCGAAGAATGATATTGTTGCCGCATACCTTTTGCTGGAGGAGTCCTATGAGAATGGTGGAAAGCTTCTTGTGGCTGGCAACGGTGGTTCTGCAGCAGACGCGGAGCATATCGTTGGTGAACTGATGAAGGGGTTCAAGCTGCCCCGTAAGCCTGAAACTGACTTCGCAGAAAAACTGGTTGCGGAAAATCAGGAACTCGGTTCTGTTCTGGCAGAAAACCTGCAGGGGGCGCTTCCGGCTATTGCGTTGGATGGTCATCCTGCTTTGTCCACAGCTTACATGAACGACTGTGAACCACTACTCTGCTTCGCACAGCAGGTCAACGGCTATGGTAAGGCTGGAGACGTATTCCTTGGCATTTCCACCAGTGGTAATAGCAAAAATGTGCTGTTTGCGGCGACAACCGCACACGCTAAGGGAATGAAGGTCATTGGACTGACGGGGGCAAAGGATAGCAAACTGAAGGATATGAGCGATGTGTGCATCAAGGCTCCGCAGACCGAGACCTATATGATTCAGGAATTACATCTGCCTATCTATCATTGCCTGTGCCTGATGCTGGAAGACAGATTTTTTGGGGAGAAGAACCATTAACTAGGCAATTGAAATGACAAAAAACAAGCGCTTACGAATGGTAGATAAAACTGAATCAGAATTCTAAAAATCAAGGATATCTTTAGAGACTGATGAGCACAGATAGTGCAAGCAGAAGCTTTTGAGAATGAAAGTTTTTGCTTTACAAAACTGTTCACCAAAAAGCGATGGAGGAGTGTACATGAATAAACAAGAAAGCGATATTCTGAACGCTCTGCTACTTGAGCCGTTCATCAATCAGCGTGTTTTAGCGGAGGTTTCGGGTCATTCCTTGGGAGTAGTAAACCGTTCCCTCAAGGAACTCATTAAGGCAGGGTATCTGAACGAAGCAATTTGTCCCACAGCCAAAGCTGTGTTAGAGTACAAGAATAAGACTCCCAAACGAGCAATTATCCTGGCAGCCGGTTTTGGTATGCGGATGGTCCCCATCAACACAGAAATGCCCAAGGGGCTTTTGGAAGTCAATGGTGAGCCTTTGATTGAACGCATCATCAAGCAGCTTCATGAAGTGGGAATTCAGGAAGTCTATGTTGTTGTGGGTTTCATGAAGGAAAAATATGAATACCTGATGGATGAGTATGGCGTGGAACTGGTGGTTAACCCGGACTATGCCGCAAAGAACAATCTGCACTCTCTCAGATTGGTAAAAGAGCATCTGGAGAATGCGTACATTGTCCCTTGCGACATCTGGTGTGACCGCAATCCGTTTCACCGTCATGAGCTGTACTCATGGTATATGGTCAGCGATCTTGTGGAAAACGAAAGCAATGTTCGTGTAAACCGCAAGATGGAACTGGTAACTGTGCCGGAAAACGCTGGCGGCAATGCGATGGTTGGTATCAGCTACCTTATAAAAGAGGACGCTGATACGGTGTCCAATCGTATAGAGGAACTTTGCAAGAAACCGCAGTACGATGGTTCGTTTTGGGAAGAAGCACTCTATAATAAGGATCGCATGATCGTTGCAGCTCGGGTGGTGCATTCGGCAGATGTTGTGGAAATCAATACCTACGAACAGCTTCGTGAGATCGACAGCGATTCCAACCAACTGAAAACGGATGCGATTCGTTTGATCTGCAAGGCATTGTGCGCAAAACCGGAGGAAGTCACGGACATCACAGTCCTGAAAAAGGGAATGACCAACCGTTCCTTCCTGTTTACCTGTAAGGACAAAAAGTACATTATGCGCATTCCAGGAGAGGGCACAGACCAGCTTATCAACCGCCGTCAGGAAGCGGCAGTGTATCATGCCATCGCTGATAAAAACATCTGTGACGATATTGCCTATATTAACCCGGATAACGGCTATAAGATCACAGAATTTCTGGAGGGTGCCCGGGTATGCGACCCTACCGACTATGAGGATGTCAAGAAGTGCATGAGCCGTTTGCGTGATTTCCATGCGTTGAAGCTGAAGGTGGCGCATGAATTTGACATTTTCGGGCAGATGGAGTTCTACGAAACCTTGTGGGATGGCACTCCTTCTGTCTACAAGGATTATGAGAAAACCAAAGCGAATGTCTGGTCTTTGAAGCCTTATATTGATGCTCATGTAGGTGAGAAGATTTTGACGCATATTGACGCAGTTCCGGACAACTTCCTGTTTGTCCAGAAGGATAGAAAAGAGGAAATTCGTCTGATTGACTGGGAGTATGCAGGTATGCAGGATCCTCATGTGGATATCGCAATGTTCTGCATTTATTCACTTTACAACAAGCGGCAGGTGGATCGCTTGATTGCGGCATATTTCACAGACGGTTGCGATGATGCGACACGGATCAAGATTTACTGCTACATTGCTGCTTGTGGACTGTTATGGAGCAACTGGTGTGAGTATAAGCGGAATCTGGGCGTGGAATTTGGCGAGTATTCCCTGCGGCAGTATCGCTACGCAAAAGACTACTACAGAATCGTTCAGGATGAACTGAAGAAATCAGGGGAAAGTGGGGCACAGGAAAATGCCTAAAGTAGAAAGAGCCATTATTATGGCGGCCGGGTTGGGAAACCGGATGCACCCGGTCACGCTGACAACGCCGAAGCCGCTGGTCAAGGTAAACGGCAAGCGGATGATTGATACGGTAATTGAGGGGCTGCACAAAAACGGCATTTCGGAGATATACATCGTGGTGGGCTATCTGAAAGAACAGTTCGCTCCGCTGGTGACAGAGTATCCCGGCGTTCGACTGATTGAAAACCCCTACTTTGATACCTGCAATAACATCGCATCCCTGTATGTGGCAAGAGATCACATCGAAAATGCGATTATTTTGGATGGCGATCAAATTATCTATAACCCGGATATTCTGGCTCCGGAGTTTGAGCGTTCCGGCTACAACAGCGTATGGACGGACGAGGAAACGGACGAGTGGCTGCAAACTGTAGAAGATGGAATCGTGACCTCTTGTAGCCGTACCGGCGGCAAGGGTGGATGGCAGTTATATAGCATTTCTCGCTGGACAGCAGAGGACGGAAAAAGACTGAAGCACCATCTGGAAATCGAGTTTGAACAGAAGCAGAATCGTCAGATTTACTGGGATGATGTGGCACTGTTCTGCTATCCGGAAGAATATCGACTGGGAATTCGTCCCATGAATCAGGGCGATATTATTGAGGTGGACAACTTCAGTGAACTGACTGCTCTGGATTCCAGCTACAAAAAATATGAGGGGGAAGCATAAATGAACAAAAATAGAGAGCGTGGGAAAATTGATTGGATGATAACGCTGCTCCCACTGACCATTATCATTGCCCTGTGCATTCTGTTCTTCTTTGCACCGGAACAGTCCAATGCCGTGCTGAGCCAGATCCGGTTCTTTTTCGGAGATACCTTTGGTACCTATTATCTGGTGATCGGACTGGGTATTTTCATCCTGTCACTGTACATTGCGTGTTCGAAGTACGGGGACATTGTTCTGGGTGAACCCAACGAAAAGCCTCAGTATTCCTTTTTTGCATGGGGATCCATGATGTTTACTTGCGGTCTTGCTGCGGATATCCTGTTTTACTCTTTTTCGGAATGGGTGCTGTATGCAACCGACCCCCATCTGGCAGAGATGGGCAGCATTCAGGATTGGGCGGGGGTATATCCCTTGTTCCATTGGAGCTTTATCCCGTGGGGTTTCTATCTGGTGCTGGCGGTAGCGTTCGGCTTTATGCTCCATGTGAGAAAGAGAACTCGCCAGAAATACTCCGAAGCCTGCCGCCCGATTCTGGGTAAGCACACCGATGGCTGGGCAGGTCGCATCATTGACCTGCTGGCGGTGTTCGCTTTGCTGGCAGGTACGGCCACTACCTTCAGCGTAGCAACACCGCTGATGGCAACCATCATCGGAGAGCTGTTCCATGTTGCTGTCAGTCGCACAGTCATCAATATCATCATCCTGTTGATCACCTGCGCCGTGTATACCTACTCTTTGCTGCATGGCTTCAAGGGCATCAGCAAATTGGCCAATGTCTGCATCTATCTATTCTTCGGGCTGCTTGCATTTGTCCTCCTGTTTGGCGGCGAGACCCGGTATATTATCGAAACTGGTTTCTCCTCACTGGGACGGATGATGCAGAATTTCATCGACCTTTCCACCTTTACCGACCCGCTGCGTACCTCCAACTTCCCCCAAAATTGGACCATTTATTACTGGGCCTACTGGATGGTTTGGTGTGTGGCAGCACCGTTCTTTATTGGCAGCATTTCCCGTGGCAGAACGGTACGCCAGACAATTTTGGGCGGCTATGTGTTTGGCGTGGGCTCTACACTGACCAGCTTCATTGTGCTGGGTAACTACTCCATGGGACTGCAAATGACTGACAAGGCGGATTTTATCGCGAAATATCTGGAAAACGGCGATATGTACGGCATGATCGTGGATATGATCAAAACCATGCCGGGTGCACCGGTCGTTATGGTAGCTGTTCTGATTACGATGATTGCTTTCTATGCAACGTCCTTTGATTCTATCGCACTGACAGCTTCCTGCTATAGCTACCACACTCTCAAGGACGATGAACAGCCCAATAAGGGCATCCAGCTGATGTGGTGCATCCTGCTGATTCTGCTGCCCATTGCATTGCTGTTTGCGGAAAGCTCTATGAACAATCTGCAGTCGGTCAGCATCGTGGCGGCATTCCCGATTGGCGCAGTCATCGTGATGATTGCGGCGAGCTTTTTGAAGGATGCTAAAAAATATCAAGCAGAGCTGGAAACGTATCAAAACGAATAAATTGATAAGATAAGACAATGCAGCCATGCACCAGCATGGCTGTGCTGCTCAAATGTGCTACCTCTCCGTGGTGAGCAGCAGGCAACGGATAATTATCCGGCTAAAGGCACATTTCTATTCGTCAATTCACTCTTTGGATGGGGAAAAAACTATAATGGGAAAATATTTTGGAACCGATGGCTTCCGTGGTGAAGCTGGTATTGATCTGACCGCTGACCACGCCTACAAGGTTGGTCGTTTTCTGGGCTGGTATTATAATGCACTGCGCGAGCGCAACGGCAACAATGAGCCTGCCCGCATCGTCATCGGCAAGGACACCCGCCGCAGTTCCTATATGTTCGAGTACAGCTTGGTTGCTGGTCTGACTGCCTCCGGCGCAGACGCCTATCTGCTGCACGTCACCACCACGCCTTCTGTAGCTTACATCGCCCGGGTGGACGACTTCGACTGCGGCATCATGATTTCCGCCAGTCATAATCCCTACTACGATAACGGCATCAAGCTGATTGACTGCTATGGCGAGAAGATGCCGGAGGAGATCTTGCTGTTAGTCGAGGATTACATTGACGGCAAACTCCATGTGTTCGATAAAGACTGGCCGGAGCTGCCCTTTGCCCATCGTGAGCATATCGGCTGCACTGTGGACTATGTGGCAGGCCGCAACCGCTACATGGGCTATTTGATCTCTCTGGGCATCTATTCCTTCAAGGGTGTCAAGGTTGGTCTGGACTGCGCCAACGGCTCTAGTTGGAACATCGCTAAGTCTGTGTTCGATGCTCTGGGAGCTGATACCTATGTCATCAATGCACAGCCCAACGGTCTGAACATCAACAACAATGCTGGTTCTACCCACATTGAGGGTCTGCAGAAGTTCGTGGTAGAGAAGGGACTGGACATCGGTTTTGCCTATGACGGCGATGCTGACCGTTGCCTGTGTGTGGATGAAAAGGGTAATGTCATCACTGGTGACCACATTCTGTACATCTACGGCTGCTATATGAAGGAGCGTGGCAAGCTGCTGACCAATACCGTCGTTACTACGGTCATGTCCAATTTTGGCCTGTACAAGGCTTTTGATAAGCAGGGGATTGGCTACGCTAAGACTGCGGTAGGCGACAAGTACGTCTACGAATACATGGCTAAGAATGGCTGCCGTATTGGCGGTGAGCAGAGTGGTCATATTATCTTCAGCAAGTATGCCAGCACTGGTGATGGTATCCTGACCAGTCTCAAGATGATGGAAGTCATGCTTGCAAAGAAGGTTCCCATGAGCAAGCTGGCTGAGCCCCTGAAGATCTACCCGCAGGTGCTGGAGAACGTCCGTGTGACCGACAAGAAGGCCGCACAGAACGACCCGGCGGTGCAGGAAGCAGTTAAGGCTGTGGCAGAAGCGCTGGGCGATAGCGGTCGTATTCTGGTGCGTGAATCCGGTACTGAGCCGGTCGTGCGTGTGATGGTGGAAGCACCTGACCATGATACCTGCCAGAAGTATGTGGACGAAGTAGCCAATGTGATTTGCGAAAAGGGATATAAGGTTTAACCTTGCGGATTTTATCACAGCGGAGTAAAATAAAAGTACCAGAAATCAATCTTCAGCCTCTTTAACCCCATCCCACCCTATGTACCGTACTTCTACATCATCAAACCCACTCCAGCTCAGTCTTTGACCACAGTGGTTGCAGAAGAGCTGGTACTCACGCTCTATGGTGGTTCCGCATCGTGGACACTTTGGAAACTCAGCCCCCACCTATACGAGCATACAATTTTTACTTTCCAAGGCCATCGGTAAGTAGGGGAGAGCAGAAGCTCATATAGCATCCGTGTGGGCAGTACATCCCACTTCCAGTCATCATCGAACCAATCTAATTTATTCTTCATGTGATTTACACCTCCAAGATTATTGTAAGATGTATCACATGATGATGTGAATGAACTCATAACTTCTTGCTTTTTTGATAAGTTGGAGAAAAATATGCAAACGACAAAACTGTATGTTGAATACATTGTAATTGGTATGGAGTCGTTAGTTTGGATAGTTTTATTGGTTTTGATGTGTTTAGGAAAATCGTCACTTGTGTTTTTTGATTACTGTATTCAAAATTTGTTGACGTCCATATTTATGATTGGAGCTTGCTATGTTCTGGGATTGTTGACGGATCGTGTTGCTGATAGATTGACAGATAAAAAGAAAAGGCGAATAAAGAATCGTTATCCGATTAAAGCGAGCACAAGCATTTTGGTGTGGGAAAAAGTCAAGCAGGACACATTTGCAGCATTTACATTGTCCCGGATTAGAATTCTAAGATCAACTATGGTAAATTTTGCAGTAATTGGTGTCGCTGGAATGCTAGTGTCGTTTTGTGTGTATTGCAATGGGATACTGGGAATATTGTCGTTAGTTTTTTTTGAAATAATGGCCTTAATTGCGTGGCAAGCGCATACAAGTCTTCTGATTAACTATTATAGAAAAACGCAGAATCTTGAACGGGACATGGCAAACGAAGAAGAAAAAATATAGAGGCATTGTAGTGACACTTGAGGAATAGGCATTAAAAATTTGAAGTGTGGGAGTGTGAACTCCCATTGCTGCTTGAAGCTTTGCACACCTCTCCGTGGTGAGCAGCAGGCAACACGGTAAAAAGTATTGTGACTAAGAATGTGAAGGACAATTTTATGATGGAGGGATTATTTGTGAATTTAGTGGAGCAATTTCAAAATTTATTTGACCCATCTACGGCACTGGGAGCATTCCTAATTAGTCTTGCTTCTGGAATTGTTGTTTCTTTTTTGGGCGGATTTTTCAGCGGTAGAAGTTACCAAAAGAAAATCGACAAGGAAAATAGCATAGAAGTACAAAAAGCAGGTGAGATACTACAGGATATCCGTAAAGAAAGTACGCCGAATGTAGGTGATGAAAAAATTAAAAAAACAAATAGTATAAAAGCAGGAACGGTAACAGGTGCAATTAAACAGGATGTCGAAGAATAAGGAAGTACATTATGCTGAAATATGCATTTGAGACAATAAGAAAATTACTCCACAAAAATGTGAAGCAGAATAGTATTCGGGTTGGTACTGTGGAAAATGGAAATATATATCAAGATTCGGTAGTAAAAATTGAAAATCCAGCGACCGCAATTAATCATATAAAAGATAATCCGGAGGATTTGAAGATAACATTTGATTCAATCTCTAATGTTTTACTAAAGGAAAATAGGGCTTTGCCACAAGGATATCAAGTGGCTGTAAGCATGAAAGATGGCAAAGCGGATTTATGTAGTGAACCGATAAATGAAGAAGCACGGAAGAAATATCCTCAGAGAGTAAAAGCAAAAGCTAAAATTGATATTCCAACAGGTATGTCATTTCAAGAGGCGTTAAACAGGGCAAGAATCTCACAAAGACCCATTAATGTTGAAATGCTCGATATGCAAAAGATGATTGGAGATAAAATTGATCCATATCAGGACCGATTTCAAAGGGAGTGGAGAAGTAGTACATATAGGATTGTTCCAGAGGCTCTACCGGCAGGAATGAAGTGTGTAATAGGTATTGAAAACAGCCCATACCAATACAATACTGTTATGAGAATTCAACCGGTTGACCCGGATGCTAAAATAGTAAAAGTATCAAATAAAGAGTATGCAGAGGATTTTATATTGACCTTGACCTATCATACCGATACTGAAATTACAGATTTTTCTTATGAGTTTACTGCGAAAACGTGGAAAAATATATATATTTTTTTGAATTTTATGAAGGCGGCAACTCCAGAAAATAGGCTATATGTCCATGTGACAGAGCAAAATCAAGATTTATTTAGCGTTAAGCTTGACCGTGTTTTGCTTGGGGATGAATATGACAGTATAGACTTCAATCTTGATATTGCCAAAAGATTAGTTATGATCGAAAATCAATACGGAATTCAATTTCCGATTGATCAAGCACTATCCAATGAAGATACTGAGTTGGTGTGGTTCTTGTCTGATAGCATAATGGGAAAACCAAGTGGATTTACATGGGAAAACTTTAATATGACTGCGAATTTTTGCTTGGAGAATCCGGAAGGATTGGATGTGGATACTTGCTTAGAATTCAAAGAAACTGCAAGCATTACTATATTAGGGAAAAAAATTGCTGATCTGATTATAAAAGTTGAGCTTGAAGCTGTAAAAATTGCTAACATATATGAAGTGAAAGAGGCGGTTAGGGCACATAAAACTGAGCAGATACTGATTTCTCTGATTCCGGGTAGTAGGGGAAATCATGGAACAAGAATTGTAGAAATATAAGATATGTATATTATCTTCATATATACACGGCACTATACTTAAACTACTAGAAAGAAAAGAGATTCCTAAAATGAACCGCGCCGCGCGCGCAAGCCCGGTGGAGGGCGGAAGTCATCAAAGCCGGAGTACAGCGCATCCAAGAACCTGGCACAGCAGATGAAAGCAGCTGCTGACCTTTATACGGACGAAATGAGCCTGCAAGTCATCGCAGATGCACTGTCCCTTAACCCCATCAAGGTTCGGAAGCTGCTCATCACAGCCGGGGTCTATGAGTCAGACACGGCAAAGCTCGTCCAGCAGACGTTCGGTTCTTTTAGAAGCACGCAGAGTTATTCTGCTGCTGTCACCTCCACTATGTCGGCTTTGCAGTTGTCCCGCCCCTCTGTGACCTCTTATCTGCCGTATGAGAAAGGCGTGTACTTCCCGGAGGAAGCTGAAGCAGCGAATATCAGTGCCGGGGCAGAGCGGCAGCGACACTACCGAGCTGTGGTTGCGCTGAGGAAGGATCCCTGCGAAGAAAACCTCTGGAAGTGTGTGGTGGCTTTTCGGGGATACAAGTTCAAGACGATGTCCGGCTTGCCCTTTACATATACGCTGAAAAAGGGCAGGGGAGATGAGTTCACCAAGGAGCTGTGGATTGACCGCAGAGAGGATAGCAAGAGCCTTGCTTGGAGTTCCGTGACGCTGGCGTATCACAATATCGGTAAAATCGGAGAGGTAGTGGACAGACCTAAGGCTCTGGGAGATATCCGGGGTGTGTCGTATATCTATGGGCTGTTCTACCGATTTGGCCTGATCGACGTGCCGGACAAGGTTAAGGAGAAGATGGCGAAGCAATAAGAAAACGAGACATATTTTGTTTTAAAATGGAATGTGATATAATAAAACTGGCGGTTTACCGTACTACATGAAAAGGGCAGGTGAATGTGCAAATGTACATCATTTGTCAAAATTCAACACTTTCATCAGCTATCGATGCAGTTGCTAAAGCAGTCAGCTTATTATGTTTGAAGCAAGAAAAGAACAGAATCAATAAGCGGATTCAGTCATTGCTTCATATTGCTGATGATCTGGCACCGGATTCTGTGGAGTGTCAGTGCGTTTATGAAAGAATTCTCGAATTGGAAAGGATGCGAGAACTGATCAGACGCATTAGAAAGGCTAAGTGTGCACAGATTTATGCGCAGTTGCATATGCTATGGGTTAATAGAGCCCAAAAGGCCAGTCGCGCGACTGCGGGTTTGACTACTGATCCAATGAGCATCGCTATGCCCATTCCTCCCACGTTTGAGGCTACCTTGAGTAGTTTCGGACGTGGGAGGGATTTGGATGCCCTCGCATGCTGAAAAAAATCAAACAGAGATCGAAAACTACTATCATATTATAGACCCGGAAGGAAGGCTGTCTAAGTACGAGAAGGCTGAAGAAGAACGCAAGGTGTTAGCGAATATGCCTGCTTGCTTCCCGGAAGCACTACGATATGTGATGACACGCTTCGGATTTACGCAAGAGGCTCTGGCCTTTGAATCAAAGGTGTCGGAGTCAACGATCGGTCGCTACAGAAACGGAAAGGTTGAAAGTTTTTCTGAGAAAAACGTGGTTGCACTATGCGTTGCTATGCACCTTCCTCCATGGCTTTCGTTTGCGCTCATAGCAAAAGCGGGTTTTAGCTTGGCTGCGACCAAAGAACAGCTAGCACATTTGATGATTCTTAACTGTATGTATATGAGGTCAATTGATGAGGTGAACGAGTACTTAAGGGAAAGAGGAAATGCTTCACTGTCCCGAGAGACGGCACAGGATTGTCGAGCTTCTTGAGATTCTGAACCTAAAATGATGAGCCGTGTGTTCAACTCCCTGCCGGAGAAGGATACACGGCTCATTTGCACTGTTTGAGGATAAGGACAGGAAAAGGCAGATGCGAATCTGCACACTTGGCTCATCAGGAGACCGTGTGAGCCAGCTTAAAATTGAATTGCTGCCTGTTTGGTTTGGTACTGCTCGAATGGGTAGTAAGCCGGGGTGGATTTCAAAAAATCTGAAATTATTTCGGATTTTAGGAGTTTATTCCGGCTCTTTTGCGTTTATAGGATCGGAATTGGCAGATTACACAATTTTCTGGCTTATTTCTCGTCGCTTCGATGAAAAGTGGCTGCTCCTATTTACAAATAGAGTTTTGGCTGCTATATTATAGATATAATAATAGCCTGAAAGGCTCTATTGAAAAGATAATAATTTGTAACGTGGAGGTGTATTACCAGACAAAGATAGTCATGTTGTTCAGTTAAAAAAATCCTTCTGAATGACGTCTCAGCAAGAGACATTACATAGGTTTTTAGTAGAGTGCCGCGATTGTTGGAGGCAGTCAGCGCACAATTATTGAGGAGTTATAACTAAACGGTCCTTAATTCAATACTAAAACACTACTGTAAGGTTGAAGTGCGTCTACTTGCTGATAAGACTATAAAATGTCTGGCTAATACACATCCGGTCAATGAGTACGGAAACGGAAATACATAAGACCGGAGTAAATTTAGAAACAAGTAATGCGTAAGCAACTTGAAATCTGAATTTGCTCCGGTCTTTTTTTATTAAAATTTTCAGCGAAGGAGGTGAACCGAGGTGGCATCCGCTGTACATAAGAATATCGAGACCAAAGCGGCATCTGTCAATGTCAACTCGGTTTGCCGCCAGAATACTGCTGAGCAGGGGATGGCTGCGCCAGATGAGTTTATGGCAGAGGTTCAGTGGTCCATGGCAATACGGAAGATGATTGCAAAACTTGAGTTCGGAGACGCTCTAAAGCTGCTGATGAACGACCGGGATATGTCTGTAGAGAATATGGAGTCTGAGTCCGGACTCTCTGTGTCCACAGTGAAGCGGCTTCGTGCGGGTCAGGAGGCAAGCGCGGAACAAGTCGTTGCCATTTCGGTGGCATTGCGGCTTCCGCCAATGGTCAGCAGTGATTTATTGAGAATGTGTGGAATCACACTGGACTTTAACAATCAAAGGAATACGGTCTATCAGATGATTCTGACGGGCCATTACAAAGACGGTATCGAGAAAGTCAACGTCTATCTTGCAGCTTGTGGATGCGCCCCACTCAAAACTGCCTGCTAAGGTACCTACAACAGAATATCCATGAGGCGATTAGACCATAAAACGGTCTGGTCGCCTCTTTTTTTTGAAATTTTTTCTGAGGTAAGGGCTCAAGAAGTGAGCCCTAAACGGTAATAAAACGGCGCAGTAAGGCTGCATAAGAGCATCTGACATGACGGTATTTTTTATAAAAGTACGAAATAACGATGCTTTGTGTGCTGCTTTTTAGAGCTCACCTGATGAACTGGTGATTTGAGGTGTTCTCGGTTATCATGTAGTCAGTTCAAGGGACAAGCCCCAAGAACAAAAATATCGTAAGGCCCGATTCTAGAGAGGGTTAAGGATACCATAACGGAGTTTTACCAGCCGGCAGACGCTGTCTGCTGCGGTAGAACGACCGGTCTATGGGTGTACCTCCCATCTCTGGAATCGGGCCTTTTTGCGTTTTGCAGGCTGGTTCAGTGCACGGTGTGAACCCCTATCCAGTCTCCGTCATCGGTATCCTTCCCCTCCCTGAGTCCGGGGGAAAGGACACGAAAATGACTGACGTGATGAACTGCGTGGACAAGCTGCTGGAGAAAAAGATCACCGGCTACAAGCAGCGCATGGCTGTGAACCGCTACGGTGTTTATCATTAGCCTTCCAAATTTTCGACTTTTTACGCTTTATCGAAAATTTGGAGGTTTATATGAACTACAATAGCGGAAATGCCCGCCGTAGCTTCTATGCTAAATGGGACAAGCTCCGGGAAGAATACCGGGCTGCTGGCATGATGGAGGATGCTATCCAGAAGATGTATGAGTACGATTTGGCGGTGTTCAATGATGACCGTGCCCACCATCGTTACGATGTTGAGATTCCAAGTGCAGACGATTCCGAAAATCGGAACGATTATGCTGACTTTGTGCGAGCCACTACCGTGACGGATACCTATCACGAAACGAAAACGCGGTTTGCATGGGTGGGTGAAGTCCAAAACGAACGCCTGCAAGCCGGACTAGAGAAGCTGTCTGATGATGACCTTAAACTTTTGACGCTCTATGTCTATGAGGAGTATAGCACGGTGGAATTATCTAAAGCTTATGGCATTGCCCATCAGAATATAAGTAAGCGTATCATTAAAATCACTAATTTTTTGAAAAACTTTGATTTTCAGGGTGCAGATTGACCTTTCAACTGGGTTCGTAAGTGAAGGGACAATTTCCCAAGCGGCACCTGCCGCAGGGCAAAGTGTCCGACCTCGCGGCCCTTGAAAACTGAAGAGTTCCATCGTCTGGTACTTCGATTTCGATAATGATACTTCCGTAATTCGCGGCCCGGTCACAAAGAAGACGGGGTGGCTGAAATGCCAATGAAGCGGTAAAAGTCCGCTGCCAGATGTTTATGCCCCACTCGCAGGGGGCCGAGGGCGAATATGCGAGACCTTTAATCATATTGATCCGGGAACTGCCGGGTACGTTTTTGCGCATTCGGCAGCTCCCGTTTTTTACGTATCCCAATTTATTCTTTACCCGAATATTCACTTTTGATACATATAGGAGGACACTTTTATGGATGAGTTGAACCCCACGGTGCGCGAGCAGGAGATCTACGAGGAGATGGAGCTGACCCCTGAGATGGTCAAGTCCATCCGCACCCTCTGCAGTACCTGTCTGCGGCATTTTGTGGATGCAAAAGTTTTCAAGATCGCGCTTGTACCCAGCGCAGACCGGAGCATGGACACCTGCACCGTCTGTCAGATGCGGCGCGGTTACGATTATGTGGTCATGCACCGCTGACCCGACCATACCACCATACCTTGAACGAAGCCCGCTGCGGAACATCCGGCAGCGGGCTTTGCACATAACAACATGGAGGTACAATTTTGCAGCAAAACTGGAAATTCCAACGCGGAGACATCTTCTTCACCCATTTCGGGGCGAGCACCGGTTCGGAACAGTGCGGTGACCGTCCGGCGGTCATTCTTCAGAATGACGTGGGCAACTATCACTCTCCGACCCTGATCGTTGCGACCATGACAAGCAAGGCGGAAAAGAAAGTAAACCAGCCGACCCACTGCCTGTTGGAAAACGCAGGGTTGAATATGCCGTCCGTTGTGCAGGCAGAGCAGATCTTCACCATCGACAAGAGCCGGGCGCTGAAGTATCTGGGGCATCTGACCCCGGAGGAGATGCGCAGGGTGGATGATGCAGTGCGTATCAGCCTTGCGCTGAACCCCATGGGCAGCATCCAGCAGATGGAGCCTATCCGGCGCTCTACGGCGCTTTACGCGCCGCCTGAGGTGGTGGATGGCAAACCACCTGTCTACCCCTATACGCCCATCAAATCGTCTTTTGAGAACGCCGGAAGCATCGAGGAAATGATGCTGTACACCGAGTTGCAATCCGCGGTTCATGCCATGATCCAGCGGTTGGAATACAGCTTCACCTTCAATCCCAGCCTGCTCACCAGCCCGAAGCGTAAGCAGCAGGTGGCTGAGATCTTAGAGGAAGCCGAGAAGTACATTTGGAGAATTAAGGAGGAAATGCGATGCGCCTGAACGAAAACAATACCTTCATTGGTATCAACCCGCCGTACCAGCTTTCGGTCATCCACAGCAGCAAGCTGATCTATCCCCGCGAGATCTACCAGCGGGGCGTGGAGCGCAAGCGGGTGGAGCTGATCGCCAGAGACTTCAATGAGTACATCGTTAACGAGCCGAAGGTCAGCTTCCGCAACGGCAGATACTATGTGATGGACGGGCAGCACACCATCGAGGGCTGCATCCTCCTCAACGGCGGCGAGGACCGCCCGATCCTCTGCAAGGTCTACACCGGACTGACGATGGAGCAGGAAGCCCTGCTCTTTGCGGAGCAGAACGGTCACGCCGCACCCCTGTCGGCGGGCATCAAGCTGCGCGCCAAGGTGGTGGGCGGCGATGCGCCTTCCAAGGCGTTTGTCGCAGCCACCAACCGGGTGGGGCTGTCCCTCAACTACGACAGCATGCAGCTGAGCGACTACCGTATCAGCTGCGTGGGCACGGCACTGAAGCTGTACGACCAGCTGGGCGAAGAAATCTACTGCGAAGCCCTGCGGCACATCGTGGAAGCGTGGGAGGGCAGACCGGATTCCTTCCGGGCGGCTGTCCTGCGGGGCGTGATGTACTTTGTGCAGCTGTATCATGGACAGTACAGCGCGGAGCGGCTTGTCCGTGCGCTGAGCGGAGTCCATCCCATGGAGCTCTACCGTATCAGCCGGGATAATCCCGCCAAGCTTCCGGGCTGGCGGCGGTACGTTTACCCCATCTACACCACCTACAACGGCAAGTGCAGGAAGGATGCGCTGCCGATGAAGTTCTAAACTCAAATATCTCCTTTGGCAAGGGCGATGGTACCCGGAAAAAGGCCATCGCTCTTTACATATAGTATTTTCTTTCAAATAATTGACATATTGAACTGGAAAGGAGAGGACCGGAATGAGCGAAATCGCAGCCTGCACTTTGATTCAGGAAGAGCCCGACCGCAAGACAGAGCGGTACATGATGATGTTCAAGGATTACCCGGATGTGGTATCCGTAGACATTCTTCAGGAAATGCTTGGCATCTGCCGGAAGAATGCGTATCTGCTGGTCAAGCAGAATAAGATCCACTCGGCGCGTGTAGGACGCAGTTATAAGATACCAAAACTCTGCGTGGTAGAGTACCTGATCGATCAGAATCGGCAGTTTGGAGGGATGCGCCTTTCAAACTCTCTTGCGCCATCCTTGCAAAACACTTCAGAGTCTTCTAAACTTATGATGCCTAAGCAAAGGACGTTTGGCTGCGAACAGAAAGGAGCATCACTATGACAAATGTGGCCGGACATTTAAGAGAACAAAACGGTATGTATCAGATGATTCTGAGCTGGAAAGACACAAATGGAAAGCGCAGAACCAAATCCATCAGCACAGGACTTCCGGTTAAAGGAAACAAAAAAAGAGCTGAATCTCTGTTGCGTAAAACACAAAAAGAGTTTAACCCTGAAACGATGCAGCA
>NZ_PXUP01000055.1 GCF_003324185.1 Faecalibacterium prausnitzii
ACGCCGCCCGGTTGTGTTGCCAGCCCGTCCATATCTCCGTCCAATCTCCCTATGCGTCAATCGTTGGAAGTAGTACAGGAAAATGATTTCCTGTTCCATCTGTGATAGTGCGGACAGCGCTGCGGCAAGCTCTGGACTTTCCAAAAGCACCATCTGACCACAGACGAAAAGCGGATAGCTGTTCATGGCAGCTTGCTCCGCAAAGTATTTATCTATGGTGCTGAATGGATAGTGTTTTTCTTCTATCAGATATTCAAGCGAGATTTCCCGCTTGCGGCGGCTGCGTATGCTCCGGGCTGCGTCTATGGCAGCGTGGCGAATAACGGTCTTGCAAAAGGCATCGTGTGTATGCCGGATATGTTCTTGATACTTTTCGTGTTCGGTCATGGAAAATCCCCCTTTTTGAATAATGGCAGAGGGCGGCAGCATTTTATGCTGTCGCCCTCTTGATTACCGAACAGCAAAGACGGGCGGGGCTGTCAACGGCGGCACATTTGCGCCGTTCATCTTGACCGTTGACTGGCTCGGCTGGATTTGCTATTTATTTCCTCACCATTCCTGTGTCTTAGCTTCCTTCCGGATTTTCATTATCTGTATTTGATATATACTGCCAGGAATTACAGAAACCAACGCAAAAATACCAAAGATTATAGATTGCTTTGTAACTGCGAATAGTGCAAACATGAGCAGTAGAAATAGCCACGGATTGCGTAAGTTGCGATAATATTTTTCTTTATCGTCATAAGATGTATGGAGTTCAAAAGGCTTTCCATCATTTACTTTTTCCACAATCAAGATTTCTCGATTAAAAGTTGTTGTGTTTGTCGCAATACGACCACCCCTTTCTGCCCATGGGCGCCAACGAACTTTTCCAACAGAATAGTTTAGATTGATATTTTTAAAAAACACCTTATATCCCATATCCTCCAAAAAATTAGCATAATCTATTGAACTCTCTTTTGATTTTTCTCCGATAAACTCTACACAATAGGTCACTTCATCGGGCTTGCATTTTTCAAATTCGTATAACAGTTTTCCTGTCCGAACAAGTCGATAACCCTTTTCAGACATTTTGTTTAGCCATTTTTCCTGCGTATTTAGCAATCCGCCAAAAAAGCGATAACATTTTTTACTCATACTGCACCTCCAATAATTTCACTTGCAATGCTTACAAGTTCATTTAGTCTTGCAAGCTCTTTTTCTGCAATTTCTTTTCCCTGTGCTGTAATGTGGTATTCTTTTTTTCTTCCCTCACTATCTCCATAAGGTTCAATCCACTTCTTGTCCTGCAAAGAGTTTAATGCTCCATATAAAGTGCCTGCGCCTAACGAAAGCCGCCCGCCCGTTTTTTCTTCAACAAACTGCATAACGGCGTATCCGTGTTTTGGTGTATAAAGAGAGAGTAAAATATAAAAGGTCACTTCTGTAAGTGCACCACTTTTTGCATTGTCTCTCATAGTCCAGCCTCCTTATTACGGTTACTGTAATAAATATATCACTAACCGTAATATAAGTCAAGCAGATTCAAGGAAATTATTTAAGGGGCATGAAAATGGAGCAGCAACATTTTCGTGTTACTGCTCCACTTGATACAGAATAGTAGGGTACGCTGTTCTCAATTTGTGTTGTTGCTTCTTTACCGTATATGAGCATTGGCCGAGGGGTTATCACCGCCGTAGCCCTCCATGAGGTTCACGGCACCCCACACGCCCAGACCGGCACCCAGTGC
>NZ_PXUP01000056.1 GCF_003324185.1 Faecalibacterium prausnitzii
GACCATCTTAGATGCTCTGTCATTGCCTGACTCCTTAGAAAGGAGGTGATCCAGCCGCAGGTTCTCCTACGGCTACCTTGTTACGACTTCACCCCAATCACCAGTTTTACCTTCGGCGGCGTCCTCCTTGCGGTTAGACTACCGACTTCGGGTCCCCCCGGCTCTCATGGTGTGACGGGCGGTGTGTACAAGGCCCGGGAACGTATTCACCGCAGCATGCTGATCTGCGATTACTAGCAATTCCGACTTCGTGCAGGCGAGTTGCAGCCTGCAGTCCGAACTGGGACGTTGTTTCTGAGTTTTGCTCCACCTCGCGGTCTTGCTTCTCTTTGTTTAACGCCATTGTAGTACGTGTGTAGCCCAAGTCATAAAGGGCATGATGATTTGACGTCATCCCCACCTTCCTCCGTTTTGTCAACGGCAGTCTGGCCAGAGTCCTCTTGCGTAGTAACTGACCATAAGGGTTGCGCTCGTTGCGGGACTTAACCCAACATCTCACGACACGAGCTGACGACAACCATGCACCACCTGTCTCTGCGTCCCGAAGGAAACACATATTTCTATGTGCGTCGCAGGATGTCAAGACTTGGTAAGGTTCTTCGCGTTGCGTCGAATTAAACCACATACTCCACTGCTTGTGCGGGCCCCCGTCAATTCCTTTGAGTTTCAACCTTGCGGTCGTACTCCCCAGGTGGATTACTTATTGTGTTAACTGCGGCACTGAAGGGGTCAATCCTCCAACACCTAGTAATCATCGTTTACAGTGTGGACTACCAGGGTATCTAATCCTGTTTGCTACCCACACTTTCGAGCCTCAGCGTCAGTTGGTGCCCAGTAGGCCGCCTTCGCCACTGGTGTTCCTCCCGATATCTACGCATTCCACCGCTACACCGGGAATTCCGCCTACCTCTGCACTACTCAAGAAAAACAGTTTTGAAAGCAGTTCATGGGTTGAGCCCATGGATTTCACTTCCAACTTGCCTTCCCGCCTGCGCTCCCTTTACACCCAGTAATTCCGGACAACGCTTGTGACCTACGTTTTACCGCGGCTGCTGGCACGTAGTTAGCCGTCACTTCCTTGTTGAGTACCGTCATTATCTTCCTCAACAACAGGAGTTTACAATCCGAAGACCTTCTTCCTCCACGCGGCGTCGCTGCATCAGGGTTTCCCCCATTGTGCAATATTCCCCACTGCTGCCTCCCGTAGGAGTCTGGGCCGTGTCTCAGTCCCAATGTGGCCGTTCAACCTCTCAGTCCGGCTACCGATCGTCGCCTTGGTGGGCCGTTACCTCACCAACTAGCTAATCGGACGCGAGGCCATCTCAAAGCGGATTGCTCCTTTTCCCTCTACCCGATGCCGGGTCGTGGGCTTATGCGGTATTAGCAGTCGTTTCCAACTGTTGTCCCCCTCTTTGAGGCAGGTTCCTCACGCGTTACTCACCCGTTCGCCACTCGCTTGAGAAAGCAAGCTCTCTCTCGCTCGTTCGACTTGCATGTGTTAGGCGCGCCGCCAGCGTTCGTCCTGAGCCAGGATCAAACTCTTTATAAATGATATTTATCACTTAAAAGTGTTAAATCTTGTTTCGCTCAGCACGCAATCGCTTGCGTCCTGTGTGAATTACTTTTGTTTGGAATTGTTTACCGTGTTTTTCCAACACGAA
>NZ_PXUP01000057.1 GCF_003324185.1 Faecalibacterium prausnitzii
GCTGCCCCTGACAAACAGCATTCAAATGCCATAATCAATGCAGCGAGGGCGACGGAGAGAATAGCAAAGCAAGCCCGGCCAACCCTCGCAGAAACAGAATAGCATTTGAATGCTTCGGTTTGTCAAGGGTTCGCTGCGCCAGCTAAGTTGTTCTTGGATTTGGCTCAGGCTCTGGAGAGAATCAGGCAGCTACAAGATATGCTTTGCCAGATTTCTGCAAGGCATAGATTAGCCGCACAAGTTTCTTCGTGGCATGGGATAAGGCAACATTGTAGTGCTTTCCTTCAGCACGTTTCTTGGCAAGATATTCAGCAAAGACGGGATTCCAGTGGCAGACGTACTTGGTTGCGTTGTAGAGGGCATATCGCAAATAACGAGAACCACGCTTCTCCATGTGAGCGTAACAGTTTGTAAGTTTTCCGGACTGGTATGTAGATGGAGAGCAGCCAGCGTAAGCAAGGATTTTGTCAGGAGATTCAAAGTTGGAAAAATCACCGATTTCAGCAAGAATCATGGCTGCTGACTGGATACCGACACCGGGAATAGAAAGAATCGGTGGATTCAGTTCATCCATGATTTTCTGAATAGAAACTTCAATTTCATCAATCTCGGAGGTGAGTTCCCGAATGAGTTTAATGGTATGCTTCAGTTCCAGAAATTTAGCAGGCATAACGGAACCAATGGAAGTTCTGGCAGCATCTCGAATCTGGATAGCCTTATCTTTGCCATAACGACCCTTGGATGCTGTCGCAAGAAGGTTTGTCAGCTTGGTGAGATGAATTTCTGAAATCTGTTTTGCACCGGGATATTCACTGAGGAGCGCATAAACCGAAGCAATATGGAGAGAGGGAACGAGCTTCTCCAGTTCTGGAAACAGAATCGTGACCAGTCTGGACACTGACTGCTTCAGCTTGGCTCTTTCACGAACCTTATCGAATCGGTATCTTGTTAGTGACTTTAACTCTTCGTTATGGTATGCTGTATCCGTGTAGGACTTGAGGTCTACATCGGACAATAGCATAGTTGCAATCGTTCTTGCATCCACACGATCGGTTTTGGTTTTGCGAAGGCTGAGACTTTTTCGGTACAGGTTGGTGTGCAAAGGATTCATGACATAGACGGCCAGGTCATTGTCAAGAAGAAATCCAAGAATGTTGTAGCTGTAATGTCCGGTAGCCTCAAGTCCTACTTTTATTTTGTCTGACTTTTTGGTACAGTCTCGAATCGTCTGAAGCAGCTGCTTGAAGCCATCCATGTTATTGGGGATGGTAATGCAGTCGGCACGAATCGTTCCGTCCGAGTCGAGAATACAGCAGTCGTGCTTATCCTTGGCAACGTCAATTCCAACACAAACCATTTTGATACCTCCGGCGTATTTATTTCGATGCTGTTCAGGACCACAGACTTCTTTGCTCTTGTAACCTCGTTCTAAATAAACCGTCTGGCGGTATCTAACTGATTAACATTTCAACAAAGAAGCTGTGGTTGGAGCCTCCCAAAAACCGTCTTTGCGGTAGTAACGCCTCACCAATCCACAGCACCCTGAAACTATTGTAGCATTCCGCTGGAGAGCGGTCTATAAATACTACTATTTTATTATACGAGGTA
>NZ_PXUP01000058.1 GCF_003324185.1 Faecalibacterium prausnitzii
CTGTCTGCCATCACCGCAGGAGGCAGTCAAGCGGTGTTCTTCAAGGTGAACACCCTCGGTGAAGAATCTTTTCTGGACGATGTAAAGGACCTGATGGAAGAAATTTTGGAGGAGTAAAATGTTTTTTGGATGGTTTGACGCTATATTCAGCTTCATTTTCCCAATCCTGTTCCTGCTTTTTATTGGAATGTTTTTCTTTGCTCTAATTTCAAATCTCCGCACATGGAACAAAAACAACCACTCGCCGCGGCTTACCGTTCCGGCAACAGTGGTAGCAAAGCGCACCGATGTTTCGCATTCCAGCAGTGCCAATGCCGGCGATATGTCCGGTGCGCACGGATACGACACTAGCACATTTACATCGTACTATGTGGCTTTTCAGGTGGAGAGCGGCGACCGGATGGAATTTGAAGTGGACGGAAGCGATTATGGTCTGCTCGTGCAGGGCGACATCGGAAAGCTGAGTTTTCAGGGCACCCGCTATCTTGGGTTTGAGCGGAGCTAAGTGTTTCTTACATTATATAGTATGGAGTGCTGTATGAACGATTTGTTTATCCAAGGGCTGACCATCGACTGGAACAGAGTTCGCCCATACAATTATGTTCGTCAGATTCCTGCCATCAGTGGAATCGACACTTTTACATTCCATAAGCCCATTACGTTCTTTGTTGGCGAAAATGGAAGTGGAAAATCTACGCTTCTGGAAGCAATCGCTGTTGCTTACGGCTTCAACGCAGAGGGTGGAACGAAGAACTATTCATTTTCCACATACAACTCCCATTCGGAACTATGTGAGGCTATGACGATTTCCAAGGGGTATCGCAGACCAAAGTTCGGGTATTTTCTCCGAGCAGAGAGTTTCTATAATGTAGCCACCAAGGAAATCGACTATTCCGATGACGATCATCCCTCCAAAGGCTATCACCAAAAATCACACGGTGAAAGTTTCCTCGCCATTGCGCAGGACTACATGGGTGCAGATGGAGTCTATATTTTTGACGAGCCGGAAGCCGCTTTATCCCCGCAGCGGCAGCTCACGTTACTGATCAACATTTATCGGTGTGCCCAAGAAGGGGCGCAATTCATTATCGTATCACATTCACCCATTCTCCTCGGAATGCCTGATGCTGAGATTTTTAGCTTCGACAATGGCACGATTCATCCTTGTCAGTATGAAGATACGGACAGCTACGTTATCACCAAAACATTTGTAAATAATCGGCAGCATTTTTTGAACCAGCTTCTGAACGAAGAAACGTAATGCCGGGAAAGGACATTCCATATGAGTGATTCTACGTTGAAAGAGCTTTGGCAGCAGGTCGCTGAAAAGAAAAGCTGCGAAGCAAAACAGAAAGAACTGACCGCCCAGAGAGATACGCTTGCTGATCGCCTGAAAAAGCTGGAAAAATCCAAGCTGGCAGAGCAGGCTGATGTGGACCGTCTGGAGGGACACAGCCTTGCCGCATTTTTCTATCAGGTGATCGGAAAAATGGATGAAAAGCTGGACAAGGAACGGCAGGAAGCCTATGCAGCCCGCGTCAAGTACGATGCGGCTCTCCATGATCTTTCTTCCGTTGATGCCGACTTG
>NZ_PXUP01000059.1 GCF_003324185.1 Faecalibacterium prausnitzii
TCGGACTACACCGCCATCGAAGCGTACCTCGTTTACCAGCACGATGAATTTTCCGGCAAGGTAATTCTAGACGAACAAGGCCGACCCATGCTGCGGGAATCCTACCTGCTCGACACCCTTGAGTGCGGCGATTTCTCGTTTGCTACAGCCTGTCTGCTGGCAAACCGCAAGTATGGTAAGAACACCCAGCATGGTGATATCAAAAGCCACCAGTATATCATCAGCTTTGACCCCAGAGATGCAGCCGACAACGGCTTGACCATGGAAAAGGCACAGGCACTTGGCCTGAAGTTTTGTTCTGAAAATTTTCCCGGTCATCCTGCCATCGTCTGCACTCACCCGGATGGGCACAACCATTCGGGAAACATCCACGTCCACATCGTGATTAGCAGCATCCGAACACGAGAGGTGGAACGCAAGCCCTATATGCAGAAGCCCCGTGACTGGCTAGAGGGCATGAAGCACTCCAGCACAGCCCAGACCATGCGGCACTTGCGTGTTGAGGTCATGGAACTGTGCGAGGGTGCCGGACTGTACCAGATTGACCTGCTCAACGGCTCGAAAGAGCGCGTGCGCGAAGCTGAGTATTGGGTGCGCAGACGCGGCCAATTGAAACTTGACCGTGAAAACGCAGCCCTTGCCGCAGCTGGACAACAGCCCACGCAGAAGAAGTTTGAAACCGTAAAAGATACCCTGCGGAAACAGATTTCTTCAGTGCTGTACCGTGCCACGAGCTTTGAAGATTTTTCTGATAGGCTTATGCAACAGTATGGCATCACGGTTAAGGAAATCCGTGGACAGCTTAGCTATCTGCCCGCTGGCAGAACCAAGTTTATCCGAGCGAAACATCTCGGTGACAAGTTCGATAAGGCAGCAGTGCTTGCCACGTTGCAGGCAAACGCCGAACGCAAGCCCATGGCGCAGTTCAAGCAGGATACCATCGGGAAACTGATCGACATCCAGTCGAGGATGACCGAGGGCAAGGGCATCGGCTACGAGCGTTGGGCGAAAAAATACAACCTCAAAGCTATGGCACAGACCTTGATCCTCTTGCAGGAAAATGGTCTGCTCAACGAGGACGCACTCGACCAGAGAATCGCAGAGCTTGACACCAAGTTCCATGAATCACTGACCGTAGTGAAAGACCTCGAAGGTCGCATGAAAGCCAACAAAGAGCTGCGCTATCACGTCGCAGCCTACACCAGCACCAAAGAACATCGCACAGCAGTTAAAAGCTGCAAAACAACCCACAGCCTTTGAAGAACAGCACCGTGCAAAGCTGACAGCGTACCGGGCAGCAACAGCCTATTTCAAGGCAAACAACATCACCAAGCTGCCCAGCCCGAAAAAGCTGGAATCCGAGTATGCGCAACTGGCATCCGAAAAGGCAAAGTTCTACGAGCAGTACAAAGAAGCGAAAGAAGAACTTCTCAAACTGCAAACGGCAAAACAGAATGTTGCGTCCTTTTTCCGGGAGGAAGAACAGACGCAGCAGGAGAGATAAAGGAGTGTGCGTATGATCAATCTGAAAAT
>NZ_PXUP01000060.1 GCF_003324185.1 Faecalibacterium prausnitzii
GTTAAAGGAAACAAAAAAAGAGCTGAATCTCTGTTGCGTAAAACACAAAAAGAGTTTAACCCTGAAACGATGCAGCAGGTTTCCGACCTGCCGGTATCGGAATATCTGAACCGCTGGCTTCGAGAAAGTGTGATGAGCCTTCCGCCCGAAACCTATGGCAGATATGCTTATGATCTGGGAAGAGTAGTTGTCCCATACTTTGAAAAGAAGCGGCTGTCTTTGAAAGCACTCTCTCCGCGCGATCTGGAAACGTTCTTCCGCTATGAGCGTCAGCAGGAGGAGGCCAGTGTACAGCAGCTTCTGGATTGGCACAAGGAGTTGACCGATGCCCTACAATATGCCGTTGACAATAATTGGCTGAAGGTCAGCCCCATCAAAGAAGTTGACCCCTGCCTTGATAACTCCCCGGTACTTTTCACCGACTTCATCACGGACTGGTTGAAAATGATGAAGTCACGAGTGGAAATCACAACCTATACCAGCTATGAAAGAGCAATCGTTCACAAGATCGTCCCATATTTTGAACCGCTCCACTATACATTGCAGGATATGGAACAGCATCCCAAATACATCCAAGACTTCTACCAGCATGAGTTGGATCGTGGCCTTACGGCAAACACCGTCATTCACTATCACGCCAACATCCGCAAATGCTTGCAGTACGCTTTTCAAATCGGCATGATCCGTTCCAACCCGGCAGATCGCGTTGAACGTCCTCGTAAGGAAAAGTTCAAGTCGGAGATTTACAGCGGTGAAGAACTGGAGCAGCTTTTCAAAGCGATTCAAGGTGACCCTTCGGAGTTTGGCGTTATCATGGCTGCATTCTACGGCCTGCGGCGCAGTGAAGTTGTTGGCTTGAAATGGGATGCCATTGACTTTGAAAACAAGAAAATCAGCATTCAGCATACGGTTGTGACCGCAAAGGTCAACGGAACGCTAACAGAAATCGCACGAGATAAGACAAAAACAAAGTCGAGCTGCCGGACACTTCCCCTAATCCCTGCCTGTGAGCAGATGCTCAATAAAATGAAAAAGGAGCAGGAGCAGAATCGGAAGGTCTGCGGCAAAAGCTATTGCACCGATTATCTTGACTATATCTATGTAGACCCGATGGGAAAACGGATTCGGCCCGATTTCCTGAGCCAACATTTCCCGGATTTTCTGGTCGCACACCAGATGAAGCGTATCCGCTTTCACGATCTGCGCCATAGCTGCGCCAGTCTGCTCTATGCCAATGGCGTGAGCCTGAAGGAGATTCAGGAGTGGCTGGGGCACAGCGACATCAGCACGACAAGCAACATTTATACACATCTGGATTTCTCCAGTAAGGTATCTTCGGCGAATGCAATCGTCAATATCTTCCCAGAAAACGCCAAAGTATAAAAAATGGGCAAAAAAGAAAAACAGCCTAAAATCTTTCGATCCTAAGCTGTTTTATGATGAAGTGCCGATGGTGGGACTCGAACCCACATGGTTTCCCGAACGATTTTGAGT
>NZ_PXUP01000061.1 GCF_003324185.1 Faecalibacterium prausnitzii
GTTGCGTCCTTTTTCCGGGAGGAAGAACAGACGCAGCAGGAGAGATAAAGGAGTGTGCGTATGATCAATCTGAAAATTGACCCGGAGTTCCAGTCCCAGATTCCCCCTCTGACCGATGATGAATTCAAGCAGCTTGAAGAAAATATCTTGAAAGAGGGCAAGCTGCTCTCTCCTTTGATCGTGTGGAATAATACACTTGTTGATGGCCACAGCCGTTATGCCATTCTCCAGAAGCATCCTGAGATTTATTTTTCCACTATGCCGCTCCGATTTGAGAACCGCGAAAAAGCCATTGCGTGGATTTGCCGGAATCAGTTGGGACGGCGAAACCTGAGCCCCGAACAGAAACGCTATCTGCTTGGGAAACAGTATGAAGCTGAAAAGAAAGCTGCAAAAATCTTTCGGGGTAATCAGTACACTTTAGCAAAGAAAAGTGGTGGTGATCACGGTGATAACCACCACTCTGGAAAGAAAACCTGTGACCGGATCGCAGAGGAAAACGGTGTCAGCCGTGCCTCCGTTCTCCGCGCCAGCCACTATACACGAGGCATCGACATCGCAGACAACCTCTCTCCCGGCATCAAGCAGAAAGTCTTTTCCGGCGAAGTGAAGTTTACCAACGAAGAAATGTCCAAACTCGTGCAGGCAAGTGCCGAGCATCGTTCAGATGTCCTTGCTCAAATCCTGCATCCAGAGGCATTGGAAGTGTTGGAATCTGCCAGCGCAGAATTTGAACCTGAAAAAGCAGAACCCGTTCCCATGCCCACACCACAAACAGAAGAATTCCGGTGCTATCATGTACCGGACGAGTTTATGAAGGTTTACAAATCCTTGAGCCGTGCGACCGAAATGATGAAAAACTCATGGAAGAAAACGCTCAAAAACAATCCCAGCTATTTCACTGACCCGGAAAAGCAAAAGGTTCTCCGCTTCGCAATGCAGAGGCCTGCTAACTACCTGACTGAAATCGAAACCTATCTGGAAAAGGCTCTTGCAGAAGCCCTTGAAGAAGAAAAGACAGCATAACAGCAGACACCTGTAAGCCATCAACGAGCCCCCAGCCGCAAGTGCAGGGCGGAAAGCATCCGCGCCCTTGCTAAAAATTGGAACTTTGATTTTCTCGCCCGACTTTGCTGCGGTGGGACGATCAAAGGAGCGTGCGTTTGAACAAAAAGAAAAAGTCCACAAACACTTCCCCTTATCCCGATGAAGTCATCGACCGTCTGGCACGGGCATTCTACCCGGCCATCCTTGCCTGCTGGAACAGCGAGGAAGGCCAAAGAGAATTTGCTGCGTGGCAGGCGGAACAAGCTCATCACGCCACCAGTAAAGAAAAACAGAGCGTTCCCGACTGCTGGGTATCCGTAAAACAGTTTTCGAAAAATGACACGGCAACTGCCTGTCAGGATTGGTTACGGAGTACCCGG
>NZ_PXUP01000062.1 GCF_003324185.1 Faecalibacterium prausnitzii
AAATATGCAACAATGACTTATTATTATGCAAATGCTCCAAATCAAGCAGCACAATCGACTAAATACTTTACTATAGTTCCACCAACTGATGTAGGAGGAATGCGAAAAGTCAAAAATATTAGCATACAATTAGCATTTGACAAAGAATATTTAGATACTTCCACAAATCCACACACAATAAATGTCACAGAAGATAACAGAATTTTATGGGCTATTGTATATGTTCCAAGAGGATCTACACCAGGAAGTATAAGAATAGAAAATGGTATATTGTATTCACCACCTCAATTTATAATGGCATCAGGAATTTACGACACTGAACAACCAGGCAATAGTTCTCGTATCTTCACACCATTATCAAGAAACTTAAACGCTGGAGACGGTATTGCGTTTGTTTTTCTTCCGATAAAGGATCTTTATACAAACCAATTATCAGCAGTGATTAACTATGCTATCACACTTCAATAAAAAAAGAAACGTTAAATTATCACTTTTTTATTAAAAGTACTCTAAAATCTTTTCACGTAACTTGTCAGTTATCGTATCTTCATATTCTACTAACCATTGTTCTATAAGGAACACTGAGCCAGGGATCAAGTTTGAAACTTCTTCTTCGGTAACAGAACGATCTTCCCAACGAACAAGAAAGGTAACACGGTCGCCATAGAGCCTAGGACGTTCAATGTAAGCAACAGGATATTCCATCAAAAAAGTGATCTGATAGCATAGAGCTTTTTCAATCAACGATGAATGACAAATGACAAAAGTGCTAAACATAAATAGAATAGGAACTATGACAAGGGACACAGAGGGCCCCCCTCCCCCTATATGGAAACCGTAGCTAGCGGAGGTTGGAATATAGAAAAAGAGTATTTTTTCACTTTGGACGGGTCCCTAACTCGTCGGGGCAGACTATTGTCAGGGGCCCCGGTCAAAGGTTCCGAATAAATACCACCAGGGGTGGGGGTTGTGTCCCGTACAACAAAAAAAAACCCATATCTTGACATGTGAAATGAAAAAGCTTTAATCTAATATATTATTGGGTAAGGTTCATACACAAAGAACGTTTACGTTCGACCCGGTGTATATATTACCCTTACCCAATAATATATGTTTTGGATCAATTGAATGAAAACTGATCGTCAAAAGTATTCAAAATTGTATGGTTTACATAACGATAGAAACGATAGAAATATTGGACCTTTACAAACAAGCGCACTTATTTTTTTTGTCATTTTTATAAATGCCACGCGGAAGACGTAACAACTACAATTACTACTATCCACAAAGATCATTAGCACCAGGAAGAAAGAATAAATATGCAACAATGACTTATTATTATGCAAATGCTCCAAATCAAGCAGCACAATCGACTAAATACTTTACTATAGT
>NZ_PXUP01000063.1 GCF_003324185.1 Faecalibacterium prausnitzii
GTTGCGTCCTTTTTCCGGGAGGAAGAACAGACGCAGCAGGAGAGATAAAGGAGTGTGCGTATGATCAATCTGAAAATCGACCCGGAGTTCCAGTCTCAGATTCCTCCTCTGACCGATGATGAATTTAAGCAGCTTGAAGAAAATATCCTGAAAGAGGGCAAGCTGCTCTCTCCTTTGATCGTTTGGAATAACACCCTTGTTGATGGTCACAACCGTTATACAATTCTTCAGAAACATCCCGAAATCTGCTTTTCTACCATGCCGCTCCGCTTTGCAAACCGTGAGGAAGCACTCGCTTGGATCTGCAAGAATCAGCTGGGGCGGCGCAATTTAACCCCGGAGCAGAAGAAGTTCCTCATTGGAAAGCAGTACAGTGTGGAACATCGAAAGCCCGGTGGAAATGGCAATAACCAGTATACGGCTGCTGCCAAAGAACCTGTTCAGGAGGAATTGTGTCAAATTGACACAATTCCTCCCACCTCTGCGGAAGCGAGCATCCGCAAGCAGATTGCGGAGCGGAACAATGTCAGCGAATCCTACATTGCCCGGTCTGAAAAGTTCATGCGTGGCGTGGAGATTATGGAACAGATGGTGCCCGGTATGCAGGAGAAAATTCTGTCTGGGCAATTCAAAGTCCGTGATGCTGATATGCACCGCCTCGCCAGAGCTGATTTTCCGAACCGCAAGCAAATCGTGCACGAGATTCTGCACCCAGAAGACCGTTCGGCTCCGCAGTCAAGCTACTCACACTACTCTGGAATCAACTACTCAGCGCTGGAAGTCGCTGTCCGGCGGATTCAGCAGGACTTTGATTTTTTGATGAGATACTTGCCTAAGCTACCGGACGATTCCTACGCCAAAACTGAAACGCTAAAAATCCTCAAGCAGCACAAAGCGTATATGGCACAGTTTGAAGAAATGCTGAACGATAAAGAAATCGCATAACGACAGGCACTTGTAAGCCATCAATGAGCCACCAGCCGCAAGTGCAGGGTGGAAAACTTCCGCGCCCTTGCGCCTGATAAAAATTGGAACTTTGATTTTCTCGCCCGACTTTGCCACGGTAGGACGATCAAAGGAGCGTGCGTTTGAACAAAAAGAAAAAGTCCACAAACATTTCCCCTTACCCCGATGATGTCATCGACCGTCTGGCACGGGCGTTCTACCCGGCCATCCTTGCCTGCTGGAACAGCGAGGAAGGCCAAAGGGAGTTTGCCGCGTGGCAGGCAGAACAAGCTCATCATGCAAACAACGAAAAACAGGAAGTTCCCACTTGCTGGGTATCCGTAAAACAGTTTTCGAAAAATGACACGGCAACTGCCTGTCAGGATTGGTTACGGAGTACCCGGCT
>NZ_PXUP01000006.1 GCF_003324185.1 Faecalibacterium prausnitzii
CGGGCTTGCTTTGCTATTCTCTCCGTCGCCCTCGCTGCATTGATTATGGCATTTGAATGCTGTTTGTCAGGGGCAGCAGTCGGCAGACGGATTTTTTCATTTTGGGGCTTGACTTTTAATAGTTAGTCTCCCATATACACAAGGGGCATCCGCAAACCGCAGATGCCCCTTGTTACATATTAAGACTACAATATATAGGTTTCGTTTATTCAGTTAGTACAGCATTCAGAGAAAAGAGGTATTCTATGCGCTCTCAGTTCACTTCGTATGAGCAGCTTCCCATCACTCTGACAGCCGATCATGTCGCTGCTGCGCTGGGCATCTCCCGCGCCAACGCTTACATCCTGCTCCGTTCGGACGGCTTTCCCACGCTCCACATCGGTAAGCGGATGGTCGTACCCAAAGACCGTTTTCTTCAGTGGATCACGGACAGCGTAAATGGCTGATCTGACATCCTTGATTCAAGAGGTTTCTTTTTCTATACTATTCCCGAAACGACTTGACATCAGGAAGGAGGCAATATGCCAAGCAAACGTTCACACGGCGAGGGTACGCTTCGCCACCGCAGCGATGGTCGCTGGGAATTACGTATGATGGACGGCTACCAGAAAGATGGTTCGCCGCGCTTCAAGACCTTCTATGGCAAGACTCAGAAGGAGGTCAAGCTCAAACTGAAAGAGTATCAGGATGCGCTTATCAGCGGTGTCCAGCTGGACACGATCCTGTACTTTGAGGATTGGGCTGATACATGGTTCGAGGGTCACAAGGATAATATCGCTCCCACGACACAGGAAAGCTACAAATACTGCCTGAAAATGCTCAAAGAGGGATTTTATCATCGCCCCTTGACCGTCATACGCCCGATCGATATTGAAAACTTCCTGAAAGGGATGCGGCGCGATGGCCGCTCGGATTCTTACATCAGCAAGGCACGAGGGATGCTCTACCAGATCTTTCAAAAGGCAGAAGCCAATGACCTTGTGCGCCGCAACCCGGTCCGGCTTGCTGAAAAGATGCGGGCATCCGGCACCGCAAAACGCAAGGAAGCCTTTACCACAGCGGAAGTCGCACACCTGATGAAGGTACTGCCCGATGACCGCATGGGCTTGAGCATCCGGCTTTTACTCGGCACTGGAATGAGAATGCAGGAACTTCTGGCTTTGGAGCCGCAGTTTATTGAAGAAGATGGCTCTGTCATTCACATCCGGCAGGCAGTAAAGGTCGTAAAAGGTACAGTCAGCATCGGCAGTCCGAAATCCAAAGACAGTATCCGGGATATTCCGGTGCCGCTGAATGTCCGCCCGTGTGCCATCAAGCTGCGGGATACCACCGACCAGTTCATCTGGGAAAGCCCCAAGACCGGCTTGCCCTGCACCCCCACCCATTTCCGGGATGTGTTCCGCAAATCTCTGGAAGAAGCGGGCGATGTCCGCTTGCTCACACCGCACAGCTGCCGCCACACCTATGTATCGCAGATGCAGGCGTTGGGCGTGGATATCCAGACCATCCAGAGCATCGTAGGCCATGCCGACACCGAGATGACTGAACATTATCTCCATGTTCAGGAATCCATTCGGCAGAGTGCGATCCAGTTGTTCAGTGAGGCGTTTTCGGCCTGAAAATTGGATGGAACGGCACTAATTAGACCAGATAAAATCGTTGGCATTGTGGTCAAAATTGTGGTCAAAACCAAATGAGGTCAGCCTATAAACAAAAAAATCCAACGATTTCTAACGTGAAATCGTTGGATTTATGGTCCGAGTGGCGAGAATCGAACTCACGGCCTCTTGAACCCCATTCAAGCGCGCTACCAAAACTGCGCTACACCCGGATATCGACCGCCGCTTCCCTACCGAAGCGTGGCGACAAGAGATATTATACTCAGGCAAGGCCGTTTTGTCAACAGATTTTTCGATTATTTTTGGTTTTTTCTGAGAAAAGTCTGATTTTTACACGGATACGCGCTTTTTTGTTTTTTGCTGTTTTCAGTGTTTTTCCGCTTCTGCGGCGCGCTGCGCACGGTCGCGTTCCAGCAGCGGGCGCAGGTACTGGCCGGTAAAGCTGCCGGGCACGGCGGCCACCTGCTCCGGGGTACCCTCGGCCACGATCTCGCCACCGGCACTACCGCCCTCCGGGCCAAGGTCGATGATATGGTCGGCACACTTGATCAGATCCAGATTATGCTCGATGACGATGACCGTATTGCCCACGTCCACCAGTTTTTGCAGCACCTCGATCAGGCGGTGCACGTCTGCAATGTGCAGGCCGGTGGTGGGCTCGTCCAGAATATACACCGTTTTGCCGGTGCCGCGGCGGGCAAGCTCGTTGGCCAGCTTTACGCGCTGCGCCTCGCCACCGGACAGGGTGGTGGCGCTCTGCCCCAAGGTGACGTAGCCAAGACCCACGTCCAGCAGCGTTTGCAGCTTGCGGGCGATCTTGGGCTGGTTGGCAAAGAACACCACCGCTTCCTCCACGGTCATGTTCAGCACATCCGCAATGGTCTTTTCCTTATACTTTACTTCCAGCGTTTCGCGGTTGTAGCGCGCGCCCTTGCACACCTCGCAGGGCACATATACATCCGGCAAAAAGTGCATCTCGATCTGCAGAATGCCGTTGCCCTCGCAGGCTTCGCAGCGGCCGCCCTTGACGTTGAAGCTGAACCGTCCCGGGCCGTAGCCGCGCATCTTGGCGTCCTGCGTCTGGGAGAATACGGTGCGGATATCGTTGAACACGCCGGTGTAGGTGGCGGGGTTGGAGCGCGGGGTGCGGCCGATGGGCTGCTGATCGATGCCAATGACCTTATCCACGAACTCCAGCCCCTCTACCCCATCGCATTTGCCGGCGCGGGAGCGGGCACCGTTCAGTTCGCTGGCCAGCGTTTTGTACAAGATCTCGTTGATGAGGCTGGACTTGCCCGAGCCGGAAATGCCGGTGACGCAGATGAACTCCCCCAGAGGGAAGCTGACGTCGATGTTGCGCAGGTTATTTTCCCGTGCGCCCTTTACGGTCAGACAGTGGCCGTTGCCGGTGCGGCGGGTCTGGGGCACTGCAATGCGCTTGCGGCCGGAGAGATAGTCGCCGGTAATGCTGCGCTTGGCCTTGCAGATATCCTTTACGCTGCCTGCGGCTACGATCTCGCCGCCGTGCACGCCGGCACCGGGGCCTACGTCCACGATATAGTCCGCGCTGCGCATGGTGTCCTCGTCGTGCTCTACCACGATGACCGTGTTGCCCAAATCCCGCAGGTTTTTCAAGGTAGCGATGAGCTTATCGTTGTCCCGCTGATGCAGGCCGATAGAGGGCTCGTCCAGCACATAGAGCACGCCGGACAGGGCGCTACCGATCTGGGTGGTCAGACGGATGCGCTGGCTCTCACCACCGGAAAGCGTGCCCGCCGCCCGGGCAAGCGTGAGATAATCCAGACCCACACTCTGCAAGAATTGCAGGCGGTTCTTGATCTCCTTCATGATCTGGCCGCCGATCTGCTGCTGCTTTTCGGTGAGGTTCGACTCGTTTTGCTTGATAAATTCCAGCTCGTCCCGGATGGACATCTCACAGAACTGGCTGATGTTCTTGTCCCCGATGGTCACGGCAAGCACCACCGGCTTCAGGCGCTGGCCGTGGCAGTCCGGGCATTCCACGCCGGACATAAAGCTGCCGATTTCTTCCTTCATCCACTCGCTGCTGGTCTCGCGGAAGCGGCGCTCCAGATTTTCCACAATGCCCTCAAAGGTGTTGTAGTACACCCCGCTGCCGAACTCGTTGGTGCGGTGCATCTCGATCTTTTCGCCGTTGGTGCCGTAGAGCAGGGCGTTCACCGCCTCGGTGCTCATCTCCTTGATGGGCGTATCCAGCGTAAAGCCGTATTTTTTGCCAAGACCAAGGTAGTACATCTCGCTCACCGAGCCTTCGGCGTAGTACCAGCCGCTGGCCTTGATGGCACCCTCGCGGATGGAAAGGCTGCGGTTGGGCAGGATGCGATCCTCATCCACCCGCATAAAGGTGCCAAGGCCGGTGCATTTTTCGCAGGCACCCAGCGGGTTATTGAAGGAGAACAGCCGGGGCGACAGGTCGCTGATGGAAATGCCATGCTCCGGGCAGGCAAAGTTCTGGCTGAAGGTCATGCACTCGCCGCCGATGACGTCCACCTCGGCTACGCCGCCGGTGAGCGCCAGCGCCGTTTCCAGCGAATCCGCCAGACGGCTGCGGATGCCCTTGCGCAAAGCAAGACGGTCCACCACGATCTCCACCGTATGCTTGATGTTCTTTTCCAGACTGATCTCCTCGTCCAGATCATACAGGTTGCCGTCGATTTTCACGCGGGCGTAACCGGCGCGGCGGGCGGCATCCAGCTCCTTTTGCTGGGTGCCCTTGCGCTGGCGCACCACGGGGGCTAAAATCTGGAACTTGGTGCCCTCCTCCAGCTTGAGGACGGCATCTACCATCTCGTCCACGGTCTGCTGGCTGATGACCCGCCCGCACACCGGGCAGTGCGGCACGCCGATGCGGGCGTACAGCAGGCGCAGATAATCGTAAATTTCAGTCACAGTGCCCACGGTGGAGCGGGGGTTGTGGCTTGTGGTCTTTTGGTCGATGGAGATGGCCGGCGAAAGACCGGTGATCTCGTCCACGTCCGGCTTATCCATCCGCCCCAGAAACATCCGGGCGTAGCTGGAAAGGCTTTCCACATAGCGGCGCTGACCGTCGGCATAGATGGTATCGAAAGCCAGACTGGACTTGCCCGAACCGGAAAGGCCGGTCATAACGATCAACTTTTCCCGTGGGAGGGTCAGGTTGATATTTTTCAGGTTGTGCTCGCGGGCACCCTTGATGATGATTTTATCGTTTGCCAAGGTATTTTCTCCCTTTTCGTTGTGTCTGTGCATGGTTCTGTTTGCGTTCGGTCTCGGCGGCGGAGTCCACGGTGGGGTTTTCGCCCCGGCGCAGACGGTCGATCTGATCCCGCAGGAAGGCTGCGTGCTCAAATTCCAGCAGCTTCGCAGCCTCCTTCATCTCCCGGGTCAGGCGCTCGATGGCAGCTTCCCGCTCCATCTTGCCCATGCGGCGGGTGTTGCGCTTGGCGTTTTCGGCCTTATCGCTGATCTCGATGCTGTCAGCAATGGCCTTGACGATGGTCTTGGGCACGATGCCGTGTTCCTCATTATAGGCCATCTGGATGGCGCGGCGGCGCTCGGTCTCGGTGATGGCGCGCTCCATGCTGTCGGTCACCACATCAGCGTACATGATGACCATGCCCTCCGCGTTGCGGGCGGCGCGGCCGATGGTCTGGATCAGGCTGGTCTCGCTGCGCAGAAAGCCCTCCTTGTCGGCATCCAGAATGGCCACAAGGCTCACCTCCGGCAAATCCAGACCTTCGCGCAGCAGGTTGATGCCCACCACCACGTCGATGCTGCCCAAACGCAGATCCTTGATGATCTCCATCCGCTCAAAGGTATCCACCTCGTGGTGCATATACTTGACCTTGATCCCCTGCTCGGTGAGGTAATCGGTGAGATCCTCGGCCATCTTTTTGGTCAGGGTGGTCACAAGCACCCGCTCCTGCCGCTGGATGCGGGCGTTGATCTCGCCCAGCAGGTCCACCACCTGCCCTTCCACCGGGCGCACCGAGATGACCGGGTCCAAAAGACCCGTGGGACGGATGACCTGCTGCGCCACCTGTGAGCTGTTCCGGCGCTCGTACTCGCCGGGGGTGGCGGAGACAAAGATCATCTGGTTGAGCTTGGACTCCACCTCCTCAAATTTCAGGGGGCGGTTATCAAAGGCGGACGGCAAACGGAAACCGTATTCCACCAGCGTTTTTTTGCGGGCGTAGTCGCCGCCGTACATGGCGCGCACCTGCGGCAAGGTGACGTGGCTCTCGTCCACGAAGAGCAGAAAATCCTCCGGGAAATAATCCAGCAGGGTGGTGGGCATACTGCCCGGCGCACGACCGGACAGCACTGCCGAGTAGTTTTCGATGCCCTTGCAGATACCCACCTCGTTCAGCATCTCGATATCGTAGTTGGTGCGCTGGGCAATGCGCTGCGCCTCGATCAGCTTGCCCTCGGCGGTGAACTGTTTGACCTGCGCATCGCACTCGGCGCGGATCTTTTCCAGTGCAGCGGCCTTTTTTTCCGCGCTGACGATATAGTGGCTGGCCGGGAAGATAGCAACATGCTTGACCACGTTCTGCTTGGAGCCGGTCAGGGGGTTGAACTCGGTAATGCGGTCGATCTCGTCCCCGAAGAACTCCACCCGGATGGCAAGCTCGCTCATATAGGCCAGATAGATGTCCACCGTATCACCGTGCACCCGGAACTTATTGCGCACAAAATTCACGTCGTTGCGCTCGTATTGCAGGGTGACCAGCTTTTTGCACAACTCATCCCGCTCCATCTGCATCCCGGGGCGCAGACTGATGACCATGCTGCGGTAGTCGATGGGGTCGCCCAGCGAGTAGATGCAGGACACCGAGGCCACAATAATGACGTCCCGCCGCTCGGAAAGTGCCGCCGTAGCCGAATGGCGCAGGCGGTCGATCTCGTCGTTGATAGCGCTGTCCTTTTCAATATAGGTATCGGTGCTGGGAATGTAGGCCTCCGGCTGGTAGTAGTCGTAGTAGCTGACGAAGTACTCCACCGCATTGTTGGGGAAAAACGAGCGGAACTCGGTACACAGCTGCGCCGCCAGCGTTTTGTTGTGCGCCAGCACCAGCGTGGGGCGGTTGCACTGGGCAATGACGTTGGCCATGGTAAAGGTTTTGCCGCTGCCGGTCACGCCCAGCAGGGTCTGGCAGCGGTCACCCCGCTGCACCCCCTCCACCAACTGCGCGATCGCCTGAGGCTGGTCGCCAGTGGGGGCATAGTTCGACACCAGTTCAAATTTTTCCTCTGCCATCGTTTTCTCCCTTCCGTGCGCATAACCACAATCAGTTGTTGCTTCAAGTTGTATTATAGCACGCACATTTTATAATGTAAACAGTTTTTTGTTTTACGGCCAGAACAGCGTGCCGGTCTTGAAATCGTAGATAGGCAGGCGGTTGGCGTCCCGCATGGAAAAATACTCGGTGTCGGTCAGGATAAAGTGGTCCAGCAGGTGCACATTTACCAGTCCCAGCGCCCGGGCAATGCTGCCGGTGGCGTCCATATCCTCCAGCGAGGGCAGCGCCACCCCGTTGGGGTGGTTGTGGCAGAGCACCACGGCGTCCGTGCCGCCCTTGATGGCGGCTGCTACCACATTTTTGATATCCAGACTGACCCGGTCGGAGGTGCCCTCCCGCAGCCAGACGGCGGCGCGCACCCGCTTGCGGCTGTCCAGACTGACCAGCATGGCGCGCTCGTAGTCCGACCACGCAAATTTTGCCATCAGGTAGCTGCCCATCTGCTCGGTAGTCTTGATGCAGCGGGTGGTGCTGGTGCGGCTGCGGCCATAGTACCGGCTGATCTGGGGCAGCAGATGCAGCATCCGGGCAGTAGAGGGGCCTACGCCCTCCACGGTGCACAGTTCCTCCTCGCTGGCCTCCAGCACCGCCGCAAAATCCCCAAACCGATCGATCAGATCGTGGGCGATACCGTTGGTGTCCTTTTGGGCGTTGGTCAGGTAAAGCACATATTCCAGCGCCTCGTGCTCGGCCAGACTGTCCAGCCCGTAGCTTTGCACCCGCTCCCGCATCCGCTGGCGATGTCCCTTGTGCCGTTTATTCTCTGCCATAGCGGTACTCCTTTTTCTATGTTCTTTCCTTATAGTACCCATTTTGCGGCGCAAACACAAGCGTTCTGCAAAAATAACCCGGATTTTGCACCGGAATGCGCGTTGACTTCCCGCCCCGCCTGTATTACTATAAAAGCATAATTCTGACAAAAACGATGAGGATAGCTTTATGAAACAATTTACTGCCACCGCCAACGATGACGGCGTGCGTCTTTCGCGCTTTGTGCAGAGCGTGACCCGCGATTTTCCCACCAGCCTGCTGTACAAGAGTTTCCGCAACAAGCGGGTGAAGGTGAACGGCAAAAAGGCCGCACCGGAGTACCGTTTGCAGGCGGGAGACCTGATCGAGTTGTACATCAACGACGAGTTCTTCCCTCCCGAGGGCGCAAAGCCGGTGCAGAAGGCTGCCCCCAAAAAGCAGCCCAATCAGCCCAAGGTGACGGTCATCTACGAGGACGAAAATCTTGCGGTGCTGTACAAGCCTACCCATCTGCTGTGCCACAGCGACCGCACCGGCGATGCCAATCTGGTGGATGCCTTTACCCAGTACCTGACCCAGAAGGGCGAATACGACCCCCACGGTGAGAACCGCTTCAAGCCCGGCATCTGCAACCGGCTGGACCGCGGCACCGAGGGGCTGGTGATCGCCGCCAAGAATTACGCCGCCCTGCGGGACATGAACGAGATCATCCGCACCGACCTGCTGAAAAAGGAGTACTACACCATCACGGTGGGCATTCCGCAGTCCGGGCGGTTCACCGCATGGTGGGAGCACGACGAGAAAAACAACAAGGTCAGCATCCACGCCCATCAATCGCAGGACGAGCGCCGCAAGCAGATCATTACGGACGTGGACGTGCTGCGCACCGCAGGCCCCTTTGCCCTGTGCAAGATTGGCCTTGTCACCGGGCGCACCCACCAGATCCGCGCTCATCTGGCCTATCTGGGCAAGCCGGTGCTGGGCGATATCAAATACGGCAACCGCAAGATGAACGAGCGTACCGGCACCAAGACGCAGGCACTGTGCGCGGTGCGCATCAGCTTTCTGGATATACCGGAGGAAAACACCCTGCACTACCTCTCCGGCAAGGTCATCAAGCTGAAAGACCCCCAGATCTTACAGCAGTTTGACGCGCTGGATAAAAGCAAAAACGCATAACAATAAGACCGCTGTTTGCAACAACTGCAAGCAGCGGTCTGTTTTTTGCGCTATTTTCTTTTTTGCCCCGTTCACGCCCGGCCGGGCAGCCAGACCGTTGTTTTTGCCCCGCAGGGGGTGTTCTGCCCGAACACTGCCGTGCCGCCATGGGCGGCGGCGATCTGCTGCACTACATACAAGCCAAGGATATGGGGCGCATTTTCGGCAGGCTCCGCAGCGTTCAGTGCCACCAGAACGGCAGCTGGATAGCCGATGCCGTCATCCGCTACGGTCAGGCAGAAGCGCTCCCCTACCCGCCGGGTGTGCACGGTAATGTTCACCGGCTTTGGGTTATGCCGGACGCTGTTGTTCATCAGGTTTTCCAGCAGCCGTGCCAGCAGCGCCTCATCCACCGAAAGCACGGTCTGTTCTGCTGGTTCTTCCTGTTCCAGTGTGATCTCGCAGCGCTCTGCCAGTGGGCTTTCGCAGAACTGCGCCACCAGCTGCCGGAACAGCGGCCCTGCCCGGAGGTCTTTCCGGCGCAGGGGTTGGGCACCGTATTCCAGCTTACTGGTCAGGTTCAGGTCATCAATGAGGGTGCGCAGTTTTTCGCACTGGGTGCGGATGCCGGTCGCTTTCTGCCGGGAGCTGTCCGGCAAAAGTGCATCCTGTTCCAGCTGCTCCGCCCAGCCTAAGATCAGCGCCAGCGGGGTGCGCACGTCATGGCTGACCCCTGCGATCCACTGGGTGCGGGCATTGTCCCGCCGGGAAAGCATCTCATTTTTGGCTTGCAGCTGCGCCCCGGTTTGGTTCAGCTTTTCTGCCAGTTCCCCGGCAAAACCATCCGTAGGCAGTTGAACGGTCTGCCCCTGCGCCAGCGCTTCCAGACCGTTTGCCACGGTCTCCAGCCGCTTTGCCCCCCGCCAGCTCAGCCAGAAGCAGAGCGCCAGACCCAGCAGCAGCATTCCCAGCACTGCTGCCGGGAGCACCCGCACCATGCTCAGGGCAAAGTCCGGTGAGCTGTAAATGCTGTACTTCCACAGGCTCCCCTTTGGCAGCCCGATGACGAACAGTCCATAGGGTTCTGTCCAGCAGAACACCGGGTAATCTGCCAGATACCAGCGGGCAAATTTGGCGATATCGCCGGGAGTGTAGGCATGGTCCAGTTCCTGCGGCAGGCCGTAGCTCCAGCGGATGTTTCCCACATCGTCCAGCACCATCGCCCACTCGTAGCCATTCATCCACTCCTGCGGGGTGCGTTCTGCCCCAAAGGCAAGCCCTTCGGCGGTCTCCACCATGGAATCCGCGATCTCGCTGGAGGAATACTCCCGCTGCGGCAGGCGGCAGCCCTCCTGCCAACCCAGCCAGCCCAGCACCGCAACACCGGAAAACAACAGCAGCAGAACAATGCCCACCGCCGCCAGCACATACCGCCGGATCAGGCGCACAAAGGTTTTCATGTTTCTTCCCCCTTTGTCAGCTTATAGCCAATGCCCCGCACCGTCCGCAGAAACTGCGGCGCACCGGGTTCGGCTTCCAGCTTCTCCCGCAGATGCCGGATATGTACACCCAGACTGTTCTCGTAGCCATAGTAATCTGCGCCCCAGACCGCCGCACAAAGGGCATCGTAGGTAACGATGTGTCCCCGGTTCTCTGCCAATTTCCGCAGCAGCGCCAGTTCGGTAGCGGTCAGCGTCAGTGTTTTGCCCTCCGGCAGGGTAACAATGGCATCATTCAAGTCTACGCACCGCTCCCCCAGCTGCAAAGGTGCCGGTTTTGTACGGGACAGCTCTGCCCGGTACGCCCGCTGCAAAATATGCTGCACCCGCAGTAGCAGTTCCTGCATCAGAAAAGGCTTGGTCAGGTAGTCATCTGCGCCAAGACCCAGCCCAAACAGACGGTCGGCATCCGCGTCCCGTGCGGAGAGGAACAGCGCCGGGACATCCGCTTTTGCCCGCAGCGCCCGGAACAGCGAAAATCCATCCCCATCCGGCAGGTTGATATCCAGGATCATCAGCTCCGGCTGCTTTGCCGCAAAGCAGCCGCGGGCAGCGGCGCAGCTTTGGGCAGTTCTGATATGGCCATATCCTGCGCCCCGCAGCTGCTCACATAGCAGTGCCAGCAGCTCGGCGTTGTCATCCACGATGAGAAGCTTTGCATCATAAACGGTATCCATAAGGGCAGTTCTCCTTTCCCGCCTTTACTATACCACACTTTTTGCGCCGCAGCGGAAAACACCTGCAAATTTAAGGGTAAATTAAGCTGCGCTTCCGGTCAGTTTAAGGCAGCAGGTGTATTCTGGCATCGTTCCGAAAACCATGAATGCGAAAGGAGACCCTTTATGAAACCTGTGATCGAGACCCATGCCCTTTGCAAAAGCTACCATGGCCGTCCGGTGGTGGATCATTTGAACCTGACTGTCCCGGAGGGCTGTGTTTACGGCTTTTTAGGCCCCAACGGTGCGGGCAAATCCACCACTATGAAGATGCTGCTGGGGCTTGTACACCCCACCGGCGGCAGTGTGGAACTGCTGGGGCACACCCTGAACGAAGCAAACCGCATCGCCCTGCTGCGGCAGACCGGCAGTCTGATCGAAGCCCCCTCCGGTTACCTGCATCTGACCGCCCGGGAAAACCTTTCCATCGTGGCTGACCTGAAGGACGTGGGCCGGAAGGACATCAGCCGGGTGCTGGAGATCGTACACCTGACAAAAGACGCTGACCGGAAGGTGGGGCAGTATTCCCTTGGCATGAAGCAGCGGCTGGGCATTGCCATGGCGCTGCTGGGCAGCCCCAAACTGCTGATCTTGGACGAACCTACGAATGGTCTGGACCCGGCAGGCATTCAGGAAATGCGCAGTCTGATCGCTTCCATGCCCCAGACCACCGGAGCCACCGTGCTGATCTCCAGCCACCTGCTGGGAGAAATCGAGCAGATGGTGGATCAGGTGGGCATCTTGAACCACGGCAAACTGCTGTTCGAGGGCTCCTTGCAGCAGTTGCAAAAGCACAGCCGGGGCGGCATTCTGCTGCGGGTGCTGGACGCACCCAAAGCCACAGCCGTCCTGCAGCAGCAGGGAGTAAAAGCCGCTGCACCGGCAGACCAGCCGGACACCCTGCAGCTTCCCCCGCTGCCGGACGAAGCGCTGGCGGCGCTGGTCTGTACCCTTGCCGAAAGCGGCGTGGGTGTGGTGGGACTGACTGCGCAGACAAAGAGCCTTGAGGACATCTTCCTCAGCCTGACCCAGACCAGCGGGGAGGTGGCATAAGATGGCAGCTTTCCGTGCAGAACTGCAAAAAGCCCACCGTCGGCACGACCTTGCTCTCTGCCTGCTCATCCCCGGCATTATCGTGCTGTGGGTGGGCGGCCTTGCCCCGGCAGACCCGGAGGAGCTCGCCAACGGTTACAGCGCCCTGCTTTACAGCCTGCCCGTCATTGAAGCCATTCTGATGCCGGTGATGATGGCAGTGCTGGCCTCCCGGCTGTGGGATATGGAGATCAAAGGCAACACCGCCAAGCTGCTCTACACCCTGCAGAGCCGCCGCAGCCTGTTTGCAGGCAAGGCGGTCTTTGGAGTGCTGGAGGTGCTGTTGGTCACGGTGCTGGAGCTGGCCTGTGTTCCGGTGCTGGGGCGTGTCCATGGTTATACCGAAGCCTTTCCCACTGGGCAGCTATGCTATCTGTTCGTCTGCACGCTGGCTGTGGACGCAATGCTCTTCTTTGGAGAATTTCTGCTGATGCTGTGGGTAGGCAATCCCCTGCCGGCGCTCTGCGTGGGCATTGTAGGGGCGCTGGTAGGGCTGTTCTCTGCCTTTATGCCGCCGCTTGCCAGTTATTTTGTGCCCTTTGGGTACTACATCCCTCTGAGCGCCTACGAAGTGGCGAACTGGGACAAGGCCACCCACACTGTCACCTACGGCACCCGCTCCTTCAACTGGGGGCTGCTGGCCTTTACCCTTGCGCTGGGCGCTGTGCTGTTTGCCCTTGCGTGGCGCAAGGTACAGGACGAGGAGGTATAAAACCATGCTGAAACGCTGCATTCTTGCGGAGAACCGCAAACTCCACGCATCCCCCATCTGGGCAATGTTCTTTGTTCTGCCCATTCTTTCGGCCACCTACGGCACCTTCAATTATCTGCAAAATCTTGAGATCCTCACCGACGGCTGGTATAGCCTGTGGACCCAGCACACCCTGTTTTATTCCATGCTTTTCTTCCCTGCCATGGTAGCCACCTATGCTGCCTACTTGTGGCGGCTGGAACATCTGGGGCACAACTGGAACCTTATCATGGCAAGCCCTGTACCGCCGCTGGACCTGTTTGCAGCAAAGTTTGCGGTGGTGACAAAGCTGGCGCTTCTGACCCACGGTTTTGTGTTTGCACTGTTCGTGTTCTGCGGCAAGGTATTTGCCCATCTGCCCGGGCTGCCGCCGGTCACCTTACCTCTGTTTTTACTGCGGGGACTGCTGGGTGCGTTGGCTGTCATTGCCGCACAGCTGGTGCTGGCCATGGTCATCCGCAGCTTTGCCGTGCCCATTTTTCTGGGGCTGCTGGGCGGCATTACCGGCATCTTTATCAGCTCCAAGGGTCATGGGTTGTTGTGGCCCTATTCCCTGATGCAACTCGGAATGAACTCCAACAGAAGTGCGGATGCTCTGGCTGGCAGCTACGGGCTGTTTGCCTTCAGCTGCATCTTCTGGCTGGGGACGATGTTCCTTCTGGCATGGCTGCTTTTACGCCGGGAAGATGTGCGGGCGTAAGGCACGGCAGCGCGCATGACGATTCCAAAAAATAACCCTGTGACACAATTTTCGCATCGTTGACAGACAGAAAAAACCTCCCCATGCAGGTTTCCTGCACGGGGAGGTTTTGTTATATGGGAATAGTGATTCTGCCTCAGCGCTTATACTTTGCAGCAGTCTGCAAACGCTGCATGGCACGGTCCAGCGCGATCTTGCTCTGGTAATATTCGTGCATGCTCTGCTTATGCTGCAAGCGTTCCTCAGCGCGGATGCGGGCGGCCTCGGCACGGTTCTTGTCGATGTCCTCCGGGTTCTCGGCGCTGTCCACCAGCACCATCACATAGGCGGGGGTCACCTCAGCAATGCCATCGCCCACCAGCACATCCCGGGCTTTGCCGTCCACTACAAAGTGGAGGATGCCCATGTGCAGCGCCACCAGAACCGGGTTATGCCCGGCCTGTACGCCGTAGATGCCATCGCTGATGGGCAAGGTCAGATCCTCGCAGTCACCCTGATAGAACTCGCCGCTGGACGCTGTGATGCTCAGCATGAACTTGTTCATCAGACGGCACCGCCCTTTTCCTCAGCCAGCTTCTTTTCTGCCTTTTCGCGCGCTTCCTCCAGCGTACCGACGTTGAAGAATGCCCACTCCGGCAGGTCGTCGGCCTTGCCGTCCACAATGGCGGCAAAGCTGCGCACGGTGTCCTTCAGGGGCACATACTTGCCCTTGAGGCCGGTAAAGTTCTCGGCCACGGCAAAGGGCTGGGACAGGAATTTCTGCAGCTTGCGGGCGCGCATGACGGTCAGCTTGTCGTTCTCGTCCAGCTCGTCCATGCCCAGAATGGCAATGATGTCCTGCAATTCCTGATAGCGCTGCAGAATGGACTGCACCTTGCGAGCTACGCGGTAATGCTCCTCGCCCACGATGTCCGCCTCCAGAATGCGGGAGGTGGAGGCCAGCGGGTCCACAGCCGGGTAGATGCCCTGCTCCACGATCTTACGGGACAGCACGGTGGTGGCGTCCAGATGGGCAAAAGTGGTGGCAGGGGCGGGGTCGGTCAGGTCGTCGGCGGGCACATAAACGGCCTGCACCGAGGTGATGGAGCCGTCCTTGGTGGAGGTGATGCGCTCCTGCAGAGCGCCCAGCTCGTTGGCCAGCGTGGGCTGGTAGCCCACGGCAGAGGGCATACGACCCATCAGAGCCGAGACCTCACTGCCGGCCTGCACGAAACGGAAGATGTTATCAATGAACAGCAGCACGTCCTTGTGGGTCTCCTCACGGAAGTACTCTGCCATGGTCAGGCCGGTCTCGGCCACGCGCATACGGGCTCCCGGGGGCTCGTTCATCTGACCAAAGACCAGTGCGGTCTTGTCCAGCACGCCGGAGGCGTTCATCTCGCCCCACAGGTCGCAGCCCTCGCGGGAGCGCTCGCCCACGCCGGTAAAGATGGAGTAGCCGCCGTGCTCGGTGGCCACGTTATGGATCAGCTCCTGAATCAGCACAGTCTTGCCCACGCCGGCGCCGCCGAACAGGCCGATCTTGCCGCCCTTGGCGTAAGGAGCCAGCAGGTCGATGACCTTGATGCCGGTCTCCAGAATCTCAGTTGCGGGCTTCTGCTCTGCAAAGCCGGGTGCCTTGCGGTGGATGGGCCAGTGCGGCAGCTCGTCCACAGCACCCTTGCCGTCAATGGGGCGGCCCAGCGGGTCGAACATACGGCCCAGTGTGCCCTCGCCCACAGGGGCGGTCAGGCCGTGGCCGGTAGCTTCCACCGGCATACCCTTGCCCAGACCCTCGCTGGCAGAAAGCATGATGCAGCGCACCGTGGTCTCGTTGACGTGCTGCGTCACCTCCATGGTGCGCTCGGTGCCCTCTGCGGTCACGGTAAGCGCCTCCTGCAGGGCAGGCAGCCTGCCGGCGGTGAACTGCACATCCACCACGGGGCCTGCTACGCGAATAATAGTTCCCTGTATCATTTGGATTGCCTCTTGTCAAATCTTGTTTGTCCAACGAACTCTCTCCGTCATCGTTGCGCGATGCCAGCTCCCCCGAAGGGGAGGCTTTTATCTGCGTCGCCGTCAGGCGTGACGGAGAGGGTTTTCCTTTATTATGTCCGGTCCTGCACGGCAGCTGCGCCGCCGATGATCTCGGTGATCTCCTGTGTAATGGAGCCCTGACGGGTGCGGTTGTATTCCAGCTGCAGGTCCCGGATCATATCATTGGCGCTCTTGGTAGCAGAATCCATGGCGGTCATGCGGGCGCTCTGCTCGGCGCAGAAGCTCTCGGTCATGGCACCAAAGATCATGCCGTGCATATAGATGGGTGCGATCTGCTCGAACACTGTCCATGCGTCCGGCACCAGTTCCACCTCGCCCTTGGGGTCGCCCAGACCCTTGGGAGCAGGCTGCAAAAACCGCCGGTCCAGCGGCAGCAGACGCTCCATGACAGGCTCACTGGTAAGAGCGTTCTGGATCTTGGTGTAGACGATGTAGATCTCGTCCAGCTTGCCGGACTTGAAGTCGTCAATGGCGTCTACCGTGATGTCGCGGGCACGCTGCAAAGTGGGTGCGGTTGCGCTATAACGGAACTCCTCCACAAGGCGGGGGTCCCGGTGGCGCAGGGCGCGGTAACCCACCTGACCGATGACATAAAAGCGGTCGTTGGGGTCTGCGTGCTCCCGCAGAAACTTGAGCAGGTTCTGGTTATAAGCACCTGCCATGCCCTTATCGGCAGTAAGCACCAAATACGCCCGCCGGGGGTTTTCCAGATTCCGCTCATGGAAGAAGGGGTGCTCCGGCTCCTCCGGCAGATGCGGCACAACACGGGAGATGGTATCCCGCATACGGTTGAAGTAAGGGGACACATTCTGGTAGTTCTGCCGTGCCTTGCGCAGCTTGGACGAAGAGATCAGGTACATGGCATTGGTGATCTTCATGGTGTCCTGAATGCTCTCGATGCGCTCCTTCAGCAGCTTACTGGACGACATGGTCATTGCCTCCCGCATAAGCTTTCCAAGCGTTCAGGATGGCATCCACCCGGTCGGGCTCCAGCTTGCCGTCGGCATCGATCTTCTGCATGGTGCCGGAGACGTCTGCGCGGAACTGCCGCACAAAGGCAGCGGTCTTTTCCCGCTGCTCTGCGGTGGGCAGAGTGTCCAGCAGGCCGTGGGAAGCCAGCACCAGAATGACCACCTGCTCGGCATCGGACTTGGGCTGGCACAGCGGCTGCTTGAGCATTTCCATCAGTGCCTTGCCGTGCTCCAGCTGACGGCGGGTCTCGGCGTCCAGATCGGAGCTGAACTGTGCAAAGGATTCCATCTCCTTATACTGTGCCAGCTCGATACGCAGGTTTGCATTGGCCTTTTTCATGGCCTTGGTCTGGGCAGCGCCGCCCACACGGGACACCGACAGACCCACGTTGACAGCCGGACGGTTGCCGGCGTTAAACAGGGCGCTCTCCAGGAAGATCTGACCGTCGGTGATGGAGATGACGTTGGTGGGGATGTAGGCCGAAACATCGCCGGCCTGCGTCTCTACGATGGGCAGTGCGGTGATAGAGCCGCCGCCCAGATCATCCCGCATACGGCAGGAGCGCTCCAGCAGACGGGAGTGCAGGTAGAACACATCGCCGGGGTAAGCTTCACGGCCCGGGGAGCGGCGCAGCAGCAGCGAGATGGCACGGTAGGCCACCGCGTGCTTGGACAGATCATCGTAAACGATGAGTACGCTCTTGCCCTTGGCCATGAAGTACTCGGCCAGTGCAGTGCCCGCATAGGGAGCGATGTACTGCAGCGGGGCAGAATCCGACGCGGTAGCTGCCACGATGGTGGTATAGCTCATAGCGCCATGCTTTTTCAGATCCTCAGCCACGCGGGCAATGGAGGAAGCCTTCTGACCGATGGCGACATAGATGCACAGCACATCCTTGTCCTTCTGGTTCAGGATGGCGTCGGTGGCAATGGAAGTCTTACCGGTCTGGCGGTCGCCGATGATCAGCTCACGCTGACCGCGGCCGATGGGGAACATGGAGTCGATGGCCAGAATACCGGTGTGCAGCGGGGTGTCCACGCTCTGGCGCTCCAGAATACTGGGTGCCTGCTTCTCAATGGGGTTGTAGCCCTCAGCCTCAATGGGGCCTTTGCCGTCGATGGGCTCGCCCAGCGGGCTGATAACACGACCCAGAAAAGCATCGCCCACCGGGATGCCGGCGCGCTTGCCGCTGCGGGTGACCATGGTGCCCACACCAACGGTCTCGGCACCATCGAACAGCATAACGCCCAGCTGCTCGGGCTCTACGCTTTCCACCATGCCCTTGGCACCGTTTTCAAAGGTGACGATCTCGCCGTACACAGCACGGTTCATGCCGTCAATGTGCACGATGCCATCGGCGGAGGAGATGACCACGCCGCCCTCTGCGGAGGTCTCGGCGGGCTTGTAGTCCTCGATGCGGGTCTTGAGGGTAGCCAGCGAGGGCTTGCCCTCCATCATTTTGTCCAGCTGATGACGGCCGGAATTGTCGAACACGCGGTCGCCCACCTGCAGGACATAGCCGGAAAGCAGGCTCTCGTCCACGGTGATATTCAGGATGACTTCCGTGGCGTCATACAGCTTTTTGATCTCCGACTTGATGCGGTCCAGATCTTTTTCGCGGAGTTTATGGGCGCAGCGCAGGCTGGCCTTGACGATGCGGTTATCCGCAAAAAATTCACGACTGAATTCAGTTGCCATTGCCTGCACCTGCTTTCTGCAGCAGATCGTCCAGCAGCTGATCATCATCCTGGGCGGTCAAATTATGTTTCAAAAGCTTTTCGCACATGGAGCGTGCCAGTGCCGTAGCCTGTGCATCTGCTTCCCGCAGCTTGTTCTGGCGCTCGATCTCCACAGCAGCCTTACCGGCAGCCACGATCTCATCGGCCTGCTTCTGCGCGTCGGCCAGCAGCTGCTGCTTTTCCACCTCGGCCTGCTTTTCGTAGGCTTCGCGGCGGGCTGCGGCTTCGTTGTCCACATTACGCAGCTTGTCCTGCGCGGTCGTAAGTGCTGCGGCGGCCTCGGTCTTGGAGGTCTGTGCCGCTGCAATGTCTGCCTCGATCGTCTTCTGGCGCTGATCCAGCACGTTCTGGATGGGCTTGAACAAAAACTTGCGCAGCAGCACATACAGGATCAGGACATCCACCACGGTCCACAGCAGGTTCAAATCCAACTTCAGCATTCGTCCACGCCTCCGTTACTGGCCCAGGAACAGGATGATCAGCAGTGCAACGACGAAGCCGAAAATTGCGGTACCTTCTGCCAGAGCAGCGCCCAGCAGCAGGTTCGTCTGGATCTTGCCGGAAGCCTCCGGCTGGCGGGAGATGGCCTCCGTTGCCTTACCCGTTGCAATACCAATGCCAATACCGCCGCCAATGCCGGTCAGCGCTGCAATGCCAGCGCCCAGAGCTACCAAACCACTCATAGTTCTATCTCCTTTGTAATTACAGTTTTAAATGTGTTGTTTATTCCTCGCCGCCGATGCTCTCTTTCATGAACAGTGCGGTCAGGAACACGAAAACATAGGTCTGGATCAGACCATCGAACAGGTCAAAATACAGGCTGAACACCGCCGGGACGAACACCGGCACCACCAGCTTGAGCAGTTCCATGATAACGAACGCGCCCAGCACGTTGCCGAACAATCGCATGCACAGACTGGTGGGGCGAATGGCGATCTCGAGGATGTTCATAGGGGTCATGATGGGGGTAGGGGCTGCAAGGCTCTTAAGAAAGCCCGCGCCGCCCCGGGCACGAACGCCTGCATACTCGATAAGCACGATGCTCATCAGCGCCAGCGCAGCAGTCACATCCAGATCCTTTGTGGGGGGCTTTACGCCGAACACACCGATCACGTTGGAGCAGGCAATGTACAGCGCCACGGTCATCAGGTAGGGCACATAGCGGCTGCCCTCCTTGCCCAGCAACCCTTCAAAGAAGTTTTTGCCAAGGGAGTACAGCGCTTCCAGTGCTGCCTGACGCTTGCTGATGTGATCCACCTTCAGGTTGCGGGTAAGCAGGATGGAGCCCACCACCAGCAGCAGCATGATCACCCAGCTGATGACCACCGATTCCGGGATCTGCAGCGAGCCGACCTTAACATACTCCACAGTGAGCTCTTCCATCAGAGCCTGCGTCAATTTGTTCATTTGCTTTTCCTCCTTCCTGCAGGGATAGGGGTCTGCGGGCGGGAGCCGGGTGTGCGCCAGATCCCCGGCCGAGGATCTGTCGCACACCTTTGCTCCGCGCCCCTTCACACCTTCTTATCGCGCGAAGAAAAGACTGTGCACCGTGAAAAAAGCAAGGAAGGCGCTGCCTGAATGCTATCTGCGCCCTCCCCTTTCTTTTTCGGTTTCGTCTTTTTTCGTTGTGTATAATAGTACGATTGCACAAAATTGGCAAGGGTATTTGTGCACATTCTACATTTTATCCGGTAGCATTGCACCAGCAAAACAAAACTGTTGTACAGAGTGCACAATTGCAAGTTAATAAAGCATATAATCTGTACAATCTTCTTGGATTTATCCAGTGCTTTGCAGGCGTATTCTGCCGGTTTTGGGAAATATTTCCGCAAAAATAGCCGTACCGTATAGCTTTTATATATCAGGTATATAAAAAACGTATAGGTATCTTCCCCGGTATGTTTGGACGGCATCTTATGTATATTCTTTATACATATTTATTATAGAATCGCAGCCAGACCGCCTTACATAGCCTGCTTTTCCCCGCGGCAGAACACCAGCCGGAAGATGGCACGGGCAAGCGGGCCGCAGTACAACATCTGCCAGCACAGCGCCATGGGCATATTGCAGCCCCAAGTATGTACCCACATCCCAAAGCTCGGCTCTTTGAACAGCAGCGTTGCGACCAGACTCATCACCGGGCACATGATGCACACAATCATCAGCGAGATGGCGTAGGTGATGAACTGCGGGCGGTCTGTGGGGCGCATAAACAGGAATGCCAGCTTCGTGGCCAGCTTTTCCACCACAAAAAATTCCAGCACAAAGGCTACCGGCACCATGATCGGCATTTCGTGCAGAGCCATAACAAAAGTAGCATTGGTCACGCCGTTTGTGTTCAACGCCACATTGTAGACGATCATGCCATAGACCATGATAGCGGCCATGACAATGGTAAAGAAGATGCGTTCCGGTAAAGTTTTAGGCATTTTGATTGATTCTCCATTTCTTTTTTATGCAAATTTTTGCCGCAAAAAAGCCGCCCCGCGAAACTTTCATCTCGCGGGGCGGCGGCGACTACCATTCATTGACGCTATTTTAGCACAAATAAAGCCGGCGCATAATACCTTGCGGGCACTTTCTCCCCTTTTGTGGAAAATCCTTCACAAACGACCCGGAACTTCTGGGCAATTTTTCCGCACGGCCGCAGACTTTAGCATTGCACAAAAACAAAGTCCATTCTTTGTGCGGTCTGCCAATAGACAAAACGTGCATCTTCCTGTATAATTAAGCCAGAAACCAGAGAGGTACAGCAGAAGCTCAAAAGAGAGTTACTCCCGCTGACTTTAAGAAGAAAGGAGCGAAGACCGATGGTTGATATGGAACCCGCACAGCAGGGACAGGCTGTCGGGGTTCGCTGAGAAGCAAAACAGAGGCTCACCACAAACGGGATGTTTCCCCCGTATAAAAACACAAAAACAGAGCCAGTCTTGAGCATCAAAAATGCGATAACACGACAACCTGTCGATTCAATTCTTCCCCAGAGCGTTCAGATAGATCCGCTGGAGATGATTCTTATGAAAGTATCAATGATCCGGAGAACCTTATTTGAATAGCTGAAAAGGAGTTCTACCAATGTACTAAGTAAGACGTTTCCCTTGCAAATCTAACTCGAAAGAATGTGGTAATATGAAATTCATCCTCATGAACCGTTTGCCGCAGTCCAACAGTTGAGAAAAGGGTCAGTCCAATGTACAGTTGATTTTCATCCCCTTGCAAAGTACCTAAATTCTGAAGAAACGTTTCTAAGGAGAGTCACCCTATGAAACCCGTATTCCGAAAATGAGGTCACCAAGGAGAAGAGGCTTATGACTCCGAAGAAGTAAGTATCCAGCCGGACGAGGGCTTGCAACCGCCTCGTCCGGCTGGTTTTGTTTTATGTTGTTTCAACAAATAGTTGATGCGCAATTTATGCAAAATTTACGCAGGAAGGTTGAATACCGTCCTTGTGTTTTCGCTCTCCTATGTTATAATATGGTAAAAGATGGGAGGTGTATTTTATGCAGCTGGCGTTTGGCTGGTACAACATTATTGAACTCTTGTTCTGCCTTGTGGCGCTGTGGATGGGCATCCGCGACCTGCAGGGCAAAGACCCGCTGATCCACACCTTTTTCAACAAATATGACAGCGACCCGGAATACCGCGCCATGTGGCAGAAGAAAAACGGCGTGTGGGAGATCTGCAATGCCATTATTTTTGCTTCCCTGCAGTTTCTGGGCAACTTCCCTACCTTGAGCAACTGGGCGCACACCATTGCCCTTGTCGTTGATGCCATCTACCTGATCCTGTATGAAATCTGGGAGCACAGTGCGGACTGAGCCGCCGGGAGGTAAGTACAAATATATGAACCTGAACCTTTCCACTTCAGACTGGCTGAACGTTGCACTGGGCGTGCTATTTTTATACCGCGGCATCCGGGACTTGTACAATGGCACCGGCACCGGTTGGAGCAATGAGGACGAAAAGAACCACTTCCACAGACCCTTCGGCATCCTGTCGCTCCTTTGCGGTGCGCTCTGGCTGGTCAACATTTTTCTACCTAGAGTAGAGCCGCTGCACTCTATTTTGATGGTCGTGACGCTCGTGTTCTGCGTTGCGTTGCTGATCTCACATCTGTGCTATACCCTGAGCAGGGACGACAAAAACAAAAAGTGAGGGGTTTTTATGGAAGTTATCTGCGCAATTTTAGTCGCGCTTTTCGGCATCGGGTTCGGTATTTTTATGGCGCTGCAGCCGGAGGATGCCATTGCCCTAAGCTCCCGCAGGCGGTACACGCAGGTGCCCGAACCTACGGAAGAGTACATCCGACTGACCCGGCTGGAGGGCATCGTAGTTTCGGTGCTCAGTGCCGTGCTTCTGGTGGTGCTGCTGTTCGCACCCACGTAAGACTTTCCTGTTTCCTCTTGCGGATTTTTTCTCATCCTGTTACAATGAGAAAAAACGCAGGAGGTTTTTTGTTATGGTCAAGCACGTTATTCTCTGGCAGCTGAAGGACGAGCTGTCCACCGAGGAAAAGGCCGCCGTCAAGGCTGGCATCAAGGAGGGTCTGGAAAGCCTTTCCGGCAAGATTCCGGGGCTTGTGGACATCCACGTCAACATTGATGCTCTCCCCTCCTCCAACGCAGACCTGATGCTGGACACCACCTTTGAGAGCGCCGAGGCGCTCAAGGGCTACTCCACCCACCCGGCACATGTGGCAGTGGCAAACAGCAAGGTGCGTCCCTACTACAAAAACCGCGTCTGTCTGGACTACGAGGTGTAAGGCAGCAAGGCCGGAGGATGATTCAAGCTGCCCTCCGGGATTCCATTTTATGGAATGAACTTACGCAAAAAGGGTCATTGCACGGTTTGTGCAATGACCCTTTTACTATCAGGCGATGCTGAACTTACTGAACGAACTCCACGGTGTACTCAAAGCCGTACTCTTCCTGCAGCTTCTTGACCTCAGGCTCGCAGTCCTCGATGAAGGTGGGAGCGTAAACAGAAGCGCCGTTGTGTGCCTTCTTGTAGTCCTCCACGATCTGCTGCAGCTTTGCCCAGCCCTCGTTGGCCTTGTTCTGGTCGATGCTGTCGGGGAAGTTGATGATGAACTCGCGGTGTTTGGGAATACGTGCCTTCATAATAGTGATCTCCTTATTCTTATCGTTTTCAATAAATCAGCTTTTTATTCAGAAGCGGAGCGCTTTGCCCCGCGACCTGCGGAAAAACGGTTACAGCCCGAACACCCGGCGGGCGTTTGCGGCGGTGGTGCGGAACACCTCTTCCGGGGCAAGCGCCTTGCGCTGGGCGATGTATGCGCCCACATAGCGGATGAGAGAGCTGTCGCAGCGGGTGCCGCGCACCGGCTCCGGTGCCATGTAGGGGCAGTCGGTCTCCAACACGATGGCGTCCAGCGGCAGGGCGTCAATAGCCTTGGCTGCGCGCTTGGCACCGTTGAAGGTGCAAGCGCCGCCAAAACCGATGTACAGTCCCTGCGCTGCCAACTGCACGGCATCCTCGGCGCTGCCGGAATAGCAGTGCACGATGCCCTTGGGGCGGTACTTTTTAAGCAGGGCGTAGACGTCTGCGTGCGCCTGCCGGTCGTGCACGATGATGGGCTTGTCCAACTCCAACGCCAGCCGGATCTCGGCTTCAAACAGCGCCAGCTGGGCGTCCTTGGGCACGGGCCAGTGGTAGTCCAGCCCGCACTCCCCTACCGCTACCACCTTGGGGTCGTCGTAGTAGGGCATCAGCGCCCGCATCTCAGCAGCCCAGTCGCCGCCATACACCGACACCGTGGGCGCTGGGCCTTCCTCGCCGCAGTCGGCGGCGGGCAGCAGGCTTTCCGGGTGGATGCCGATGGCTGCCACCACCCATGGGTAGCGGTGCGCCAGCTCCAGCACCCGGGGCGCATCCCCGGAGTGGGTGGCCTGCTCGCACACGCCTACCACGCCCTTGTCGGGCAGGCTGTCCAGCAGCGCAAAGCGGTCGGCGTCAAAGGCGCGGGAACTGTAATGGGCGTGGGTGTCAAAAATAGGTCCGGTCATACCTTCTCCTTTTGGGCGGGGGCTTTGTTCACCAGCCAGATGCCCACGCACACGAACACCAGCGCCGCAAGATACTGCCAGCGGAACAGCGGTTCTCCGTTGAGCACGGCGCTGAGCAGCACGTTGACCACCGGGTTGACGAAACCAAAGATGGCGATGCGGCTGACCGGGTTGTTTTTCATCAGCAGCGCCCACAGGATATAGCCTGCGCCGCAGATGAAGGCCAGATACAGCATGACCACCGCAGCCAGTGCGCTTTGCACATGGAGACGGCCGCCCATGACAGTGCCCAGCACAAACAGTGCCAGCCCACCCACAAACAGGTTCAGGAAGCAGACAGCAAAGCTGTCGGCCTTTTTGGTGACCGACTTGTTCCACGGGCCGGACAGAGTGAAGATGACGGTCGCCGCCATCATACAGAACACGCCCCAGCCGCTGCCGCTGCCGTGGTTGCCAATCGTACCGATAAGCACTCCGGCAAAACCCACAGCGCAGCCCAGCGTTTTTGCCGGGGTCATGCGGTCCGCATTGCCGTAGATAAAGTGGGCAAAGATGACGCCCAAAAAGCTTTGGGTGCTGTTCAGGATGCCGCCAAACGCGCCGGTGAGCATGGCCACGGCGATATAGTAGAACGCATACTGTGCCGTGGTCTGCCACAGTCCCAGCGCGCAGCACTCGGCTGCTACCCTGCCCCGGGGCAGGCGAGGTGCCTTTCCCTGCAGCAGAATGCTGCCCAGCAGCACCAGCACGCTGCCCAGCATGAACCGCACCCCTGCAAAACAGAAGATGGAGGCGGTGTTGCCGGAGTCGATGGAGAACAGGCGGTAGCCCAGCTTGATGAACGGAAAGGCCGAGCCCCACAGGACATTACAGAAAATAGCCAGCAGCATGGCGCACACCGGCGTGCCGAAGATCTTATCCAGCTTTGCCGCACGAACGGCTGTATTATCAGACATGATGCTCCTCACTTAGTGGATACGGCTGCCCACGGGGGTATCGTCGCCGTAGAAAGCAATGGAGCAGCCGCCGTCGGCGGTGTCGGCAGCGAAGATCATGCCCTCGCTGACGTACTTGCCCTTGAGCATGGGACGGGGTGCCAGATTGCACACAATGCCCAGCTTTTTGCCGATGAGATCCTCCGGCTTGAACCACTTGGCAATGCCGGACAGGATGCAGCGCTCCCGCTCGCCGTCAAAAACGGTGAGGTGCAGCAGCTTTTTGCTCTCCTTCAGGTTCTCGCAGGCGCGCACCTCGGCCACGCGCAGCTCCACCTTGCAGAAGGTGTCAAAGTCGATCTCTTCCTCGTGGGTGAAGTCCACGGTGCTCTCCTCTGCGGGGGCGGCAGCCTTCTTCTCGGCTTCCTCCTTGGCTTTGTTGGCAGCAGCGGCAGCAGCCTTGCGCTTCTCGTCCTCTTCCTTCAGGTGGGCGATCTCCTTGGCCACGTCAATGCGGGGGAACAGTGCCTCGCCCTTGTGCACGGTATAGGTCTGCTGTGCACCGTAGGTGGTCTTGGTCAGATCCAGTGCGGAAGCGTCCAGACCCAGCTGCTCCATCATCTTGGGTGCAGTGGTGGGCAGGTATGCGTTCAGCAGAATGCCGCACACGCGCAGTGCCTCGCACAGGTGGTACAGCACACTCTCCAGACGCTGCTTGTTGGCTTCGTCCTTTGCCAGGGCCCAGGGTGCAGTCTCGTCGATATACTTGTTGGCGCGCTGGATGACCGCAAAGATCTCCATCAGCGCCTGCGGGATGGTCAGGTCATCCATATCGGCAGTGACCTTGGCGGTCAGCTCGTTGACCATGGTCTCCAGCTCGGTGTCGATGGCCTCGGTACCGGCCACGTTATGCACGGTGCCGCCGAAGTACTTTTCGCACATGGCCACGGTACGGCTGAGCAGGTTGCCCAGATCGTTCGCCAGATCGCTGTTGATGCGGTTGATCAGTGCCTCGTTGGTGAACATACCGTCGTTGCCAAAGGGGATCTCGCGCAGCAGGAAGTAGCGGATGGCGTCCACGCCGTAGCGATCGCACAGGATAACGGGGTCTACCACGTTGCCCACAGACTTGGACATCTTGCCGCCGTTCATCAGCAGCCAGCCGTGGCCGAACACGCGCTTAGGCAGCGGCAAATCCAGTGCCATCAGCATGGCAGGCCATAGGATGGTGTGGAAGCGCAGGATCTCCTTGCCCACCATGTGCAGGTCGGCCGGCCAGAACTTATCGTAATCGTGATAAGTCTCGTTGCCGTAGCCCAGTGCAGAGATATAGTTGCTCAGAGCATCGACCCAGACGTACATGGTGTGTTTGGGGTCGAAGGGCACGGGGATGCCCCACTTGACCGAGGTGCGGGACACGCAGGTGTCCTGCAGGCCCTGTTTAATGAAGGCGATCATCTCGTTCTTGCGGCTCTCGGGCTGGATGAACTGGGGGTTCTCCTCATAGAGCTTCAGCAGGCGGTCAGCGTACTTGCTGGTCTTGAAGAAGTAGGCCTCCTCGTGGGCATCGTAGACCTCGCGGCCGCAGTCCGGGCACTTGCCGTCCACCAGCTGGCTGTCGGTCCAGAAGCTCTCGCAGGGCTTGCAGTAGTGGCCAATGTACTCGCCCTTATAGATATCGCCCTGCTCGTACAGCTTGGTGAAGATCTTCTGGCAGCTTTCCATATGGTAGTCGTCAGTGGTGCGGATAAAGCGGTCGTAGCTGACATCCAGCAGCTTCCACAGATCCTTGACGGTGGCCACGATCTTGTCCACATACTCTTTGGGGGTGACGCCGGCATCGGCAGCCTTATCCTGGATCTTCTGGCCATGCTCATCGGTGCCGGTCAGGAACATGACGTCGTAGCCCTGCATCCGCTTGAAGCGGGCCAGCGCATCACAGGCCACGGTGGTGTAGCTGTGGCCGATGTGCAGCTTATCGCTGGGGTAATAGATAGGGGTGGTGATATAAAATGTCTTGTGTTCGCTCATGGGGTTCTATCTTCCTTTCTTTTGGTTCTGCAGCTTCTCCTGCAAGCAAAAAGCGCTCCCGCCCTGCCGGGTATAACCGGACAAGGACGAGAGCGCTGAACCTTCGTGGTACCACCTTGCTTCGCCGCGCCCTTGCGGACGCAGCCTTTAGCCGGCAAAAACCGGCCTTTGCGCGGTAACGGGCGCACCCCGTCGCAGGCTCATTGTTCACCTGCGCGGCTCCAAGACCATCTTCGGCACCGCGCGGCCTGCCCGGTTCCATCCTTCGGGCTTTCTGTCAGGCGCAGACGGTGCGTACTCTTCTCTTCACAGCCAATTTAACACAATTTTCAGTGTTACCTTTATCATACGCAAAAAGTGCGGGTTTGTCAACAAAAAGATGCAGAATCACGCCACACAGAGCATCTGCTGCCCGCATTTTGGTGCGCGGGCAACATCCGCCGCAGCGCTCAGCCTCAGACGGCGTAACCCTTGCTCTTGATGACCTCCACGACCTGAGAGACATATTTCTGGCAGGTGTCGTGGTCGGGAGCCTCCACCATCACGCGGACAAGGGGCTCGGTGCCGGACTCACGAACCAGAATACGTCCGGTATCGCCCAGCGCTTCAGCCACAGCCTTGACGGCCTCCTGCACTGCCGGGTCGTTCTGTGCGGCCTTTTTATCGGTGACGCGGACATTCTCCAGTACCTGCGGATAGATCTTCAGCGGCTCAGCCAGCTTGCTCATGGGCAGTTTTTTGGCCAGCATGACTTCCATCATCTTCAGACTGGTCAGAATACCATCGCCTGTGCTGGCGTACTTGCTGAAGATAATATGACCGCTCTGCTCACCGCCAATACGGCAGCCGTTCTTAGCCATGTACTCATAGACGTACTTATCGCCCACAGCAGTTTTAGCGTATCCGATCCCCTGCTCATCAAAAGCCTTGTACAGGCCAAAGTTGGACATGACCGTGGTGACCACGGTGTTGTTCATCAGCTCGCCGTGCTCCTTCATGTAGCAGCCGTAGATGTACAGGATGTGGTCGCCGGTGATGACATTGCCCTTCTCGTCCACACACAGGCAGCGGTCAGCATCGCCATCAAAGGCAAAGCCAACGTCCAGACCGTTCTCTACCACGAACTTCTGCAAGCCCTCGATATGGGTAGAACCAGCATTATTGTTGATGTTCAGACCGTTCGGCTTGTTGTTGATAACGTAGGTATCCGCACCCAGAGCATCAAAAACAGACTTAGCGATATTCCAGCTTGCACCGTTGGCACAGTCCAGACCGACCTTCACGCCCTTGAAGGAGTAAATGCCCAGGCTAATCAGGTAACCCATATAGCGGTTACGGCCTGCCACATAGTCCACGGTGCAGCCGATGTGCTCCCGGTGTGCAAAGGGCAGCTCCGGCCAGTCCTTGTCAAATACATGGAGTTTGCCGTCGATGTAGTCCTCCACCAGCAGCAGGGTCTCCTCGGGCATCTTCTCACCGTAGCAATCGATCAGCTTGATACCGTTATCATAGTACGGGTTGTGGCTGGCAGAGATCATGATGCCGCAATCAAAGTCATCCACGCGAGCGATGTAAGCCACACTGGGCGTAGTAGTGACATGCAGCAGGTAAGCGTCTGCTCCGGAGGCAGTCAGTCCTGCGACCAGACTGTACTCGAACATATAGGAGCTGCGGCGGGTGTCTTTGCCGATTACAATGCGTGCAGGCTCGTTGTTGCCATTGCGCTCGCGGAGCATATTGTAATACCAGCCCAAAAAGCGACCAACCTTGTAGGCATGGTCGGCAGTCAGATCAATACCAGCTTCACCACGGAAGCCATCGGTCCCAAAATACTTTCCCATTCTTGCTTACCTCGTTCCCAAAAGTGAACTTTCATTAGTGTATAAGTATATATGCTTTCCCCTATTGCATGATGCTACCCGCAAAACAGCATTGTCATCCGCATAGTGCATCGGCTCCGGGGCACTGTGAGTTCAGTATAGCACATTTCTTGGAGTAAATCATCCTTTCTTGGGATTTTCCCCCTGCTAGAAGATAAAAAACACCCTTCCTCTCACGGAGACCCGCAAAAGGAAGGGTGTAGAACTCAATATCCTATTGTCGTACCAATCACCGCATGTTCGTACCAGCAAAGCCGGTACCAGCCGTCATTCAGCACGGCACCTCAAGCACTTTTGAGCGTAGAGCTGTGATTAGCAGTTCTCAGCAAAGTACTTAATGGTACGGACCATCTGAGAGGTGTAGGAGTTCTCGTTGTCGTACCAAGACACGACCTGAACCTGATAGGTGTCGTCATCGATCTTAGCGACCATGGTCTGGGTAGCGTCGAACAGAGAGCCGTAACGCATGCCGATAACGTCGGAAGAAACGATCAGATCCTCGTTGTAGCCGAAGGACTCAGAAGTAGCAGCCTTCATTGCAGCGTTGATGGACTCCTTGGTGACGTCCTTGCCCTTGACGACAGCAACCAGAATGGTGGTGGAGCCGGTGGGAACAGGCACACGCTGAGCAGAGCCGATCAGCTTGCCGTTCAGCTCAGGGATGACCAGACCGATGGCCTTAGCAGCACCGGTGGTGTTGGGGACGATGTTCTGTGCGCCAGCACGAGCACGGCGCAGGTCGCCCTTGCGCTGAGGACCATCCAGAATCATCTGGTCGCCGGTGTAAGCATGAACGGTGGTCATGATACCGGAAACGATGGGATAGGTCTTGTTCAGGGTGTTGGCCATGGGAGCCAGGCAGTTGGTGGTGCAGGAAGCAGCGGAGATTACCTGATCCTCAGCGGTCAGGGTCTTCTCGTTGACGGAGTAGACGATGGTCTTCAGATCGTTGCCTGCGGGAGCAGAGATAACGACCTTCTTTGCGCCAGCCTGGATGTGAGCCATGCTCTTCTCCTTGCTGGTGTAGAAGCCGGTGCACTCCAGAACGACGTCAACGTTCAGCTCGCCCCAAGGAGCATCCTTTGCGTCCTTAACAGCGTAGATCTTGATCTCCTTGCCGTCAACAATGATGGAATCCTCGGTGGACTCGACAGTGTGCTTGCCCTCGCCGATCTTGCCGCAGAAAGAGCCCTGAGCAGTATCGTACTTCAGCAGGTGAGCCAGCATCTTGGGGCTGGTCAGGTCGTTGATTGCGACGACCTCGTAACCCTCAGCATCAAACATCTGACGGAAAGCCAGACGGCCAATACGACCGAAACCATTGATAGCAACTCTAACAGCCATTGTAATAGTACCTCCTAATTATTTTACCCATAATCGGATAAATCACGGTATCTTTATTGTAGACCAAAACCGGCAAACTTTCAAGTGTCTGCTAAAAAATTAACAACATAATTTTATCTTTTTTGGCTTTTGTACGATTTTATGCACCCCGCCACAAAGCTTTTGTTCAATTGCACCAAGGGTATCAAGCCGTTTTGGTCAGTTATTTCCAGCTTTTCCCTTTCTGGTACAAGCAAGTCCCATGCCGCCGATGCAGCACAGCGCAAGGCCGGAAAGCAGTTCCGGCAACACCGCCGCCATGCCGCCGCCAAAGCCTGCTGCCAACAGCAGGAGCACCCGGGGCAGCTCCCAGCACAGGCACAGACAAAAGGCTGCAAGCGCCGCTGCGTGCAGGCTACGGCCATTTTCCGGCCGGGGCAGATACAGCGTGCGCGCCAGCGCCGCCAGAAGCAGCAACGCCGCCATCTCCTGCCAGACTGCTGCCGTGGGCTGTACCCGGTGCCAGCTGGAACTGTTCTCCATAAAGCGCATCAACACATTCCAGTAGAACAACGCACTGCCCGCTATGGCCAGCGGCAGACCACCGGCGGGCGTTTTCCAGCCGTCCCGGCGCAGCCAGCTGCGCCCAAGGCTGCTCAGCCACACGGCACAGGCTACCTCCAGCAGAATGCGTACAAAGGTGCTTACCGTACCGGCGGCCAGCACAAACTGTGCTGCACCGGCAGCCAGCATACACACTGCCCCGGCAAAGGCCAGCACGCCTGCCGCCGGGCGGCGGCTGCGCAGCGGCTCCGGGGGCAGCGGGCGGCTGCGCCCGGCCAGCACTGCGGCCAGCACCACAGCGCCCAAGGCGAGATACCGCCACCACACCGCACCTGCGGTACACAGACCGGTGGCAGCGTCGGTGGCAAAGGCAAGGTCTGCGCCGCGGCCAAGGCCAAGCAGCACGCAGAGCAGGACAACAACGAACTCTAACGGTTTCATTAACGCTCCTCGATGGGCTTATACTTCTGGCGCACGCCCAGATACTTGTAGGCCGGGCGGATGATCCGGTTGGCAAAGATCACCTCTTCCACCCGGTGTGCGCACCAGCCCGGCACACGGGCGATGGCGAACAGCGGGGTGTACAGATCCTCCGAGATGCCCAACATATTGTAGATCAGACCGCTGAACAGGTCCACGTTGGCGCACACCGGCTTGGAGCTGCCCTTTTCCTCAGCAAAGATGCCGGGTGCCAGCCGCTCGATGCTGCACAGCATATTGTACTCTTCCTCAAAGCCCTTTTCGTAGGCCAGATGCTTTGCGCGCTGCTTCAGGATGACCTCACGGGGATCGCTGATGGTGTAAACCGCATGACCCATGCCGTAGATCAGGCCGGAGCCGTCGCCCGCCTGCTTGCGCAGGATGCGGCGCAGATACTCGCGCACCTCATCGTCATCCTCCGGGTTCTCGACGTGCTTGAGGATATCCTGCAGCTGGCGGTTGACCATCAGGTTCGCGCCGCCGTGCTTGGGGCCCTTCAGAGCACCGATGGCCGCAGAGATGGCCGAGTAGGTGTCCGTACCGGAGGAGGACAGCACGCGGGTGGTAAAGGTGGAGCAGTTGCCGCCGCCGTGGTCTGCGTGGACCAGCAGGCACATATCCAGCAGTTTTGCCTCCTCGTGGGTGAACTTCTGATCCGGGCGGTAGGTGCTGAGGATGTGTTCTGCCGTGCTCTGGCCGGGCTTGGGCAGGTGGAAGAACATGCTCTGTTTATCGTAGTAGCGGCGCTTCATCTGGTAAGCGTTCACCATCATGGTGGGCATGCTGGCGATCAGGTTGATGCTCTGGTTCAGGATGTTCTCAAGGCTCAGATCCTCGGCGCGGTCATCGTAGGAATACAGGCCCAGCACACAGCGCTGCAGCTTGTTCATGATATTGGGCGAGGGGGCGTTCATGGTGTCCATGAAGCCGTCCGGCAGGGCGCGGGACTCTGCCAGGATCTCGCAGAAATCGTCCAGCTGCTCCCGGGTGGGCAGGCTGCCGAACAACAGCAGCCAGATCACTTCCTCAAACACGAAGCGGTCGTTGCGGTAAGCCTCGTCCACGATCTCGTTGATGTTGACGCCCCGGTAGATCAGCTTGCCGGGGGTGGGGATCACATGACCCTCCTGATCCTTTTTGTAGCCCACAACGTCACAGACGTTGGTCAGGCCGGCCAGCACGCCGGTGCCATCCGGGTTGCGCAGGCCGCGCTTGACCCCCAGCCGCTCGCTGGTCTCCGGGTCGATGTAGTTGTTTGCGATGTACTCCTCGCACAGGGTACGCATGGTCGTCGGGTCCAGCGTTGCCACTTCTGCGTGTGCAAAGTTCATAGGAGTGCTCCTTTCCGTCTCTTACTTCTTATACTTTCCGATCCAGTCCATCCTACGCTCTGATGGACATACTTTTATAATATCGCTTTTATGAAGTAAATTCAAGCGCTAAGTGTACACTTCTCACCGCAAAGCGCAAAAATACTGGGGCTTCCCTGCGCATTTCCTGCCGGTTTGCACGCTGCCGGGCGTATGATGTACCCAAAGCTTGCGTTCCGGGAGGAGGTCTAGTATGAAACGTTCCTTTTTGCTGCTGTGCACCGTTCTGCTGGTGCTGGGCTGCGCGTTGCCGTGTGCTGCCTACCGTCTTGCCTGTATGACGCTTGTTGTGCAGGGCACTGCGCCGTCCGCAGCAGAAGCGGCTTCTGTCACCTCAGAAGAAAGCAGCAGAGGGGCTCCCTCCCCTGCTGACACAGCCGATACCGTTTGCTTTACGGATCAGAGCACCGGTCAGACGGTAACGCTGCCGCTGCGGGAATACCTGATTGGGGCAGTTGCCGCCGAGATGCCGGTCAGCTGGCCGGATGAAGCGCTGAAGGCACAGGCGGTGGCGGCGCACAGCTATGCTCTGTACCGCCGGGACCACAGCACCGGGGAAAATTGCGCATGGTTCACCGCAGACCCCGCCCGGCGGCAAGGCTGCCTGACTGATGCAGTGCTGCACAGTTACTGGGGCACCGCATACGCGGCCAACTACGCCCGGCTTTCTGCGCTGGTGGATGCAGTACAGACGCAGGTGCTGTATTACGAGGATGCCCCCGCCGGGACAAGCTACTTTGCCATGTCCAACGGCCGCACCGAAGCCAGCGAGGAGGTGTGGGGCACCGCCCTGCCCTATCTGGTACCGGTGGACAGCAGCACTGACACCGCCGCAGAAAACTACGAATACACCCTGAACCTTTCCGCCGCCCAATTGCAGCAGCTGCTGGCCGAGCGGTTGGGCATCGCCGCGGACCTCTCCCAACAGGCACAGTGGTTCGGCACACCGGTGCTCACTCCCTCCGGCTATGTGGAAAACCTGCCGGTCTGCGGGCAGACGGTGCAGGGTACCACCTTGCGCAAAGCGCTGGGGCTGCGCAGCGCCTGCTTTACGGTGGTCTGCCAGAGCGGCACCTTCTCCTTTACCACAAGGGGCTACGGCCACGGCGTAGGCATGAGCCAGTGGGGTGCAAAGGCACTGGCAGAGCAGGGCGCAGACTACCGCGCCATTCTGGCGCACTATTACCCCGGCACAGAACTGCGGGGGTAATAGCCGCGGAAAAATCATTTTAAATTTTGTGGTTCAGAACCGCCTGCGGGCGGAACCACTTTTTCACGGAAAGGGGTCGTAACGAAAAGCGGCTGTTATTGTGATACAAACAGGGCTGCTGCACAAAGCAATGTGCAGCAGCCCTGAATTATTTCTTTTTATCAGTCGAACAGCTTTGCAAACCAGCTTACGGTGGTCTCAGCAGCAGTTTCTACCGTGGTCTCCATCTGCTGGACCGTCTGCTGCAGCTTGGTGCCCTCGGCATCCTTGACCGACCAGTAGGTCTGGGTGCTGCTTGCGCTGCCGGACACCGTGAAGTCCGAGGCAAAGCACAGGCTCTCGCCCGTAGAGTCGGTCACCAGCACCATATAGCTGTAGCTGCCCTCCGGCAGCTCCCCGAAGCGGATCTGACTGTCCAGCGTGTTCAGAGAGAAAGCGGCGGCGTTCGCCTGCGCCGCCGCACTCTGCACGGTCTGATCTGCCGCATCCAGAATGGCCACCTGTACACTGGTCAAGGTAGTGCCGGTAGCGCTGTTAGCCGTACCGGTCAGCGTCATGCCGCTGCCGGTGCGGATATTCACCGGGTAGCGCACGCCCTCCAGCCGCAGACCATCGGCCTGTGCCGCCACGCTGTTGTGATCTGCAGTGACGTACCAGTAACAGGACGCTCTTGCAATGGACACGCTGGAGCTGGTAATGGGGATGCGGCCGTAGCCGATGTTCCCCGCCGGGTCGGAGCAATAGAAAATACCGTTGGTGTAGTCAGTCAGCAGCACCGCATGGGGCTGGGTGCGGTCGTAGAGGACGATGCCCTCCGGGTGCTGCTCCAGCAGGGAAATCAGCACCGCCGTTTTGCTTTGCAGCCCGGAAGGCAGAGTGGCGTAGCCCACCTGCATCTCCTTATATGTAAAGCTGTGCGCAAGGCCGTTGGCCCATGCTGTGGAGCGCACACTGTTCTCGGTCACGTTCGTCCAGTCGCTCAGCCCGTCAAAGTAGGCACGGCGGCGCAGCATCATGGCTGCGGAGGCCAGCGTACAGGTGCCGCCCCGGCTCTGCTTGAAGTAGAAGCCTGCGTCCACATTCAGATCCACTGCCAGTGCAGCGGGCAGACAGGTAAGCAGGAAAGCAAGGCTCAGTGCTAGGGTCAGCAATCGTTTTTTCAGGGCGTGCGGTGCGGCGGTATTCACGGTTCGGTATTTCCTTTCTTATTTCTTTGCGGATCTCATAGGGATCTACCGTTATAAAGTATACCAGCCTGTCATTCTTTTGTAAACAATCCTCCGTCTTTTTTCTCAATATCAACACGTTTAGGGGATATTCATTGGTCGCCTTTCACAAATTTTTCTGTAATATTCCACGCATTTGACAAAGTTTCGTCCTACCCACCGCAGGACTATGAAAAGAAATTTCTTTTTTGCCCGGTGCGCAAGGGCGCAAAAAAGTCCGGTACGCCTGCGCATTCGTCCCAGCATTTCACAAAATAATACCCTTCTTGGCAATGCCGCAGTCAGTCCGTCGTTGTCTGCCGCAGTTTGGGCAGCAGAGGACAGCGCCTCTGCAAAGGGCTGGCAATTCAAGGCCTTCGGCACCTCCTCCGCAGCAAACGTTAACACCCTTGCAGACGGTGCAGACATTCACGGTAAGGTCGCCCTGAACGCCTGCACCGTGAAGGAGGACGGCACCATCTTCCCCTTCTGAGTAAGGCGAATGCTGCCGCATAACCATTAAAAAACAGAAAACCGGAACCTTTTTGTGAGCCCTTGCGGCTCTGAAAAGGTTCCGGTTTTTTTGCGATCTTTTTTCAGTGGGCTATCGCCCACCGACTATACTGCTTTTTGCTCAGCCCAGTGCCTGCTGGATCTTTGCAAAGTCCTCCAGCGTCAGTGCCTCCGGGCGGATGCGGGCATCAAAGCCTGCGGCCTCGATGGCGGCAATGACCTTTTCCTTGGGCAGGTTCAGCCCGCCTGCAATGGCATTGGCAGCAGTCTTGCGGCGCTGGCCAAAGGCGGCGCGCACCAGTGCAAAGTAGCCCGCCTCGTCCTCCACCTGCACGGCGGGGGTGGGACGGATATCCATGCGCACCACAGCGCTGGTCACCTTGGGGGCAGGATAAAAGCTGCCCGGTGCGGCGGTGAACATCAGCTTGGAGGTAGCGTAGTAGTTCACCGCACAGCTGATGGCGCTGGAGGCGCGGGTGCCGGGCACAGCGGCCAGACGGTCAGCGGCCTCCTTCTGCACCATAACGGTCAGGCTCTCGATGGGCAGACGGTCGCCCAGCAGCTTCATCACGATGGGGCTGGTGATGTAATAGGGCAGGTTTGCGCACACTGCCACCGGCATTCCCGGGAACTCCTCGGCAATGAGGGCTTTCAGGTCTACCTTCAGCACATCCTGCAGCACCAGCTTGAAGTTGTCCACACCGGCCATGGTCTCGGCCAGCAGGGGCGGCAGACGCTCGTCCACCTCGATGGACACCACCTTGGCGGCACGCTTGGCCAGTTCCTTGGTCAGCACGCCGATGCCGGGGCCGATCTCGATGACACCGTAGCGCTTGTCTACCCCGCTGGCATCCACGATCTTGGTGGGGATGCCCGGGTTGATGATAAAGTTCTGCCCAAAGCCCTTGGAAAGTGCAAAATCGTATTTTTCGCACAGGGCACGGATCACAGAAAGGTCGGTCAGTTCCGGCATAGGGTCATTTCCTTTCTCAGAAAAAGGCTGTTGCAGAACGCAGCAGCCTTTTTGGTGTTTATGGTTCAGGATCGTGGGGTTCACTCCGCTGCGCTCGCAGCCGTTTCCGGCTCAGACGCGGCAGTCTCACCCTCGGCGGGCTCTCCCTCCGCAGTCTCTGCGGGGGCGGTATCGTCTGCTGCCGCAGAGGCGGCGGTGCTATCTGCTGCGGCGGCAGAGCTTGCGCCTGCCAGCGTAGTGGTGCCGCTCAGCTGCTGGGCAGCGCTGACAGCGCGCTGTACCTGCGGGTCGGTCTGGGGGGTGTAGTCGTAGAAGTTCGTTGCTTCCTCTGCACTCAGGGCACGCTCCACATCCACGGTCAGGCCGGTGCCATCAAAGCAGCTGCCGTCGCCGCAGACCAGCTTTGCCACCGTGATGACCACGGCACTGCCGTCCGACAGACGCTGCGGGCTGCTCTGGATGGTGCCCTTGCCCATGGTGGTGGTACCCACCAGACGGGCACCGTTCATGGTGCGCAGGGTGGCTGCGAACAGCTCGGCTGCGCTGGCGGTGTTGCCGTTGACCAGGCAGACCATCGGCAGACTGACGGAGCTTTCGGCATCGCTGCTGCCGATGACAGTGCGGTTGCCGTTTTTATCCTCGGCGTAGGCCACCGTGCCCTCCGGGGCGATCAGGTCAATGCAGTTGATGGCATCTTCCAGAATGCCGCCGCCGTTATCCCGCAGGTCGAATACCAGACTGGCTGCGCCGCTGGCGGTCAGGGTGCGCAGGGCATAGTCCAGCTCGCTGGGCGTAGTGCCGTCGAACTGACGAATGCGGATATAGCCCACATTGTCCAGCAGCTGGTAGTCCACAGTGGTGCTGGTGTAGCCGGAATGGGTCAGCTCAGCGGTTTTACTGGCCGCAGCACTGTTCAGCCATGTCACGGTAACGGTAGTGCCCGCCTCGCCCTGCAAGGCTTTGTATACGGCGTCTGCACCGGACAGGCTCTTGACATCGGTATCGCCCACGGTGGTGATGTAGTCGCCCACGGCGATGCCTGCTTCCTGTGCGGGAGAGCCATCGTAAACACGGGTCACCTTAGCGTAGCCGGTCTGGTCGATGCCAAGTTCCACGCCGATGCCCAAAATCTTGCCGCTCTGGATGTTCATCAGCTCGGTGTAGGCGTTGGCAGTGTAGTAGCGGGCGTACTTATCGCCCGTACCCAGCAGATAACCGGCGGTCAGGCGGTCGTACAGGGTGGCCTCATCGATGGTGTAGTAATCGTTGCTGCGGACATAGCGGTCCACCTCAGCGATCTTGTTGTACATACTTTCCTTTTCTTTTACGCTGTTGACCGTGCTGTCGAACAGACGCATGGCGATGAGCATCGTGATGGAAAAGGTCACGGTCATGGCAAGGATCACGATGGTGACTGCCATACCCAAAGAAATTTTACGGTTCATGGTTTTTTCCTCCCGGTCAGAGCGGCAACATCATAAAGATGCTGCCCAGCAGCGAGAGTACAAACACCCCTGCCAGAACCAGACAGCCGATGCGCAGCGCGCGCTTGCGTTTTTGTTCGTTCATAGATCAACCAGACTCCTTGCCTTGCTTATTAGTTGTGGGGAATGGGGATGCAGCTCCGAGGGTTCACAGCGTTGGCCTTGGAACCGCCCTTCCACACCTCCAGATGCAGGTGGTTTCCGGTGGAATTGCCGGTGGTGCCCACATAACCGATCAGTTCGCCCTGCTTCACATACTTGCCCGCACTGGTAGCCACCGAGCGCATGTGCGCATACAGGGTGGTATAGGTATTGCCATCGGACATTTTGCCGTGGTAGATGATAACGTAGTTGCCGTAGCCGCCGGTAGACCAACCTGCAACCTGCACATAGCCGCTGGCGGCTGCGTAGATAGGCGTGCCGCCGGCTGCCGCAAAGTCGGTACCGGCATGGAGTTTGTTCACGCCGGAGACCGGGTTCTTACGCCAGCCGTACTCACTGGAGATGCGGCTGTAACTCTTCAGCGGGCAGGCAAAGCCGCTAAAGCTCAGCTGCGGCTTGCTGGCAGAGGCCGCGGCGATCATCTTCTGGATCTCCTTTTTCACGGCCTCGTAGTTCAACTCGTCGGATTCAATGGCTGCCTGTGCCTTCTGCTGCGCCGCCTGTGCCTCGGCAGCGGAGAGTTTTGCCGCAGAGATGCTGTTGTTCAGCTCGCTCTGCTTGCCCTTCATCTGGGCGTTCTGGCTGTCCAACTCACTCTTCTGGCTTTGCAGCTCTGCCTTTTCGGCTTCCAGACCAGCCTTCTGCTCTTCCAGCGCGGCCTTATCGTCCTCCAGCTCCTGCTTGGCGGACTTCATGTTGTTCATGATCTCGGTGTCCTTGATGGAGATATCCTGCATCACCTCGTTGAAGGTAAGCAGCTCATACAGGTCATTCACCGCACCGAGCATGGCCACACTGCCGCCGTCCCGCAGCTCCTGCATGGCAGCCATGTGCTTTTTAAAATCGTCCCACTGGTCATCGATCTCGTTCTGCTTTTGCTCGATCTGGGTCTGCTTGTCCGTGATCTGGGTCTGCATCACGCCGATCTGCTGTTCCTTCTCGCCGATGCTGTTCTGCACTGCGGCGATCTGACCGCCCAGCACGCTGATCTGATCCTGCAGAACGGTGACCCGTTCCTTCAGCTCGCTTTCCAGCGCCTTGGCGGCGGATTCCTTCTTTTTGGCGTCCGAAAGCTCCTTTTTGTGCTGGTTGATGGACTGGGAAAGCTTATCCAGCTTGCTCTGCAAGCTGGCCATACTGGTATTGCTGGTAGCCGCCGAGGCCGGGTACACCGTGGCTGTCAGCAGCAGGCAGACACAGGCCAGCCCAAGGCTGACCGCACGGATCAGCTTGCTGCGGGGGCTTTCCGGCCGGGCGTGCCGGGCGGTATAAGGGCCTGTGAGCCGGAAGGGCTTTGCGTGCATTGCTTTACTCATAAAACGCGGCTCCTTTCGGTCACACATTCAGATGTTTGCGGATAGAGAACATACTGCCCACGCCGCCTACGATAGCGCCGCTGAGCAGGCTTGTTACCACGATAGTCGGCAGCACGTTTGCCACCGGCACCAGTGCACGGCCCATGAGCATCTGCCAGATGCCGCCCAAGCCGCCAGCGGCGTTGACCACATAACTGTAACAGCCAAGGCTGACCGCTGCGGTCAATATGCCGGAGATCAGGCCCATGGTCAGGCCCTCCACAAAGAAAGGCAGGGTGACCATGCGGTTGGTAGCACCCACATACTTCATGATCTCGATCTCGCGGCGGCGGGCAAAAACGCTCAGACGGATGGTGCTGCCCACCGTGATGATGCTGACCACCATCAGCACCATCACGATCATGCGACCACCCTTGGTGACTGCCTTCTGGATCTCCACAAAGACATTGGTCATCTCCACCGGAGCAGCAACGCTGACAACGCCCGGGATGGCCTGCATCTTCACGCTCATGCGCTCCATCTGGGTCAGATCGCTCAGGGTGACCCGGTAGTTGGCCTTAAAGGGGTTGTCGTTCTCAAATTCATCCCACAGGGAGGAATAATCCTGCATATAGCCGCGGTAGGTGTCGAGCACGTCCTGCTTGGAAACGTACTGCACCCCGCTGACCCCCGGCATAGCCGAAAGGGTCTCGCCTACCTGCGCAGCGGTGGCATCATCACATTCTGGGTCCAGATAGACCACCGTCTCGTTCTGGCTGCCCAGATAGGCCACCATGCTGCCCACATTCACCTCGGCCAGACTGGCAAAGATGTTCAGCGTCATACAAACACTCAAAGAAGCGATGCAGGCAATGGTCATAGCCCAGTGCTTGCCCAAGTTGCGCACACCGCGCCGGGTAAGGAAAAAGAAGGTAGAGGGACGCATCATACGGCAGCCACCTCCTTTTTGGCAGCGGACGCATCGTCCGCATCAAAGGCGGCAACATCCAGCGAAAGATCATCCTCGGCGGCGGCCACGGGGTCTGCGGGCACGTCCGAGACGATGCGCCCATGGCTCAGGGTGACCACACGCTGATGGAAACGGTGCACCAGCTCGTGCTCGTGGGTGACCACCAGCACCGTGATGCCCATTTTGCTCACCCGCTCCAGCAGCTGCATCATTTCCAGGCTCAGCTCCGGGTCAATGTTGCCGGTGGGCTCATCTGCAATGACCAGCTTGGGGTTATGCACCAGCGCACGCGCCACAGCCACACGCTGCTGCTCGCCGCCGGAAAGGGTATCCGGGTAGCACTTGGCCTTATCCTCCAGATGCACCAGCTCCAGAATGTACTCCACGCGGGGACGGATCTCCTTGTGGGGCACGTTGAGGACGTGCATGGCAAAGGCCACGTTCTCGTACACGGTCATGCTTGGGATCAGCCGGAAGTCCTGAAAGATGATGCCCATCTGACGGCGCAGGTAAGGGATCTTGTGGCGGCGCAGCTTGGCTACGTCCTTACCCAGCACGGTCACCTTGCCGGAGGTAGGCAGTGCCTCCCGCAGAATCAGCTTGAGCAGGGTGGATTTGCCTGCGCCGGAGTGACCCAGCAGAAAGACGAACTCGCCTTCATCCACATGGAAGTTGATATCCTCCAGTGCAAGGCGGCCGCCCTTTTTATATTCTTTGGAAACGTGTTCAAAATCGATCATGGAATCGTATTAGCTCCTGACATCAAGATTTTTGACGGTCAAGACAGCCCGTCCGCAGCCCGTACTGCAAAAAGAACCGGCCAGCATCGGTTTCGAGCGGCCGGTTCGACGCCGGCGGGGCAAAACCCGCACAGCGGAATATCAGTATTTGGCCGGGTTGTTGGACAGGTACTTCTTTACCATCAGCGCTACCTTAAAGACGATAGCGTCGTCGAACTCACGCAGATCCAGACCGGTCAGCTTTTTGATCTTTTCCAGACGATACACCAGCGTGTTGCGGTGCACAAACAGGCCGCGGCTGGTCTCGGACACATTCAGGTTGTTCTCGAAGAAGCGCTGGATGGTGAACAAAGTCTCCTGATCCAGGCTTTCGATGCTGCCCTGTTTGAACACCTCGCGCAGGAACATCTCGCACACGGTGGTAGGCAGCTGGTAGATCAGACGAGCAATGCCCAGGTTATCGTAGCGGATGATCTGCTTTTCGGTATCGAACACCTTGCTCACTTCCATGGCGATCTGGGCTTCCTTAAAGGAGGTAGCCAGATCCTTCACGTTGGCAATGGGGGTGCCAATGCCGACCACGGCCTTGATGTAGTGTTCGCCGGAGAGGGTATCCACAATGCTGGCGGCCAGCTTTTCCATATCGGTGCGGTCGATGCCCTTGCGGATCTCCTTAACCAGCACGGTGTCGGTCTCGCTGATATTGAACACAAAGTCCTTCTGCTTATCGGGGAACAGGCTGCTGACCACATCGTAGGCAGAGATATCGCCGCCGCTGATCACCCGCACGATGAACACCACGCGGGAAACATCGGTGGCAAAGTGCAGCTCCCGTGCCTTGGCGTAGATATCGCCGGGCAGGATGTTGTCCAGCACCACGTTCTTGATAAAGTTGGACTTATCGAACTTTTCGTCGTGGTACTGCTTGATGCTCTGCAGGCTGATGGCCAGCACACCGGCAAACTGCCCTGCAGTCTCGTCGGCGCCCTCCACGAACACGGCATAATCGTTATGCTTGGCATTGGAGAACTGCTGGTAAGTATAGCCGTCGCGCACAAAGCGGTCGCCTGCGGTCAGACGCTCGGCCATATAGCCCTCGCGCACCTCGCCGATCAGGTTCAGCTCCGAGCAGGAAATGACAGCGCCAGTCTCATCCACAACGCCGACCACCCGATTGATTGCGTCCTTCATCTGGTAGATCACGCTTTGAAATACTCTATTGGCCATAAATGGATACCCCTTTTCCTCGTTTGTGCAAGCCGCGGCGGCATGGGTTGTGATTTTAAACAATTTAGCCGCATTACAATCTATATTTTACACAAAAGAATTTACTTTTGCAACAGATTTCAACAAAAAAAATAATTCTTTCTTGTTGAAATTATCTTTCGGGGCCATTTTTTGCCAAAAAAGTGCCTTTTTGCGTGGTTCTTACCGTTATTTTACCGGTAAATTGTGATACATTTTTGAAAGTCGCGTGAAAAGTGCAGTGTTTTATCTGGTAATTTTTGCCACTTCTTCGTCAGAAAGCTCTCGCCACTGCCCCGGGGCAAGCTGCGCATCCAGTGCAAGGCCGCCAATCGCCTCCCGGTGCAAAGCATTCACCCCGGCACCGTACACACCGAACATCCGTTTGATCTGGTGGTACACCCCCTGCCGCAGCACTACCCGCACGGTGCATCCGTCCGGGGAAAGGGCGGTCACCTCGGCGGGCGAAAGAGCAGTGCCGTCTGCCAACGTGACCCCCGCCGCAAAGCCGGTGCACATCTCCTGCGTGAGCGGAGTGTCAATGGTCACAGTGTAGGTCTTGGAAACATGGTGCCGGGGGGACAGAATATCGTGGGCAAAGCCGCCGTCATCGGTCAGCAGCACAAAGCCGGTGCTGGTCTTATCCAGCCGCCCGGCCGGAAACAGCTCCCGCCGGGGGTAGGCGTCCCCTACCAGGTCCACCACGGTGGTGTCCCGCTTATCAGTGGAGGCGCTCACCACCCCCTCGGGCTTATTGAGCATGAGGTAGACGAACTTCTGATAGCGCAGCGGCGCGCCGTCCACCGTCACCGTGTCGTTATCCTTCAGCTGGGTGTCCCCTTTTTTGCACACCGCGCCGTTCACCTGCACGCGCCCCTTTGCCAGCATGGTTTTGGCCTCGCTGCGGGTGCACTGGGCAGTTTCGGCCAGATATTTATCCAAACGCATAAGCGGTTCTCCTTTGTTGATGATGCCCTCAGTGTAACATGACAGACAAAATCGTGCAAGGCACAAACGCAAAAAGGAGAAGCCCGTAGGCTTCTCCTTTTTGCAATTGATCCTATTATCAGACGCTCAGGGAGGCGTGCTGCTCCACATCCTCGGGGTCAGCATCGAAGATGGGCTGCAGGACGTTGGCGATAAACTCCTCCACCTGCTGGGGTGCACGGCCCACAAAGTTCTCCGGCACAAGCCCCGCCACGATCTCCTCGCGGGTCAGGCCAAAGGCCGGGTCTGCGGCAATGCGGTCCACCATATCGTTGGGCAGGCCCTCTTCCTTGACCTGCTTACCGGCGGCGATGGCGTGCTGGCGCAGGCGCTCGTGCAGCTCCTGACGGTTGCCGCCCTTTTCCACAGCCTGCATCATGATGTTCTCGCTGGCCATGAAGGGCAGCTCGGCCATCAGGCGGCTGCGCACCACCTTGGGGTACACCACCAGACCATCGGTGACGTTGAGCATGATGTTCAGGATGGCATCAGTGGCAAGGAAGCCCTCGGCCATAGCCACGCGCTTGTTGGCGCTGTCGTCCAGCGTGCGCTCAAACCACTGGGTGCCGGTGGTAAAGCTGGGGTTCAACACATCCACCATCAGGTAGCGGGCAAGGGCGCAGATGCGCTCGCAGCGCATGGGGTTACGCTTATAGGGCATAGCGGAAGAACCGATCTGGTTCTTCTCAAACGGCTCCTCCATCTCCTTGAAGTTTGCCAGCAGGCGCAGGTCGGTGGCAAACTTCATGCAGCTCTGGCCAATACCGGCCAGTGCGTTCAGGATAAAGGCATCCACCTTGCGGCTGTAAGTCTGGCCGGACACCGGCACAACGGCCTTGGGGTCAAAGCCCATCTCCTTTGCAATGGAAGCATCCACGGCACGGATCTTGTCGGCATCGCCCTTGAACAGCTCCATAAAGGAAGCCTGCGTACCGGTGGTGCCCTTGACACCGCGCAGCTGCAGGGTAGCCAGACGATGGTCGATCTCGGCCAGATCCATCACCAGCTCGTTGGCCCACAGGGTAGCGCGTTTGCCCACAGTGGTGGGCTGTGCGGGCTGGCAGTGGGTGTAGGCCATGCAGGGCATATCCTTGTACTCCTTGGCAAAGTGTGCCAGCTTTGCCAGCACACCCACCAGCTTTTTGCGCACCAGCTCCAGACCCTGCCGCATCACGATGATATCGGTGTTGTCGCCCACATAGCAGCTGGTGGCACCCAGATGGATGATGCCGGCTGCCTTGGGGCACTGCTGGCCGTAGGCGTAGACATGGCTCATGACGTCGTGGCGCACCAGCTTTTCCCGCTCGATGGCCACTTCGTAGTTGATATCGTCCACATGGGCTTCCAGCTCAGCTACCATATCCGGGGTGATGTTGGTCAGACCCTGATCCATTTCGGCACGAGCCAGCGCCACCCACAGCCGCCGCCAGGTGCGGAACTTGTTGTCGTCCGAGAAGATGTACTGCATCTCATCGGAAGCGTAGCGGGTGGAAAAAGGGCTGATATAGCGATCATGCTGTGACATTGGTTGTTTTCCTCCTGAAAATAACCCTCTCAGTCTCGCTTCGCTCGCCAGCTCCCCCGAGGTGGGGAGCTTTTTGCGCTCTGCCGGTCAGTACCGGAAAACCTCCCCCTTTCGGGGGAGGTGGCACGCCGCAGGCGTGACGGAGAGGGTTTTCTTCTTATTCTACCATCAAACCTTGAAATAGTCCACGCCGCCCTCAAAGATCGGCTGGTATTTATCGCCGGTGACGTTCTTGTACAGGTATTCGCCGCTGCGCTCCGAGTGACCCATCTTGCCGAACACGCGGCCGTCCGGGCTGGTGATGCCCTCAATAGCCAGCACCGAGCCGTTGGGGTTGAAGCTCTGATCCATGGTGGGCACGCCGGTCAGATCCACATACTGGGTAGCCACCTGACCGTTGCGCAGCATGGTGTCCAGCACCTCCTGCGGAGCCACAAAGCGGCCCTCGCCGTGGCTGATGGCGATGGTGTGCATCTCGCCCACCTCGCACTTGCTAAGCCACGGGCTGCCGGTGGAAGCCACGCGGGTATGTACCAGCATGCTCTGGTGACGGCCGATGGTGTTGAAGGTCAGGGTGGGGTCGCAGGCGGTGATGGGACGGATATCGCCGTAGGGCACCAGACCCAGCTTGATCAGAGCCTGGAAGCCGTTGCAAATGCCCAGCATCAGGCCATCGCGCTGCTGCAGCAGACGGCGCACAGCCTCGGTGACCGCAGGATTGCGGAAGAAGGAGGCGATGAACTTGGCGCTGCCGTCCGGCTCGTCGCCGCCGGAGAAGCCGCCGGGCAGCATGACGATCTGGCTTGCGTCAATGGCCTTGACCAGTGCCTTGCAGCTCTCGGCAACGTCGGCGGGGGTCAGGTTGCGCACCACCAGAATTTCGGGGTCGGCACCGGCGCGGGCAAAGGCCTTGGCGGTGTCATACTCGCAGTTGGTGCCGGGGAACACCGGGATGATAACCTTGGGCTTTGCCACACCGATCTTGGGTGCGGCGGGAGCGGTCAGGCTACCGTTGATCTTCTCCACGGCAGGGCCGGCCTTGCGGTAGGGATACACAGGCTCCAGCTTGCTCTCCCAGATCTCCTGCAGTTCGGCCATATCCAGCTTTTCGCCGCAGGACTCAAAGGTGTACTCCTTGGTGGTCTCGCCCAGCAGCATACCGGCGGGAGAATCGGACACCATTTCCAGAATGATGGAACCATACATGGGCTCAAACATCTGATGGGTGGTCATGTCCGCACGCATCTTGAAGCCGATGCGGTTGCCCAGACCCATCTTGAACAGTGCCTCGGCAATGCCGCCGTAGCCCACGGAGCAGGCGGAGGCGACCATGCCTTCTTCGATCATGTTCTCCACGATCTTGTAGTTGGCCTTCAGGGAGAAGAAGTTGGGGCAGCCGGTCTCCGGGTCGATGATGGGGCGCACGAGCACCACGGTGCTCTCGGGCTTCTTGAACTCGGTGGAGACTACGCGGCTTGCCTTGCCGATGGCGGTGGCAAAAGACACCAGCGTGGGGGGCACATCCAGCTGCTCAAAGGAGCCGGACATACTGTCCTTGCCGCCGATGGAAGCAATGCCAAGACCGATCTGCGCATCCAGTGCGCCCAGCAGGGCAGCCAGCGGCTTGCCCCAGCGCTCGGGCTTGTTGCCCAGACGCTCGAAGTACTCCTGGAAGGTCAGGTAAGCGTCCTCGTAGCGGAAGCCGGTGGCAACCAGCTTGGTCACGCTCTCAATAACAGCCATCCGTGCACCCACATACTGGTTGGCGCTCATCAGATAGGGGTTATAGCCCCATGCCATGCCGGAGCAGGTGGAGGTCTCGCCGTCCACCGGCAGCTTTGCTACCATGGCGTTCTGGGGGGTCAGCTGGTATGCACCGCCAAAGGGCATGAGCACGGTGGCAGCGCCGATGGTGGAGTCGAACCGCTCGGAAAGGCCCTTCTTGCTGCAGACGTTCAAATCGCCCACCATGGACTTCATCTTCTGGCTGAAGGTCAGGCCTGCCCACTGGGGCTGCCAGACGCTGCCCTTTTCCACATGGACGTTCTGGTGCTTCTCTGCACCGTTGGAGTTCAGGAACTCACGGCTGATGTTCACGATGGAAACGCCGTTCCACACCATGTTCAGGCGCTTTTCCTCGGTAACCTTAGCCACAGGGGTAGCCTCGAGGTTCTCCTCGGTGGCAATGGCGATGAACTTGTCCACATCCTCCGGGGCAAGGGCCACAGCCATGCGCTCCTGGCTCTCGCTGATGGCCAGCTCGGTGCCGTCCAGACCCTCGTACTTCTTGGTGACCTTGTTCAGGTCGATGTACAGGCCGTCGGCCAGCTCACCGATGGCAACGGAAACGCCGCCGGCACCAAAGTCGTTGCAGCGCTTGATCATCTTGCAGGCGTCCTCGCGGCGGAACAGGCGCTGCAGCTTGCGCTCGATGGGCGCATTGCCCTTCTGCACCTCGGCACCGCAGTGCTCAAGGCTGTCCAGCTTGTGTGCCTTGGAGGAGCCGGTAGCGCCGCCGATGCCGTCACGGCCGGTGCGGCCGCCCAGCAACACGATCACATCGCCGGGAGCGGGGCACTCGCGGCGGACGTGGGAAGCAGGGGTAGCGCCCACAACAGCGCCGATCTCCATGCGCTTTGCCACATAGCCGGGGTGGTAGATCTCGTCCACCTGACCGGTAGCCAGACCGATCTGGTTGCCGTAGGAGGAGTAACCGGCGGCTGCGGTGGTGACCAGCTTACGCTGGGGCAGCTTGCCGGGCATGGTCTCGCTGACCGGCTTGAGCGGGTCGCCTGCACCGGTGACGCGCATAGCCTGATAGACGTAGCTGCGGCCGGACAGCGGGTCGCGGATGGCACCGCCGATGCAGGTGGCAGCGCCGCCGAAGGGCTCGATCTCGGTGGGGTGGTTGTGAGTCTCGTTCTTGAACAGGAACAGCCAGTCCTCATCCTTGCCGTTGACGTCGCACTTGATCTTGACGGTGCAGGCGTTGATCTCCTCAGACTCGTCCAGATTCTTCAGGATACCCTGCTTCTTCAGCTCCTTGGCGCCAATGGTGGCAAGGTCCATCATGCAGCGGGGCTTGTTCTCGCGGCCCAGCTCGGTGCGCATAGCCATGTAGCGGTCAAAGGCCTCCTGCACCACGGCGTCATCGATCTGCACATCGTCCAGAATGGTGCCAAAGGTGGTGTGGCGGCAGTGATCGGACCAGTAGGTGTCGATCATCTTGATCTCGGTGATGGTGGGGTCGCGCTGCTCGGTGCGGAAGTACTCCTGGCAGAACTTGATGTCCCCCAGATCCATGGCCAGACCCTTTTCCTCAATGAACTTGGCAAGGCCAGCCTCGTCCAGCTGGTTGAAGCCCTCCAGCACTGCCACGGCAGCGGGCACAGGGTAATCCATCTTCAGGGTTTCTTTGGTCTCCAGAGAAGCCTCGCGGGCTTCCACAGGGTTGATGACATACTTCTTGATCTCGGCCACCTGCTCGGGGGTCAGAGCACCCTCCAGCAGGTAGACGCGGGCAGAGCGCACCAGCGGGCGCTCGCCCTGACTGATGAGCTGGATGCACTCGGCAGCAGAAGCTGCGCGCTGGTCGAACTGGCCGGGCAGATACTCCACCGCGAAGGACACGCCCTCGGCAGCGGGCAGCTCGGCGTAGGTGTTATCCACCGGCGGCTCGCTGAACACGGTGCTGACGCACTGGTTGAACAGTGCTTCGTCGATGCCTTCCACATCGTAGCGGTTCAGCAGGCGCAGACCGGTCAGGTCCTTGATGCCCAGCAGGCTGGTGAGTTCGTTTTTCAGACCGTTGGCCTCGACATCAAAGCCGGGCTTTTTTTCCACATAAATACGATAGACCATTGGGTAGGTTCCCCCTTTGTATTCTTTCTTACTGCTTCTCTGCCAGCGCTTTCAGGGCACGCAGGCCGATATCGCTGCGCTTGTGCAGCTTTTCAAAGCTGATCTTTTCGGCTGCTTCATAGGCGTGGCTCAGGGCGTTGGTCAGGCGCGGGCCGGTGGCGGTAACGCCCAGCACGCGACCGCCGTTGGTCACAAGCTGGCCGTCCTCGGTGATGGCAGTGCCGGAGTGGTACACCGTCACGTTCTCCTCGTCGGGCAGCTGACCGTCCACAAGGCCGGAGATGGGCTTGCCCTTCTCGTAGGCCACAGGGTAGCCGCCGGAGGCCAGAATCACACAGGCCGCAGCACCATCGGAGAACTTGACCTCCTGCTGTGCCAGCGTGCCGTCGGTGCAGGACTGCATGATGTGCAGCAGGTCGCTTTCCAGCAACGGCAGCACCACCTGCGTTTCGGGGTCGCCGAAGCGGCAGTTATACTCGATGACCTTGGGGCCGTCCGGGGTGAGCATGAGGCCGAAGTACAGGCAGCCCTTGAAGGGGCAGCCCTCGGCGTTCATGGCGCGGATGGTGGGCAGGAAGATCTTTTCCATGCACTCCGCAGCCACCTCCGGGGTGTAGTAGGGGTTGGGGGCAATGGTGCCCATGCCGCCGGTGTTCAGGCCGGTATCGTGGTCGTTGGCGCGCTTATGGTCCATGCTGGAGACCATGGGCTTGACCACCTTGCCGTCCGTAAAGCTCAGCACGCTGACCTCCGGCCCGGTGAGGAACTCTTCCACCACCACATGGTTGCCGGATGCGCCGAACTTTTTGTCCAGCATGATCTCCTTAACGCCGTCGGCGGCCTGCTGCTCGTTTTCGCAGATGAGCACGCCCTTACCCAGTGCAAGGCCGTCTGCCTTGATGACCACCGGGTACTTACCCTCGGCGCGGATGTAGTCCATAACCTTTGCGGGGTCATCGAAGGTCTCGTACTTTGCGGTGGGGATGCCATATTTCTTCATCAGGTCCTTGGAGAACACCTTGGAAGCCTCGATGCGGGCAGCGGCCTTGTCCGGGCCAAAGGCGGGGATGCCCACCTTTGCCAGTGCGTCCACCATGCCCAGTGCAAGGGGGTCGTCCTGTGCCACTACAACGTAATCGAACTTTTCTTCCACTGCAAAGCCCACCATGGTATCCACATCGGTGGCCTTGATGTTCTTGCACTTGGCATCATAGCTGATGCCGCCGTTGCCCGGTGCGCACCAGATCTCGCCGCAGTCGGGGCTCTTTTTCAGTGCCTTGATGATGGCGTGCTCGCGGCCGCCGCCGCCCACTACCAAGATTTTTTCAGCCATATCATTCACCTTCCCGTTTTTGAATGACCCTCTCAGTCATTGCTGCGCAATGCCAGCTCCCCCGAAAGGGGGAGCTTTTTCCGCTGACGGCAGGTGCCGCGTTCAACGGAGGGAGCATTCCTGCCCGTTTTCCCGCATAAAGCTCCCCCCTCGGGGGAGCTGTCGCCGTCAGGCGACTGAGAGGGTTCGTTCCTTTTTCCTTAGTGATGGAACAGCCGCAGGCCGCAGAAGGCCATGGCGATGCCGTACTTGTTGCAGGTGTCGATGACCTGCTGGTCGCGGATGGAGCCGCCGGGCTGCACGATGGCAGTCACGCCGGAGCGGCGGGCACGCTCGATGTTGTCGCCGAAGGGGAAGAAAGCGTCCGAACCAAGGCAAACACCGGTCACCTTGCTGAGGTAGGCCTTCTTTTCCTCGGCGGTCAGCGGCTCGGGCTGGCGGGTAAAGGTCTCGGCCCAGACGTCATCACCAATGACATCCTCCGGGGTATCGCCGATGTAAACATCAATGGCGTTGTCGCGGTTGGGCTTTGCCACATCGTCGCGGAAGGGCAGGTTCAGCACCTTATCCATGTGGCGCAGCTGCCAGTTGTCGGCCTTCTGACCGGCCAGACGGGTGCAGTGGATGCGGCTCTGCTGGCCGGCACCCACGCCGATGGTCTGACCATTGTAGGTGTAGCACACGCTGTTAGACTGGGTGTACTTCAGGGTGATAAGGGCAATGACGAGGTCGCGCTTCTGCTCCTCGGTTACGTCCTTGTTCTCGGTGACCCAGTTGTTCAGCATGGTGTCAGCGTTGATGACCAGTTCGTTGCGGCCCTGCTCGAAGGTGATGCCGTACACCTGCTTATGCTCGATGGGAGCGGGCTTATAGGCGGGGTCGATGGCGACCACATTGTAGTTGCCCTTCTTTTTGCCGGACAGGATGGCCAGTGCCTCCGGCTCGTAGCCCGGGGCGATGATACCGTCAGAGACTTCGTGCTGGATCAGCTTTGCGGTGGGCACATCGCAGATGTCAGACAGGGCGATCCAGTCGCCGAAGGAAGACATCCGGTCTGCGCCGCGGGCGCGGGCGTAGGCGCAAGCCAGCGGGGAGAGCTCGGTCTCCGGGGCAATGTGGTACATCCGGCGCTCCACCTCGGTCAGGGGCAGACCCAGTGCTGCACCCGCCGGGGAAACGTGCTTGAAGGAAGCCGCTGCGGGCAGACCGCAGGCAGTCTTTAACTCCTTGACCAGCTGGATGGAGTTGAGGGCATCCAGAAAGTTGATGTAGCCGGGCTTGCCGTTCAGCACGGTAACGGGCAGGTCGGAGCCATCTTCCATATAAATGCGGCTGGGCTTCTGGTTGGGGTTGCAGCCGTACTTCAGTGCGAGTTCATTCATTGGTGCATCCTCCTTATATCCTAAGGTTTACTCTTATTCTTCCTCGGCGTCAAGCTTTTTGAGCAGTTCCAGCTCCTCGGGCAGCAGCTCCGGCTCCTCAGGGTCGTCAAAGTCGCTGCACACCGGATCATATTTATTAAAGATCATATCGCCGCTCTCGCCGGTGTCCAGATCAATGACCCGGGCAAACAGGCTCACCTTGTTGTCCAGATTCAGGCTGCTCCACATATCGTGGGCAAAATCACCGATGGTGCGGGGGCAGGCAAAGCGCAAAGGCTCACCTTCAAAGCTGGGGATGGGGTTGCCGTTGTGCTTGTAGGTGCTGATGAAGTGGCCCTCGCCTGCAACAGGCTGGGGGTAATCAAAGAAATAGCGCTGCACGCTGTCACCGTTGCCATCGGCAGACTTGAGGATGCTCATCTGGTAGCTGCCGTCGGCGTACACCACAGCGGAGATGCGGGGGGTGTAGTTGGGACCGTCCGGCTCAAAGGTGCGGGTGCGCAGGGCGTCGGCAAAGCTCTTGCCCTGGCTCATCAGGTCGTAGATGGTATCGGTCTGGTCGCCGTTGGTCACGATATGGGTCTTGCCAAGGGTCAGCACCGGGTTATAAATGATCAGGCTGGGATCCTCCAGCTTTGCGGGGTCGGCTGCAACGGTGCAGATGCCGCCGCGCTCGGGCACAGGGTCAAACACGCGGTTGCGGCTGTTCTCGCTGCGGCCCATGATAAAGTAGCCGATAAACATCTGCCGTCCGTCCGGTGCCATTGCCACAGCAATGCCGCGGCCGGGGTACTCGTTGGAGGCCAGATACTCGTTCAGGTTGATCTTTTCCATTGTTGTTCTCCCTTGCATTTTTGTTTTCAAAGAGCAACTCTCGGCTCCCCCTTTGGGGGAGCTGGCGCGTCAGCGCCTGAGAGGGCGAACCTCTTTGCGGAGGCAACTTCCCCGCCCTCTCCGTCACGGCTTACGCCGTGCCACCTCTCCCAAAGGGAGAGGCAAGAACAACGCTCTGCAAGCTTTCAGCAGATCTCTCCGCTACACACCATAGCCACCGCCTTGGGCAGCAGCTTCCATTCAGCCTGCTCCATCACCCGCTTCTGTAGCACCTCGGGGGTGTCGCCGGGCAGGATGTCCACGGCCTTCTGCAGCAGGATGGGCCCGCCGTCGCACTCCTCGTTGACAAAGTGGACGGTGGCGCCGGTCACCTTGCAGCCCCGGGCCAGTGCAGCCTCATGGGGACGCAGGCCGTACATTCCCGGCCCGCAGAAGGAAGGGATCAGCGCCGGGTGCACGTTCAGGATACGGCGCGGATAGGCCGCGATGACGCTGGGGCCCAGCACGGACAGAAAGCCCGCCAGCACCACCAGATCAATCTTGTGCGCCCGCAGTGTTTCCAGCAGCGCAGCGTCAAATTCCTCGCTGGCGGCGTAGTCCTTGCGGCGCACCACGCAGCCTTCCACACCCGCCTTTGCGGCGCGTTCCAGCGCAAAGACGCCGGGCTTGGAGGCCACTACCAGCGTGATTTTACCATTGGGGTTCTCGCCCCGGGCCTCGCTGTCCAGCAGCGCCTGCAGATTGGTGCCGCCGCCGGACACTAACACGGCAATGTTCAGCACAGCTCCACGCCCTCACCTTCTGCGATGACGCCCAGACGGTAAGCCTCCGGCTCGCCGTTGGCGTGCAGGATCTCCAGTGCCTTATCGGCCTGCTCGGCGGGCACGGTGAGCACCATGCCCACGCCCATGTTGAAGGTGTTGAACATATCGTGCTCGGAGATGCCGCCCACCTTCTGCATCAGGTGGAACAGGGCGGGGGTGCGCACATCTGCCTTGTTGATGCGGGCGCAGCAACCCTTTTTCAGGCTGCGGGGGATATTCTCGTAGAAGCCGCCGCCGGTGATGTGGGAGATACCCTTGACCTGCACCTCTTCCAGCACCTTCAGCACGGGCTTGACGTAGATCTTGGTGGGAGCCAGCAGCGCCTCGCCAAGGGTCTTGCCGCCCAGCTCGGCGGGGGTGGAGAACAGCACATCGGGGTCGGCGTCGATGTTGAACACCTTGCGCACCAGCGAGAAACCGTTGGAGTGCACACCGGTGGAGGGCAGGGCAAGGATCACGTCACCGGCTGCCATGGTCTCGTTGTTCAGGATCTTCTCCTTATCCACAACGCCCACGGTGAAACCGGCCAGATCGTACTCATCCTCCGGCATCATGCCCGGGTGCTCGGCAGTCTCGCCGCCCACCAGAGCGCAATCGGCCTGCACACAGCCCTCGGCCACGCCCTTGACGATGTTGGCGATCTTTTCCGGCACGTTGCGGCCGCAGGCGATGTAGTCCAGGAACACCAGCGGCTTTGCACCGGCGCAGATGACATCGTTGACGCACATGGCCACACAGTCGATACCAATGGTATCGTGCTTATCCATGATCATGGCCACCTTCAGCTTGGTGCCCACACCGTCGGTACCGGAGATCAGCACCGGGTGCTTGTAACCGGTGCAGTCCAGCTCAAACAGGCCGCCAAAGCCGCCCAAGCCGCCGATGCAGTGCTCGTTCATGGTACGGGCGACATACTGCTTCATCAGCTCCACAGAGCGGTAACCGGCGGTAATGTCCACGCCTGCTGCGGCGTAGCTTTCAGAATAGCTCTTTTCCATGTTCTTACTCTCCTAACTTTTTGGCGTCCTTGGGACGGTCGTTCAGGTGACGGTCGTGAATATCGGTAGAAAGCACACTTTCCGGCTCTACGGCATACTCGCCGGTAAAGCAGGCTGTGCAGAAACCGCATTTTGCGTTTTTGGCAAGCTGGACAACGTGCTCGTTGGACAAATAGCCCAGCGTATCGGCGCCGATGACCTCGTTGATCTGCTCCAGCGTGCGGCCGGTGGCCACCAGCAGCTTCTGGTCCGGGATATCGGTGCCGAAGTAGCACGGATACTTGAAGGGAGGTGCAGAGACCATAAAGTGCACCTCGGCAGCACCGGCATCCCGCAGCAGCTTGATGATGCGGGCAGATGTGGTGCCGCGCACGATGGAGTCATCCACCAGCACCACGCGCTTGCCCTTGACGGTGCTGGACACCACGTTCAGCTTGATGCGCACGCTGTTCTCGCGCTGCTTCTGGCTGCCCTGAATGAAGGTGCGGCCGATGTATTTGTTCTTGATGAAGCCGATGCCGTAGGGGATGCCGCTCTCCTGCGAGTAGCCCAGGGCTGCATCCAAGCCGGAATCCGGCACGCCGATGACCACATCGGCCTCCACGGGGTGCTCCTGTGCAAGGAAGCGGCCTGCCTGCTTGCGTGCCTCGTGCACCGAGCTGCCCTCGATGACGCTGTCCGGGCGGGCGAAGTAGATGAACTCGAACACGCACATCTGGGTGTCCGGGCGGCCGCAGTGATCCTTGATGCTGCGCAGCTCGCCGGTCTTGGTGTCCACCACCACGATCTCGCCGGGCTCCACATCCCGCAGCAGAGAAGCACCGGTGGCATCCAGTGCGCAGCTCTCGCTGGCAAAGACGTAGCCGCCGCCGGGCAGGGTGCCGATGCACAGAGGACGGTAGCCCCGGGGGTCGCGCACCGCGATGAGCTTGGTGGCAGACATGATCACAAGGCTGTATGCGCCTTCCAGCACGTCCATGGTCTTGCTGATGGCAGTCTCGATGCTGCCCATGCGCAGACGGTTGCGGGTAATGAGGTAGCAGATGACCTCGGTATCCGAGGAGCCGTGGAAGATGGCGCCCTCGTTTTCCAGCTGGCGGCGCAGCTCCACGGCGTTGGTCAGGTTGCCGTTGTGGCACAGCGCCATGGTGCCGCGGCCATGCCGGACGATCATGGGCTGGGCGTTGGCGCGGACGCGGGTGCCGGCGGTGGCGTAGCGCACATGGCCGGTGGCCATGTGTGCCGTGGTAGTGGACAGACTTGCCAGCACCTCCGGGGTGAACACCTCGTTCACAAGGCCCAGATCCCGGTGACCGGAGATCACGCCGTCATCGTTGACGGCAATACCGCAGCTCTCCTGCCCGCGGTGCTGCAGCGCATACAGCGCCGAATAAGCCGCTGCGGCCACATCCTCGGTACCGGCACGGTCGTAGATGCCGAAAACGCCGCACTCCTCATGCAGCGGATATGCAAAATCAGACATTGGTTCTCCTTTACAGCTCGTTCAGTTCGTTCTGCAGCTTTTCTTCCTTGGCTGCGATCTGCTGTGCCATGGATACGCGCTCGGCTTCCAGCTTTTCAGCCAGTGCATCATCGCTCAGTGCCAGAATTTCAGCAGCCAGCCATGCGGCGTTCTTGGCACCGTTCAGCGCCACGGTCGCCACCGGGATGCCGCTGGGCATCTGCACGGTAGCCAGCAGGGCGTCCAAGCCATCCATCGCGCCGCCCTTCATGGGGATGCCGATGACCGGCAGGGTGGTGTTGGCGGCAAAAGCTCCTGCCAGATGTGCTGCCATGCCTGCCGCGCACAGGATGACGCCAAAGCCGTTGGCCTTTGCGCTTTTTGCAAAGGCTGCTGCCTCGGCGGGGGTGCGGTGTGCCGAAAGGATGTGTGCCTCAAAGGGGATGTCCAGTGCCTTCAGCTGGGCGCAGGCACCCTTGACCACCGGCCAATCGCTGTCCGAACCCATGATCACTGCCACTTTACGAACCATTTTCCAAAGCCTCTCTTTCTCATGTCCAACAAGACCGACAAACAAAAAAGGCTGCGGTACACCTGTACCACGGCCTTTATTTCCAGTTTTTCTGTCCGCGCATTTTGCACAAGGCTGCACCATGCCCCTGATTGCAGTGAATGTGACCCCATTCCATGCGACCCGGCACCAGCAGCATCATTGAAGTTTCCCTCCGCAGTTTCCTGTGCAAGCGTTTTTTTCAGGCGGCGATGCAAGCCCGTTTTTTGGGGCATCGTCCCTGTGCTAGATACAGTTTACGGCAAAAAAACCGCTTTGCAAAGAGCGTTTGGGCAAATTCTCCCTTGTGTTCCCATGCCGTCAAAAAACTTTCGAAAGTTTTGTGCAGTTTCGCCATCCTTTTTCTTTTTAAGTATGACTTATGCAGCGGGTATATTTTATGTAAAGGCTGTGTTGATGTATCCCAGATAGAAAGCCGGATTTTTAAAAAATGATCTTTGCGGTGTCGGCGCGTGCAGCGCGGATCAGATCTGCCGGGGCACAGCACACCTGCGTACCGATGCGCCCGCCGGAAACATAGACCTTCTGCTGGGTCAGCACGCTTTCGTCAAAGACGGTGCGGTACTGCTTTTTCATGCCCACCGGGCTGCAGCCGCCCCGCACATAGCCGGTGACCTTGTTGATATCCGCCACATGGATCATTGCCACGCTCTTTTCGCCCACGCTGCGGGCAGCGGCCTTTAAGTCCAGCTCTGCCGCCACCGGAATGACGAACACAAAATAGTTTTTGCTGCTGCCCTGCGTTACCAGCGTCTTGTAAACGCAGGCAGGGCCCTCGCCCATGCTGGCGGCTACGGTCACGCCGTCCACCGCCACCCCCTCCTCGTGGGGATACTCGTGGGCGGTATAGGCCACCTTTTCCCGTTCCAGAATGCGCATTGCGTTGGTTTTAGCTTCTTTTCCCATTGTTATTCCCTCTTTTACATTTGCTCTGTTTTTATTCTACCACTTTTTCCGAAAAAATTCAAAATTTCTCTTGACTTCAGTTTCATGAAGTGATATCATAGCGTCACGCACTTCAGAGCACTGAAGTTTTACACTGCAAGCTGCGGCAAAGGAGCCGATCTCCCTCGCCGTTTTACACGATAGGAAAAGGCAAAGGAGACAAAATACTATGATCATCGTACTCAAACAGGATGCACCCGACGTACAGGTACGCGAATTCTGCCACGAGCTGGAAGATATGGGGCTGCAGATCAACGATTCCAAGGGCAGCGACACCCATATTCTGGGTCTGATCGGCGATACCAAGGCCATTGCGGAAAGCTGGGTGCTGGCAAACCCGGTGGTGGAGACCTGCCGCCGCGTGTCCGAGCCCTACAAAAAGGCCAACCGCAAGTTCCACCCGGACGACAGCGTTATCGACGTGGAAGGCGTCAAGATCGGCGGCGGCAACTTTGCAGTCATCGCCGGGCCGTGCAGCATTGAAAGCGAGGAGCAGATCACCTACTGCGCCCAGCGGGTAAAGGCGGCAGGCGCTTCCCTGCTGCGCGGCGGTGCGTTCAAGCCCCGCACCTCCCCCTACTCTTTTCAGGGTATGCGCAGTGAGGGTCTGGATCTGCTCAAGCTGGCGCGCCGCGCCACCGGTTCGCCCATCGTGACCGAGATCATGAACACCGAGCACCTGCCCCTGTTTGAAAACGTGGACCTGATCCAGGTGGGTGCCCGCAATATGCAGAATTTTGAGCTGCTCAAAGCCGTCGGACGCCAGAAAAAGCCGGTGCTGCTCAAGCGCGGCCTTGCCAACACGCTGGAAGAGTTCGTGATGAGCGCCGAGTACATCATGGCCGAGGGCAACGAGAACGTCATCCTGTGCGAGCGCGGCATCCGCACCTTCGAGACCAGTATGCGCAACACGCTGGATCTTGCCGGTGTGGTCATGCTGCACAAGATGACCCATCTGCCGGTGGTGGTGGACCCCAGCCACGCCTGCGGACACGCATGGATGGTGCCGGAGTTGGCTAAAGCTGCGGTCGCCGCCGGTGCCGACGGCCTGATGATCGAGGTGCACAACAACCCCGCCAAGGCCAAGTGCGACGGCGCTCAGAGCCTGACCCCCGACCAGTTCGATGCGCTGATGCAGTTCATCGGCAAAGAGGTGGAGTTCTTCGGCAAAAAAATGAACTGAGCCCGCCCGAAAGAATATTGTTATACACAGGGACTGCTGTGCCGACCGGGTGCAGCAGTTCTTTTTGCCGGAAAGTTCGCGCGCAGCCAAGCAGCATTTTACCTTAAATACCCCTGATTTCTGTGCACCGGCGGGTTTTCATTTTCTTTTCACGGGTTTTATGGTATACTATAGTGTATTTTGAAAAAACACTGCCGAAAGAGGTTTTAAAGATGAAAGCACACATTGCACGCAACCAGAACGCCGGGGTGCCGCTGGCGCTGGGCTGGAACCTTTCCCCCGCCGACCGGGGCAAGCTGGAGGGCATGGCACCCGCCTTTGGCATGAAGCTGCTGCCCGTTGCCCCCGCCGATGCCGGCAAGACCGTCGCCCAGCTGCTGGGCGAGGTAGAGGTAAAACCCCCCAGAACGCTGGTGCTGGAGCCCGGTGCCTATCCCCCGGCGCTGGTGCTGGCAAACTTCCGCGATAAGGACGTGGACACCCTGCTGGACCTGATGCGGCAGGCACAGGTGACCATCCCCCTCAAGGCGGTGGTCACCCCCGCAAACCGCAACTGGATGTTTGCAGACCTGCTGGCGCATCTGCAGGAGGAGCACACCGCCTTTAGCGCTGCAAAGGAGAGCCAGACCGTATGAAGAGCCGCATCACCCGCATAACCGCTGCACTGCTGGCGGCGGTGCTGAGCCTTAGCCTTCTGGCCGGCTGCAAGCCCAAAAAGGAGCTGACCCGGTACACCACCATCTTTTATGACGTATTCGACACGGTGACGCAGGTCATCGCCTACTGCGAGAGCGAGGAAGCGTTCAACACCCAGATGCAGGCGCTGCATCAGGATCTGATCGCCTACAACCAGCTCTACGATATCTACAACGACTACGACGGCGTTGTGAACGTTAAGACCATCAACGAAAACGCCGGCAAAGCCCCGGTACAGGTGGATGACCGCATTCTCTCCATGCTGGAGCTGGCGCGGCAGATGTACGACCTGACCGGCGGCAAGATCAACATTGCCATGGGCAGTGTGCTGGGCATCTGGCACGACCACCGCGAAGCCGCTGAAAAGGACGCTTCCGATGCCGACAACACCCTGCCCACGCAGGAGGAGCTGGAAGCTGCTGCCCAGCACTGCGATATCAACGGTCTTGTCATCGATGAGGACGCCAAAACGGTCTATCTGTCCGACCCGGAGATGTCGCTGGACGTGGGCAGTGTGGGCAAGGGCTACGCGGTGGAGATGGTCTGCCGCGCCGCCGAAGCCCGGGGCCTGACCAGCGCACTGGTGAGCGTGGGCGGCAACCTGCGCGCCATCGGCACAAAGCCGGACGGCAGTCAGTGGACGGGTGGCGTGGAGAATCCGTGGAACGCTTCTGAGGTGTATACCAACACCAGTTCCATCTTCGGCTCGCCCATCAACATGAGCGACCTTGCGCTGGTGACCAGCGGCGACTACCAGCGCTACTTTGTGGTGGACGGCAAGCGCTACCACCACATCATCGACCCGGACACCCTTTGGCCCGCTGCCTACTACAACGGCGTCACCGTGCTGTGCCCGGACTCCGGCATGGCAGACTGCCTGACCACTGCCCTGTTCTGTATGCCGCTGGAAGAGGGGCAGAAGCTGGTGGAGTCGCTGGACGGCGTAGAAGCCATGTGGTGCACGCCCGATAAGCAGGCCACCACCTCCAGCGGCTGGGACAGCCACCTGAAAAAGTAAGTTTTTTGCAGGTGGGACGATCAAAATGGCCTCCGCGTGCGCTCTGGCCATCTTCAGCGGAAAAATTATTTTTTATTTCGGAATAGCGGAGCGTCTGCGGACGCTCCGCTATTCCCTTTTCACAGAAGGGGTCGTAAAGGACAACGGCATTGCACCCCCTCCCGTGAAAAAGTTTTTCCGAAAAGTCCGCAGACTTTTCGGAAAAACAAACAAAAAATTTTCTTTCCGCTATTTATGCCCAGAGCAAAGCGGAGGGCATTCAAAATCGTCTCTTTACGCAAAAAGGCTGCCGCACGCAATGTGCAGCAGCCTTTTGTTTGTTTATCCGGTTATCCCGTCTGGCATCACTCCACGATGATGCTCTTGCCGGTCATCTCGGCGGGAACGGGCAGGCCGATATAGGGCAGCATGGTGGGTGCGATATCGGCAAGGCAACCGCCCTCGCGCAGCTTCACGTCACCGCAGCCAACTGCCACAAAGGGCACAACGTTGGTAGTGTGGGCGGTGAAGGGGGTGCCGTCCGGGTTCATCATCTTTTCGGCGTTGCCGTGGTCGGCGGTGATGAAGGCGCAGCCGCCGGCGTTCAGCACAGCGGTGACCACCTGATCCACGCAGGTATCCACAGCCTCAACGGCCTTGACCGCAGCATCGAACACGCCGGTGTGGCCGACCATATCGCAGTTTGCGAAGTTCAGGATGACCACATCGTACTTGCCGCTCTCGATGCGCTTGACGCACTCGGCAGCAACTTCGGGGGCGCTCATCTCGGGCTTCAGGTCGTAGGTGGCAACCTTGGGGCTGGGGATGACGCAGCGGTCCTCGCCCTCGTAGGGAGCTTCCACGCCGCCGTTGAAGAAGAAGGTAACGTGGGCGTACTTCTCAGTCTCGGCAATGCGCAGCTGGGTCTTGCCGTGGGCAGACAGATACTCGCCCAGAACGTTCTTCAGCTCCACCGGGGGATAAGCGACCTCGCAGTTGGGCATGGTGGCATCGTACTCGGCCATGCAGACGTAGTTCACCTGCTTGCGGCCGCCGCGGCGCTCGAAGCCGCTAAAAGCATCGTCGCAGAAGATGCGGGTCATCTGGCGGGCACGGTCGGGGCGGAAGTTCATGAAGATGACGGTGTCGCCATCCTGCACGCGGCCACCCTCGCAGGTGACGCAGGGCAGCACGAACTCATCGGTCTTGTCTGCGGCATAGGAAGCCTCGATGGCCTCGGCAGCGTTGGCAGCGTGCTCACCCTCACCGTAGACGAAGGCAGCGTAGGCTTTCTCCTCACGGTCCCAGTTGTTATCGCGGTCCATGGCGTAGTAACGGCCGGAAACGCTGGCGATCTTGCCCACGCCCAGCTCATCCAGCTTGGCCTGCAGGTCAGCCAGGAAGCCCTTGCCGGAGTGGGGGTCGGTGTCGCGGCCATCGGTGATGCAGTGCAGGTAAATTTCCTTCGCACCCAGATGCTTTGCCATCTCCAGCACGCCAAACCAGTGGTCGGCATGGCTGTGCACGCCGCCGGTGCCCACCAGACCCATCAGGTGGATGGCCTTACCGGCCTCGATGGCGGCCTTCATGTTCTTGACCAGCACAGGGTTCTTGAGCATCTCGCCGTCGCGGATGGACTTGGTGATGAGGGTGAGCTGCTGGTACACGATGCGGCCTGCGCCCATGTTGGTGTGGCCGACCTCGGAGTTGCCCATCTGGCCGTCGGGCAGACCGACAGCCATGCCGGAAGCATCAATGGTGGTCATGGGGTACTTTTCCATCAGAGCATCCAGATGGGGGGTCTTGGCAGCCACAACGGCGTTGCCGAAGGTCTCGTTCGGCACCCAGCCGAAGCCATCCATGATGCACAGAAGAACAGGTTTCTTTGCCATAAAATTGAATCTCCTTTGAATTTATCACGCGTTGCGGGCAAGGCTAAGCGCCCTGCCTGCGGGAGTGCAGCCTGCGGGTGCATAACACCCGAGCGGCTGCTGTAAAAACAGATCAGCGCCCGGCTCAGCGCTGAAAAAACGGCGCAGCCGGGCGCTGAAACAGCTAATTAAGAAAAGGCAGTTGCTCAGCCCTTGGTGGCTGCATTGACGATGACTGCAAAGTCGGGAGCCTTCAGGGATGCGCCGCCGATCAGGCCGCCGTCCACGTCCTTCTTGCTCAGCAGCTCCTCGCAGTTCTTGGCGTTCATGCTGCCGCCGTACTGCACGGTGGTAGCCTCGGCCACAGCCTCGCCGTACAGCTCGCCCACCACCTTGCGGATCTGTGCGCAGACTTCCTCTGCCTGATCGGAGGTAGCGGTCTTGCCGGTGCCGATGGCCCAGACAGGCTCGTAGGCGATGACAACATTTGCCATCTGCTCGGCGGTCACGTCACGCAGAGCGATCTTGGTCTGCATACGGACCAGCTCCTCGGTAACGCCCTCCTCGCGCTGCTGCAGGCTCTCGCCCACGCACAGGATGACCTTCAGGCCGGCATTCAGAGCAGCCAGAGTGCGCTTGTTGACGGTCTGGTCGGTCTCTGCAAAGTACTGGCGGCGCTCAGAGTGGCCGACGATGACGTACTCCACGCCCAGATCCACCAGCATATCGGCGCTGATCTCGCCGGTGAAAGCACCGGACTTTTCAAAGTGGACGTTCTCGGCACCCACATGGATGTTGGTGCCCTTGGTCTTAGCCACAGCGGTGACCAGATCGGTAAACGGAGTGCAGATGACCACCTCGCAGGTAGCGTCCTTCACGGCGGGGATCAGCTCATCCACCAGAACAGCAGCCTCGGAGGCGGTCTTATTCATCTTCCAGTTGCCAGCGATAATAGCCTTGCGCTTTGCCTTATCCATTGTTATTTTCTCCTTACCTTCGTAAATATTTACAAATTGCCTGCACAAAAAGAAAAGATGCGGCGGCGTAAATGCCGCCGCACCCATTGTGATGCCGGAAAAATTATGCGTTCTGGATGACAGCGATGCCGGGCAGTTCCTTGCCCTCCAGATACTCCAGAGAAGCGCCGCCGCCGGTGGAGATGTGGGTCATCTTGTCGCCCAGACCCATCTGCTGCACAGCTGCTGCGCTGTCGCCGCCGCCGATGACGGTGGTAGCATCGCTCTCAGCCATAGCCTTGGCAACAGCCAGAGTACCAGCTGCCAGAGTGGGGTTCTCGAACACGCCCATGGGGCCGTTCCAGACAACGGTCTTGGAAGCCTTGACAGCGTCAGCAAACAGCTTCATGGTCTCGGGGCCGATGTCGCAGCCCTCCATGTCAGCGGGGATTGCGGTGACAGGCACCACGGTCACATCCACGGGAGCATCGATGGGATCGGGGAAGTCCTTGATGCAGACTGCATCCACGGGCAGCAGCAGCTTGACGCCCTTCTCCTTGGCCTTTGCCATCATTTCCTTGCAGTAGTCCAGCTTGGTGTCGTCGCACAGGCTCTTGCCCACTTCGTAGCCCTGAGCCTTGACGAAGGTGTAAGCCATGCCGCCGCCGATAATCAAAGTATCGACCTTCTCCAGCAGGTTGGAGATGACGTTCAGCTTATCAGCAACCTTGGCACCGCCCAGAATAGCGGTGAAGGGACGGACGGGGTCGTTGACGGCGTTGCCCAGATACTTGATCTCCTTCTCCATCAGGTAGCCGACAGCGGTATCCTTGATGTAGTCGGTGACACCTGCGGTGGAGCAGTGTGCACGGTGGCAGCTGCCGAAGGCATCGTCCACATAAGCATCAGCCAGAGAAGCCAGCTCCTCGCTGAACTCGGGCATGTTCTTGGTCTCTTCCTTGCGGAAACGGGTGTTCTGCAGCAGAACGACGTCGCCGTTGTTCATAGCAGCCACAGCAGCCTTTGCGTTCTCGCCCACAACGTTGTCGTCGTCAGCAAACACAACGGTCTTGCCCAGCTTTGCGCTCAGAGCCACAGCAACGGGAGCCAGGCTGAACTTAGCCTCGGGGCCGTTCTTGGGCTTGCCCAGATGGCTGCACAGGATGACCTTAGCGCCATCGTTGACCAGCTTCTGGATGGTGGGCAGTGCTGCGTTGATGCGGTTCTCGTTGGTGATGACACCGTCCTTCATCGGGACGTTGAAATCGCAGCGGACAAGCACCTTCTTGCCGCAGTAGTTCTGATCGTCGATCGTCTTCTTACCTAAACCCATGGTAAAAACTCCTCTCAAATTATAATTCTGAACCAGAGTCTCGCTCACAATCGGGGCGTTGCCCCGTACAGTTACTATTATAAACAAAAACTGCGTGTATTGCAAGGATATGAGATAGATAATTGTTTAACAAACATTTGCCATTGTTGCACGGAAATGTGTCTATTTTGCCCGAAGTGCGGTTTTTTCTGCCCGCAGACGCCGGAAATGCTGTTTTCCTTCATGACAAAAGGGGTCGAAAAACGCCCACAGGCGTTTCTCGACCCCAAATAAAAATAATTTTTCCGCTGTTCAGGCGTTATGCAAAATATTCCTGTGCGCGGCGGGCGGCATCGTTGATACAATCCCGCAGCTGGTCCAGCGTATCAAACTTTTTGCTGGGACTCAGGTAAGCGTAGAACTCCACCACCGGGTCGGTGCCGTACAGGTTGCCGGAAAAGCCCGGGATAAAGGTCTCGCAGGTCACCTTGGTGGCGTCATCGTTCACAGTAGGGCGGCTGCCCAGACCGGTGGCCGAGGGATACCACACCCCGTTGATGCAGGTGCGGGTGATATAAATGCCGCTGCGGGGCATCTGGAAGCCCTGCGGGTACAGCTGGTTAATGGTGGGCACGCCGAGGGTGTGTCCCAGCCCTGCCCCGTGCTGCACCGCAAAGCGGATGGCGTAGGGCATGCCCAGCATAGCGTTGGCGGCCGGGATGTCCCCGCCCTCCAGCGCGGTGCGGATGCGGGTGGAGGACACCGGCTTTTCCTCAAACTGTGCCATGGGCACCACCACTACCTCTACCCCAAGAGGGGCACAGAGGGTGCGCAGCAGCTCCGGCGTACCGGCAGCCTTTGCGCCAAAGGTGAAGTTCTCGCCGCAAAACAGCGCCCGGGCGTGGCAGTTTTCCACGATGCCGCGCACGAACTCCTCCGGGCTCAGCGCCTTGATCGCCTCAAAGTCCGGGGTGAGATAATACTCCACCCCAAGGCTATGGATCAGGGCGTGCTTATCCTCGGTAGAGAGCAGGCGCTTGCCCTTCATTTTATTCTCCACCGGCAGGCGGAAGGTGAACACCGCCGGAGCCGCATCATGGGTCTTTGCCCATTGTACCGCCCCTTCGATCACCGCCCGGTGGCCGATATGGATGCCGTCAAAGTAGCCCATGGCCACGGCGGTGCCTTTTTCAGGCCGTGCCAGCGGCAGCGGGGCAAACTGAGAAATGATCTGCATGGGTCTTGTTTCCTTTATTGCTCAATTACGTTCCACGAACAGTTTTTCCACCCGGAGCACCCCGCCGGTAATGTTGGCAAGGCCAAGGAACTGCCCGGCGGCATTGCGCACCCGGTAGCGTCCGTCTGCTGCGGGGTAGCGGCTGGTGGGACAGCCGTTGTACAGGTGCTGCTCCACCCATGGCTCCACCACCAGCAGCGGCAGCGGGGTGAACACGCTTTCCACCGGCAGCATCAGTGCTTCCAGTGCAGCGTTCCCCTGCTCCTTTGCGGCAAGAATTTCTTCCAGCGTGTGGGCATCTGCTTCGGTGTACAGACCGGCAGCAGTACGGCGCAGCGCGCTCATGGTGCCCTTCTGCCCCATGGCGGCGGCGATATCCTCCAGCAGGGTGCGGATATAGGTGCCCTTGGAGCAGCGCACCGTCAGCACATACTCGTTTTCTGCCGGACTGCCGCCGTACTCGATGCCGTAAATTTCAATAGGGCGCGCCTTGCGTTCCACGGTCACGCCCTCACGCGCCAGCTTATACAGCGGCTGACCGTTGATCTTGACCGCTGAGTACATGGGCGGCACCTGCATCTGCGGGCCGATAAACTGCGGCAGCACTGCCAGCAGCTCCTTTTCTCCGGCGGTGACGGGGGCAGTCTCCAGCACCGTGCCGGTGCTATCGCCGGTATCGGTGCGTGCACCCAGGCGCAGGGTTGCGCGGTAAGCTTTATCATGGTTCAGCTGCAGGTCCACCGCCTTGCTGGCACCGCCGCAGAACACCGGCAGAACGCCGGTGGCCATGGGGTCCAGTGTACCGCTGTGCCCCAGCTTGCGGGTGCCCAGCACACCGCGCAGCTTTGCCACCACGTCAAAGCTGGTCCAGTCCATGGGCTTGTCTACGATCAGGATGCCCTGCATCATGCTTCCTCCTGCGGTGCGTCCAGTTCGGCTTCCACCTCTGCAAGGATCGCATTTTTGGCGTTTTCAAGGTCGCCCAGCAGTTCACAGCCCGCTGCGCGGGTGTGGCCGCCGCCGCCCAGACGCCGGGCGATGGCACAGGCGTCCACGCCCTTTGCGGTGCGCACGCTGATGCGGTAGCTGCCGCCGGGCTGCTGGCGCAGGGTCAGACCCACCTTGACTCCCTCGATGCTGATGGGCAGACTGGTCAATTCCTCCAGATCTGCGGGGTCTACCCCGCTCTGCCGGATCTCGTCCCTCGTCAGGTAGATCAGGGCGCAGCGGCCGTCCAGATAGTACTCCAGATGGTTGCGGGCGATGCGCTCGGCCTCCATGCGGGCACGGGGCTTTGTGTCGAAGAGCAGGGTGTTCAGCTCCTCCACATGGCAGCCGGCTTCAATAAGCTTTGCAGCAACCGTGTGGGTGTTGGCGGTGGTGGAGGAGAACTTGAAGCAGCCGGTGTCGGTGGCAATGCCGGTGTACAGGCAGTCGGCAATGTGGGGGGTGATAGTCACCCCCATCTCCACGATGACCTGATACAGCAGTTCCGCTGCCGCAGCGGCACCGGCATCCAGAAGGGTAAAATCGGCATAGCCGTTGTTGCCTGCGTGGTGGTCGATGCACAGGTCTACATGGCGTGCGTACTGCGGCACACCGTTATTTTCGCCAAACAGCTGCAAACCGGCCACGTCCACCGCGATCACAGTGCGGGGCTCGAACTCGCCCTTGAACAGCCGTGGGTTCGTAAAGGCGTAGCGGGACGGAATGTCATCGGAGCAGAGCACCGCCGTTGTTTTTTCCAGCGCTTTGAGCGCATAGTACAGGGCGCTGCCGCAGCCGATGGTGTCACCGTCCGGGTTTTTGTGGCACAGAATCAAAATGTTGTCCGCAGCCAGCAGGCGCTGCGCCATCTGCTGCACATCCAGTTGTTCTGTCATCCAATGATCCATCCTTTCCGCAAAGGCAGTCAGTCCTCGGTCTGTTCGGTATCAGCAGGCTGTGCTTCTTCCTCGCCGTTCACGTTCAGGCTGCGCAGCAGCTCGTTGATGTGGGCGGCGTAGGCGGCACCGTCATCCTCCACAAAGATGAAGCGGGGTGCCTTGCGGATGTGCATTTTTTTGCTGACCTCGGTGCGCACATGGCCTGCGGCACGGTTCAGCGCTTCGATTGCGGGCTTGGGGCCGTCTGCGCGGCCCATCACGCTTACATACACTTTTGCCACATCCAGATCCGGCGTCACATCCAGACGGGTGACGGTCAGCAGACCGCCCTCCAGCCGCGGGTCCTTCAGCCGGCCGATGATGGCAATGACCTCGCGCTTCATATCCTGCGCAAGACGGCCCATATTTTTCTGAGACATAGTTTTCTCCAAATTCTGTCCGGCAGCTTCCCAAAGCCTTGCCCCGGCCGGGGCAAGGCGGCATTTGTCTGCCAAAACGACGGATGAGGGCGCACGCTCCACACCTGCGAAAGATACGCCCTCATCAGTCTCACTTCGTTCGACAGCTTCCCCCGGACGGGGGAAGCCTTTTCTGCCGGGAAGCTGTTATATATTCGGTTTTTGCTTAGTCGCGGTACTCTTCCATCTTGAAGGCCTCGTACACGTCGCCTTCCTTGACGTCCGCAAACTTCTCCAGCGTCACGCCGCACTCGTAGCCCTCGGCCACTTCCTTGGCGTCGTCCTTGAAGCGCTTCAGGGATGCGATCTCGTCCTCGGCGATGACGATGCCGTCACGCACCACACGCACCTTGCTGTCGCGGGTGATCTTGCCGCTGGTCACGCGGCAGCCTGCAACGGTACCCACGTTGGAGATCTTGTACACCTGACGCACCTGCAGTTCGCCCAGAGAGACCTCGCGGAACTTGGGTGCCAGCATACCCTTCATAGCGTCGGTGACATCGTTGATGGCATCGTAGATGACGCGGTACATACGCATTTCCACCTTGGTGGCAGCAGCTTCTTCCTTGGCCACGTTGTCCGGGCGGACGTTGAAGCCGATGATGATGGCGTTGGAGGCATCGGCCAGATCGACGTCAGACTTGCTGATGGCGCCGACACCGGCGTGGATGACGCGCACACGCACCTCGTCGTTGGAGATCTTCTCCAAACTCTGCTTCACAGCCTCGGCAGAGCCCTGCACGTCGGCCTTGACCACGATGGCCAGTTCCTTCATGTCGTTCTGTGCCATCTGGCTGAACAGGTTATCCAGCGTGACCTTCTGGAAGGAGGAGAACTGCTTCTCCTTGGCGGCAGCGATGCGCTGCTCGGCCAGTTCACGGGCCAGACGCTCGTCCTCAACAGCCTCGAACAGGTCGCCTGCTTCCGGCACTGCGGTCAGGCCGGTGATCTCCACAGGGGTAGAGGGGCCGGCATCGCTCAGCAGCTGACCCTTGTCGCTGCGCATGGTACGCACGCGGCCCACAGCGGTACCGGCAATGATGACGTCGCCGGAGTGCAGGGTGCCGTTCTGCACCAGAATGGTGGCAATGGGGCCCTGGCCCTTATCCAGACGGGCCTCAACGACCGCACCCTTGGCGCGGCGGTTGGGGTTTGCCTTCAGCTCCATGACCTCAGCTTCCAGAGCAATGCGCTCCAGCAGGTCGTTGATGCCCATGCCGGTCAGGGCAGACACCGGGATGCAGGCCACATCGCCGCCCCAGTCCTCGGTGATGATGCCGTACTTGGTCAGGCCTTCCATCACGCGCTCGGGGTTTGCGGTGGGCTTATCCATCTTGTTCATTGCCACGATGAGCTTGACATTTGCAGCCTTGGCGTGGTTGATGGACTCGATGGTCTGGGGCATGATGCCGTCATCGGCAGCAACCACCAGAACGGCGATATCGGTCATGTTGGCACCGCGGGCACGCATGGAGGTGAATGCCTCGTGGCCCGGGGTATCCAGGAAGGTGATGAGGCTGTCGTTGACCTTGACCTGATATGCACCGATGGCCTGCGTGATGCCGCCGGCCTCGCCTGCGGTGACGTTGGTCTTACGGATCGCATCCAGAATACTGGTCTTGCCGTGGTCAACGTGACCCATGACACAGACCACCGGGGGACGCTCCACCAGATCCTCCTGTGCATCCTCTTCCTGCGTGAACAGGCGCTCCTCGATGGTAACGTGCACCTCGTGCTCGACCTTTGCGTGGAACTCCTCTGCCAGCAGAGCTGCGGTGTCGAAATCGATCACGTCGTTGATGGCGTGCATCTCGCCCATCTGCATGAACTTGGCAATGACCTTACCGGCCTGCTGCTTCAGACGGGCAGCCAGCTCGCCCACGGTGATCTCGTCAGGGATCATCACCTTCAGCTGGGCGTTGCGGGCCTTTTCCAGCTGGATGCGCTGCAGACGCTCGAACTCAGTCTCGCGCTTGCCCTTCTGGAACTGCTGGCGCTGACGCTGACCACGCTGGGTGAACTTCTGCTTGTTGCCCTGCGGAGTGGGCTTGCGGCGGTTCTCGGTGTTCTTGGTAGAGGCCAGATCATCGTAACGGGCATCAAAGCGATCCACGTTCATATCCACAGTGCGGGTATCCACGGTGACCTGATTGTCCTCGCGGCGGACAGAAACAGCCTGTGCGGGGGCAGCAGTAGCCTTTGCGCCGGTCTCACGTGCCAGTTCGCTGAAGGAAACGGTCTTTTCCTCGCGCTTCTTATGCTGCTCGGGCTTCTTGTCGCCGTGCTTGCCGTTATTGTTATTATTATTGTTTGCCTTGGGCTGCTCGGCCTTTGCGGCGGGCTGCTGGGGCTTTTTGTCAGCCTTGGGAGCCTCGGGCTTCTTTTCAGCCTTCTTCTCGGCCTTCTTCTCAGCCTTGGGCTCCTCCTTGGGAGCCTTGGCGCTGTTCAAAAACTCGTCCAGATTTGCCACGCTGCCTGCCTTGCTGAACTTTTCCAGCAGGTAGTTCAGCTCGTTCTCCTCCAGATTGGAGCTGTTCTTCTTGCCGGTGCTGCCCATAGCGGCCAGTTCGTCCAGTACCTTCTTTGCAGAAAGGTTCAGATCCTTTGCAAAGTCACTCACTTTATATTTTACGATCATTCGCTCATATCCTCCTCATTTTTGATTGCTCCGCAGTCCGACAGGCGGTCGAAGCAGAGCTTTGCGAGGTTGCGGTCGGTCACCGCGTAAACAGCCACGGGCTTGTGGCTGATATCGGCCAGCTTATCCTGCGTCAGCGGCATGGTGAACACGTCCACCAAGTCCCCCACGGCGTAGTTCAAACGCTGCAAAGTCTTGGGGCTGATGTCCGATGCGGTCATCACCAGCCATGCCTTGCTTTTGACGCAGGCTTCCTCCACGGCATCAAAGCCCATGGTCAACGCACCGGCCTTGCGGCACAGGCTCACGGCCTGATACAGCGCCTCCTCCGGGGGCAGCTTGGGTTTTGCGGGGGCGTTATTCTTTTTTGCCATCGGCTGCTGCCTCCTTTGCGGCTGCGGCCAGCTGTACAGCCAGCGCGTCGTATACCTCGGCGGGAACCGGCTGCTCAAAGCAGCGCTCCAGCGCCTTTTTCTTTTTTGCCTTGGTCAGGCAGTCCGGGTCCGGGCAGAGATATGCGCCGCGTCCCGGCTTTTTGCCTACCAGATCAATGCTGATCTCCCCGCTGGGTGCGCGCACCACGCGCACCAGCTCCTTTTTGGGGCGGCTGGTCATGCAGCCGATGCACTGGCGGGCAGGGATCTTTTTTTGTGCCATCCGGTTTCCCTCCTTCGGCAGATGGTGCCGGGCTTATTCAGCGTCTGCTGCGTCCTTCTTGGGCTCCTCGTCCTCGCCGTAGTAGCCGCTCTCGGGACGGATATCAATGTTGTAGCCGGTCAGGCGGGCGCACAGGCGGGCGTTCTGACCCTTATTGCCAATGGCAAGGCTCAGCTGCTGGTCGGGCACGGTGACGCGGCAGGAGCGGGTCTCGCCGGGCAGCAACTCCACCTTGACCACCTTGGCGGGGCTCAGGGCTGCGGAGATAAACTCCGAGATATCCTCGCTCCACTTGACGATGTCGATCTTCTCGCCGCCCAGCTTTTCCACAACAGCGGCCACGCGGGCGCCGTGCTCGCCAATGCAGGCGGAAACAGGGTTGACGTTGGGGTCCTTGGACCAGACAGCCATCTTGGTGCGGGCACCGGCCTCGCGGCTGATGGCCTTTACCTCCACAGTGCCGTCAAAGATCTCGGGCACTTCCAGCTCAAACAGGCGCTTGACAAGGCCGGGATGGGTGCGGCTGATCATCACGCGGGGGCCGCGCTCGGTGCTGACCACGTCCACGATGTAGACCTGCAGGGTCTCGCCCTCGGTGTACACCTCGCCGGGCACCTGCTCGTTGCGGGGCAGAACAGCCTCGCCGCCCTTGCCCAGATCCAGCGCTACAATGCCCTTCTCGGTATCCACGCGGGTAACGGTGGCCTGCACGATGTCATGTGCGCGGGACTGGATCTCGCTGAGCTGCTGGTTGCGCTCAGCCTCGCGGATGCCCTGACGGATGACGTGCTTTGCGGTCTGGGCGGCAATACGGCCAAAATCGCGGGTCTTGAGCGGGGTGATGATGCGGTCGCCCACCTCGTAGCTGCTGCGGATCTTGCGCGCCTCGGTCACACCGATCTCGGCGTGCTCGTCGTACCAGTCCTCGTCTGCCACGATATCCTGGATCAGTGCCACGTCAAAGCGGCCGGTGTCGGGGTCGATATCCACCCGGATGTGATCCTCCTCGACCTCATAGTTCTTCTTGACGGCAATGATGATAGCCGCCTTGATCTTTTCGATCAGGTACTCTGCGGTGATGCCGCGCTCATGCTCCAGCATGGAGAGCGCTTCAAAAAAATCCTTATTCGCTGCTGTCATTTTTCGGGTTCCTCCTATATATTTTGTTCTCTTTTCTCCATCAGAGACGGTTCTTCTCAGTTGAACAGATCCTCGTCGTCGCACAGCTGCACGCCGGAGGCTGCGTTCACCTCAAAGGTCACGGGGCCGTTTTCGGTCTCCAGCGTCACGGTGCGGCCATCGCGGCCGGTCAGGATGCCGGACAGCTCCCGCACGCCGTCAGCGTTGGGGCGGATGAGCTTTGCCCGCACCTTCTGGCCCTTGAGCGCCTCATAGTGCTCCGGGCGGGTCAGCTTGCGGCCAAGGCCGGGGCTGCCCACTTCCAGATAATAGCTCTGGTCGATGGGGTCTGCCTCATCCAGAATGGGGTCCAGTGCGTGGGACACCTCTGCACAGGTGTCGGTATCCATGGTACCGTCCCGGTCGATGAGGATGCGAAGATACCAGTCCGGCCCTTCCTTCTCAAAAACCACATCCCACAGGCGCAGACCCATGCCTTCCACCGTGGGACGGACAAGCGCTTCCACTCTCTGCGCGGTGTTGCCGCCAGACTGCTTCGCCATAAAAAACCTCCAAACAAACAAGAAACGCGGACCTTGCGGCCCACGTTTCAGGTTAAACTATATCGTACTACTAGAATATAGCATACTCTTGCGATTTATGCAAGCATTTTCGCAATTTTTTTACCGTTGCGCGCCCTTTGGGGCTTTTTTACAGCACCCAGACGCCGTTTTCAAACAGCGGCACGGTGCGGCCATCGCGGCATTTACCGGTGATGCGGCTGTCCTCTGCACCGATCATCACGTCCTCGTGCAGGGAGGAGTGGTTCATGCCGCGGGCTGCCAGTTCTTCCTTGGAAAGGCCGGTGCCGCCTACGGTGGTGCCGGGGTAGCTGTCGCCAAAGGCGATGTGGCAGGCAGCGTTCTCGTCAAACAGGGTGTTGTAGAACAGCTTGCCGCTGCGGTTGATGGGGCTGGAGGCAGGCACCAACGCCACCTCACCGATGTGGCGTGCGCCCTCGTCGGTATCCAGCAGCTGGCCCAGCAGGTCTGCGCCCTCGTCGGCGCCGTGCTCCACCACCTTGCCGTCCTTGAAGGTAACGTGGAAATTCTTGATGAGCTGACCGTTAAAGACGTAAGGCTTTGTGCCGTAAACGATGCCGTCCACCTTATCCTTATGGGGCGCGGTGAACACCTCCTCGGTGGGGATGTTGGGCAGGAAGGGCACGCCCTTCTCGTTTTTGCTGCCGGCGCTCTCCCACACCGCCTGTTCCGCCAGACCCACGGTCAGGTCGGTGCCGTTGGCGCTTTCAAAATGCACGCTTTCCAGATCCAGGGCGTTCATCTTTGCGCCCAGCTCGTTCAGGCGGTCCAGATGCTTCTGCCACTCCCCTACCGGGTCGCCGCCGGTCACGCGGCAGGTGTCGAAGATCAGCTTCCACTGTGCTTCAATGGCGGCTGCAGTGTCCAGCTCCGGGAACATCTTCTTTGCCCACGGCTCTGCGGGCAGGGCGGCGATGGACCACTGCACACGGTCGTTCATGGTGTACTCCCGCCACGGCTGCATAAAGCTGCGGTTCGCGCTGTTCACCCGGCTGATCTTGGCACCGTCCAGCCCGGCAAACAGTTCCGGGTCGTCCGCGATGAGGTGCAGCACGCACACACCGCCCTCGCTCTCGGCGTAGTCCAGATAGCGGCGCAGCTGCCAACCCTTGTGGTCGGTCAGGGCGTCCTCGCTGCCCAGCTCCATGCGGATGCGGGTAACGGCATCATCCTGCCAGTTCACCTGCACGTCCCGCGCACCGGCCTCGTAGGCGCTGCGCACGCACAGCCGTGCCAGCGGGGCACCTTCCAGCGGGCAGTTGATGATCAGGGTCTGCCCCGGCTGCGGGTTCACACCCACCCGGACGATAAAATCTGCATACTTTTGCAGCAGTTCGTTAAAGTTTTCCACGTTAGAACCTCCTGTGGTGCATAGCCACCGTTGTTTTTTCTCAGTATACCGCGTTCCGGCGTTTCTGTCCACTATGGGCAGAGCTGCCGTTCACCCTTCCGATTCAAAAAAGGCGCGGGTCAGCTGCACCACCGTACCGGAAAGCAGCAGCAATGCAATGAGGTTGGGAATGCTCATCAGGCCGTTGAAGGTATCGGCGATGCTCCACAGCAGGCCAAGATCCATGGTAGCACCCAGAATGGCTACCAGAGCATACACCACAAAGAAGGGGCGCGCCACCTTGTTGCTCTTGCACAGGAACACCAGAAAACGGGAGCCGTACAGACCCCAGCCGATGATGGTGGAAAAGGCAAAGCAGCACAGCGCCACGGCGGTAAAAATGGAAGCCCAGCCGCCGTAGGTGGTGGTAAAGCCGGAGATGGTCAGCTCAGCACCCGCAGCTGCGCCGTAGCCGACCGGGGTGCCGCTGCACAGGATGACCAGCGCGGTCAGGGTGCAGATGACGATGGTATCGGCAAACACCTCAAAAATGCCGAACATGCCCTGCTTGACCGGCTTTTTGGTGTCGGCGCAGGCATGGGCGATAGAGCCGGTGCCAAGACCGGCCTCGTTGGAAAAGATGCCGCGGGAAACGCCCTTTTGCATACTGACGAACAAACTGCCGATGGTGCCGCCGGTAAAAGCAGCAGGGTTGAACGCACCCGCCACGATGGATTCCAGCACATAGGGCAGGCGGGAGAAGTTGAGCACCACCACGCCCACCGACAGCACAATATAGAACAGTGCCATAAAGGGCACCAGCTTCTCGCTTACGCTGCCAATGCGCTTGATGCCGCCCAGCAGCACCAGTGCCACCAGCACCGCCACAAGGATGCCCACGATGAGGTTGAGGGTGGGCAGAAAGCTGCCGCCCACCAGCCCGTATTCCAGCAGGGCGGTATCCACTGCTGCCACGATGGTATTCACCTGCGTTGCGTTACCGGTGCCGAACACGGTCAGCACGCCGAACAGCGCGTACAGCACGGCCAGAAACTGCCAGCGGCGGCCAAGGCCGTTTTTAATATAGTACATCGGGCCGCCCACCCACTCGCCGGTATCGCTGCGCTCCCGGAAATGCACGGCCAGCGTCACCTCGGCAAACTTGGTGCACATCCCCAGCAGCGCAGAGCACCACATCCAGAACACGGCACCCGGGCCGCCGATGGCAATAGCACCCGCCACACCGGCAATGTTGCCGGTGCCCACTGTGCCCGCCAGCGCGGTGCACACCGCCTGAAAGGGGGTCATGGCACCGTCCGAGGCGTCCCGCTTGCGGAACATCCGGCCCACGGTGGTGCGGATGGCGTAAGGGAATTTGCGGATCTGCAAAAAGCCCGTGCGGACACTGAGCAGCAGCCCCACGCCAATGATGCACACCATGGCGGGGATGCCCCAGATAAAGCTGTTCACCGCCTGATTGACGGCGGCAATGGTCTCGATCATATACTTCCACATCCTCTGTAATATCTTGCGCACTGACAGTTTTTGTCAAAACACGAAAATTATTTTACCGTACTTTTCCCGTAGTGTCAATGAAAAATAGGGACGTTATGAAACGCCCCTATCAGAAATTCTTATTTTTTATGTGTGACCGCCCGGCGGTAGACCGCACCGGAGACCACTGCCGCCAGCACCTCGGTAAGCCAGAAGGCGTGCCATGCGCCGTCTGCGCCCAGCCAGTTACACAGCAGTGCAGCCAGCGGCATGATGAAAACAACGTACCGGCACAGCGCGATGACCAGCGATTCTGCACCTTTGCCCAGACCCTCCAGCGCACCGGAGGCGGTGGTGGAGACTGCCGAGATGACAAAGCCGATGCTGATGATGCGCAGCGCGGTCTGCCCGGCGGCGATGGTTTCGGGGTTCTGGGTGAACAGTCCTATCAGCTGCCCGGAAGCAATCTGACAGATGACAGTGCCCGCCGCCATGATGGCCGCGCTCATGAGCAGGGTCAACCGGAACAGCTTTTTCACCCGGGCGTGCTCCCGCGCGCCGTAGTTGTAGCCGATAAGGGGACGCATACCCTGCACGAAGCCGTTGGCAGGCAGGTACAAAAAGGTCTGCAATTTATAATAGATGCCCAGCACCACCACATAGCTCTGAGAAAAAGCCGCCAGCAATCCGTTAAGGAAGGTGACCAGCAGCGAGGGCAGCGCCAGATTCAGGATGGCCGGAACGCCGATGGCGTACAGTCTGCCATCCAGCACTGCATCCGGGCGCAGACAGCTGCGGCGCAGCCGCACCGGCAGCTCGGTACGCAGGTAGACTACAAGGTAGACCACCACGCTGAGCACCTGACCGATGCCGGTAGCCAGTGCCGCGCCTGCAATGCCCATGGCAGGCACCGGCCCAAGCCCGAAGATGAGCACCGGGTCCAGCAAAATATTGCACACGCAGCCGGTGATCAGCGCGACCATGGACACCTTCATGCGGCCCACCGCCTGAAAGATCTTTTCAAAGGCCAGCGAGACCATGTTCACGACCAAAAACAGGAACACGATGGTGGAGTAGGTGATACCGGCAGCGATCAGCCCCTCGTCCTGCGTAAAGCGGCGCAGAAAGCCGGGCATGATGGCAATGCTGACCACCATCATCACCACGCCGTGCACAAGGCTGAGCACAAAGCCGTGGGTTGCGGCCGTCTCTGCCTTTTCGCGGTCGCCTGCGCCCAGATACAGCGCGATCATGGCGTTGATGCCGATGCCAAAGCCGATGGCAATGGCGTTGGAAAAGTTCTGGATGGGAAACACCAGACTTAACGCGGTCATGGCGTCCTCGCTGATGCGCGCCACAAACAGGCTGTCCACGATATTGTAGAGGCTGTTCACCAGCATGGAGACCACGTTGGGCAGTGCCATCGAGAGCAGCAGCGGCAGCACCGGCTTCTCCTTCATAAAAGTTTCGTTCATTGAAAAATTTCACCTGCTATCTGTAAAAAGTAAAAATGTGGAAGGCGCAGCACCGGCCTGTAGCCGGTTTCCGGCGCACAAAAAAGCCACACAATGGCCCTTGTGAGGTCATTGTGTGGCGAAAAGTAGCAATGTTGCTGTAAAAATCCACACGGTTTTTATGATCGCGGCAGCTGTCCGCGATATGCAGCCTGCGCATTTGCGGGCTGCAACTCCAGCAGAATACCACATTCTCAGCGGCGTGTCAAGGGGTTTTGGTACAAAAGTATGACTTTTGTAATCACTTGACCATTTTTACAGCAGGCGCTACAATAAGGCAAACCGGCTCTGAGGGAGGGCATTGTATATGAAATGGATGATCGCATCAGACCTGCACGGCTCCTATTATTATGCGCAGCAGCTGCAGCAGGCCTTTGAACGGGAGCAGGCCGACCGCCTGCTCTTTCTGGGAGACCTGCTCTACCACGGCCCCCGCAACGACCTGCCCCGGGATTACGCCCCCAAAAAGGTGATTCCGCTGCTGAACAGCCTTGCGCCCAGGCTGCTGTGTGTGCGCGGCAACTGCGACGCCGAGGTGGACCAGATGGTGCTCAATTTCCCGGTACTGGCAGACTACGCCGTGCTGCCGGTGGGGCAGCGGCTGGTCTACGTTACCCACGGCCATGTGTTCAACCTGAACCATCTGCCGCCCCTTGCCCCGGGGGATATTTTGCTCCACGGTCACACCCATGTGCCCGCATGGACAAACTTCGGGCAGGGGAGCCTTTACCTGAACCCCGGCTCTGTAAGCCTGCCCAAGGAAAACACCGCCCACAGCTACATGACCCTGGAGGGAAGCACCGCCTGTTGGAAGACCATGGAGGGCGCGTGCTACCACCAGCTGCAGTTGTGATAATGTTGTGATATTCCGGTTTTTGCCGGCAAAAGCTGGAAAAAGCTCTTGACGAACCGCCCGAAATGCTGTAAACTAAGTACAACCTTTAAAAATAGAGGGAGCTGTAAGCTTTGTACTGAACGCAGGCGGTGCAAAGTGTAGCAGTAAACCCCATAAGGCATCATAAAAAGACACCGGAGGCTTTGCATCAGCTTCCGGTGTTTTTTTGTGCGCCGCCGGGCTATCTTTTGCAGCGCGGTCATGCTACAATAGAAAGAAAACGTGAATTGCAGGAGGAATTATGGATTTTTACGGAACCATCGGCCCTGCCTGTGCCGATGTAAAGCTTTTGCAGCAGATGGTGGAAGCCGGTATGACCGGCATCCGCATGAACCTTTCTCACGGGCCGCTGGCAGCGCACAAGGACTGGCTGGCGCTGCTGTGCAAAGCCGGGGTCAAAAAGCTTCTCATTGATCTGCAGGGGCCGGAATTGCGCATCGGCCGTCTGCCGCAGCCGCTGTCCCTGACCGCCGGGCAGACCGTGCGTCTGGGCGCGCAGGGCATCCCCTGCCCTGCCGCGCTGGTGCAGGGTGTGCAGCCCGGGCAGGAGCTGCTGCTGGATGACGGCAAGCTGCTGGCACGGGTGGACACCGCAGAGCCGGAAGCACTCGTGTGCACCGTAGTGCGGGGCGGAGTGCTGCAAAGCCGCAAAAGTCTGGCAGCACCGGGGGCGGATATCCAGATGCCCACCCTGACCACCGAGGACAAGGAGAACCTTGCCATCGCCGCCGGTTGCGGCGTTACCGGGGTCATGCTGCCCTTTGTGCGCGGCGCTGCGGATATCCGCAACCTGCGGCAGGCGCTGGCAGAGGCCGGTGCACCCGGGCTGAAGATCCTTGCCAAAATTGAAAACCTTGCGGGCGTACAGGCGCTGCCGGAGTTTTTGCCGCTGGTGGACGAGGTGGTCATTGCCCGGGGCGACCTTGGCAACGCCATGCCCCTGTGGGAGCTGCCCCGCTGCCAGAAGCAGCTTTCCGCCGCCTGCCGGGCAGCCGGGGTACCCTTTATGGTGGTGACCCAGATGCTGGACAGCATGCACACCCGGGCTGTACCCACCCGCGCCGAGGTGAGCGACATCTACAACGCCGTACTGGACGGCGCATCCAGCCTGATGCTCACCGGCGAGACCGCCGCCGGACAGTATCCGGTGCAGGCCATGGAGTATCTGGTGCGCACCGCCCGCACGGCGATGTGACAGGGGCTGATTCAGAATGCCCTCCGCTGCGCTCTGGGCATCATCAGAGGAAAAATTATTTTTTATTTGGGCTTCCGAAAAGTCTGCGGACTTTTCGGAAGCCCTTTTTCACGGAAAGGGGGCGTGACCGAGAGATATTTTTCGCAAAAGGATAGCATCTTTTGTCTGCTTCCTGTATAATACAGGTAAAATCAACTGAAGTCAGAAAGGTTTATCGTTTATGGGCATCGTAGTCATCGGAGCTGTTTTTGTGGATATCAAGGGCTATCCCCTTTCCACCTATATCCCCGGCGGGCGCAACGCCGGACGCATCGAGCAGGTACACGGCGGTGTGAGCCGCAACGTGGTGGAGGATATCGCCAACGTAGAGCTGCGCCCCACCTTTGTGGGTCTGGTGGATGACACCGGCATGGGACAGGACGTCATCGACAAGCTGGCAAGGCACAAGGTCAACACCCGCTTTATCCAGAAAAAGCCGGACGGCATGGGCACATGGCTGGCCATTTTTGACAACGACGGCGATGTGCACGCCGCCATCTCCAAGCGACCGGACACCACCCCGCTGACCGGCCTGCTGCAGGAGCAGGGCGATGAGATCTTTGCAGACTGCGATTCCATTGCACTGGAGCTGGACCTCGAAAAAGAAACGGTAAAGCAGACCCTGCGCTACGCCAAAAAGTACGGCAAAAAGGTGTTTGCCGTGGTCTCCAACATGAGCATCGCCATGGAGCGGCGGGATTTTTTGCAGCAGATCGATTGTTTCATCTGCAACCAGCAGGAGACCGGGCTGCTGTTCTCGGATGACTACGACCACCTCTCCCCGGACGAGATGTGCCGGGTGCTCACGGGCAACGTGCGCAGCGCCAACATTCCCAGCATGGTGGTGACCATGGGCGGGCAGGGCGCGGTATACGCCTGTGCGGACGGTGACTGCGGCATCGTGCCCGCCAAAAAGGTGGACGTTATGGACACCACCGGCGCGGGGGACGCCTTCTTTGCCGGCACGGTCATCGGCCTGACCTACGGCAAAACGCTGGCAGAATCCTGCGAGATCGGCAGCCGTCTTGCTGCTTCGGTCATCTGCATCACCGAGAACGTCTGTCCCCGCTTCCGCCCGCAGGAGTTCGGGCTGGATGTACCGGTGGTGGACTGACGATTTAAACGGTTGAATTTTTGCGCAAAACCGCATTTTCCCCCTTGACAGAAGCGGCAGTTTCTGGTATCAATAAAAAAGATAAAGGGGAGTAAAGGGCAGCCCGCCGGTCAAGGCTTTTTCCGGCAGGCCGCTGCATGGCAGCGTCATCACGGCAGCAATGCCCGATGTCATGTGTTCGCTTGAGACTTTTGTCACAGATCTTACGCTGTGGCAAGGGTCTCTTTTTTTCTTGCCGCAGCATCAAAACAAAAGGAGGCAGGAAAACATTATGAATTTCTGGAACACATTCGCCGCGCTCTTTTCAAACTTCGGGGCGCTGACATGGCAGATGGTGGTCATGTGGGGCATCGGTGCCCTGCTCATTTACCTTGCCATCGTCAAAAAGATGGAGCCCAGTCTGCTGCTGCCCATGGGGTTCGGCGCCATTCTGGTCAATCTTCCCGCATCCGGCGCCATCACGCAGGGAGACACCGTTGGCCCCATCTCTGCCCTGTTCGAGGCAGGGATGTCCAACGAGCTGTTCCCGCTGCTGCTGTTCATCGGCATCGGTGCCATGATCGATTTTGGCCCGCTGCTGGAAAAGCCGTGGCTCATGCTGTTTGGCGCAGCGGCACAGTTCGGCATCTTTTTCACCCTGTTTCTGGCCGGGTTCTTCTTTGATATGAAGGACGCCGCGTCCATTGCGGTCATCGGCGCAGCGGACGGCCCCACCGCCATTTTTGTGGCAAACACCCTGAAATCCCAGTATCTGGGCGCTATTATGGTGGCAGCTTACAGCTACATGGCGCTGGTGCCCATCGTGCAGCCGCCGGTCATCCGTCTGCTGACCACCCAGAAGGAACGCCGCATCCGTATGCCCTACGAAAAAGGCAATGTCACCCAGCTGACCAAGATCCTGTTCCCTGTTGTGGTCACGGTGGTCGCCGGTCTGGTAGCCCCGGCCAGCGTGGCGCTGGTGGGCTTTTTGATGTTCGGCAACCTGCTGCGGGAATGCGGGGTGCTGAACTCCCTGAGCGAGACCGCCCAGAACGTACTGGCAAACCTCATCACCCTGCTGCTGGGTCTGACCGTAGCCGGGCAGATGACCGCCGACAAGTTTGTCCGGCCGGACACTTTGCTCATCATGGCGCTGGGTCTTGTAGCCTTTATCTTTGATACCGCTGGCGGCGTGCTGTTCGCCAAGCTGGTGAACCTCTTCCTGCCCGAGGGCAAAAAGCTGAACCCCATGATCGGCGCGGCAGGCATCTCGGCCTTCCCCATGAGCGGACGCGTGGTCAACAAGATGGGTCTGGCCGAGGACAACCAGAATTTCCTACTGATGTATTCCATCAGCGTCAACGTTTCCGGGCAGATCGCATCCGTCCTTGCCGGCGGACTGATCCTTTCCCTGATGGCTTAACGGAGGTGCCTTTATGCTTCATCTTTCTTCCTGGATGACCACTCTGCCCATGATGCTCATCGGCATGACCGGTATCCTGCTGGTCATCGGCTTTCTCGTGCTGGTGGTGATGGCGCTGAACTGCCTCACCCGCCGCAAGTAAAAGAAAAAAATAGGATAAGCAAGCCGCCTGGGAGGATCTGCGGATCTTCCCTGGCGGCTTTTTTCACAGGCGCAGACGGCGCTGCTTTTGCCGGATTCATCCCCGGGCGTCCTGCCGGGTGGTGTGGAAGTACTCCTTGGGGGTCATGCCGTACTCCTTTTTAAAGGCGCGGAAAAAGTGGTTGTAGCCGCCAAAGCCGCTGGTCTTGTACACCTCGGTAATGGGCAGCCCCTGCTCGATGAGGGTGCAGCAGCGGTCCAACCGCGCCTTTACGATGTAGCGGTGCACCGTCTGCCCGGTCTGGCGTTTAAATTCCCGGGCAATATGTTCCCGGGAGACGAAGAACTCCTTCTCCAGCCGTTCCAGCGTCAGCTCCTCGGTAAGATGCGCCTGAATAAACAGGAACACCTCGTCCAGCATCAGGTGGTGGCGGCTGACCGATGCGGTGTGGAACTCCGCATGGATGCAGGCACGCAGCGCCAGCACCACGAACATCTGCAGAATACCGTGCTCGAACACCGCTGCGCCGAACTGGGTGCGCTCCTGCGGGAGCATCAGCAGCTTCCGGGCAAGGTTTTTCAGCAGCATATAGATCTGGCTGTCCGGGCGGACAGCCACCTGCCGGAAGGGGACTACGTTGAAGCTTTTTTCAAGGTCGGTGTCTGCATCCGAAAGCTGCGCCAGCGTCTGGGGGGACAGCTGTACCCGGATAAGCTCCAGCGGGCCGTAGGCACCGGCATATTCCAGCCTGCCGCCCTGACCGGGCTTGAAGATGATCAGGTTCTGCTGTTGGGCGGGCAGCACCACCTCACTGCACCGGAACACACCGCTGCCCCGCATGACCAGAAACAAATCATAATACGCGCCGGAATAAAACTCCCGGACGGCGCTCTGCTCAAAAAAATAACGCTTGACTGTATAGTTCACCAAAAAAACCTCCGTGAAACTGTCATGTGCAACAATTTGTTGTACACAACAGAAAAGTACAACTGTTATAATTGCATAATACATCAATTCGTGATAGTTTTCAATCATTTTTTGGATATGTATTGATGGAAATTTAACGTATAATGCAAAGTGTAGAAAAGAGACTTGTGCGAAAAGTCTCGTGGTTTCACTGTTTTTAAGGAGGATAAAACACAATGGACCAGAAAAAGACCGTCCGACCCTTCTCCATGAAGGACAAGATCGGCTATACACTGGGCGATCTGGGCTGCTGCTTTACTGAGCAGTACCGTGCCATGTATCTGTCGATCTTCTACACCCTGATCCTGCAGGTCAACCCCTTCCATGTGGGTATCCTGCTGCTGGTCACCAAGATCTGGGACGCCGTGAACGACCCCATCATCGGCGCGATCGTGGACTCCCGCAAGGCCACCAAGGGCGGCAAGTTCATCCCTTGGATCCGCGCCTTCTCCTTCCCCATGGCAGTGCTGTGCATACTGGGCTTTGTCAATGTGGGCAATATCAACTACGGCCTGCGTCTGGCCTACATGTTCGTCACCTACGTTCTGTACGAGGCACTGTACACCTGCGTCAACGTGCCCTTCGGTACCCTGTCCAGCGTGATGACCGATGATGTCAGCCAGCGCACCGCACTGTCCCGCTACCGCAGCCTTGGCGGCACCATCTTCATGACCGTCATGGTCATGATCGGCCCCCTGTTCCTGTATGTGGACAACAAGCCCGTGGCTGGCCGCTTCCTGATGCTGGCCTGCATCTGCGCTATGCTGGGCCTGCTGTGCCTGCAGATCACCTGCGTGTGGTGCAAGGAGCGCGTGGAAGTGCCCGAGCGTCCGCAGGGCGAAAAGCTGAACTACCTGCACGTGCTTAAGGAGATCTCTCATAACAAGGCTCTGCTGGGCGTTATGTTCTTCAGCCTGACCGGCATGATCGGTGCTTCCGTGGTCAACGGTCTGAACACCTACCTGTATAAGGACTTCTTCGGCAACGTTAAAATTCAGGCTGTCTCCGGTATGCTGAGCGTTCTGTACGCTGTGCTGTCCTTTGCCATCACCCAGCCTCTGGCCAACAAGTTCGGCAAGAAGGAGTGGTGCTGCATGGGTGCCGGCTTTGCCGCCATCGTGTTCGGCATCCTGTTCTTCTTCCCCGTCCATAACCCCGTGGCCTTCATCGTCATCAACGGTATCTGCTATCTGGGCGCTTCCGGTATGCAGGTGCTGATCTGGGCCATGGTCAACGACGCCATCGACTACCACGAGCTGCAGACCGGCGAGCGTAACGAGGGCATCGTCTACTCCACCTACTCCTTCTTCCGCAAGCTTGCAAGCGCCATTTCCGGCAGCCTGTCCAGCTTTGTGCTGGGTGCTATCGGCTACAACGTGACCGCAGGCGCTGTGCAGACCGCAGGCGTTGTAAACGCTATCTGGAAGAGCTACACCGGCGTCTACTTCCTGGGCTACGGCATTGCAGTTGCCATCCTGTTCTTCGTCTACCCCCTGACCAAGCAGAAGACTGCCGAGATGCTGACCGAGCTGAAGGCTCGCCGCGCCGCAAAGGAGAGCAAGTAAACCATGAAGATTTTACAGGTTCAGTTTAAAAACCGCAATGGTCACACTCTGCGCGGCATCGTGACCCTGCCCGATACCGAGGGCAAGGTACCCTTTGTGGTGCACCTGCACGGCTTTGCCGGCAGCTGCAGCGGCTACAAGTCCATGTACACCCACCTGTCCCGCGCTTTGGCAGCGCAGGGCATCGGCAGCGCCCGGTTCGATTTCTACGGCAACGGCGAGAGCGACGGCGAGTTCGAGGATATGAGCTTCGACGGCCTGCACACCGATGCACAGGATATCTTTGCATGGGCCGCTGAGCAGCCCTATGTGGACAGCGAAAAGCTGTTCCTCTCCGGCCAGAGCATGGGCGGCTACATTGCCGCTTCCTGCGCACCGGTCATCCAGCCCCACGGCCTGATCCTGCTGTGCCCGGGCGCCGGGATGTGGTTCGGCTGCGCACAGCGTGCCGACGGCGTTGTGCAGACCGGCAGGGACTACACCGACATGGAGGGTCTGTGCTACAAGATGGCCTTTAACTACGAGATGGCAAAGCACCCCGATCCCTTTACCGAGGCCAAGGGCTACAACGGCCCGGTGCTGCTGCTGCGCGCCGACGATGACCGTCTGGTAGACGAGGGCACCTGCAGCCGTTACGCACAGGTGTACACCGCACCCGAGGTGGACACCATTGCAGGCGGCGGCCACAACTTTGCCACGCTGGCAGCCCGTGCCGCCGTGGAGGAAAAGACCGCAGCATTCATCAAAGCAAATCTGTAAAGCAAAGCGTATCTGCAAGGAGGCTTTTGTATGGAAAACGTAATTCTGCAGCCCATCGAGGTGGGCGGACAGACCTTTAAAAACCGCATCATGTTCCCCCCGCTGACCACCGGCTACGAGAAAAACGGCATGATCAGCGAGCAGGACATGGGCTTCTACACCCGTCTGGCAAAGGGCGGCGTGGGCTACATCGTTATGGGCGATGTGGCACCCATCAACAGCTTTTCTCCCACCCCCAAGCTGTTTGATGACAGCCAGATCCCTGCCTTCAAGGCACTGGCTGACAGCGTACACGCCTACGGCACAAAGCTGGGCGTCCAGCTCTTCCACCCGGAGTACGATGTGGACGCCATCAACAGCCTGTTTATGCAGAAGAAGTTTGACGAGATGCGTCAGCGCCTGCACCACGACATGATGTTCTTTACCGATGAGGCCAGCGAGGAGATGCTGATGTCCATCATCGATAAAATGTGCGCCTGCGCAGTGCGTGCCCAGAAGGCCGGTGTGGACGTCATCCAGATCCACGGCGACCGCCTGAATGGCTGCCTGTGCTCCACCCGCATGAACCACCGCACCGATAAGTTCGGCGGCAGTCTGGAGAACCGCGTCCGCTTTGCCCGCATGCTGACCCGCGCCATCCGCAAGGCTGTGCCGGATATGGTCATCGACTACAAGCTGTCCATCGTCACCCCGCAGCGCGGCAAGGGCGGCATTGACGAAGCCGACGCCGTGCAGTTTGCCCAGTGGCTGGTAGAGGACGGCGTGGATATGTTCCACGTTGCCCAGGCCAACCACACCGGCAACATGGCCGACACCATTCCTCCCATGGGCGTACAGCCCTACGGCTTCTTTGTCAAGATCGCCGGGGACATCAAAAAAGCCGTCAATGTGCCGGTCAGCGCCGTGGGTCGTATCGTGGACGCCGACATGGCTGCGCGTGTCATCGAGAGCGGCATGGCCGACATAGTTGCCATGGGTCGCCCGCTGCTGGCAGACCCCGACTGGGGCACCAAGATCGCTGCCGGGAAGGCCTGCGATATCCGCCGCTGCATCAGCTGCAACAAGGGCTGCACCGATGCCATCCAGAACCGTCAGTTCCTCTCCTGCGTGCTGAACGCGGAAAATGGCTACGAGAACACCCGCAGCATCCAGCCCGCAGCACAGAAAAAGAAGATTGCCGTCCTCGGCGGCGGCCCTGCCGGTCTGGAAGCCGCCCGTGTGGCAGCGCTGCGCGGCCATGACGTGACCCTGTTTGAAAAGACCACCACTCTGGGCGGTCAGCTGAACATTGCCTGCGTGCCTCCCCGCAAGGAGGAGATGCGCCGTGCCGCACAGGACCTGATCCACGCTGTCTGCAACGCCGGTGTGCACCTGTGCATGGGTCAGACCCGCACCGCAGAGCAGCTGAAGGACGCCGGTTTCGAGGCCGTCATCAACGCTGTGGGCGCACACAGTGCCGCACCCCGCATTCCCGGCATCGACAGCGTGAATGTTGCCGACGCTTGGAAGGTGCTGGCCGGTGAGCAGCAGGTGTACGGCACGGTTGCCGTCATCGGCGGCGGCATGGTAGGCTGCGAGACCGCAGAGTATCTGGCTGCCCGCGGCTGCAAGGTGTCCGTTATCGAAATGATGGACAAGATCGCCGCAGGCGAGAGCAGCACCATTCTGCCCACCCTGCTGGAAAACTACAAGACCTACGGCGTGGAGCAGTACCCCAGCCACAAGGTCAAGGAGTTCCGCATGGACGCCGTCGTCTGCGAGAACAAGGACGGCGCAGAGGTGACCATCCCCTGCGATTACATCGTGCTGGCCATGGGCGCACGCTCCAACGCATTTGACGCTGCTGCGCTGGAAGCTGCCGGTATCCCGGTGTATTCCATCGGCGATGCCGCCGGCAAGGCTGCGGATATCTCCAACGCCATCCGCACCGGCTACGATACCGCCTGCCAGCTGTAAAACAAAAAATATCGTTCTATTTGTGGGTCAGAAACGCCTGTGGGCGCTTCTGACCCACTTTTTTTACCCTCTCAGGCGCTCCCGCGCCAGCTCCCCCGAAGGGGGTAGCCAAGGTTTAAAGCCCGTTGCTAAAGTATTAGGCATCATGAGGAGGCTTTCGGCAGTGCTCTTGGCTCTCCCTTTGAGGAAAGACTTCCACCCGCTCCGGGGGGAAGATGCGCGCAGCGACGAAAGGGGGAAATCTGGCATCGCGCAGCGATGACTGAGAGGGTCATGTTGACTTCCGTGCCGCAGCGCCCCCGCCGCATGACTGTTTCCGCGTGGAAACAAGCGCGGCAGCTGCCGTTTGCCTCCACGACCCCTCCTGTGAAAATAGCGTTTGTCGCACTCCGCAGAGTGCGACAAACGCGAAATTATAAATAATCTTTCCGCTGAATATGCGCAAAGCGAACGCGGAGCGCATTCAAAATCGTCCCACATAAAAAGGCTGCTGCACAAAACCCTGTGCAGCAGCCTTAACTATTTAACTTGCGGATCAGATGCTGAACTGCACGGCGCAGAAGGCGGCATAGATGCACAGCAGTGCAATGCCCTGCGGGCGGCTCAGCTTGCCCTTGATCAGAGCGGGCACGGTGAGCAGCAGCATCACGGCAAACATGACCGGGATATCCATCACCAGCGAAGCGTTCATGCCTGCGATGGTGGAGTTCTGCGGGATGCTGAAGGGTGCCAGCGTAACGGACACGCCGCTGACCAGCACCAGATTGAACACGTTTGCACCGATGACGTTGCCCAGCGACAGCGCGCCGTGGCCCTTAGCCAGCGAGGTGATGGCAGTGACCAGCTCCGGCAGCGAGGTGCCCAGTGCCACAAAGGTCAGCGCAATGACCGACTCCGGCACGCCCAGTGCCTGCGCGATGAGGGTGCCGTTGTCCACCAGCAGGTCAGCGCCCACAGCAATGAGCACTGCGCCGATGGCCAGCAGCCCCAGCTCCTTGGCAAAGGGGCCTTCCTCAGCCTGCTCCTCCTCTTCCGGGGCGGGGGTGTTTTTCATAGCCAGCACGTTGCACACGATGTAAGCCACGAACATGGCCAGCAGGATCAGACCTACCGGGCGGGTGAAGGAGCCGGTGGTGTAGGCCACACCGGCATAGAAAGCGGCAGCCACAAAGAAGAAGGCCACCGGGGTGCGCAGGCTCTTGGGGTCAACCTTGCCCGGGCGCACCGCAATGGTGATGGCGGCGATCAGTGCAGAATTGCAGATGACCGAGCCGATGGCGTTGCCGTAGGCGATCTCGCCGTGACCGGTGAGGGCAGAGGTGGTGGACACCATGACCTCCGGCAGGGTGGTACCGATAGACACCACCGTGGCACCAATGAGCAGCTCCGGCACATGGAAGCGGCGGGCGATGCCGGTGGCACCGTCCACAAACCAGTCGCCGCCCTTGATCAGGCACAGCAGACCCACGATAAACAACAGAACAGGGATCAGCATAAAATCTCTCCTTTTTCGAATGGTGTCGGCAGAAGCGCAATAAAAAAGACCTTTATCACATCCTGCCCGGAACGGGGAAATGTGATAAAAGTCTCAAGCATCGGTACTGCATCGGGCATCTCTGCCGGGTCTGTCGCTGCAGCACAGCGCACTTTTTTACAAAGGTACGCCCCTTACTCCCTTTTATCCAGAGGGTATTATACCTGCTTTGGGACAAAAACGCAAGGGGAAAATGGAATTTATTCTGCCTTGGTCACTTTTTTGGCGTTGGGATAAATGCGCTCCATGCGGGCATTGTCGAAATGCTCGTCCAAAAATACCTCCAGCTGCCCGTTGGGCGCTTCGCCGCTGGTGCGGGCATCGTACCGCGCCAGTGCCAGCGCACTGGTGAGCATATTCACCGCCATAAACACCGCCAGCACCGCCGTCATCCACGGGCGGATATGGCTGCGCACCTTTTTCATCAGCCTGAGCACCAGTGGGTAGCCGTAGCGCATCCACAGCACCGCCGCAATGCCCCAGAAAAAGCAGTACAGCAGGTTGATGCGCCCGCCCAGATTGAACTTGAACTTGCTGTAATCCCAGAACACCGTGCCGAACAGCAGCTCGGTGACAGCGCTGCACACATACTCGTACACGCCGCCCAGCACCGTGCCGAAGGCGAAGAGATAGCGGTCGCTTTTATCCTGATTTTGCCGCAGCAGCACGGTAGCCATGGCCAGCGCCAGACCCCACACCACGCTGAAGGGCCCCCACACCAAGCTGGAACGGCTCATCCACACCCCGGCGGTCAGGCGGCAGAACACCGTCTCCACCATATCACCCAGAAACGCCCCGATGACGAACAGCCACAGCAGGTCTGCCGCGCTGAGGAAGTCGATCTCCCCTTTCTGCACCGCCGTGGGCTGCTGCCGGGCGGCTTCCGGGTAGGCGCGCTGGATGCGCTTTTCCACATACACGGCAATGCGGCGGCGCAAGGTATCGGAGCGCGCTTCCAGTTTCTGGTTCAGCTGTTCCAGCACCGGGTGCTGCGCCGCATATCGTCCCACCAGCACCGCCGAGCCCAGCTGATCCAGCGCCGCAATGCCAAGCGCGACCCATACCAGCGGATGCAGCAGCCAGTCCGGCACAAGAGCACACAGCCGCAGCAGCAGCCCGTTGCCCCACAGCACAGTCACCATGCCCAGCGCACCCCACAGTACCGAATACTGCAGGCAGACGTAGCCGTTCAGGTTGAACTTTTTATCAGAATAGTCCCACCATTTGCGGTTGTGCAGCCGCTCCAAAAGCTTTGCCGTGAGCCACTCCACCACGGTAGCCGTGAGCATACAGGCCACAAACAGCGCCACGGGCTTTGTACGCATATCTGCAAAGCCTACTGCCATCAGGATGGCCGTGGTGCCGTAGACAAAGCAGAACGGCCCCGCCGCCATACCACGGTTTGCAAACCGCTTACCCCGGAAGGTAGCCACCACGGTCTCCCCTACCCACCCAAGGAAGGAATAGACCAGATACAGCACACCCAGTGTGTAGAAGTTCAGTGTCATCGCGCTTTCCTCGCCTTCAAATTTTATGCTCTGATTGTACTCGCTTGCGCCGGTTTATACAAGGGGGTGGTGGAAAATGTTACAATTGGCGTGGGATTTCCTTTTACAAACGCATCCTTCCCAGCAAAAAGAGCCGCTGCACAAGCACGGTGCAGCGGCTCTCGGAGTTCTTATTTTACAGCTTACAGCTGGCTCTTATACAGCTCCACGATCTCCTCCACGCTGGTGTCGCGGGGGTTGCCGGGACGGCAGGCGTCTGCAAAAGCGGACTCGGCGAGGAACTGGATGTCCTCTTCCTTCAGGATGCCGTGCAGATTTGCGGGGATGCCCACGTCTGCGCTCAGCTGCTTGACGGCGGCGATGGTAGCATCAGCGGCCTCCACATCGTTCATCTCGTCGATGCCCATAACGCCCATAGCCTTGCCCACAGCGCGGTAACGCTCGCCGGCAACGCTCTTGTTGTACTCCAGACCAACGGGCAGCAGGATAGCGCAGGCCACGCCATGGGGAGTGTCATACAGAGCGGACAGGCCGTGTGCCATGGAGTGCACAATGCCCAGACCCACGTTGGAGAAGCCCATACCGGCAATGTACTGGCCCAGAGCCATGCCCTCGCGGCCCTCCGGGGTGTTCTGCACAGCGCCGCGCAGGCTCTGGCTGATCAGCTTGATGGCTTCCAGATGGAACATATCAGAGATGACGCAGTGACCCTTGGTGATGTAGCCCTCAATGGCATGGGTCAGCGCGTCCATACCGGTGGCGGCAGTCAGACCCTTGGGCATGGAGGACATCATGTCGGGGTCGACCACAGCGATCTCGGGGATATCGTTGGTGTCCACGCAGACGAACTTGCGCTTCTTCTCCACGTCGGTGATGACGTAGTTGATGGTGACCTCGGCAGCAGTACCGGCGGTGGTGGGCACTGCAATGGTGAACACTGCGTGCTTCTTGGTGGGAGCAACGCCTTCCAAAGAGCGGACGTCCGCAAACTCGGGGTTATTGATGATGATGCCGATGGCCTTTGCGGTATCCATGGAGGAGCCGCCGCCGATGGTCACGATGCAGTCAGCCTCGGCAGCCTTGAAGGCAGCCACGCCGTCCTGCACGTTAGCGATGGTGGGGTTGGGCTTGATCTCGCTGTAAACAGCGTAGGCAAAGTTTGCGGCATCCAGCAGGTCGGTGACCTTTTGGGTGACGCCGAACTTGATCAGGTCGGGGTCGGAGCAGACGAAAGCCTTCTTGTAGCCACGGGCGGTCAGCTCGGGAACGATGTTCTCGATAGCACCGTGGCCGTGGTAGGAGATGGTATTCAGAACAATGCGGTCAGCCATAATACAAATCCTCCAAATCTGTTTGCAGCCGCCCTTCCGGCGGCGTTCCTCTACGTTTCAGCATAGCACATCGTCAAAAAATTTGCAATGTAAAATTGTTTAAATTTGTAGTATATTTTTATACTTGTGTATTATTTTCTGTCATTTTTGTCTGTTTTCCGGCATTATTATCCCCTGCAAAAAAACAATCCTTGCCAAATGGCCGTGCCTGTGTTATACTATCTTAGTAACCTTTGCTGGTGTGGCGCAATGGCAGCGCAACTGATTTGTAATCAGTGGGTTGCAGGTTCAACTCCTGTCACCAGCTCCATACAAAATCCCTGGATCCATTTGGATCCGGGGATTTTTTTGTGCCGAACGCAGGCTCCTTCCTGCGCAAAGAACGACTTTCTTCGTAAAATTTGTGCAAGATGTCGCAAAAATATTGTCTTCGTAAAAAAAAGCAGTATAATACAAGCAACAACAACTAACAGGAGGGAAAATGGAATGCGTCACTCTTTGGGAACCATCGCCTGGCGCGGGCTGAAAGGCCGCCGCCGCGATACCGCTATGATGCTCTGCGTGCTGGCGGCAGTGTTTGCGCTGCTTACAGCGGTGCTGTGCTATCAGCAGAGCGGCAGCCGCGCCATGGAGGTGCAGCGCCAGGATCTTTACGGTGCCTGGCAGCTTGCCCGTTACGACCTGACCGCCGCAGATGCCGATGCCTTTGTGCAGCAGACAGCCCCCGCTGCGGTGGGGCGTGCGGCGCAGTATGCGATCCTTGTCAACGACAAGGACCTTGCCTTTGGCGCGCTGGGCACTGTGGACGAGGGATATCTCTCCTGTGGGCAGCTGCAGCTGCTCAGCGGACGGCTGCCCGGCACCGCCGGAGAGGCAGCGCTGACCACCTCGGTGCTGGACAGCATCGGGGCCTCCTATGAGCTGGGGCAGACCGTGACCCTGCAGGCGGTGCATGGGGACGATGCACCGGTCCTGCTGCAATTTACCCTGTGCGGGGTGCTGCCCTCCTACGATGCCTACTGGGCGGTGGGCAGCAACCTGCCGGTGGATGCGCTGGTCACCGCCGACAGTCTGCCCCAAAGCTGGGACAGCAAAATACAGCTGCTGTGCTGCTATGCTGGTGCCGTGCCGCTGGCTCCTTATATAGACGGCAGCCAGGATCCCACCTGGGTGCGCAACACCTACGCCTATCCGGAAGCGGATCTGACCCGGAGCGGCAGCTGGGCTTTTATGGGCGGCTGTGCCCTGCTGACCCTGTGCGCGGTGCTCGTGCTGTGCACCCTGCAGCTGCGCCGCCGGGAGCAGAGCCTTGTCACTCTGCGTATGATCGGTGCCGGAAAAACCGCCCTCGTGGCGCTGTGCCTGTGGGAAGCCGTTTTTCTGCTGCTGTTCTGCCTGCCGATCGGCAGCCTGCTGGGGGTCGGCCTGTGTGCCGCCACCCTTGCCGTGCAGGGGCACGTGCGCTATCTCAGCCTGCCGTGGGGACAGCTGGCGCTGGCGTGGGCTACCGGCACCGGGGCCGTGCTGCTGGGCTTTTTGCTGCCTGCCCTGCGGCAGGCCGGGCAAAAGCTGACCCATCTGCCCCAGAAAAAGGTAAGATTACAGCGCCGTGTGCGGCTGCTTACGCCGCTGCCGCTGCGGCTGGTGGTGCTCAATGCGCTGGGGCTTACGCTGGCGCTGTGCTGTGTGTTCCTGAGCACCTGGAAGCTGCTTCCCTACCGCCGCACGGCGGCTTCGGCAGCGGTGCAGGTAAGCGCCGGGCAGAACACCCTGACCGACGGCCTTGCGGAGGATCTGCTGCGCCTGCCGGACGTCCAGCAGGCCGCCATGCGCACCGATATGAACTATCTGTGCGGCCTTTCCAGCGATGCCTTTACGGCGCATGACCTGTGGGGACTGTATACCCACCAGGACAGCCTCTACACCATGTTTACCATGCAGGATGCAGACACGGTAAACACCCTTGTCACCGCATTGCCGGATGCAGAGCTGGAAGCGCTGGCTGCGCAGTGCAGCACCCCTGTGGATCTGGACGCACTGCGCAGCGGGCAGGCCGTGCTGCTGTATGCGCCGGATTTTGTACTGGACGAAAACGGCCAGACCCAGTGGGGCACGCAGGCCGCACCCTTTGCGGGCTGCACGGCAGTGCTGGAGTACCCTACCCTGGACGGCGCACACAGCCAAAAGAGCCTGACCATCGGCGGCGTGATTGCAAGCATTGATATGGACAGCCTGCCCTTTGCAGACAGCTCCCCCACCACCTACCAGCTGTACTGCAGCCAGGCGCTGGGCCGCGCCCTCTGGGCAGAAGAATACGGCACGCCCTACGGGTATACCGCCATCAACCTGAAACTAAAAGCCAACGCCAGCTACGCTACCCAGAAATCCATTGCAGGGCTGGTGACCCGCCGGGGCGGCGTACTGCGCACCAACAGCTACGAAACTGCCAGCCGGATGTATCAGGAAGGCAGCACCGGCGCGTTCTTCTGGGCGGTCGCCGGAGTGGTGGGCGCTGCACTGGCCCTGTTTTTACTGTGGAACCTGTTCGGGCTGTACTGGCAGCACCAGCGGCTGCGCATCGGTATCTTTCAGGCAGAGGGCACCTCGGCTGCCATGCTGCGGCACTGCGGCATCCGGCAGGGCGTGCTTGCAGTGCTGGGTGCGCTTTTGCTGGGCAACCTGGCCGTATGGGGCCTGTGGCGCTGGAGCTGGCACAGCCTGGTCACCCGGCAGAGCGGCCGCATCCTGACCTTTGCGGCCCTGCCTATGGCCGTATCGGAGTATCCCTGGGCGCTGCACCTTGCGGTATGCGCAGGTTATCTGCTGTTCGTGCTGGCGCTGCAGCTGGCCCCGCTGGAGCGGCTGGCACGCAGCCAGCCCATGGACAATCTGAAAAAAGGAGTGTAACGCGATGAGAGAGATCGTACTGGAAGCCCGGGCTGTGACCCGTACCTACGGCACCGGCACCGGTGCCACCCACGCCCTGCGCGGGGTGGATGTGGAGATCGAGCAGGGCAGGTTTACCGCCATCATCGGGGCCAGCGGCTGCGGCAAATCTACCCTGCTGCAGGCACTTGGCGGGTTGGATGCCCCCACCAGCGGCAAGGTACTGCTGGAAGGGCAGGATCTGTATGCGCTGCCGGATGCCGCACTTGCCCGGCTGCGCCGTACGCGGCTGGGGTTCGTGTTCCAGGCATTCCACCTGCTGCCGGAGTATACGGTGCGGGACAACATCCTGCTGCCGCTGCTGCTGGACAAACGGGAGCCGGACGAGGAATACCTTGCCCTGCTTACCCGGCAGCTGGGGCTGACCGCGCTGCTGCAGCGCCAGCCCACCCAGCTTTCCGGCGGGCAGCAGCAGCGCGCCGCCATTGCCCGGGCACTGATCACCCGCCCTGCGGTCGTGCTGGCAGACGAGCCTACCGGCAACCTGGACCACCAGAACAGCGTGGAGGTATTCCGCCTGCTGCGGGAGGCAGCCGCACAGCAGCACCAGACCGTTGTGTATGTCACCCACGACCAGGGGCTTGCGGCGCAGGCAGACCGGGTGCTGCGGATGCAGGATGGCCGGATCGAAGAAGCATAAAACCTGCACTTTTTTCTCTGTCCGGGTGTTTGCGAATGGCGGATCTTGTTGTATAATAGAGAAAACACGCCCCGGAACAAAAGGAGGAACCAAGCATGATCCAATTCGGTCTACGTCTGCACGATGCAGAAAAGCTGCCCATTGAACAGGTGCTGCCGCTGGTACGCCAGAAGGGCTTTTCCTGCGTGCATCTGGCGCTGAGCAAATCCCTGAAGGAGGTGCCCAACACCCCCTCTGCCCTCACCCCCGGCTACGCGGCCTATCTGCGCCGCCTGTTTGCCAAAAACGAGCTGGACATTGCGGTGCTGGGCAACTACCTGAATCTGGCGCACCCGGATACGGCTGCCCTGCACGCCATTCAGGAAAAGTACTATGCGCATATCCGCTTTGCCAGCCTGCTGGGCTGCGGCATGGTGGGCACCGAGACCGGTGCACCCAACGCGGAGTACAAGTTCTGCCCGGAGTGCCGCAGCGATGCCGCCCTTGCTACCTTTATCAAGAACTTCAAGCCGGTGGTGCGCTGCGCCGAGCAGTACGGCGTGACCATTGCCATTGAGCCGGTGGTCAGACACATTGTGTATGACGCCCGCCGCGCCCGCACCGTGCTGGACGAGATCGGCAGCCCCAATCTGCAGATTCTGCTCGACCCGGTGAACCTTTTGAACATGGAAAACGTAGACCAGCGGGAGGAAGTGTTCGCCGAGACCATTGAGCTGCTGGGCAAGGATGTGGCCATGATCCACTTCAAGGACTTTTTGCTGCAGGACGCCGACGGGCAGCTGGCTGCCACCGGTGCCGGACAGGGCGGTATGGGCGACTACCGCACCATTCTGCGGTTTGCCAAGGAACAGAAGCCCTATGTGTTCGCCACCTTGGAGAACACCACCCCGGAAAACGCAGTCCAGTGCCTGCAATATCTGCAAAAACAGTACGACGAGTGCTGATAACAAATTGAACTGCACGCTGCTATCCGCAGCAGCTGGTGTTTTCATAGTATGAAAAAAGTCTGAACCGGTGGCTCATGCCTCAGTTCAGACTTTTTTGTTATTCTATGCCTTTATCTGCCAGCGGCAAAGGCTCGGGCCTTCACAGCCTGAAAGCTGATCTGCTCAATGGCCTCGTTGAGAATACTAAAATTGAGAATTATTTGTCAATTTTCGAAAGGTGCGGAGTAGGCACCCCTGCCCCCTAATGAAAGCAAAACGGCCTGAGCCCTGTACCATACAGGATCCAGACCGTTCCGATTGCTTTACTTCTGCTCTTTGTCCACTACCTGGATCTTGCCCTTCTTCCACAACACATAGGAAGTCAGGATGCCGATGGGCAGCATCACGATGATAAAGATGCCCACAAGTCCGCCCAGCACGGAACCGTAGCCCGCAAGGCGTGCGGCGAGGGAGAGCACCGTCATGATGATCAGCACCGGAAGCACCCCCTTGATGCCACCCTTGACCACCTTGCTGCCGCTGGACGAGCTGGCGAACAGACCCAGCGCCATGGAGCCGAACAGGGCCGGCAGCAGGTAGCCGGAGGCCGTTTTGACGGCGGGCAGCTCGAACACCGGGCTGATGAAGGAGGCGCACACCGCTGCCAGCGTCAGGATGGCAACCGTCATCAGGGAGGAAACCGCAACAGCCACCGAGGCAATGGCCTCACCCTCCGGGGTGTTGGGCTGCTTTTTGGTCAGGTTCATGGCGTTTGCTGCCACCGGGAGCTTCAGGTTCATAATGTTGCCGGTGATGAAGGCCAGATAGGCCGAGCAGCCCAGAATGGGGGTGTAGCTCAGTGCTTCCGAAAAGCCCACCGGGATGTAGATGAGCAGGATGGAAAAGGTGTTCACGTTGAACACCTCGCCCAGAGACGGGATGCTGTCGTAGGCAGCCAGCACCACAAAGGGCAGCGCCACCATGTAAATGAGGGCGATCAGAGTACCCACACGGCCCCAGCGGTGCGCCCAGCTCTGGAAGGAGTCCATTTTGGTCTCAATCTTTGCTTTGCTCATGTCCGTTTCCCTCCTCAACCGAAAATCCGTACCCACGCCAGCGACGAGATCAGACCGCCCAGCATGGAGAATGCCATCACGAAGTTATTGAGCCATGCAAGCCCCGGGCGCTTTGCCAGCACACCCACACCAATGGCGATCACAAGACCGGTGATCATAACGGCAGCCTGCACATTGTCAGTGAACAGCAGAATGGGAATGTATACCGAGAACATCACAAGCATGAACACGCCGGACAGCACGTTTTTCCAAGTGCTGCCGCCGTTTTCGGCTGCAGAGCGGTCCACGCTCTTGCACAGCTTTTTGCCGAGGGGCAGCAGGATCAGGAAACCGCTCAGCATACCCACGCTCATCAGGATCATCACCACGCCGAACTGCCGTCCGGTGGCGCTTTCCAGCATTTCCGCAGAGGATGCGTAGCCCAGCACCTGCGCAATGGAGCTGGAGATCATAGTCTCGTAGGACAGAGAACCGATGACCGACAGCCGCCACCATGCCCACACGCTGCCCAGCACCGCAATGAGCACGAACAGACCCACCACGATGGAAAGGCTGGGCACGACGGAAAATATAAGGCTGGATTTGATCACGTTGCTCAGTTCCTTGTGGGTGATGCCCAACTCCAAACAGTGGTCGTAGGCCTTTTTGAGGTAGACCAGCGAGAATGCGGAAATGTACAAAAGACCGCCGATGACCATCGCCAGCAGCAGCGGGCTCTGGATGATATCTTTCATGGTTGCCATAGATTGTCCTTCCTATAAATACAGAATAAACGAAAAAAAGCGGGTATTTTCTGCCCGCCGTCCTCGTGATACGGACAAGATACCGAAAAAAGCAGTTTCTGTCAAATGAGTATGACTAAAGCGCGAACAGCTTTTGGATACATTTCCGACAGGAGACGCCGCAAAAAGCCTTTACCGTGTTAAAATAATAAAGTGCTGACTGCAGGTCACTTTGCTTCCGTTGAAAATTGCACAAATTTTAAAGAAAATTTCTGTCGTTCTGCCGAAAGCAGCAGACCTAGGCAAGGTGTTTTTCTGCCTTGTCCTTGTCGGTGTATCAGGTCTTTTTTCGTGAAACACAAAGCAAAAAAGGGCGTTCTGTCCCGGACCAATGTCCGGGCAGAGCTCCCTTTTGCGTTTATCGTATTGTGCCTTGGCCGCCTTCCGGCTTCTGCAAGTTCCGCTTGATGGCGGTGTGGCTGTTGCCCTCCCTGTTCAGGACAGCTTGATCTTCAAATCAGCCAGCAGATTTACCGCCTCCGGCAGCGAGAACCTGGCATCCTTCATGCGGCTGCCCAGAATATCCACCTTATAGCCCGTGGCGTCCCGGAAATCCGCTTTGCGCAGATCGCACTGGTAGAACTCCGTTTCGTGCAGCTCTGTGCCCTTGAAACTTGCCAGTTGCATCTCGCACTTGGCAAACATGGAGCCTACGATCTCGTTTCCGTTTGAAAAATCGAAGCGGTTGAAGTTCATTTCGGTAAAGGTGTTGTATTTCAGGCTGCAGTCCTTCAGGGTGTGGATAGGGTCCGGGAATGCGCCGTTTGACAGCAACGATGCCCACTCGATCTCCTGCAGGCGGCAGTCCTCAAAATCCAGCGACTGCACTGAGGAGGACACGCTCCGCAGCCCGGTGATCTCGCACCGCACGAACCGACACTCGTTCAGGGTGGTGTGGTCCAGCTCACATTTTGAAAAGGAGCAGTCCACAAATACGCAGTCCGCAAAATCGCAGCTTTCAAAGGCTTCCCCTGCAAATGACAGGCCGGTAAACCGTTCACCTTCGCAATAACGTTCTGTCGTAGCCTTCCCCTTTTTATCGCAGTTTTTCCAGCAGGGCGGTGCAACCCTCCAGCACATCCTGCCATGTAGCTTCAAAGTCCCCGGTGTACCACGGGTCTGCCACATCGCCGGGGCGGCGGGTGTGATCCATCAGCAGCGAGACCTTGTGCTCCGGGTCGCCGCCCACAAACCGTGCCATGTTCCGCAGGTTGTTGTGATCCATGGCGATAAGATAATCGTAAGTCTCGTAGTCCCGCCGGGTCATCTGCCGGGCGGTCTTGCCCGCGCAGGAGATGCCGTGCTCCGCAAGCTTGCACCGGGCAGGCGGATAGACCGGGTTGCCGATCTCCTCGGTGCTTGTGGCAGCCGAGGCAATTTCAAACTGCGCGGAAAGCCCGGCCTTTTCCACTAAGTCCTTCATCACAAATTCCGCCATGGGGCTGCGGCAGATATTGCCGTGGCAAATAAACAAGACTTTTTTCATCTTACTCCCCCAGCACCTCGCCCAGTGCCAGCACGGCGTTGCGGACGCACTCCGGGCAGGGGCACAGCGGTGCACCGGTCTCCACACCTTTCAGGTCTTTACAAATGGTAGCGCCGCATTTTTCCTGAAAGTTCTGCAGCAGTTCCTTGGAAATGCGGGGCGTGCCCTTGCCGTCGGTGGCAACGCCCGCCACCATCACTGCGCCGATCAGTGCGCCGCAGGTGCTCTCCATGCAGCCCATGCCGGCGGCATAGCCTGCTCCCAGCTTCATCAGGGTGTCGGCATCCACCGGCAGCTTATCCTCAAATGCTTTCAGCACCGCCTGCGCGCAGTTGCACTGTCCGGCAGCTTTCCATGCGGCAGCCTGTGCTGCCCGTTCTTTGATGTTCATTTCACAGTCCTCATCTTTCTTTGATCCGTTCCGGTTCATTGCGTTCAGTATACCACGCTTTTCCCCTGCGGAAAAGATTCCGCCCCCATAAAGCCCTATTTCCGGGATCAGTTCCTACACCACCACATACAGCATAGCTCCGGCAAAAAGGTCAAGAACCTTTGTTCACCTTGTGCCCTCCTGCGGCTTCAACGCCCTTTTGCGGTATTGCAGGGGGCTTTGCCCGGTGGCTTTTGCAAACCGGGTGGAAAAGTTGCTGGCATCGCCAAAGCCTACCTTCTGCGCGATCTCGCTGACGCTGTGGTCGGTGAGAACCAGCAGTTCCTTTGCCTGTGTAATGCGGAAGTTGACCAGATAATTATACGGTGTCGTGCCCATATACCGCCGGAACAGCCGCAGAAAATAGCTTTTGCTCATGTGGGCATCGGCCAGCAGGTCGGCAAGGCAAAGCTCCTTCTGGTAATTTTTGCGCAGGGTCTCCGCTGCCTGCAAAATCACCTGCCGCGCGCTGGTGGCTTCGGCCTGTGAAAGAATGCTCCGGGCGCACAGCGCCAGCATCTCGTGGAGCACCAGCCCGGCGGTCACCATGCTGTCCACGGTGCTGCGCTCCATCTGCCCCAAAAGCATTTCAAAATATTCCTGTATCTTGACCCCGGTGAGCTGCACCGGGGTCAGTTTTTTGCCCGGAAGCAGCAGCGGCTCCATGGCGGCGACTCCTGCACCGTCCAGATGCACCCAATAATGATGCCAGCAGCTTTGCCCCGGGGCGGTGCAGTAGCTCTGCGGGATGCGGCAGTTCAGCAGCAGCGCCTGCCCAGTGCGGAGCTCCACATGGCTTTCCCCCTGCTCGATGAGCCCTGCACCCCGGAGGGTGTAAAACAGAAGATAGCTTTCTTTATCCGTGCGGGCGGTGGAAAAATGCTGCTGGGCGTAGAACACCCCTGCCTCGGTGCAGTAATAGGGCTGCGCCAGCTCTGCTTCGCTGGGAGTGGTGCGTTTCCAGACGCTTTCCGGGGTCACATCCATGTTGTAGGTCAGCATTTTCTGTTTTCTCTCTTTCCGAGGTGTATCTGAAAACAAAGAAAATGACGAATATTTCGCAAGCACAAGCGGGATTTAAGGCAAATAGCCGCAGGAATCCTTTGTGGATTTCAAGGCTGTTTAACGCAAAATCCAGCTGTGCTTGTAGAAATAGACTAAATTTTCGACTTTTCAGATACACCCTAGGTTCAGTATAGCGCACCAGCCTTTGCAGTGCAAGAGTAGACTTTTCACAAAGAATGCGTCACCTTTGCAGATGGAATCGTCCGTGTTCTACCGCTATACTGGTAGCAGTCAAAGCCACACAGGAGGCGCATTATGTACAAAAACTATCTTGCCATCGACATTGGTGCATCCAGCGGGCGGCACATTGTCGGATGGATGGAGAACGGCGTTCTCTGCACCGAAGAAGTGTACCGTTTTCCCAATAGCGTCCGGTGGGTGGACGGTCATCTGGAATGGGACATCGACAGCCTGTTTACCAACGTGAAGCAGGGCATCCGGGAAGCGTTTGCAAAGTTCCCGGAAATTGAGAGCCTTTCCATCGACACATGGGCGGTGGATTATGTGCTGCTGAAAAACGGTCAGCCCCTCTCCCCTGTCTACGCCTACCGCGACAGCCGGACGCAGGCGGTGCTGGATGAAGTCCACAGCATCCTGCCCTTCGCGCAGCTCTACCGGCGCACCGGCATCCAATTCCAGCCCTTCAACAGCATTTATCAGCTGTATGCCGACAAAAAAGCCGGGCGGCTGGCGCAGGCCGAGGACTTTTTGATGATCCCGGAATATCTGCTGTGGAAGCTCTGCGGCGTAAAGGCACGGGAGTACACCAACGCCACCTCCACCGGACTCGTGAACGCTCAGACCAAAGAGTACGACCCGGAGATTCTCAAAGCTTTGGGCTTGCCGGAGGCGATGTTCCCCAAGCTGATGGCTCCCGGTACGGTGCTGGGCCCGTTGAAGGCGGACATTGCCGCCGAGGTGGGCGGACAGACCAAGGTAGTGCTGTGCGCCACCCACGACACCGCCAGCGCCGTGGAGGGCATCCCCATGGAGCAGGGCGATGCACCGTTTCTCTCCTCCGGCACATGGAGTTTGCTGGGGGTCAAGCTGGCAAAGCCCATCACCAGCCCGAAGAGCTGCCGCGCCAACTTTACCAACGAGGGCGGCGTGGGGTACATCCGCTACCTAAAAAACATCATGGGTCTGTGGATCATCCAGTGCGTGCAAAAGCAGCTGGGCATCTCCTTTGCCGAGATGGTGGAGCTGGCCAAGACCAGCACCTACACCCGCATTTTTGATGTAAACGCAGCCCGCTTCTCTGCCCCGCAGGATATGCGCGCAGAGATTCGCACGGCTCTTGCCGAGACCGGCGAAGCCCCTGCCACGGATGCCGACCTCATCAACAGCATCTACCACTCGCTGGCGTACTGCTACGGGGAAGCCTATCGTGAGATGGAGGCTGTGACCGGGCAGCACTGGGATAAACTCTACATCGCAGGTGGCGGCGCAAAGAACGCCACCCTGAACGAGCTGACCGCCCATTATACCGGAAAACAGGTCGTGGCTCTGCCCATCGAGGCCACCGCCATCGGCAATTTGAAGATTCAGATGAGCATTTCTAAAGGAGGAACCGTATGAGTTACGCAGAAGCAAAAGCCCGCTACACCGCCATTGGCGTGGACACCGAAACCGCCATTGCCCGGTTAAAGACCGTGCCCATTTCTCTGCACTGCTGGCAGGGAGATGACGTCCGTGGCTTTGATACCGACCCCACCAAGCCCCTGACCGGCGGCATCCAGACCACCGGCAACTACCCCGGCCGTGCCCGCACCCCGGAGGAACTGATGGCAGATATGGACAAGGTGCTTTCCCTTTGCCCCGGCACCAAAAAGATCAATCTCCATGCCTCCTACGCCATTTTTGACGAGGAGAACCCGTGGGTAGACCGGGACAAACTGGAGCCGAAGCACTTCAAAAAATGGGTAGATTTTTGCAAGGCAAGAGGGCTGGGCGCAGACTTTAACCCCACCTTTTTCTCCCACCCCAAGTGCGACCCGCTGACCCTTGCCAGCCCCAATGAGGAGACCCGGAAATTCTGGGTGGAACACGGCAAGGCCTGCATCCGCATCAGCCAGTATCTGGCCGAGGAGCTGGGGCAGCCCTGCACCATGAACATCTGGACGGGCGACGGCTTCAAGGACGTACCGGCGGATCGCAAAGGTCCCCGCGACCGCTACAAGGCCAGCATCGACGAGATTTTGAGCGAGCCTTACGACTTCAAGCTGGTGAAGCCCTGCATCGAGAGCAAGGTGTTCGGCATCGGTGTGGAGGCGTACACCGTGGGCAGTGCCGAGTTTGCCCTGAGCTATACCGCCTTCAACCGGGAAAAGTGCATTCCTCTGATGGATAACGGCCACTACCATCCCACCGAAGTAGTCAGCGACAAGATTCCCGCCCTGCTGGCCTTCTTCCCGGAGATTGCCCTCCACATCACCCGCCCCATCCGCTGGGACTCCGACCATGTGGTGCTGTTTGACGATGAAACGAAGGAGATCTGCAAGGAGATCGTGCGCTGCGGCGGTCTGGACGGCCGGGTGAACATTGCACTGGATTACTTTGACGCTTCCATCAACCGCATCTCCGCATGGACGGTGGGCTTCCGCAACGTGGAAAAGGCGCTGCTGTCTGCCCTGTGCACCCCGCATACGGTACTGAAGGAGCTGCAGGACACCAACCAGTTCACCGAGCTGATGGTGCGGCAGGAGGAGCTGAAGACCCTGCCCTTTGGCGTGGTCTGGGACGAATACTGCCGCCGGAACGGTGTGCCGGTGGACGGCGCATGGTTTGAGGAAGTAAAGAAATACGAGCAGAACGTGCTGAGCAAGCGCATTTGAATGAGAGAGGTTTTTGAAGATGGGTATTCTGGATATTGAAATTGTCAAAGGTTTTATGCGGATGTGCAACGATGGCTGGCTGCAGGGCTGGCACGAGCGCAACGGCGGCAACCTGACCTACCGCATGAAGGAAGAGGAAGTGGCCCAGTGCCGCCCCTTCTTTTACCCGCAGCCCCACGAATGGGTGAACATGGGCGTGCAGGCGGACAATCTGGCGGGCGAGTATTTCATTACCACCGGCTCCGGCAAGTTTTTCCGCAACGTGGAGCCGGACCCTGTCCACAGCATCGGCATTGTGGAGATCAACGGCAAGGGCGACAGCTGGCGCATCGTCTGGGGTCTGGAAGGCGGCGCAAAGCCCACCAGTGAGTTCCCCAGCCACTTTATGAATCACAGCGTCCGCAAAGCCGCCACCAATGGCGCAAACCGCGTTATCTACCACTGCCACGCCACCAACGTCATTGCCCTGACCTACATTCTGCCCCTGACCGACCGGGACTTCACCCGTGCGTTGTGGCAGAGCGCTACTGAGTGCCCGGTGGTGTTCCCGGAGGGCGTGGGCGTCTGCCCGTGGATGGTGCCCGGCGGGGCAGACATTGCCATGGCCACCAGTGAGCTGATGAAGACTTATCAGGCCGCCATCTGGGCACAGCACGGTCTGTTTGCCTCCGGCCCGGACTTTGACATCACCTTTGGTCTGGCCCACACCATCGAAAAGAGTGCCGAAATTTACGTCAAGGTGCTCTCCATGGGCGGCGGCATCATCCGTCAGACCATCACCGACGACGACCTGCGCGCCATCGCCCGCGACTTTGGTGTGACCCTGAACGAGAAGTTTCTCAACTAAGCCATCTTTCTCCATTCTTCTTCATCATAGCAGAACAGGCATCCCGTCCGATACCGCCAAACGGTAACGCAGGATGCCTGTTCTGCTTTATGTTTCCCGGAATTCCATGGGCGTTTTTCCGGTGACCTGCTGAAAGACTGCGCTGAAATAATTGCGGGTGGCAAAGCCAAGCTGTTCGGAAATTTCCCGGACGCTGAGCGGTGTACTTTTCAGCAGAACTTTCGCACGTTCGACCTTTGCAAACTTTACATAGTTCGTCACACTCAGACCCGTTTCTTCCTTGAATTTGTGGGTGAGATAATATTCCGTGTAGCCCACCAGGGCGGCAAGATCTTCCGCTACGATCTTTTTGTCCAGATTCATCTCGATGTAATCCACACATTTCTGAATCTGCATACTGAGGTTCGGGTTCGTCCGATGCTTGTGGACACGCCGGATAAAGTCGTCGTACATCATCATTGCAAGGGGGGCCAGCTCATCCAGCGATTTTGCCGCTTCTGCCGTCTGAATGTAGCTGTCCCCAAGCGAATATGCCTCCTCCGGGGACAGGCCGCCCTCAATGGCGGCACGGCAGACCAGAGAGGTGAACACGATGATGGAGGTCTTGCTCTGGCGTAGCACATCGCTGCTCTGCACCGGTACACCTGCACTTATGCTCATACAGTTAGAAAGCGCCTGCTTGTAATTCATATCTCCGGTGCGGACCATCTGCAGCATTCCCTGCTCCGCCATCCAGATTTTATACCGGTCATGGGGAATCGCATCGCTTTTCAGCCGTTCGTCCTGTGCTGCACTGCTGTTCACATCGCTCAACTCCAGCCGCTGCCCGGTCAGGCAGTAGTGCATCATCAGCAGATAGCGGTTCATAATGGTGTTTTGCAGGGTAGGAACTTTTTCAAGGGCTTTGTAAAGTTGGATCGTCCATGCCACACTGATCTCCAGCTTGCTGTAATATTTCAGCCCTTCCTCGATCCCGCGCATTGTCACATCCCGATGGAACACCGGCCCGATGACCCAGACACGCTTCAGTTTCCCCTCTTCCTTTTCAAAGGCTGCGCCCCACAAAAGACCCAATGCCGTCCCCAAGGTAACGGGCACATCGTCCCGGTTCCCATGCTCCAGCATCCGCTGTTTGCAGCCGAACAGCTCAAATGCGCTGGCAAGAAAGGCCTCGTCCGGGCAGTTGCTCCGTAGTAGCTTTCCCTTTGCATCATAGCACCATGTATAAACATTGCCGCCGCACTGGACAAGCTCGGAAAACAGCATCATATTCTGGAGAACATCCATGTGTAACCCCTCCGGCTCATTGACTCATTGATAGAAATAGTATATCATACTTTCGTCGTTTTTTCTACCGATGCCCGGAGCCCCCTCTCAAGCTCTGCAATACTCCCCCAGCACCGCAAGGCTGGGCTTTGCGGTCCGCTCCATGGTTTCACGGTTCACGGCGATCAGGCCGAACTGCATGGCATAGCCCTTCTGCCACTCAAAGTTGTCCATCAGGCTCCAATGGAAGTAGCCCTTCACCGGGATGCCGTCGGCAATGCAGTGTTGCACGCCGTCCAGTGCCTGCCGGATAAACGCCACACGGCGGGTGTCATCGGCGGTGGCAATGCCATTTTCGGTGACGATGAGATCACCCTTGAATTTCTCTGCCACCTTGCGGAGAACGTGCTCCAGTGCCTGCGGGTAAACCTCGTAATCCATCTGGGTCAGCTCTGCGCCCTCCGGTGCCGGCAGCTGCCCCTGCGGGCCGTAAAGGGTGCGGGTGTAGTTCTGCACACCTAAGAAATCATCCTCTTTGATGTAGGGCAGATAATGGGTGAACTCCTCCTGCCATGCGGCCTCGGCAAAGGCTTCGCCGCCGGGCTGTGCCTGCAAGTCGTGGAGAGAAAGGGTCAGGCCAACCTTGACCTGCGGGCAGATGGCCTTGATGGCATCCCGTGCGGCTGCATGGGCACGCAGCACCAGCAGGTCGCCCTCCGAGGTGCGCTCGCTGACAAAGATCTGCGGCTGGGGTGTGCCGAACACCTGCGCGTTCTCCATGGCAGCATACTTCATGTTTTCCATCATCTTCTGGAAGTTCATGCCCACCTGCACCGTGCCCTCGGCAGACTTTCCGGCAGCAGCGGCATTCTTGGCTGCCTGTTCTGCCATCAGGCGGAACCGCTTGGAAATGGCGGCCAGCTGCAAGCCCATATTCGCTTCGTTGATGGTGCAGACATAATGCAGCTCGCTGCCCAGCTGCTCCATGACAAAGGCTGCATAGTGCTTAAAGTCCTCGACCGTGGACTCTGCTTCCCAGCCGCCCTTGCAGATAAGCCACTTGGGGCTGGTGAAGTGCAGCAGAGTCACCACCGGTTCTACACCATGCGCTTTGCAGCAGGCGATCACCTTGCGGTAGTGTTCAATGGCTTCCGGATTGAACGTTCCTTCCTCCGGCTCCACCCGTGCCCACTCGATGGAAAAGCGGTAGGCGTTCAGCCCGGCATCGGCCAGCAGCTTAATATCTTCTTCGTACCGATGATAATGGTCGCAGGCAATGCCGCTGGGCTCCGTAAAGCTGGAATGGGGCAGCTGCTCCTGTGCCCAGTAGTCGCTGTTGGTATTGTTACCCTCTACCTGATGGGCTGCTGTTGCAGCACCGATGAAAAAGCCTTTTTCAAATTTCTGCATGATGATTCTCCTTTTTATTCAGAAGCCGTGTTTTCTCTGTGCCTATTGTAACAGGTCTGTGCGGAGCAAAAAGGATAATTTTTCACGTTATTGGTAAATTTTTCGTCGAGTGGTCAGAACTGCACGAATTTTTATCCTTAATTCCAATTTTTTGTCTGGCAGTACCTATTGCATTCTGTTATTCTGGTGTCAAGAAAAGCGGAACCCGTTTCACACAAAAAGGAGGAAAAATCATTATGTTCCAAAAGAAACCCAGCGCCAGTGAGGTAGACGGCGTCCAGTACCGCCGCGCCAAAACCTGGCAGATCATCTGCTACGCCTGCAACGCCTTTGTGGGCATGAGCGTCTATTCCCTGATCGGTATGGCAAGTTATTCTGCCAGTATCGGCTACGGCATCACTACTGCAACCGTCGGCATCATCCTGATGCTGGCCCGCATTCTGGACGGCTTCACCGACCCGCTGCTGGCATTCGTCTACGACCGCGTCAACACCCGTTTCGGTAAGCTGCGCGTTCTGCTGATCAGCGGCTACCTGATCGAGGCAGTCGGCCTGCTGTGCATGTTCAACCTGTGCTCCAGCAAGGGCTTCGGCCTGCCGGTGTTTGCCCTGACCTACATTATCTACATCATCGGCTACACCGTCACCAACATGACCGCCCAGACCCTGCCTGCCATCATGACCAACGATCCCCGGCAGCGTCCCACCATCGGTGTCTGGACCACTGCACTGAACTACGCCGTGCCCATGGGCATGAGTATGCTGATCTACACCGTCATCCTGCCCAAGTGCGGCGGCACCTTTAATCAGGACTTCCTCAGCACCGTCTGCACCATCGTCCTGATCATTGCCGGCATCGGCACCCTGATCGTCTGCGCTGGCATCTCCGCTTACGACAAGCCCGAAAACTTTGATAGCATCAGTAAAAATCACGAACCGCTGAAGGTTGCGGATATTCTTGAGGTGCTCAAGCACAACAAGCCCCTGCAGTGCTACATTGCCTCCAACGCTTCCGATAAGCTGGCTCAGCAGGTAGGCAGTCAGGCCATCATCAACACGATGCTGAACGGCATCCTCATCGGCAACATGGGTCTTGCTACCACCCTTAGCATGATCAGCATGGTTCCCTCCATCTTCTTTGCAGCCTTCGGCGCAAAGTATGTGGGCAAAAAAGGCAGCAAGAAGGGCATCGTGACCTGGACCTGCATCAGCATGACCATCACCACTGTGCTGATCCTGTTCTTCATCTTTACCGACACCCGTCAGATCGGTGTGATCGGCAGCTGGAACATGATCGTTTACGTCCTGCTGACCCTGCTGCAGAACGGTTCCAATATGTGCATCACCACCTCCAACAACTCTTACATGGCTGACACCATCGACTACGAGCTGGACCGCAGCGGCCGTTACATCCCGGCGGTAGTCTCCGGTACTTACAGCCTGATCGACAAGCTCATCACCTCGGTGGCTGCCGTCATCGCCACCGGTGCCGTCGCCGTTCTGGGCTACACCACCACCATGCCTCAGCCCACGGATGCCTACACCTCCGGCATCTTCTGGATGACCGTTGCCATCAAGTACGGTCTGCCGATGCTGGGCTGGGTCGTCACCCTGCTCGCCATGGTGGGCTGCCCCCTGACCAAGGAGGAAATGGTCAACGTCCAGAAGCGCATCGCAGATAAAAAAGACGCTCTTCGCCGTGAAGTAATTGCAGAACATATGCAGTAACACCCTGCAAAGACCGAAAAGGCTCATACGCTCTTTCGGTTTTTGCTGATTCTATCTATCTTTCACAAAGGAGTTTTTACCATGAGCAAGACCATCCTGCTGAATCATAGCAACTGGCATTTTACCAAGGAGAACCCCGGCATCCCCGCCGCCGTTATGGGCGAGGCCATTGCCCTGCCCCACACCTGGAACGCGGTGGACGGTCAGGACGGCGGCAACGATTACTACCGCGGCACCTGCTGGTATACACTGGCCCTGACAAAGCCCGCCATCCCGGCAGGCGGCAAGGCTGTTCTGCAGCTGGACGGCGCAGCCATGACCGCCGCCGTTTACCTGAACGGGGAAAAACTGGCCGAGCACAAGGGCGGCTACTCCACCTTCCGGGTGGACCTGACCGACCACCTCAAAGAGGAAAATCTGCTGGCAATTTCCGTGGACAACTGCGACAACGACACCGTGTACCCCCAGAAGGCAGACTTTACCTTCTACGGCGGCATTTACCGGGATATGACCCTGCACATCGTCCCGGCAGAGCACTTTGCCCTGCCCGCTAATGGCGCACCGGCGCTGAAGGTGACCCCTATCGTCACCGACCTTGCCACCAAGACCGTCGAGGTCACCGTGGAAGCTGCCGTGGTCGGCGCACAGAGCGTAGCCTTTGCGCTGGAAGGCCAGAGCATCACCGCCCCGGTGGAAAACGGCACTGCAAAGGCTGTTTTCACCCTGCACGATGCCCATCTGTGGGATGGCGTGGACGACCCCTTCCTTTACATCGTCTCTGCCAAGCTGGGCAATGGCGAGGAAACTTCCGCCCGGTTCGGCTGCCGGAAATTTGAGTTTGACCCCCAGAAGGGCTTTATCCTGAACGGCCGCAGCTATCCCCTGCGCGGCGTTTCCCGCCATCAGGACCGCAAGGGTGCGGGCAATGCCCTGACAAACGAAATGATGGAGGAGGATATTTCCATCATTCTGGAGATCGGGGCCAACACCATCCGTCTGGCTCACTATCAGCACGCACAGTATTTCTACGACCTGTGCGATGAAAAGGGTCTTGTCATCTGGGCAGAGATCCCCTACATCACCATGCACATGACCAACGGCCGTGCCAACACCCTGACCCAGATGGAAGAGCTGATCGTCCAGAACTACAACCACCCCTGCATTGCCGTGTGGGGCCTTTCTAACGAGATCACCGCTGCTTCTGCTGTCAACGAGGATCTGCTGGAAAACCACCGTCTGCTGAACGAGCTGGCGCACAAGCTGGACCCCACCCGCAAGACCACCATGGCAAACGTGTTTATGCTGGAGACCACCAGTCCTATTCTGGAAATTCCCGATGTGAACAGCTACAACCTCTACTTCGGCTGGTATCTGGGGGACCTTGAGCAGAACGACGAGTTCTTTGACAAATACCATACCGATTACCCTGACCGCTGCATCGGCTTTTCGGAGTATGGCGCAGATGCCAACCCCCAGTACCAGAGCAGCCACCCGGAAAAAGGCGACTACACCGAGAGCTACCAGTGCGTTTACCACGAGCACATTGCTAAGATGATTGCCGACCGTCCTTGGCTGTGGGCGACCCATGTGTGGAACATGTTCGACTTTGCCGCCGATGGACGCGATGAGGGCGGCAAGCATGGCGAGAACCAGAAGGGACTTGTCACCTTTGACCGCAAGATCAAAAAAGACCCCTTCTATCTCTACAAGGCCTATTGGAGCAAGGAGCCGTTCGTGCACCTGTGCGGCAGCCGCTATGTGGACCGCGCCGAGGATGTGACCGAGATCAAGGTCTACTCCAATCTGCCGGAGGTCTCGCTGTACAAGGACGGTCAGCTGGTGGAGACCAAGCATGGCGACAAAGTGTTCACCTTCCAGCTGCCCATTACCGGCAAGCACAGCATTGAGGCACGCTCCGGCGAGCACAGCAGCGTGATCCTGGTGAACAAGGTGGACGCCCCCAACCCGGATTACGCCATGGACAACCGCAAGAACGTGACCAACTGGTTTGACGGCGAGCTGGACGAAAGCTGCTGGTCAGTCAAGGACAACATGGCTGCCGCCATGGCAGACCCGAAAGCTGGTCCCATCCTGAAGCAGATCCGGGAAAAGGCCGCTGCTTCCCGCGGAGATGTGGCTGCCGCCGTGAAGGACAATCCGGCTCTGGTGGCCATGATGGAGCGTGCCATGCAGCGGATGACCATTCAATCCATGCTGATGCAGGCAGGCGCTTCGGAAGAGGACATCAAGCAGCTGAACCGGGTATTGCAGGGCATTGCCAAGGAGTAAGCTTCGATGAAACAGACCTATTGCAATCCTCTTGATCTGGGCTACCGTTACCAGCACATGAAGGAAGGCCCCCGCGTGGCGGGTTTCCGGGAGGGCGCAGACCCGACGCTGGTGTACTTCAAAGGCAGATATTATCTGTTCGTTTCCATGTCGGCGGGGTTCTGGTACTCGGAGGATCTTCTGGACTGGAACTTCCACGCAGACCCCAACCTGCTGATCTATGACTACGCGCCGGATGTGCGGCAGGTGGGCAATTACCTCTACTTCTGCGCCAGCCGCAAGGGGCGCAACTGCCCCATCCTGCGCACCGCTGACCCCCTGACCGAGCCGTTTACGGAGGTTTCCGCGCCCTTTGCTTTCTTGGACCCGGATCTGTTCTGCGATGACGATGGCCGGGTGTACTTCTACTGGGGCTGTTCCAACATCGCCCCTATCTACGGCGTGGAACTGGACCCGGACACCATGACCCCCATCGGTGAAAAACAGGAGCTGATCTTCGGCAATGAAACTACCCTTGGCTACGAACGCCCCGGCAACAACGGCATCGTAGACCGGGAAGCCAGCGTGCTGTACCAGTCCATGAAGCAGTTCTATGACCCCAAGACCGGCAAGCTGAATCTGCCGCCGCAGATGGCAAACATCCCCGGCCTGAGTGCCGAAAGCCTGACTGCCATGTTCAACGCCATCGGCAAGCCCTACATTGAGGGTGCGTTCATGACAAAGCACGGCGACACCTACTATCTGCAGTACGCCTGCCCCGGCACCCAGTACAACACCTACGCCGACGGTGTATACACCTCCCGTTCTCCGCTGGGTCCCTTTGTGCAGCAGGCATCCAATCCGTTTTCCGCAAAGCCCGGCGGATTCATCACCGGCGCAGGCCACGGCAGCACCATTGCCGACATCTACGGCAACTGGTGGCACGCCTCTACCATGCGCATTTCCGTCAACTATGACTTTGAGCGCCGGGTGGGGCTGTTCCCTGCCGGGTTCGACAAGGACGGCGTGCTTTACTGCAACCAGAACTTTTCCGATTACCCCCACCGCATCCCGGCTGGCAAATTCGATGCCGCCAGCCAGCAGCCGGAATGGATGCTGCTGAGTTACAAAAAGCCGGTCACGGCTTCCAGCACCGCAGAAAACAGCAGTCCGGAGCTGGCAGTCAACGAGGACTGCCGCAGCTGGTGGAGTGCCGCCGGTGCAGAGCCGGGCGAATGGCTCTGCGTGGACCTTGGCAAAGAGAATGATGTCCGTGCCATTCAGGTAAACATGGCAGATGAAAAGCTGGTGGTGGATTTCCCGGCGGACAGCTACGGCGACGACCGCAAGACCCGCCACATCGAGACCCGCCCGCAGATTTCCCATTACACGGTGGAGACCAGTGTGAACGGCGCAGACTGGACGACCCGCGAAACGGTTGCGCGCGAGTGCTCCAACGGCTACTACGAATATGCAGACGGCATCCGCGCCCGGTACGTCCGGGTCACCGGCGGCGAACTGCCCTATGGGCAGACGCTGCGCATCAGCGGTCTGCGGGTGTTCGGCAACGGCGAGGATGCAAAGCCCGCACAGGCCGAAGCTGCCGGGACCCGTACAGATGCACTGGATGCAAAGATCACTTGGAAGCACATCGAAAATACACAGGGCTGCAATGTCCGCTACGGCGCTGCGCCCGATAAACTCTATCTGAGCTGGCTGGTGTATGACGCAGACGAAGTGACCCTTTCCACCCTGACCGCCGGGCAGGAATACTATGTCTGCGTGGACAGCTTTAACGAAAACGGCATCACGCCGGGTAAGATTTTCAAACTGGAGGGGTAAACCATGCCCATCAAAGCCGTGCAGCAATTTATGCTGGGCACTGTACTGAGCAACGAGCAGCAGGCAAGAGAAACGCTTGCTGCCATGAAAGCCGCCGGGTACGACGGCATTGAACTGTGTGGATTTATGATCCACCCCATTGGCTTTGTGGTAAAGCTGCTGACCAAGGCCGCCGGAATGCCGGTGGGCAAGGGCGGCAACTTGGACTGGCACAAGCTGGTGCAGGAGGCAGGCCTGAAGGTGGTCAGCCTGCACACCGACCTAGGCTCTCTGGAGCGGGATGCCCACGCAGTGGCCGAGGAAGCCAAGAGCTTCGGCACACCGTATGTGGTCATCACCGGGATGTACCGCTTTGATTACGGCGATGAAGCCGTTATACACCAGCTTGCGCAGCGGCTGAACAAAGCCGGCGAAACCTTGGCAGCCGAGGGCATCCACCTGCTCTACCACAACCACAACTGCGAGCTGCGGCATGTGAATGCAGAAAAGCGCGCCTACGATATTTTAATCGAGGAAACAAATCCCGAATTTGTCAACTTTGAGTTTGACAGCTACTGGTTCACCGAGGGCGGTGCGAATGCGCTGGCCTGGATGCAGCGGCTCGGCTCCCGCATGAAGCTGTGGCACATCAACGACCGGGGCACCCGCATCACCGGCAGCGCCATCACACCCATCCTGAAAACCGACAGCATGGAGCTGGGCACCGGCAATATGGACCTTGACAGCCTGATGGCGCAGGCCCTTGCCATGGATGTGGATGCCGTCATTCTGGAAAGCCACCGCAACTGGGTGGACAATTCCCCCATCAAGAGCTTCCAGCTCAGTGCAAAATACCTTGCACAAAAATTCTGATCTGCCATTTTCTCATCATTTTTCTTCTTCATTACCCCATAAAAGCAATGCCCCGCACCGGTTACTCCTTCCGGTGCGGGGCGTTGTGTTTTGCGGGGAATCTTTTTGCGTTACAGGGTGTGGGTGCCCGGCTGCAAGGTCAGACTTCTGCCATCCGGGAGGGTAACTTCTGCGGTTCTGTTGCAGGGCACGGTGATGGTGTAGGTCACGGCATCGCCTGCATACTGCCAGCCGCTTTCAATGCGCCCCACCGGGGAATCGTACACCGCTTTTGCCCAACCCAGAGCCGGGTTCGGGGTGGGGGCGATGGTCAGGGTCTCCCCTGCCAGACGGATGCCGCACACGCCGCCGAACAGCCAGCCGCAGATGGCACCGTAGGAGTAATGGTTCAGGGATTCGCTGGGGTGGCCGTTTGCGTCAATGCCCGTCCATGTCTCCCAGACGGTGGTAGCGCCCTGCTTGACTTCATAGAGCCAGCTGGGAGCGGTGTCCTGTAACAGCAGCTTATAGGCGGTGTCGGCATAGCCGTACTTTGCCAGCACCTCGCAGAGGAAGGGTGTAGAAAGGAAGCCGGTGTTCAGGTGGTAGCCGTTTTCCGCCACCATCCGGTTCAGGGTATCCGCAGCGGCTTGGCTCTCCTCCTCGCCCAGCAGTGCAAAGGCAATGGCGCGGACGTATTCGCACTGGCGGTCCGAAGTGATTTTCCCGTTGTCCGTAAAGGCGGCGCGGTACGCCTTTACCGCCTTTTCTGCCGTGTCGCGGTACTGCACTGCGTCCTCTGCCTTGCCCAGCGCCTGCGCGATTTCCGCCAGAAGCCGCCCGGAATAAGCCAGATAGGCCGTACCCACGCTTTTGCGCGGGTTCATCATGGCCTGCATGGGGGTAATGCCCGGCTCACACCACTCGCCGTAGTCCAAGCCGTTCAGCACCGTGTACTTGGCGTATGCACCGGTCTGCTGTTCCTCGGTGGTCTGCTGGGCACGCCCCAGCAGGAAGCCATACCACTTTTGCATCATCTCGTAGTTGTCCGCCAGAATTTTCCGGTCGCCGGTGCGCTTATAAAGGGCGTAGGGCACCAGAATGGCGGCATCGCCCCAGCCCGCCGACATACAGAGCATGGGGGTCATGTAGCCGGGGCGGCTGGTGGGCGGCGCAATGTTCGCCATGCGTCCATCCGGGTACTGGTTCAGGCGGCATTCTGCCAGCCATTTTTCCACCACCGGGTAGCAGTCCATCAGGGTCAGACCGGTCTCGATGAACACCCCCATGTCCCCCGTCCAGCCAGCACGCTCGCGGGTGGGGCAGTCGGTGGGGATATCGCAGAAGTTGCCCTTCTGGCTCCACACACTGTTTTTCACCAGCTGATCCACATCGGCGTTGCCGCACGCAAAGCTGCCGGTAACCGGCAGCTCCGAATAGACGGCGTGGGCAGTAAACTCTGCGCCGGTCAGGTCGATGTCCGTTTCCACCTTTGCGTACCGGAATCCCATGATGGTAAAGCTGGGCTTGTAGTGGTTCTCGCTCTCTTTGCAGACGAGTTCCAGCATCTGCGCCGTGCCGCCCTCCTTGTGGCGGTTCCGGTCCTGAAAGTTCTCCTGCGTAAAGTTGCCGTTCTCGTCCAGTGCTTCGCCGCACAGCAGCCGGAGCTTCTGCCCAGCATGGGCGGTCAGCTTCATCTCCACATAGCCAGCCATATTCTGCCCAAAGTCCAGCACAGTCTCGCCGTTGGGGGTGCGCAGCAGCCTGCCCGCAAAGGCCTCCTGCTCCCGGATGGGCACGGTGTTCATACCGGTGATGGGCAAGGAGTTCGGCTCGGTCTTTACGCCATGCCAGCCGGAAAGCTCCCCTTCCAGCCGGGCATCGTACACTTCGCCCTGCTGCATATCATTTTGGCGAATCGGGCCGCACTGGGTGGCCTCCATGTCGTCATCCGAAACGCAGACCGCCTTGCCGTCCACTTCCAGCTGGAACAGGACAGCCACTTCTTTCCCGAACAGGTCACGGTCTCCATCCACGCCGGAGGTGCTGCGGTACCAGCCGTCGCCCAATGCGATAAGCAGCTCATTTTCACCGTCACGGACAAGTGCGGTCACATCGTAGGTCTGTGCCCCAAGGTGCTTGTCTGCGGTAAAGCTGCCGGGGGCAAGCACCATGTCGCCGACACGCTTGCCGTTCAGCCATGCCGCATACAACCCCTTGGCGGTAATGTACAGCCGCTTGCACTGCCCCGCCGGGGCGGTGAACGTTTTGCGCAGATAACTTGCCGGGCGGTGGGGCTGATAAGGCTGCGCCTGCCCTTTGCCGGAGGCTTCCAGCGCCGCCTGCTTCTGCTCCCAGTTGGGCTTTGCAAAGGCGTTGATGGCATCAGCGCAGCCGATATCCGGCTCTTCTGTCTCCGGGCAGACCCACACGCCCTGCCAGTCTGCCTGTGCAAGCCCGGTCTCGAAGGAAGCGGTGCTCCATGTACTGGGCTGGTCATTTTCATCCCACAGGCGGATACGCCACCGTCCCTGCGTCTTGGGCGGTACAGCGATGGGCGTTTCGGTGTGCATCACACTGCCCAAAGCCTTTCCGCTTGTCCACAGCGTTTCGGCTCCGGCGGTCACTTCGATTTCGTAAGCAGTCTGGCGCACGCCTTCGGCGCACTGCCACGATAAAAACAGCGTCCCGGCATCTATACCGAGAGGCTGGGTCAAATGATTCGTTTTCAGGTTTGTTGCTTGCATCATCCGCATCTCCTTTTTTCCGTTTGATTTCTGTTCTTATTATAAAGAGAATCTCACGGAATAAGGGTGCAAAATTTTGTGTTATCGGTCAAAAAGTCGTGCTATTTATGACAATTCAAAAAATTCATCTTGCTTCACGACTTTTCATCCTTACTGTCTGCGGTTCTCCTGTTATACTTTGGGTAAGAAAAAAAAATACCGCCCACGCAGCGCTGCGTGGGCGGTATTTTTTATGCTCGCTTAAAACTTGAGGGCATTGGTTTGCGTGGCCGTATATGCCCGTTAATCGCACCGTTCCAGCTTTTTAGCTTTTGCAAAGAACAACCAGAGCAGTGCCGTGCATCCCACCATGCAGGCAGGCATGATGAGGAAGGAGGTCCGGTAGCCGATGGCATCCACCAAGCTGCCAAACACGGCATTGAAGAGGATATCCGCCAGCGAAGCCACACTCAGCACCAGACCCGATGCAGAGGAAGCTGCGTGACTAGGCCAGTATCGCGGGATCAGCATGACAAGGGTCGGATACAGGATGGAAAACAGCAGACCGCTGACTGCCAGGAGCCACAGACCCGGTGCACCCAGCAGAACACCTGCGGTGTACAGAACCGCAGCGCTTGTGGCGAAGAGCCGCAGGCAGCGGTAGATGCCCAGCTTATCCACCAGACTGCTCAGCACCAGACGCCCCACCATCACACAGCCGAAGAAAACAGCGGTAAAGTTTGCCGCCTGTCCCATGGGCACTTCCAGTGCATTGGTAGCATAGCTCACCAGCCAGTTCATAATGCCATGTTCTGCAATGAAATACAGGCCGATGATCAGCACCAACGACAGAAATGCCGGACAGCTCATGATCTCCTTGGGCGATACCTTCCCCTCCGTTTTGTGCTCCTGCACTTCCGGCATGGGGAACAGCACGAACAGCACCATGGCCACTGCGCCAATGGCCAGCAGTCCCCATGCCACGGTGTGCCAGCTGGAAATATCCGTAGCCCAGTTGCCAATGATGCTCTGGCTGCCGCTGGTGCCGATGCCCTGAATGAAGAACAGGAAGTTCACAAAAAAGCCGGGCGCAACGGCAAACATACCGGTCGTGATCAGGTTCATGTTGGTGTTCAGCAGCGTGGATGTGCCCATGGCAAAAAACATTCCCACAAGCAGCAGCAGATAGGAGTCCGTGGTGGCAAACAGCAGCATGGCTGCGCTCCACAAAAAGGTATACAGCAGCATGGCCTTGCGGCGGCCCAGAATATCCACCCCGAAGCCGCCGACGGCCAGAAACACGAGGTTGCCGATGTAGCTTACGGTGACGATCTGGGACAACTGGGCGGTACTCAGCTGGAAGTAGGCAGAGAAGATCGTGGAAAAGATACCCCGCATGGCATCGTTCGCGCCCAGACCCACCATCAGGATCAGGAACGCGGCAAACGTGATGATGTTCTTTTTCTTGTTCATTGGTTTATCCCTCAAAAGAAGCCGCCGCCCGGCCCGACCCAGCAAAAGGGGCCAGCGCCGATGCGGCGGCTTGCTCATTATTGATAGGCGGCTCAGCCCAGTTCGATGCTCTGGTACTCCGGGGCGGCAGCCTCAGCAGTCAGACCCATGGTCTGCACGTTGGTGCAGTTCTGAGTAAGAAGCGCCTGTGCGAAGTCCGAACGGTCCTCGCCTGCAAAGCCCAGCGTGGAGTTCCGGACGGTGACGCCATCTACCCAGCGCAGGAACATGGCTGCACTCTTCTGATGCAGCATGCCTTCCTTTTCAGGCGGAATGGGACGCAGATCGTACATTCCCCGCTCCCACTTGCTGGTAGCTTCCAGACAGACGTTGACATTTTCAAACAGAACGTTCTTGATGTGATTCTCCTCGTTGCCGGAGAGGAACACACCGTTCTCACCCTTGCAGGTGACGTTGAAGAAGCGGACATTCTCGATGCTGCCGCTGTGGGTGTTGGCGTTCCGGTCGTGGGTCGTCATCACGATAGGCTCCGCGCAGCCCCACCAGCACTCGGCAAAGCGGCGGGTCTCGATCATGATGTTGGAGAAGCTCACGTTCCGCACACAGCCGCCGTCGCGAATCTGGATGGACAGACCCCGGTTGCTTCCGGTAATGATGCAGTTATCCACCAGAATATTCTCGAAATCTGCCACGCCCTCTGTGCCGATCTTGATCGCGGCACTGGTAGAGGTCAGCGTGCAGTTGGAGATGATGACGTTCTTGGTGGGGCCGTACTCGTTGTTGCCTGCTGTGGTCTTGAGGCAGATGCAGTCATCTGCACACTGGACATGGCAGCCGATGATCCGCACATTGGTGGAGTGATCCGGATCGATACCGTCGGAGTTGGTGCAGTCCAGCGGGTTCAGCACCCGGATGTTGGAGATCAGCACATCGTTGCATCCGGCAGGGTGCAGCGTCCAGAACGGAGAGTTCTGCAGTGTCACGTCATGGAACGAGATGTGGTTGCAGTGCTCCACATACACCATGGTGGGACGGGGGTAGAAATCACCGTTGAAGTAGTAACGGCTTGCCCGCTTCATAAAGGCATAAACATTGCCGTCCACTGCGCCCTGACCCGTGATGGAGAAGTTGTCTGCATCCTTGGCGTGAATAAAGGTGTAAGCCGGTTTTGCCACCGGACGATCCACGGCCTTTGCGCCGGAAACTGCTGCCACGGAAGCATCATCGCCGTTGGGGTTGAAATAGGTGGAGATATCGGAGTGCGCTTTCAGAAGGGCGCCCTGTTCCAGATGCAGCTCTACGTTGCTTTTCAGCTCGATAGAACTGGAATAGTAGGTATGACCGCCCTCCAGTACAACGCGGCCGCCGCCTGCTGCGTTGCAGGCATCAATGGCAGACTGGATTGCAGCGGCATCATTGGTTGCGCCATCGCCGACAGCGCCATACTTGGTGACTGAATAAACCATGAAAACTTGCTCCTTTTCACATTATCAGACTGCGCCGAACAGGGTGGGCAGCGCCATGGAGAACCAAGGCACATAAGCTACCAGCATCAGCGCCACGAAGATCGCCGCATAGAACGGCAGGATCGGTTTGATCATGTCCTCCATGTCCATATCTGCCACTGAGCAGCCGCTGAACAGTGCGCTGCCAACGGGCGGGGTGATGTTGCCGATACCCAGGTTCATGACCATCATGATACCGAAGTGGATGGGGTCCATACCGAAGGACTGGACAACGGGCAGGAAGATCGGGGTGAAGATCAGGACAGCCGGGGTGATGTCCATGAAGCAGCCAACCACCAGCAGGACAAGGTTGATGATGAGCAGGATGACGTACTTGTTGCTGGAAACGCTGATCAGTGCGTTGCCGATGGCGCTGGGCAGGCCGGTGAAGCTCATAACAAAGCTCATGACGTTGGAGCCGGCGATCAGGAACATGATGACAGCGGTGGTCTCGCAGGCGTCCAGCAGGATCTTGGGCAGATCCTTGATCTTGATGCTGCGGTAAACAACGATGGACAGGAACAGGGTGTAGGCAACAGCCACGGCAGCGGACTCCGTTGCCGTGAAGATGCCGGACATAACGCCGCCGACGATGATGACGATCAGCAGCAGGCTGGGGATGGCGTCCACGAAGTACTTGAAGAAAACGGAAGCCGGAACCTTACCAGCAGTGGGATAGTGATTCTTCTTTGCGATGACATAAGCCACGACCATGCAGGCCAGTGCCCACATCAGGCCGGGGATGTAGCCGGACATGATCATGCCCACCACAGAGCAGCCAGCCAGCACCGGATAGATGATCAGGATGCCGGAAGGAGGAATGATCAGACCGGTAGGTGCGGAAGCGATGTTGACGGCAGCGGCAAACTTTTTATCGTAGCCTTCCTTCTCCTCCATGGGGATCAGAACGCCGCCGATAGCAACGGAAGCTGCGACGGAGGAACCGGACAGAGAGCCGAACAGCGTGTTGCCCAGAATGTTGGTGTGCGCCAGACCACCGGGGATGCGGCCGACCAGAATTTTTGCGAAATCGATCAGTTTCTGTGCAATGCCGCCGGTGTTCATCAGAACACCGCAGAGGATGTAGAACGGGACAGCCAGCAGCGAGAAGCTGTCAACGCCGCCCACCATGCGCTGGCTGGCAACGAAAGTGCCCAGATCCAGAGACAAGGTGGAGGCCATGGTCACGACCGACGAAATGATGATACTGACCGAGACCGGGACGCTCAGCGCCAGCAGCAGCGCAAACGTGCCGATCAGGAGCAGACCGACTTGAAAAGTACCCATTTTAGGTTCGTCCTCCTTTTTTATGCTTCTTTGGCAGACTCTGCCTTGGGGCCCTGCTTCATATCGCGCAGATCCTCACCGATGAAGATGAGCGCGTAGAAGATGAACAGGATGGCACCCACAGGGACGCTGGCGTAGATCAGGGGCATGGGCAGCTGCAGCGCAGCGCTCAGCTGATCCGCAGCGGTGTTGACAAGGCGCGTGCCGCCGCCGATCATGACAACAACGCAGAACAGGATGACCATAGCCTGCACAAAGATATCCAGGATCTTCTGGCCCTTGAAGGACAGACGCTTGCTCAGCGCGGTGATTGCCAGATGCTTGCGGCGGCCGTATGCGTAAGCACCGCCCACCATGGTCACCCAGATCAGCAGATAACGCAGCGCTTCTTCGGTCACGGTGCTGGGGTTGTTCAGGATGTAGCGGGTGATGACCTGCCAGCAGACAGCAATGACCATGACACCCATGATAATGGTGCTGAGGACCTGAATGATCTTATCGATCAGGCCGCGGAATTTAACGATCAACATGGTATGCTTCCCTCCTCATCAAGCCTGTACATAGGACAGGAAGTCCTCGTAATAACGGGCATTGTCGGCGCTCTTGGCACAGAACTCGTCGCGCAGGGACTGGGTAGCCTCGATAAAGGCCGTCTTGTCGATGGTGTAGAACTGGACGCCCATCTCCTTGGCACCATCAATGTTCTCCTGCACCAGATCCTGCCATACGGCCTCGTGTGCTTCGTTGCCCTGGGTCATGCCGTTTACGATGGCGCTCTGCTCGGCCTCGTCCAGACTTTCCCAAGTCTCGGTGGAGATGATAACGATATCGGGCACCATCTGGTGCTGGGTGTAGGTGTAGCTCTTGCAGACCTCACCGTGGCCGTCCTGCACCAGAACTGTCTCGTTGTTCTCTGCGCCGTCAATAATGCCCTGCTGCAGACCGGTGTAGGTCTCGCCGCTGGACATGGGCGTTGCACTGCCGCCCATGGCACGGATCATGGCAATGGACGTGGGGCTGTCCTGGGTGCGGATCTTCAGACCCTTCAGGTCTGCGGGGCCTTCACAGGGGCCGTCTTTGGTGGTGTAGATGCTGCGGGAGCCGGAATCGAACCAGCCGATGGCAAAGAAGCCCTGATCGTAGGTGCTCTTGAAGATCTCCTGCACCGCTTCGCTCTGGTTCATAACGGCAAAATACTGCTCGGTGCTCTCGAACACATACGGCATCGAGAAGATGGCGTATGCGCTGTTGAACTGCTCCATGCTGGAAGCAGAGACCTTTGCAATATCCAGAACGCCAGCCTTGACCAGCTGGATCATTGCTGCGTTGTCGCCCAGCTGACCATTGGGGTAAACGCTGAAGGTCAGGTCAGATTCAGCAGAAGCAACTTCCGTCATCTTCTGCAGTCCAACGTTGACCGGGTGCGCTTCGCTGTGGCTGTGTGCCACCAGCAGATGCTTGGAGCTCAGGCCGTCTGAAACCGAGCCGCTGCATCCGGTGAGCGACAGGCTTGCGCCTACGGCAGCAAGACCTGCAGCAGCCAGAAAGCTGCGGCGAGTAATACGTCTTGTTCCTATCATGATTGACATCTCCAGTTTTCTTTGTTTGATTGACTGCGTACAAAACCGGTTTTGATCTCCTGTCGGTCAGAGTGAAATTTGTCCCTTCCGCAAAGGGCTTCGGGCTGCGCATTCCCTACCATTTCTGTTCTGCCTTGTGCAACAGGCTTTCTGTCAACAAAAATAGCGCAAACGCGTTGTAATGTACAGGACTTTTTTGGCAAAAACCTTGCATTTCTTGGTATAATCCAGCCTTTTCTGCAAAATTGTTGGCATTTATTGGTTAAAACATTGCATATATTGGTACATCGTGTTATGATGAACTAGCCCAAAAGAATTTTTTGACTGGAGGTATTTTTCTGTGAAAGTCGTCAAAACCGATAAACATTACATGGCCGAGCCGGATTTTGAGATCGACCATTACAAGGATGCCAGCTATCCTCCGGTCGCTTCTCATTACCATGAGTTCTATGAAATTTTTCTCTTTGTCAGCGGAAATGCGGATTATGTTGTCCACGACAAAATGTTCCGGCTCAAACCGGGAGACCTGCTGATCATCCCACCTGCCATTATGCACCATCCCATCTTCCGGGACTTTGAGATTCCCTATGAGCGGTATGTGTTGTGGCTCAGTCCTCCGGCTTTTGATACCATGAAAAAGATCGACCCGGACATCGATTACTTTCTCCGTCCGGGTCATGCAAAAACATTTTTGATTCGGGATAGCGTGGACAGTTCCCGCGCCCGGTTCGGGCAGTTTGAAGCCCTGACCCACGCTTACCGGGAGGAAAGCCTGTGTTACCACAGTGAGGGCATGGCCGACATTCTCCGCATCCTGATCGGCATCAACCGTTCCTTATATAATCGGGAGCACGTTTTTGCCAAGGCGCAGAAACCAAGCGTCCTGAGCAACGCCCTGCATTATATCGATCTGAACCTCAGCGGCGATCTTTCGCTGGACACGGTGGCAAAGGCGCTTTTTATTGACAAATACAATTTTTCCCACATGTTCAAGCAGAATATGCAGATCAGCTTTTACCAGTATGTCATCCAGCAGCGGCTGCTGGAAGCCAAACGACTGCTGATGAAAAAAGAACCAATCTCTTCCATCCCGGCCAAATGCGGTTTTTCTGATTATAACGCCTTTTACCGCTCCTTTAAAAAGAATTACGGTGTCAATCCGCGCGAATATGTCGCTTACCACATAAAGGCCATCCACGGTGAAGTTGGCGGCTTGTCTCTTGATATCGACCACCAGAGCACAGAATCCTGATAGGTTCCTCTGATTTCCGTCCTTTTTATAGAATTACAGCCTTTTTCTTCTTGGCGGCAGCAGGCGGCCTTGCCGTTTTATCTCCACCGACTTGGCGGCATTGATTTGCGTGACCGCACACCAAAATCAAGTCCAGGTCCAGGAGGACACTACTATGATGGAACTGCTTTCCTGCCGCTACAACATGGATACCGCAATTCAACTTTTTAATGTAGCAGCTACAACGTTGGATTGCATATCGCCAATATACTATTTATATGTTGCACTGATTTTTATCTCGTTACGGTTTCGCAATAAGACAAAAGTGGTGGGTATCACGATGATCCCCCACCACTTTAGCCAAGTAAATTTTTACTTTTGAATCGTAAAACGGAACGAGGTTTCCTTCTCCACCGCAAAGCAGTCGTCTGCATGTGGTTTTGCGCCCCAGCTATTATCGCCGCCAACACCGCGCTGGAAGGCAGCGCAGCGGACAACCGTCTTATTGTCGTCCCGGGGCAGCTCATAGAGATGGCGGGCATTTTCCAGCTCATGGGGCGTATAGGGCAGTGCCGAGAAGGTCATGCTGTCCCCTGCAAAGCCGATGCCTATGTTCAATCCGCTGCCGGTGACCGCTGCGCGGTACACGCCGGTACGGCTGCCGCACTCCTGCGGGTAGACCGGGGTGTTCTGGGCAAAGTCCTGCCGGACATTGTAGCTCCAAGCGCCCATTTTGCCGCCTGCGGTGCGGTCGGCGGTGGTCTCCTGGGGGCCAAGACCCAGATAGGATACCTCGGTCAGCTCCCGGCGCAGCGGGAAGAGCAGCCCGAACTCCGGCAGCTCGGTGTGCTCGCCCTGCCATGTCATGGTGATATCGCAGCGGCCTGCGCCATCGATGGCAAAATCAATGGGCAGCGTCTGCCCATCTGGCAGGGTGTAGTTTGCGCGGACGATGACAAATTCGCCCTTTGTTTCAGCGGTCAGGTTATCGCACCGGGCGTAGAGACCGGCGGTTTTCCAGAAGGCAAATGTAAAAGGTTCTGCGCAGCCCTCGTCGTTGTTGGTAGGCGCACGCCAGAAGTTGGGACGCACGGTATCGTCCAGCAGCTGCACGCCGTTATAGCGGATGGACACAAGCCCCTTTCCACGGCCAAAGACATACTCGAAGCCCTTGCCCTTCACGCCGATGTTGCAGTCCATCTCCACCAGCTGTGGGGCGGGCAGGGTCAGCCGGGCGGCGGTATGGTTGTGCCATACCTGCCCAAAAGCGGCTTCATAGCCCGCCGGGATGCCGGGCAGCGCAGCCCGCTGGATGGCGGTAACGGTCATGCAGGCAAGCCCTGTTTCCGGCAGAGCGAACGGAAACGCGATGTGCACGGTTTCGCCGGGCTTGCAGTCTGCCCGCAGCACCGCCCAGCGCTCCGGCTTGCCGTTGACCGAGGATGCAAACACAAGGTCGTAGGCGCTCAGGTCGGTAAAGAGATTCCGGTTTTCAATCACGGCTTCGGTGTCGGTCAGGGTGATTTTCAGCGGTGCGTAGGCCGCCTTGACGGCGTCCATCTTGGGGGTATTGCGGCGGTCGGGCAGCACAAGGCCGTCCACGCAGAATTCCCGGTCGGTGGGGCGGTCGCCAAAGTCGCCGCCGTAGGCAAAGCAGGGCTTGCCGTCCGGGTCAGTGACCGCGACGCCGTGGTCCATGTACTCCCAGATGAACCCGCCCTGATACAGCGGTTCTTCGTAGGCATACTCGGTGTAGTCGGTGATGCCGCCGCAGCTGTTGCCCATGGCGTGACTGTACTCGCACATGATGAAAGGTTTTTCCGGGTGCTCTGCCAGAAACTTTTTGATGTCTGCCACCGGGGTATACATCTGGCTTTCCATATCAGAGGTAGCGGGGTATTCCCGGTTCCAGAAAATGCCCTCGTAGTGCACAAGGCGGCTGGGGTCGGTGCGGCGGAAATACTCGCTCATCTCCCACAGGGTCTTGCCGCCGTGGCTCTCGTTGCCGCAAGACCAGATGAGGATGGCCGGGTGGTTTTTGTCCCGTTCCAGCATGGCTTCGGCGCGGGCAAGCACATTTTCCCGCCACTCCGGGCGCGCACCGGGCAGCGTCCATTCGTCCGAGCCGTCCGCGCCCAGCTTTTGCCATGTGCCGTGGGTCTCCAGATTCGTCTCCCCGATGACGTACAGGCCGTATTCATCGCAGAGTTGCAGAAAATACGGGTCGTCCGGGTAGTGGCTGGTGCGCACGGCGTTGACGTTGTGGGCCTTCAGGTTTTTCACGTCCCACAGCATCTCTTCCCGGCTGACGGTGCGCCCGGTGCGGCAGCTCCACTCGTGGCGGTTGACGCCCTTAAACACGATACGCTTGCCGTTCAAAAGCATCTGGCGGTCTTTCAGCTCAAACCTGCGCAGACCGACTCTCAGGCCGGTGCGCTCCACCAGAGCACCATCGCGCAGCAGGGCGATTTCTGTCTCGTACAGGTTCGGCTGCTCGGCGCTCCACAGGGCGGGGTCAGTCACCGCAAAGGTGAAGGAGACATCCTGCACGTCCTCCTCCACGTCCGGGTCGGCTTCGCCTTTGCCGAACACCACGCCGCTGTCGTATTCCGCAGGCTCGCCCACCTCAGCGGACTGCTCCTGCCCATTGAACACCACCGACACCGTTCCCGCGCCGCTGACCTTGCAATCAAAGGTGACGGCAGCACTGGAAAAATCATCTGCAAAGCTCTGCCTCACAAAGACATCTTCCAGATGGAGCTCCGGCTTGGTGAACAGTTCTACTGAGCGGAATAAGCCGCTCATGCGCCAGAAATCCTGATCTTCCAGCCAGCTGCCGGAGGAGAAACGGTACACCTGCACCGTCAGGGTATTTTCGCCGGGGTGGACGGCGGCGGTCATATCAAATTCAGCGGGAGTGAAGGTATCCTCGGTGTAGCCGATGTAAACGCCGTTGCACCAGACGGCGGCGGCACTGTCGGCACCGTTCAGGCGCAGGTAGCAGCTTGCCCAGCTTTCCGGCAGGGTGAAACTACGCTGATACTCCCCGATGGGGTTATAATCCTGCGGAATTTCGCCGGGGTGCAGCTTTTCGTGGCCGTCCCACGGGTACTGGGTGTTGACGTAATGGGGCGTGCCGTAGGGCTGGCCGGGCTTTTGCAGGCTCTGCATCTGGATAAAGCCGGGCACAGTCAGGGTATCCCAGTCCGTAAAGGGTGCGGTCAGGTTTTCCGCATAGCGGAAGTTCCACTCGCCATCCAAGCTGACGGTCAGGGGCATTTCCGGGCTTGTCTGGTCCGCAAAATGGGCGTGGAAGGGCAGGCGGTTCTGCTGGAAAATTTCCGGGTCGGCCAGAAGCGCCGATGTGATAGGATTATTTAAAGGCATAAATGTCACCTCGCAGCATTTTCTGCTCTCATTATAGCACAGAATATAAGAAAAACAGCCGCATAAAAACGACTGTTTTTCTGGAGAGAAGCGGCATCAGTCCGCTTCGTCAAGGATCTCGGTGTCCAGTTCTGTGTGTCCCTTGGGGATGCGGTACTTCACGGCGGGCAGATGGACGTTGGTAAAATACAGGCTGGTGTTGGGGTCGCAGCCGATGACCACTGCTTCTCCCCTGCCGCGCACGGTGCAGCGCAGGGTGTCGCAATGGGCTTCGGCGGTGTCGTTTTCCACGCTTTCGGCGTAGCCCGGTGCAAAGTTCGGCACGGCAAAACCGCAGTCGTAGGCTTCGCAGTCGAAACTGCTGTCAATCTCATGATGGCGGCGGTGGCCGGTGGCCGTGGGGGTGATGGTAGTGGTCACCTCAATGCCGGGGAAGGGCGACCACTGCGCAGTCACAGCCCCGGCTTCAATTTCCCACGTTTTGCTCACCTTGCGCACAAACACGTTATCGTCGATGACAAAGGCCAGCATACTGTCGGGCGCGGCCTGATTGAGCACCTCCCGGCTGCGGGAGGCGCAGAAGCCAAAGCGGGTATCGTAGGCAAATTTTGCGTACTTTTCCGGAAACTGTCCGTGGCCGTGCCCCTCGTTGACACCGGCGGCATAGGCCGTTACCCGCCCCGCCCGGCGCTGCACCAGCATATTGGCGTATGGCATGGGCTTGAGCCGCTCCAATGCGGGCATGGGCGCGGCTTCGGCAGACCAGAAGGGGTGGTCATCCGGCAGAGCAAGCAGCAAAAAGCTCTTCATGCCCCAGTAGGGGCTGCCGGGGGCGTTGTACCGCTCGGCCATGTACATCTGCGGGTAGCAGTAGCCGATGGTCAGGATGCCGTCCCGGTCGAACATTTTCTGCCCCAGCCACCAGTTGAAGTTGCGGACGATGAGCCCTTTCATCACCGGCAGGGGCAGCGGTTCCAGCCCTGCCCAGATGCAGGCCGCCCAGAAGCTGTTCTGGGCAAAGCGGTAGGTCAGGCTGCGGCCAAAGGGCAGCGCTGCACCATTGGCATCGAACCAGTAGACGAACTGCTGCGCGAACAGCTGGGCGCGCTGGCGGTAAAGGGCAGCACGCCGGGGGTCGGTATCTGCGGCAAATTTAGAGTAGAGCAGCCCGTAATACTGGATGGCCCACGGGATGTAGTAATCCTTCTGCACCGAGGCGCCATCGGTGGACCAGCCGTCGCCGCTGTAATAGCTGTCGATTTTGCAAAGACCGTCCTCCAGCAGCTCCGGGCTGTAAGGCATCCCCACGCTTTTCAGGGCAAGGTTTACAAGGATGCGGAAAAACTGCCAGTTGCAGTCCGGGATGGTGTGGGCGTTGATCTGCCCCAGCCATGCGGCAAGGTTCTGTTTTTCGGTGTCAGAAAGCGGGGTCCACAGCTTTTCCGGTGCGGTGAGGATGCCGCAGGCAATAGCCGCCATCTCCACATAACACTGGTCGTACTCCCCGGTGGTGCCCCAGTATTCGGGGTTTTCCGGGTCGGCGCCGGTGGCAAGACCCTTGCGGTAGATTTTTTCAAATTCCGGGTCAGAGCCGCCACCTACCCAGAAGGGCACCAGCGCCCACAGCGGGCGGCTGAAGGCTTCCAGCTCAATGGCATTTTGGTTGTAGGTCACACCCGTCTCGCCCAGATGCAGCCGGGCACAGCCTGCGGAATAATAAGGCTTGAGCGGGTCGAGAAATTTGTGCATCAGTGCGGTAAAATCCGCTTTGGTCTGCAAGTTCATCACCAGTACATCTCCCAGTCTTTGGTCAGGCGGGTCAGCGCCTCCATGTAAAAATAATCGCCCCAGCTCGTACATTCATCCACGCCCTCCGGGGTGCAGGTGTTGTAGGGGCTTTTTTTGCTGTAAGTGCCGTGCAGCAGCTGGCCGGAGCCGAGGGTGCCGGGCTTTACTGCATAATTTGTGGCAAGGCTGGCCAGCATCTGCCGTGCCAGCGTGCGCCACTGGGCAGCTTCTGTTTCGTCCACATACTTTGCCGCTTCCAGCAGGCCGCAGGCCACGATGGCCGCAGAGGAGGAATCCCGGGGTTCGCCGCTTTCCGGGGCAAAGAGCATATCCCAGCAGGGGATCATATCCTCCGGCAGGCGGGAAAGGTAAAACGCCAGCGCTTTGCGGAACACCTCGAGGAACTTTTCATCGTGGGTGTAGGTGTAGCCAATGGCGCTGCCGTACACGCCCCACGCCTGTCCCCGTGCCCAGAAGCTGTCGTCCTTGTAGCCCTGACAGGTGCGGCCGCCCTTGGGGGTGCCGTCCGGGTTCATAAAGAAGGTGTGGTAGGTGCTGCCGTCCGGCCGGAAGGAGTTTGCCAGCGTAGTGGCGGTGTGGGCGGCGGCGATCTCGCGGTAGTGGTCGCTGCCGGTCACCTGCGCTGCCCAGTACAGCAGCGGCACGTTGAGCATACAGTCAATGATATAGCGGTAGTTGTCGGGGTCGTCCATGGTGCCCCATGCCTGCAAGAAGCGGCCTCTGGGCTGGTAGCGGGTCAGCAGCTGGTCGGCGGCGGCAATGGCGGCGTTTTTGCCCTTTTCGCTGCCCACCAGCTTCCATGCTGCCACACAGGTGGGGCTGTACAAAAAGCCCATATCGTGGTGGTCAACCTCCACCTTGCGGGCAATGCGGTCCGCAAAGCTGTCCACTTGAATGAGGGCGGCGGTCTTGAATTTTTCCTCCCCGGTGGCTTCGTAGGCCAGCCAGATTTCCCCCGGCCAGAAGCCGCAGGTCCACTGGTTATTGGCACAGCCGGGGTAGATATTGTTCACGCTGGAATGGTTCTGGCACTGGTAGGTGTACAGGGGCAGATTGGTCTCCACCTGTTTGCAGGCATCGGCCAGTGCCTGCCGTGCCTCGGCGTCGGTCATAGCGTGGTTCTGGTAGGTTTTCATCATGATTACTCCTTAAATCCAAACGTAGGTATCTCTGCCCACCGCTGGCGCAGAAAGTGCATACCCAGCTTGGGGCGGCGGTCCCGGGTGAACAGGCCCTTTTTGTTGCCGTCCACCCGCATGGGGCCCTGCACGGTGTCGTAGTCTGCAAAGTTCCAGACAAATTCTCCCACAAACCACGGGCGCTTGTCAAACTCTGCATCCAGACGGCGGTAGAACTCCACCTGAAACTCCTCACTGAACATCTCGGCTCCGGCGGTGTGCAGACCTGCCACGGTGTCTGCGCCGTATTCGCTCATCATCACGGGCTTGTGCTGCTCTGCCCAGAAATCCATTTCCTGATTCAGGCCATAGCAGGCGGCGTCCATGTCGCCGGAAAGGTTGTACCAGCCGTAGTAGCGGTTGATGCAGACGATATCCATGGTGCGGGTGGTGATATCCTTGGTGTAGTCGTTCTGGCAGCAGACGAGGGTGACCGGGCGGTTCTGCGGGTCCAGCTGATGTGCCAGCTCATACAGCGGGTGCCAGTAATCGTAGGCATCCTGCGGGAAGTGCTCCAGATCCGGCTCGTTGCCAAGGCTCCACAGCACCACGCAGGGGTGGTTTTTGTCCCGATGGATCATCTCGGCAAGCACCTGCCGGTGATGCTCCGCAAGGGGATATTCCTTATAAGGGTTCACCGCCGCCCCGCCGCCGATGCCCACCGCCGGAGTCTCGTCCATGACCAGAATGCCCTCCCGGTCGCACAGGTCGTAGAACTCCTCAGCGTAGGGGTAGTGGCTGGTGCGCACGGCATTGGCGTTTGCCCAGTGGATCAGATTCACGTCCTTCACGTTCAGCACCGGGTCAAAGCCGCGGCCGTGGGCGGTAAAGTCCTCGTGCTTGCAAAAGCCCTTGAAATAGAGCGGTTTTCCGTTCAAAAGCACCTGTGTGCCCCGCACCTCAATGCTGCGCACGCCAAAGGTCTGATCGTAGACGTCTGCCCCGCAGGTGATGTGCAGGGTGTACAGGTAGGGCGTGCCGGGTCTGGGCTCCCAGAGATGCACCTCCGGAATGGTCAGGGTACCTTCTACACCCTCGGCGCTTGCAACGGCGTTGCCGTCCGCATCCAGCACCATGACATGGACAGGCGCGCTGCCGGTGGTTTTGACCGCGTACTGCACCGTGCCGTCCACGGCGGGCACTACGGTCACATCCTCGATATACTCTTTTGGGGTGGTGTAGAGCCACACCGGGCGGTGGATGCCCGCATAGTTGAAAAAGTCAAAGTTGGGGCGGTTCTGGGGTGCGGCGGCGCGCTTGGCAGCCTCCACACTGGGGATGCCCGCGTTGTCCGATCCAAAGAAGGCCAGTTGTCCGTCCTCGTTGCCCACAGGCAGGGTGCTGTGGTTTACCCGGTTGTCGCAGGCGACGGTCAGCAGCACCGTCTCGCCGGGGTGCAGCAGGGCGGTAACGTCTGCTTCAAAGGGGGTAAAGCCGCCCTTGTGCTGTGCGATAAGCTGGCCGTTCAGCCAGACGTTTGCCGTGTGGGTCACCGAGCCGAACCGCAGCACCACCCGCTGCCCGGCGCAGAAAGTGGGCAGGGTAACTTTGCGCTGATACCATGCCCAGCCGTAGTGGCGGCGCAGGGCGGTGGTCTGGTCGTTCTGGTCGTTGTAGCTGGCGGGCACGGCGATGGGCTGGGCATCCGGCAGGGGCTTTGCGGGATCGAACTGGTCTTCCACGCAGCTGCCCAGCGCAAACGCCCATGTGCCGTCAAGGCTCAGCTTCAAGCGCACTTCATTCTGTTCAGGATATAACATAACACTTTCTCTCTATTTCTGCAAAAAATGCGGGGCGCGGGTACTGCCCACGCCCCGCTTACGGGTGATTTGTTTAGCCCTTGATGCCGGTGGATGCCACGCCCTGCACAAAATACTTCTGCAGGGAGAGGAACACGATCAGCACCGGGATCAGTGCCACCACAGAGGCCGCCATGATCAGGCCGTACTCTGCGGAATACTGGGTGATGAACATACGCAGACCGATCTGGATGGTCTTGAGTTCGGTCTTGGTCAGGTAGATCAGGGGACCAAGGAAGTCGTTCCATGTGTTCACGAAGGTGAAGATGGTCAGGGTGGACAGGGCGGGCAGGCTGAGGGGCAGCATGATGTGCCACCAGATGCCGTACTCGCTCAGGCCGTCAATGCGGGCAGCCTCACACAGCTCGGTGGGCACGCCCTCGTAGAACTGCTTCATCAGGAACACGCCGAAGGCGCTGAAGGCCTGCAGGCACATAATGGCCAGATGGGTGTTGTTCAAATGCCACGAGCTCATCATCATGAACTGGGGCACCATGTAGGCCTGCCAAGGCACTGCAATGGTGGCAATGTAGCCGAGGAAGAGCGCGTTTTTGCCCTTGAACTGCATCTTTGCAAAGGCGTAGGCTGCAAAGGAGGAGGTGAACAGCTGCAACAGGGTGACCACCACGGTGATCTTGACCGTGTTTTTCACAAAGGTCAGCAGCGGGATCTGGGTCCAGATGTCCACATAGTTCTGCCAGCGGGGATTTTTGGGGATCCACTGGATGGGGAAGCCGAACACGTCCTTATTCAGCTTAAAGGAGGAGGACAGCATCCACAAAAAGGGCAGCAGCATACAAGCTGTGATGACGATGAGGAAGAAATAGATCAGGAACTTGGAGATGAAATTGCGGCGCTTCTGAGAGGCTTCGGTCTTGATAATAGCAGCAGACATAGTTCTTCCTCCTTTCTCAGTTCTCGCCCTTGGAGCCGCGGAACTGGATGATGGTAACGATCAGCACCAGTACGAACAGCACCATGGAAATTGCACTTGCGTAGCCGTATTTCGGGGTATTGACGAAGGCCACATTATAGATGTAGTACACCAGCGTCATGGTAGCAGTACCGGGGCCGCCCTGCGTGATCATGTACATCTGGTCGTAGACCTTGAAGCCGGAGATGGTGAGCATAATAACCACAAAGAAGGTGGTGGGGCGCAGCTGCGGCAGGGTGATGTGCCAGAACTGCTGCCAGCGGTTTGCACCGTCCAGCTCGGCGGCTTCGTTCAGATCCGGGTTGCAGCCCTGCAGGCCGGCCAGATAGATGACCATGTAGTAGCCCATGTTCTTCCACACGCTGAACAGGATGACCGTGATCATAGCGGTGTCCTTACCGGCAGCCCAGCGGGGCAGGTTTTCCACCGCCACGCCAAAGAACTGGTTCAGGATCATGTTGATGGGGCCCATGGAGGGGTTGAAAATCATGTTCCACACCGCTGCCACCGCCACCAGCGAGGCAACGTAGGGGAAGAACGCCACCGTGCGGAAGAAGTTGCGCAGCTTCACGTTCTGGTTCAGCAGCACAGCCATGGCCAGCGAGCAGGCCAGCGTAAGCGGCACCGTGCCAATGACGTAGACGATGGTGTTTTTCAAAGCCGCCTGAAAAATTTTATCGGTGGTGAAGAGCTTTACAAAGTTCTTCAGGCCGATAAACTCAATGGCGTGGCGGCCGTCCCATGCGCAGAAGGCCAGCGCAATGGCAAACACCATGGGCACCAGCGTAAACACGCAGAAGCCGATGAAGTTTGGCGCAATGAAGGAATACGCGATCAGAGAATCGCGGGTCGATTTTTTAAGCACTTTACGGGGAGTTTTATTCTGGACAGCAGCACTCGCCATAAAAGAGCCTCCTTTCCCGGAAGTATAACAGTTTTCCCAAAAAATGAGCGGAGCGGGCGCTGTGCATACCCGCCCCGCTCGGACAGGGCTTTTTTCCGATGCTCGTCATCGGAAAATGAATGGGGATCGAAAACAATGAAGAAGGAGAACCGCAAACTATTGCGGAAAACGCTTTATCAGCCGAGAACTGCGGGAACCTGATCGTTCATGTTCTGGATACCCTCGTCCACGGTCTCGCTCATGGTCATAATGGCATCGTGCTCGGCGTTCAGGATGGTCTCGATATCAGATGCGTACTGGGTGTAGGGCATTTCCAGATAGACATTGCTGGTGGTCAGTGCATCCACAGAGTTGCTGTCCTCGGGGAAGCCCTCGGTGGACTTGATGATCTCGGCGGTGGCAGCGGAGCCGCAAGCCGGGAAGGTGCCGGTCTTGGCAATGGCCTGTGCGCCCTCCTCGGAGACACACCAGTTGATGAAGTCGGCAGCGGTCTCTGCCTTGGGAGAATCGGCGTTGATGGCCAGACTGGTCACAGTGCCCAGCGTAGAACCAGCCTCTGCACCGGCGGGGTGCGGATACTTGACGATGCCCCAGTTGAACTTGGTCTCGGCATCCTTCATGTAAGCTTCCAGCGTGGAAATGAACCAGCTGCCCATGTTGACCATTGCGCACTGCTGGTTCTCAAAGGCTGCGGAGTAGTGCAGAGAAGAGGTCTTGAGGTAGCCGTAGTCCATGCAGATGCCGTCTTTCTGCTGGGCAATGACCATATCGTAGGTGGGCTTCATGAAGTCGTATTTGCCGTCGATGATGGTGTTTTTGCCGTCCAGAATGGAGAACAGAGAAGCGGCGGAACGCCAGGTGTGGTAGTGGCAGCCATAGACCTTGGTGTCGCCGGAGCCGCTGGTCATCTTGCGTGCCAGAGCATCGTAATCTTCCATCGTCAGGTCATTGGAGGGATACTCCACACCGGCCTTATCGAACAGATCCTTGTTGTAGTACAGCACCCAGAAGTCGCTGCGGAAGGGCACGGCGTAGAAGTTGCCGTCATCGGTGGTCAGCTGCTCGATGGTGCCGTTGAAATCACCGGTATCGCGGGTCAGCACCTCGTTCAGGGGCTTGAGGTAGTCCAGATTGATCAGGTTTGCGTAGCCGGGGATATCCTTGACGGTCACGACATCCAGATCGGCGCTGCCGGCCAGCTGGGTAGCCAGAACGGTCATGTAATCGCTGGAGCCCAGATCCACCATCTCGATGGTCACGTCCTTGTGGCTTGCCATGTAGCCGTCGGCCATAGCCTGCCAGTAGGGGGTGGATTCCTTATCCCACACCGACCACTGCAGGGTAACAGGGCCTGCTGCTGCGGATGCAGCGGTGGAACCGGCAGTGGAGGAAGCAGCGGTGGAGCTTGCGGAAGAGCCGCCGCAGGCGCTCAGAGCAGCAGCAGCGCCGCAGGCAGCGGCAGCGGTAAGGAACGAACGACGAGAGATCTTTTTCATAAGTGTGTCCTCCTTCAGGGCAGTGTGTGTATTTCGTGCAACGGTCTCCCCCGTGCCGGGGAGCCACTCGCTTTTGTTGACACTAGGATACCGCACAAACGCAAAAACCGGAATGGAAAAATTCCGGGAAGAGTTGCAGTTTTTCTGTATCTTTTAAAAAAAGATGCACTTTCTTACACTGGAGTCTGCACTTTCTTGTTCTCTTGCACAGTTTACATCCGTAGCACAAGAAAAAAGCGTATAAAGTACACAATTTTCATGAAAAAAGTCGTTGACAAACCGCGCCGGAATCAGTACTGTATAAAGGAAAGAATGCAAAATATTACCGGAAAGGAGGCTCCGCTATGAAGAGCAGCCATCGTTTCCCGCTGCGGCGGCAGATCGTGTGGGGGATGCGCTTTTTTACCATTCTTACCTCGCTGGCCGTGGGCGCGGCGCTGTTCACCCTCTCCAACCAATATGTGCGCGCCAACTCCTTGCAGGCGGCAGAGTTCAACCTGCGGCTGGTGGCTACCTCCATCGAGACCAGTCTGGACAGCGCCGATGCTCTTTTGAACTGGGCTTCCATCGACAGCACCGTGCGACGGTACATCTCGCAGGAAAATATCAACGGCACCCAGACCATTGCCGCCTACGAAGCCGTGCAGGAAAAATACTATTCCAGCACCCTGTACAGCCATATCCTCCGCTTTTTTGTTACCAATGAGAACGACCGGCATTTGCAGTTCGGCCCGCTGAATGCCTCGGCGGCGCTCAACCGCACCAGCATAAATCAGTTTCTCACCAAGGGGTACGGGATGCAGTTCACCACCGACCCGTTGCTGCCCGGCAGCCCGGACTGCATCGCCCTCAGCCAGCCTGTCCGCTGCGGCAAGGGCACCTTGCATCGGGGCAGTACCTACCTTGCGCTGGATACTGCCATTATCACCGACCCGGCCGCGGGCTACAGCCTGACCGACGGCAGCGCGTTGTACTGGGAGATGGGCAGCCGCCTGTGGCAGATCGAAAACGGCAGCCTGACCGAGATTGAAAACCCGCTGCGGGAGGTGGACTACACCCTGCGCACCGGCAGCAATAACGGCGTGACCGAGCAGACCGCATGGCAGGGCAAGGTGCAGCTGGACGGCCAGAAGTATTATGTAGTCAAGGTAACACTGAACGGCCGCAGCGCGGCGCTGGTGCAGCTTTTGCCCGCAAATACCTTTTTGCTGCACTACGGCGTGTACCTGTGGCTCATCACCCTTGGCATTGCCATCATCTGGGGACTGAGCTTTTTGATGCAGCACTGGCTGGAGTGGGTCATTACCCGCCCGGTGGAGGCGCTGCAAAAGCGCATCGAGACCGTGGGCAGCGGCAACTTTGCCCCGGACCGCACGGTGGAGTGGAACAACGAGCTGGGCGACATCGGCCGGGGCATCAACCAGCTGGCTGAAAACGTGGACAGCCTGATGACCCGCCGGGTGGAGGACGAGCGCCGCAAGCAGGAGTTGGAATACCGGATGCTGCAAAACGAGGTGAACCCGCACTTTATCTACAACACCCTCAACAGCATCCGCTGGATGGCTACCATCCAGCACGCGCCCGGCATTGCCGAGATGGTCACCGCCTTTGCGCGGCTGACCAAGAGCATCTCCAAGGGCACCCAGAAGCTGGTGCCTTTGCAGGAGGAGCTGGCGCTGCTCAACGATTACTTTACCATCCAGCAATACCGCTACGGCGGCGACTTGGAAATTGAGGTCTCCCGCATTGAAAGCGAGACCCTTTGCCGGGACTGCATGATCCCCCGGTTCACCTTGCAGCCGCTGGTGGAAAACGCCATCTTCCACGGGCTGGAGCCAAAGGGCGGCCACGGCAGCGTGCTGCTGGATATCTCCACCGACCCGGATACCGGAGACGTACTGCTGCGCATTACCGACGACGGCGTGGGCATGCCACCGGAGCAGGTGGCGCATCTTCTGGACGAGCCCGCCGAGGGTGCCGAAAAGGCTGAAAAGTTCCGTCATGTCGGCCTGTGGAACGTGAACCGCCGCATCCGGTATTCCTTTGGCGAGGGTTACGGCCTGACCATTGAAAGTGAAGAGGACGTGGGCACCGAGGTCACCATCCGGCTGCCCTATCAACAGAAAGGAGACACCCATGCTGCGGATATTACTGGTGGATGATGAGCCGCTGGTGCTCATCGGCCTGCAGGGGATGCTGGAATGGGAAAAGCTGGGCTATACCGTCTGCGGCACCGCCCGCAACGGCAAGCTGGCGCTGGAACTCATTGAGCGGGAGAAGCCGGATATCGTCATTGCCGACGTAAAAATGCCGGTGATGGACGGGCTTACCCTTGCCCGCACCTGCCGGGAACGCAGCGCCCTGCCCGCCTTTATCATGCTGACCAGCTTTGAAGAATTTGGTTACATCAAGCAGGCCATGGGTGCCGGGGTGGTGGATTATCTGGTCAAGCTGGACCTGACCCCCGAGAACCTGCAAACCGCCCTTGCCAAGGCCGCCGAAAAGGTAAAAAAGGAGCGCGCTTTGCTGGGCGAATTGTCGGCCCAGGAAAACCTTGCCGAGAGTGTGCGCAGCTATCAGGAGCGTTTTTTCGTGCGGCTGTACGCCGGGCTGTTCCCGGACGAAGCCGCATTGGAGCAGCCTTTGCAGCACATGGAGCTGAACCTTGCAAGCGACGCCTATCTTGTAGCCAGCTGCGAGATCATCGCCAACACCGCCCTTACCCCCGCCCAGCAGCTGAAGCTGAGTTTTTCCTGCGGGCGGATGCTGGAGACCACCCTGCAAAACTACCTGCCCTGCTATGTGACCGGGGCGGATGCCATGCGCTGCAATGTGCTGTTCTGCCTGACCGATGCCCAGTGCCAGAACTACCGGACGGTGCTGCGCCCGCTGCTGGAACGCACCAGTCAAATTTTATACAACTACTTCACGGTACGGCTGCTCTGGGCGGTAGGACGCCCCACCGGCTCCCTGCTGGGGCTGGCGCGCCGCTGCCGGGAAAACGCCCACCTGCAGCCCCTGCTCACGGTGGAGCAGCCCATCCAGTTCGTGGAGGTCAACGAGGGCGACGCCACCGCCGGGAAGATGCAGGTGGTGGCACAGGTGCAGGAGTACATCCAAAGCCACCTTTCCGAGCGGCTGACGCTGGCCGATGTGGCGGCTGTATTCAATTTTTCGCCCAACTACCTCAGCCAGCTGTTTGGCAAATACGGCGACAGCGGCTTTGTGGAGTACATTACCGAGACCCGCATCGCTGCGGCGAAGGAGATGCTGGAACAGGGCGATTTGAAAGTATACGAGATCGCTGAGAAACTGGGGTACGAGAGCGCTTTCTATTTTTCCAAGGTGTTCAAAAAGGTCACGGGGCTCAGCCCGCGGGAATACCAGCAAAGTATTTAAAACCGGAGGCTTTTATGATACAGGAACAACTTGCTTTTCTGCCGGAATTTCTTCCCGATTACCGGCCCTTCCCCCCTGCCAAGGAACGTACTGCATGGCAGGGGCTGCCCCTGCGGGCAAAGCAGCGCTTTTTGCAGGCGGGAGAAGCCGCGCTGCAAACGCCCATTGCGCCCCTGCCGCTCTCGCTCTGGCTGGATTTCACCCACACTGGGCGGCGCATGCCATGGGAGACGGCTTACTTCTCCCGCCGGGCGCGGCTGTGCGCGCTGGTATGCGCCGAATGCGTGGAGCACGAAGGGCGCTTTCTGGATGAAATTGCAGATACCGTATGGGCGCTCTGCGAGGAAAGCGCATGGCAGCTGCCCGCCCACAACAGCTACATCCGGGACACCCCGCAGCTGCCCCTGCCGGACACCACCCGCCCCATCGTGGACCTGTTTGCCGCCGAGACCGGCGCCCTGCTGGCGTTGACCCGGTACTTACTGCCGGACGAGCTGGATACTGCTGCACCGGGCACCACGGTGCGGATGGAGCGGGAGCTGAACGCCCGCATCCTGACGCCTTATTTTACAAGCCACTTCTGGTGGATGGGCAACGGCGAAGAGCCTATGTGCAACTGGACGAGCTGGTGCACCCAGAATGTGCTGCTCACTGTCTTTCTGCTGCCCACCACGCAGCAGCAGCGGCAGGCTGCCGTCAAACAGGCAGCGTACAGCCTCGACTGCTTTTTAAAGGACTACGGCGCGGACGGCTGCTGCAACGAGGGTGCGCAGTATTACCGCCACGCCGGGCTGACCCTGTGGGGCTGCCTTGAAATTTTGTCCAGCATTGTGCCGGAGGCCTTCTCTCCCCTGTTCCATGAGCCTAAAATCAAAAACATCGCGGAGTACATCTGCAACGTCCATGTGGAAGGGCCTTACTACCTGAACTTTGGCGATTGCAGCCCCCTTGCCGGGCGGTGCGGTGCGCGGGAATACCGCTTTGGGCAGGCTGTGGGCAGCGATGCTTTGCAAGCCCTTGCGGCAGCAGACTTCCGTGCCGATGCCGACCCCGACCATTTGCAGAACCCGGACGGCAGCACCCACATCAACCTGTGGTACCGGCTGACCACCGCCTTTGCAGAAGAAGAAATGATGGCGTACTCCGCAACGCCCCGGCACCATTTAACGGTGTGGTACCCCAGCGTGGGCGTCTATGCCGCGCGGCAGGGCAGTTGGGTGCTGGGTGCAAAGTTCGGCTCCAACGGCGACAGCCACAATCACAACGATACTGGCAGCATTACTGTATACAAGGACGGCAGACCGTTCCTGATCGATATCGGAGTGGAGAGCTACACCAAAAAGACCTTCAGCCCCCAGCGGTATGAGATCTGGACGATGCAGAGCGCATGGCACAATCTGCCCACCTTTGACGGCGTGCAGCAGCTGCCCGGCGCGGAATACGCCGCCCGGGAGGTATGCACCGATAAAAACAGCATCACCGGCGAACTGGCGGGCGCGTACCCTCCCATCCCGGGGCTTACCACCTACCACCGCAGCGTATCTGTCAGCGAACAGGGCATCACCCTGCGGGACGAAACGGACTATCCCGGCACAGTGGAGCTGACCCTGCTCACCGAGCAGCAACCCGTCCCCACTGCGGACGGCTTTGCGGTGGGCACACTGGGCGGCATCCGGTTTGACCCGGGTGCCGTAACGGCTGCTGTTACGGCGGTGCCCATCACCGACCCGCGCCTGCGCACCGCATGGCCGGAAACAATCTATAAGATCACCCTGCATTTCCAAAAAATGCTGAACCTCGAACTGTACTAAGGAGAACTGCCATGGAGACCATCAAGCTGAAAATTCTGGACGAAGCCGGCCACACCCTGATGACCTGTGACGCTGACACCGCCGTATCCCTTGTTTACACCAACTGCTACAAGCCCGGCGACCGGGTGGCGCTGGAGATCGACCATCCCGGCCAGTACTGCGTTATCCAGTTCGAGGACACCATGCCCGAAGCCCTTGTGTATGTGGTCAAGCGGGAGATCAATTTCCACATTCCCTTCGGGGAGCAGGCCATCACCTATTCGCCCAAGAGCTTTGCGGGCAGCCGTCATGTCATCCGGGCACGGCTGGCGCTGCCGGAGGAGATCGTCGCCCGGCGGAATCTGGCCTTTAACTGCTATGACGAGCACGGCGACACCGGCTTTTACCCCCACGCCAGCGCCAACGTAGAAACGCGCGGCGAGGCGGTGTTTGCCGCCCGCAACGCCATCGACGGCATTTTTGAGAACAGCGCCCACGGCGAGTATCCCTACCAGAGCTGGGGCATCAACCGCGACCCGAACGCAGCCCTGACGCTGGATTTTGGCCGGGAAGTACTGCTGGATGAGCTGCGCATCACCGAGCGGGCAGATTTTCCCCACGACAATTACTGGGTAAAGGCCACGGTGGAATTTTCCGACGGCAGTACGCTGGACATCCCGCTGGTGAAAAGCGCCAAGCCTCAGAGCGTGACCTTTGAACCCAAGCGGGTGCGCAGCCTTGTGCTGAAGGATCTGATTCAGGCCGAGGGGACTTCCCCCTTCCCGGCGCTGACCCAGATCGAAGCCTTTGGCACCGAGGTGAAGTAAAATGAGCATCTACAATGCCCTTTATGGGCGGGACGGCCATGGCGTAGGCCCAAACGAGCCGGAGAAAAAAGGCTTTGCACGCTTTTGCCAGATGGTCGGCCGCGACCTCGGCCAGCTGCTGGGCACGAACCTGATGGTCTGCGTGCTCTGCCTGCCCGCTGCGCTGGGGGTCTCGCTGGGGGTGACCCTGCTCTCCCTGCCGCTGACGGTGGCGTGCAGCGCGGTCACCGGTCTGCTGACCGGCCCTGCCATGGTGCTGCTGGCAGACTGTGCCCTGCGCAGCTTGCAGAACGACCCCTCTCAGTGGCTGCCCCGGGCAAAACAGACCCTTGCCGCCCATTGGAAAGCCGCCTGCGGCTTTGGCTGCATTGGCACGCTGGTGCTGGGGCTGCTGTGCTTTGTATCGGCCTTTGTATTTGAAGCCGCCGCGCAGCAAGGGTACTACCCCGGGCTTGCGGTGCTTGTATTTCTGGCGCTGGACTTTCTGGTGCTGGCGGTTCTGGGCACTCTGTGCGCCGCCGTGCTGCCGCTGCAAGTCCCCGCCCCAGACAGCCTGCTGCGCCGGGCGGGCAGGCTGCTGGCTGCCGCCCCGGCGCGCTGCGTCTTGGCAGGCGTTCTCATGCTGGCGGGCATCGGCGGCATGATCTTGCTGTTCCCGGTCAGCATCTTCTGGGCAGTGCTGTTCGGTTTCTGGCTGCCGGGGCTGGCAGCGATGCAGACCCTGTTCCCGGTTTTGCGGCAGGAATACGGCGTAGAGGTGCGCAGCATCCCGCGCCCGACAGCGTCGGATAAGCCCCTGACCGCACAGGAGCAAAAAAAGCGCTCCCGCGCCAACTGGTGGTATTACAACTGGGGCATCGTGGCGGTGGCGGCAATGGTCATTGTGGGCGTGGCATATGTGGCGCACGGCCTGCTGACCACCGTAGACCCGGACTATACCGTGGCAGTGGTCACGGCAGAAGCCCTGCCGGACGAGGCCGTACAGCGCCTGCAGACTGCGCTGGCAGACTATGCGGAGGACGCCAACGGCGACGGGGCGGTCATCGTGCAGGTGAACAACTACACATGGAGTGCCGATGCTGCCCTGACCGACATGAATGGCCAGATGGCGGGTGCCACCCAGATGAACACCGACCTTGCCAACGGCGAAAGCAAAATCTGGATCTTGGATGACCCGGAGGGCTTCGAACAGGCCTATGGGGCGCTGAGCGAAAAGCTGGGCGCGGACTGGCAGGCAAAGCTCATCCCGTGGAGCAGCCAGCCCGCCCTTTCCGGGCTGGAACTGGGCAGCTACAATACCGCCGCCGACGGAAGCCAGACCGTGGATATTCAGAGCCGCTTTGCCGGGTACAGCGTAGCAGTGTTTGATGCTTCAGATGCGCTATGGCAGGCGCTCAATTCGTAAAAAAGAAGCCGGACGTAGTGTCTGCACTGCGTCCGGCTTTCTTCATACAGTACCTTGAATCTTGCATAAGCCGTCTGAACGTGATACCGTGCCATGACCCCACACTTTCCGTGGGCGAGCCGGACAACGCCGCTGCAAAACTTCGTTCGGAGCAAGCGGTGACCCCATTACATGAGCAGAGCCCAGCTACTTATTTTTTGCGTCTTAACAATTTGGAAACATTTGTAGAACTTGTCGGGGCGAGGCCCCTCCATCTGCTATCGCAGACCGTTCTGCCGCTTAAAAGCCCCACTGGGGCTTTCATTGCTGCGCTGCGCAAACGCGGTCTATGCGTTTTGAGCGCAGCGGTAGAGGGGGACAAACGTCCGGGCAAAGCTCCCTTTGCGGGTGTCGTATTTTGTCTTATCCGGCAGCCACGGCAAAAAGCAAGCCGCCTTGTGCTGTGGGGATGGCACCAGCCGCCCTTGTGGAGGTGCTTCATCTTCTCCTGCACTCCCTTTTTCTTTTGACATTTCCTTTGACCGTAAGCAGGGGGATGCATCGATTTTGCACTCATTTGTCCGCGTGCGTCCAGCAGCGTCCGGCTCACCACAGAGCTTGCCGTCTTGGAAAGCGCCAGCCCCACTTCCTGTTCCAGCTCCCGGATAGCATTGGTCAGGCTGGGCTGAGAAATATAGAACTGCTGCACTGCATGGCTGATGGTGCCGGTGCCGGCAACAGCCGTGACATAGCAGAGTTGTTGAAGGGTCACGGCAGTTTCCTTTCGGCGCGTTTTTTCTATCCTACCGCAGAGCCGCCAAAAACGCAACGTATTTTCTTCTTTGAAATACCAAACGAACATTGCCGGCATACCCAAGATACGTTTTACCCGCCCTGCAATTTCCCTTATAATAGCACCGCAGTCTTGAAACGGCTGCAACATTCCCATATCACAAAGGAGGCTTTCCGGTATGGGACAACGGCAAAGTGAGATCATCAAAAATCACATGGAAGTCTACTGGCACGACTATGCGTCGGCCAGCAAGGGCGTCCCCATTACCGAGGCGGGGCTTGTGGAAAAAGCCTCCGTCATTGGACGCACCGGTCTGATGCTGCTGGAATGCGGCACCGGCGCATGGCGTGTCCGAAGCTCCATGAACACCCTTTCGCGGGAGTTGGGAGTCACAACAACAGCGGACATCGGCCTGTTGTCCATTGAGTTCACCTGCTTTGACGGTGACCAGTGTTATACCCAGTCACTCTGTCTGACAAATACGGGCGTGAATACCTCCCGGCTGAACCGACTGGAGCATTTCGTCAACGACTTCGACCGGGAAGGAAAATTTATGACCGGCGAAGAACTGCACAGCCACCTCGATGAGATCGAGCGCATCCACGGCTTGTATTCGCCCATCGCACTGGGCTTTGCAGCTGCACTGGCCTGCGGCTGCTTCACCTTTCTGCTTGGCGGCGGCATTGTGGAAATGCTGTGTGCCTTCTGCGGTGCAGGCATCGGCAACTTTGTACGGTGCAAGCTGACAAAACACCATTTCACCCTGTTTCTGGGCATTACGGCGTCGGTTTGTTCAGCAAGCCTCGTGTATGCCATCCTGCTGAAGCTGGCAGAGGTGCTGTTTGCCGTATCGGCGCAGCACGAGGCGGGGTATATCTGCTCCATGCTCTTCATCATTCCGGGCTTTCCGTTCATTACCAGCGGCATCGACCTTGCCAAGCTGGATATGCGCTCCGGGCTGGAACGTCTGGCCTACGCCATCCTCATCATTCTGGTGGCAACCATGACGGCTTGGATCATGGCACTGCTGCTGCATTTGCAGCCGGTGCAGTTCCCTGCCCTGAGCCTGACACTCCCGGAAGAGATCGTGTTCCGGCTGCTGGCAAGTTTTGGCGGTGTGTTCGGCTTTTCGCTCATGTTCAACAGTCCCCGGAACCTGGCAGTCTGCGCCGCCCTTATCGGTGCTGTAACGAACACGTTCCGGCTGGAGCTGGTGAGCCTTGCGGGCTTTCCGCCCGCTGTTGCAGCGTTTCTGGGCGCACTGCTGGCCGGACTGCTGGCCTCCTGCCTGAAGAGCGCCGCCGGTTATCCCCGCATCTCCGTCACTGTGCCGTCCATCGTTATCATGGTGCCGGGACTGTATTTCTACCGTGCCATCTATAATCTGGGCATCCTGTCTTTGATGGACTCCGCCACATGGTTTGCAGATGCCATTCTCATCATCGTGGCACTGCCGTTAGGGCTGATCTTCGCCCGTATTGTCACTGACAAGACTTTCCGTTATTGCACCTGATGTGCAGCATTTCCATTCTCCCATATAAGGCAAAACGCAGCGAATCTTTTAACGGTTCGCTGCGTTTTGTTTTGCTGTGATGCACTTATAAAGGGAGTTCGTTTACAGGGCGTTTACTCGCCGTAAACGATCTTGGTAGCAGTTTCCACATGGCGTTCCAGCCGGTCGGCAAAGTGTTCCAGCGGCAGAAAAACGCCAAGTTCATCGTAGCGGGTTCCGCCGTCCTTGAGCGTATCCTGTCCATAGTAGACCACGGAACGGGGCAGTGCGTGCTGCAGCTTCATCTGGATATCCCAGACGGTGGAGTAGGCCTCCGCTTCCGTTACCTTCTGCTTCACGGTGTCCGGCAGTTCGTAGATCAGCAGCAGCCCCAAATGCTGGTTGTAGTGGTACTCCACCACATCCATCGATCCTTCGTCGTAGCCGTGATACTTGCAGTAGCCGCTGGCAAGATACATTTTTACCTTTTCCTGCTTCTGGAACACCCGGATGAACCGGTCGTATACTTTGCTGCTCACGGCAAATTTGTTGTTCGGCAAAAGAACGCCGGCATCATCCGTCAGGATCACCGGGTTCGGCTGACCATCGGCGTTGAATTTGAACGGGATCAGAGCAGCGTTCCGTAGTAGGTCAAACATACTGTGCTGGCAGATCGCCATCAGAAAGGCAGACAGATCCTTGTTCTCGTAGGCATTGAACAGCGCCGCGGCAAACTGCTGTGCACTCACGGCCGGCGCATCCAGTACGTCTGCCATGTCCAGCGAGTCGTTGAAGGTATCCATCAGGCGGTGGCAGGCTTCTGGATTTTTCAGGATCTCCCCGAACAGTGCCTCTGCCTTTTCTTCTCTTGGAAATATCGTTGCCATCAAAAAGACCCTCTTTCTGTTTATTTCCAACTACTATTATAGGTTCATAATGCCCCGCTGTGAAATACTGCTTTCATATTGCTGCTATATGCAGAACACTTTTTACACATTTTCCAAGTGACCGTATAACGGACACTGCAATCATGAAATTGCACGAGGGAAATCGAAAAGTATATAAGTTGGTTTGAACGGAGGCAGTTCCTATGTTTGAGGTCAAAAAGGTCGTGCTGGCATATTCCGGCGGTCTGGACACATCGATTATCATCCCGTGGCTGAAAGAGCACTATAACAACTGCGAAGTCATTGCCGTGTGCGGCAATGTGGGGCAGAAGGGTGAGCTGGAAGGCTTGGAAGAGCGTGCCAAGGCAAGCGGCGCATCCAAGCTGTACATCGAAGACCTGACCGATGAATTTGTGGAGGATTACGTCATTCCCACCATGCAGGCCGGGGCAGATTACGAGGGTTATCTGCTGGGCACCAGCTTTGCCCGCCCCATTTTGGCAAAACGCGTGGTGGAGATTGCCCGCGCCGAGGGTGCGGATGCGGTCTGCCACGGCAGCACCGGCAAAGGCAACGATCAGGTGCGCTTTGAGCTGGCCATCACCTTTGGCGAACTGGTGTATGATGGCCAGTGGTTCAGCCCGCTGCGCAAAGCTCTGAGTGCCTTTGTCACCTCCACACAGGAGCATGTCACCGGCAAGGTGCGTCTGGAACTGTACAAGGGCAACCTCATCAATGCAGGGGTCTGGTCGCCGTTCTCTCTGTATCGTGAAGACATCGCCACCTTTGCCGCAAGCGGCGACTATAAGCAGAACGATGCCACCGGTTTCATCAGCATCTATGGTCTGCCCACCAAGGTGCAGGCTATCGTAAACAGCGAAAAAGAAGGGGAATGAAGTAGTTTATAGCAGTTTGTGTTTTTAATGCACAAGCATCGCTTGTGTTTTACTCTGCGAACAAAAAATCCGAACACTTCTCCTATTGGAAAAAAGTTCGGATTTTGTTGTTGTGGTGCACCTCCAGGGACTCGAACCCTGGGCCCACTGATTAAGAGTCAGTTGCTCTACCAACTGAGCTAGAGGTGCATATGGTGACCCGTACCGGAATCGAACCGATGTTAAAGGCGTGAGAGGCCTCTGTCTTAACCGCTTGACCAACGGGCCATATAAAAGTCGGCGACTACCTATTTTCACAAGCCGTTTCCAGCTAACTATCTTCGGCACAAGTAAGCTTAACTTCTGTGTTC
>NZ_PXUP01000064.1 GCF_003324185.1 Faecalibacterium prausnitzii
ACTACATAGCTGGACAGGGTTAGCAGCCACCTTGCCATCAGAGCTAGAAACGCCACAAAGAGAGAAATCGGGAAAAGAACAATTTTCTTCAGCATAGACATCATATCAAGCACTTCCTTTCTGTTCGCCCTTATTATAAAGGTATCGACTACTGCGTTGCAAGGATGTCAAGCGTTATATGTACACCCGCAGTCCTCCAACTGCGGGAATTTTTATAGCTCTGCCAGCTTGGAAAGAATCTGCTTGCCAATGTCAATCAGTTCATCCAGACGCTGCCGCAGATCTTCCATGTCGGCGGCGTAGACCTTGCCGCACTCGTTGGCACGCTTGGCGTACTGGTTCAGATTGTTGCTGCACATCTGCAAGAGATATGCCATGCGTTGCAGTTCTTTCAAGTCGAGATGCAGGCAATAGCCGTCCAGTGCCATCTTGCGGATATAGGCACTCAGGCTTCGGATGCCCATGCTGAGCATCTTTTCATAGATACGGTTCTTTTCTGTTTTGCTCAAGCGCAGGATGATGGTTTCATCCCGCTTTTCTTTCATCGTGCATCACCATCCTTATCATAATAGCTGCGGAACGGTTTGACAGGCTCCGGCTGATTGGTCTTTTCCCCCAGTGCAGCCAGCACAGACGGACGAGTTGCAGGTGTTTCGGTTTCTTCGGTTTCTTCGGGAGCATCCTGCGAGGAACTGCGGTCACGGTCGATGTTCAGCAAGGCGTTCAATTCAGCAAGGCGGGCAGACTTTTCGGCCAGTTCTTCCTCCTGTGCAAAGGGCTTTGCCACTTCGACCTCTGCGGCCTGCTTCTGCTGTTCAAGGTTTTGCAGAGCATTTTCGGCATCTGCAATACGGTCAGCGAAATTGTCAATGGCATTGTCCAGACGAGTGATATTGCCGCGCGCATCATCGCCCAGCGACACCGGGTAACTCAACTCTGCCCGGAGTACGGCCTGATGCTCATTTTTGAAGCTGTCGAATCGAATGTTCAGTTCAAAGCCACGGTAGGTGCCCAGCAGCATCATATCAGCATTGGGCATCTCCTGCCGAGCCAGCAGCAGCCGTTCGCCTGCAGCCTTTTTGTCATCGTACACCATGCCCTTGATGGTCATGCCGCAGAAGTTTTCTTTGTCCTGCGGGTGTGCTGCTGCAATCTGTGAGTCCTGTTGTAAAGCAGCAATGCGGGTTTTCTGTTTCTGGATCTCCTCCGGGAAAGTTTTGAGCAGCTTATCCTCCAGACGATATTTCTGATTCTGGAAGTCTCCGCGCAGCACCTTCAATTTTGCTACCTGCACGTCCAA
>NZ_PXUP01000065.1 GCF_003324185.1 Faecalibacterium prausnitzii
ACTTCACAAAAGGTACTTCTGTAACTCGCAGCCCGGTCATAACGAAGACGGGGTGGCTGAAATGCCAATGGTGCGGTGCAAGCCCGCCGCCGGACGATTCCCCACTCCTAGGGAAGTCGAGGACCAATATGGGAGACCTTAACTTATTAACGCAGTTGAGCACTTGTTTCGTGCTTTTCTGCGACTGGAGAATTGGAACCCACCAATTCTCGTTACATACTCTTTGTTTCTGATTTCTGCTTCAGCTGGAGGTGATCAACATTTCAGAATATCTTACCACGCAAACTCCGCTGCCGCCGTTTCTCCCATACCCACGCTTCCTTTTGGAACTTGACCTGAGCCAGACTGCAAAAATGACTTATGCGCTGCTGCTCGACCGTGCCACGCTCTCGCAGAAAAATCTCTGGATAGATGAACGTGGTTTCGTGTTTGTCATTTTTACGATTTGCTCTTTGGCTGAGCAGCTAGGGCGCAGCACTGTCAGTGTTTCCAGTGCGCTTAAGGAATTGGACGCTGCGGGATTGATCGAGCGCAGACGAACGCGGTTTTCTTCGCCCAATCACATCTTTGTGAAAATTCCAAATGTTGAATAGTTCTGCGTTTTTCACGATTCAAGAACCGCCAAAATCACGATTCTGTGATGCAGATTCTTAATGGCATCTGCAAAAGATATTTTTCCTATGCAGTATAGCAGCCTTAAAGACTGTATCAAAGAAAACTTTTACCTAACCAACGTAATAAAACAAAAAGAGAAAAACGAATAGAATCCATCCATTCCTTTCCGTATTTGCACCACATGAATGAGGAGGTCTGCCCTTGAACAAAGAAAAATCTGAGAAGAAGCCCACCACACGTAAACGTGCGCCGAGAAGTCCGAAGTCCGTGCGCCTGATCGTGGAACGCCATTATATCGGCAATGTGCCGATGAATACGCTTTTTCAGCGGCTTGCGGAAGAAGAAATTCGTAAAACTGCCGAATCGTATCTCGCCGCTGGCTAATTGGACGTTTTACTGCGGAAAAGGGCTTGCATCATCACGCAGCATCCGCTACAATGTGATTGATGAGGTCTCTTTTCCATTATGGAGGTACACATGGAAAAGGACAAAAAAGTAACTGCTTTATACTGCCGGCTGTCAAAAGATGACGGTTCAAACAGCGAAAGCCTGAGCATCCGCACTCAA
>NZ_PXUP01000066.1 GCF_003324185.1 Faecalibacterium prausnitzii
TGTACTACTTCCAACGATTGACGCATAGGGAGATTGGACGGAGATATGGACGGGCTGGCAACACAACCGGGCGGCGTATTCAGATGATTTTACGGCGGCTACGGGCAGAGTTGGAGGGTTTGTCCTATGAGCCAGCTACTTCCCTATGAGACAATCGTTAAGGCAAGCGAGGGCGACCCGGAAGCTGTTGCCGCCGTCCTATCCCATTATGCGGGATATGTCCGCTCTTGTGCGAAAATGGACGGACAGATTAACACGGATATGCAGGAGCATATCGTCAGGCAACTGATAGAAAGCCTGTTGAAGTTCCGCTTTGACCGCTAAACAGAAAAGTTGTATAATTAGAGCCTGACAAATTAAACTTCAATGAGGGTAGAGCAAATGGAACAGATTATCAATTATAGAGACATACCCACAGATAAAAGGATTGACATATTAAATGCTCTTGAGCGAATAGGTTTTTTTCCGGCATACGGCGGCGTGAGAACAATGCAGCAAATTATGGAAAAGTCAGTTCCAGGTTCAGGCCCACAATTCTATTTCGTTTTCCGTGAAAATGAGTTGATAGGGTACAATTTTCTCATTGGGGACACTAAGAAATATAAAGCGTTCCCATGGCTTGCTATTAGTAATATGGATGAGCAGAAGTTGACTGTTTGTGAAGAACTGATGAAAATACAAATTGCCTTTTTTGAAGAACTCGGAATGCAAAAGATAGCAGATCATTGCGTTAGGATTATGGAAGATTACAGAAAAGGAATTGGAAAGCGGAAAGAAAGCGATTGCAGATAAATTCCATTTGAAAAACGGCTGACAATTTAATACCGCCGCCCATCACAGCGGCAGATAAGCAGTAAATCTTGAAAAGGTTTACTGCTTTTTTTGCGCCCATTTTCAAAAATCTTTGGCAAACCACACCGCCGGATTGTTGTAGGGAGCAGACAGGGAAAACAAAAAAATTTCCGCTGCGTTTGCCAAAACGACCCCTTTTCACCGTTGTAGTGGTGAACAGCGGGCAGAACACGCCGCCGCAATCGCTATATTGGTGGAGCAAGCCAGTATATCCGCAAACCAGAGCCGCCGAGGAAAGCGGTAGTTTTTTAGAGCAAG
>NZ_PXUP01000067.1 GCF_003324185.1 Faecalibacterium prausnitzii
TTGTTACTCGATGGCATCCAATGGGCCGATAAAGCGGTAGAAAATCTGGATTTTCTGGACGTATTCGCCATCGACCTTTTCCGCTCTGGATACCAGAATCTTGTCAATCAGCTGATGCAGAATCTTATAGTTCAGTTCGGTGATGCCAGCGTACTTGCTGACTTCATCAATAAAATCCTGAATCTTGTCCAGCTGATCGTGTTCAGCACGGCCTTCCCGCTCGTACTGCTCAATCTTCTCGGTCAGTTCAGCCTGTTCTTTGTCGTAGCGATCTGCAAGCATTTGAAAACGTTTCTCCGGGAGAAGTCCCTTTGATACGTCCTCATAAAGTTTTGCATACAGGTCTTCGATTTCTGCGATTCGTGCTTTACACTGCTTCAAATCCCGTTTGTGCTGCGCCCGGTCAGAGGACACCCGGAGGTGCATCTGATTTGCAATCTTCTTCACAAGGGCTTCCCGATTGCTCACAGCGGCCTTTGCGTGTGCCTGAATGTCCGCAAAGACAGCTTCATGCAGAACACGGGCTTCCAAATTATGCGAGTCACAGGCTTTCGCACCATATTTCCGATAAGTGCTGCAACAATAAAAGGTCTGATCCAGAACACTGTTACGTTTGCGCCTGTGCTCGACCTTGACTAACATCGTTCTGCCGCAGTCTGCACAGCGGACGATGCCCTTGAAGATATTGTCGTAGTCGGTCTTATCGCACATAAAACAACCGGAACGGCTGTAAAGGATTCGCTGCACGTTTTCCCAGCGGTCTTGTGGGATGATTGCTTCATGTGTATTCGGAACGATAGCGCGTTCTTCAAACGGAATATAACGCCGCTTTTTGGATTTCATGGACACGGTGGGCTTGGCTTCGTAGATGATGTGTCCGGCGTAGACTGGGCTGTGCAGAACCTGACTGATATAGGCACTGTCCCAATCATACATCTTTTCATCATCAATAAAGCGGCCAAACATCTCTTTCTTGTAGTAACACGGCTTCAAGACTTTTTCATCGTGGAGCCGCTTGGCGATGCGGTGAAG
>NZ_PXUP01000068.1 GCF_003324185.1 Faecalibacterium prausnitzii
CCACAGAACAGCTTGGTGGTCAGCAGATAGCTCACATCCTCTTTTGCAGGCCGACCATGGGCGATCCTGTTCTGCTCGAAACGCTGCTGCACACGGTCAAACAGGTCTTGGTCGATAATGGCCGGGATGCCGCCCGGCGTCACAATGTCCTTGTAGCGGTATTCGCCGATATAGCGGCGGTTGCGGAAGATCTGGAAGAAGCTGTTCTTCACGAACGGCTTCCCGGTGCGGGTACGCAGACCGCGCTCGTTCAGGGATGCTGCAATCTTCTCGGCCGGTTCGCCGTCGGCATACCGGGTGAAGATCTCCTGCACGATGGGAGCCGTCTCCGGGTCGATATGGTACAGCCTGTCCTCCTTGCCAATGGTGAAACCCAGCGGCACCACACCGCCGTTGTACTTGCACTGGAGGGCGTTTTCGCGCTCACCGCGCGCCACTTTCAGGGCAAGCTCGGCGGAATAGTATTCCGCCATGCCAATCAGCATACTCTCCACCATAATGCCTTCAGGCCCCTGCGAAATGGGTTCCATGGCAGACACCAGATGGACACCGTTCTTTTCCAGCTGGTACTTGTAGTTCACGGCATCGAATCGGTTCCGGGCAAAGCGGTCCAGCTTCCAGACCAGAACTACATCGAAGATTTTCTTCGCGCTGTCCTTAATCATCCGCTGAAAGTCTGGGCGGTCATCTGTCTTGGCAGAGTAGGCACGGTCAATGTAGGTGCCGACCACGGTGATGCCGTTCTTCTCGGCGTAGTCCTTGCAGTCGCGCAGCTGTCCCTCAATGGACGCTTCACGCTGGCTGTCGGATGAATAGCGGGCGTAGATCACGGCGGTCATGGTTGCACCTCCTTGGCGCGTATTCGACTTGCCTTTATAGTATCGGGTCAAGCGCAGCTTGTCAACAATCTGCGAGCAGATTGAAATGTGAAAATTGCGAAACGCAGCGAAAAAG
>NZ_PXUP01000007.1 GCF_003324185.1 Faecalibacterium prausnitzii
TCAACTTCACGGATGATGCCAAAACGGTCACCCGTGAGGAAGTGTTGGGTTCGAGTGCTGTGGACAATGCTCCACCAAAACAAGAGTCCCTGACTTCGGTCAGGGGCTTTTTTGTTGCGTCATCCACTAACCTGCGTCAGAGCAGGACGGTACAGGACTCGAACAGCACGTGCCGAGCGCAGCGAAGGCAATCAAAGCCCTAGCAGGGCTTTGATTAGTGCGCGGTTTCCAACGCGTAGGAATGTCTACCAAGAAAGATGCCGCCAGACCATTCGGTTCGGGGATTTTTTGTTGTGACAGGACGAGAACAAAAATAAGCAAAGGCAGGGTATCACTATGGTAGTGGTATCCTGCCTTTTGTTTTGATATGTTTTATCAGTAGATCACAGCATCCGTTGCAGTATAGCCTTCGAGAGAATTCTCCTTGACCTGAATACAAATATAAGTGATCTCAGAATTGCTTGCAGCAAAGAACTGACGTTTTGCCATGGGAGAAATCTTCAGCCAGTCGCCTGCTGCAAGGCTGATTTCTTCGCCATCGATAACGACCTTGCCTTTGCCGGAAAGAACACCGTAGATTTCCTCATTTGCCTTGTGGGAGTGGACAAACGGAACATTTGCTCCCGCAGGAAGCGTATTCAGGCTGATCTCCGCACCAGTCAGGGCGAGCTTTTCATGAAGCTCCGTCCGATTTTCTTTTCCAACTGTCATTTTTGTGTAGCTTGCCATTGTAAGCACCTCCATTTTGATTCGCAATCTTTCATTGCCTGCGCTAAGTATAGAATCTTGCACATTCAAAAACAAGTACGCACTTTTTTGTAACTGTACACTCAAAAATGAATGTGATATACTACATACAGAGGTGACTGATATGCGTACAAAAGAAGAATTGCCGGAATGTCCGGTTGCAACAGCAGTATCCCTGATTGGCGGAAAATGGAAACTCTTGCTTCTGCGCAATCTGAAAGAGCGTCCATGGAGATTCAATGAGTTGCAAAGAAGCATCGACGGGATCTCGCAGAAAGTTTTGACCGAGAGCTTAAGACAGATGATTGATGATGGGCTTGCCTACCGCCGTGATTATCACGAAAATCCTCCCAAAGTAGAATATGGGTTGACCGATCTCGGAATGGAAATGTTACCAATCGTCAATGCACTTGCAGACTTTGGCAATTACTATAAATCAGTCGTTGATCGGTCATGATCGATATTATGAAGCAAGGTTTGGAGCAGGCACACCCCAACAAGAAGCCGTCCCAAGGGGCTGGAAATTTTCAAGAATTGAAAATTTGTGGCCACGGGACGGTTCTTGCCCTCACCATCAGAATTATCCGTCTTGCCCTCACCATCAGAATTATCCGTCTTGCATCCGTAGTCATTTCGTGATACAATGCTCCACTAAAACACCCCCGGCAGGCAATCACCATTACGGTGGCAGCCTGCCGGGGGTATTATAATGTTATCCTGTCAAACTTTTTCCTGCCTTACACCTCGTGCTCGGCCCAGTCCTGACTGCGGCCCACGGCCTTGTGCCAGCCCCTGACCAACTTTTCCCGCTGGGCGGCGTCCATTTTTGGCTCAAACAGCTGGTTGCAGCTCCACAGGTGGCTGATCTCCTCCCGGCTCTTCCACACGCCGGTGGCAAGGCCGGCCAGATACGCCGCGCCAAGGGCGGTAGTCTCCCGAATGGCGGGGCGCAGCACTTCCTTGTTCAGGATGTCGGACTGGAACTGCATCAGGAAGTGGTCGCGGCTGGCACCGCCGTCCACCTTCAGGGTGCTGATGGTGATGTCGGTGTCCTTCTCCATGGCCCACATCAGGTCGGCGCTCTGGTAGGCGATGGATTCCTCTGCTGCGCGGATGATGTGGTTCTGGGTGGTGCCGCGGGTGATGCCCAGAATGGCACCCCGGGCGTACATATCCCAGTAAGGTGCGCCCAGACCGGTAAAGGCGGGCACGATGTACACGCCGCCGTTGTCCGGCACCTTCTGGGCGTAGTACTCGGAATCGCAGCTGTCCTGGATCAGGTGCATCCCGTCCCGGATCCACTGGATGACCGCGCCACCCACAAAGACGGAGCCTTCCAGCGCATATTCTACCTCGCCGTCAAGGCTGATGGCGATGGTGGTGACCAGACCGTTCTTGCTCTGGTAGATCTTGTTGCCGGTGTTCATCAACAGGAAACAGCCGGTGCCGTAGGTGTTTTTCACGTCGCCGGGCTTAAAGCAGCCCTGCCCGAACAGCGCAGCCTGCTGGTCGCCCGCAATACCGGCCACCGGTACGTCCACGCCCTGAATGTTGGTGTAGCCGTACACCTCGCTGGAGTCCTTCACGCTGGGCAGGATGCAGCGGGGGATGTCCAGCGCCTTGAGCAGGGTGTCGTCCCAGTCCAGCGTGCGGATGTTGTACAGCATGGTGCGGCTGGCGTTGGTGCGGTCGGTAACGTGCACCTTGCCGCCGGTCAGCTTCCAGACCAGCCAAGTGTCCACCGTACCGAACAAAAGCTCCCCGGCCTCGGCCTTTTCCCGCGCACCGGGGACGTTTTCCAGGATCCACTTGATCTTGGTGGCAGAGAAATAGGCGTCCGGCACAAGGCCGGTGTTTTCCCGGATGTAGTCCGCCATGCCGGGGGTCTTGAGCAGCTCGTCCACAAGGGGCGCGGTGCGGCGGCACTGCCAGACGATGGCGTTATACACCGGGCGTCCGGTGTTCTTGTCCCACAGGATGGTGGTCTCGCGCTGGTTGGTGATGCCGATGCCCGCAATGTCTCTGGGGTCCACGCCGCTTTGGGCGATCACCTCGTTCATCACGCCGTACTGGCTGGACCAGATCTCCATGGGGTTGTGCTCCACCCAGCCCTGATGGGGGTAGATCTGCTCAAATTCCCGCTGCTGCACGCAGACGATGTTCTGCTCGTTGTCAAACAGGATCGCCCGGCTGCTGGTAGTGCCCTGATCCAGTGAGAGGATATATTTGGTCTGGCTCATGATCTTCTCTCCTTGCTCTGAAGCTTGAGCGCAAAACAAAAAAGAGCGCACCAAACAAAGCTATCTGCTCTGTCTGTCGCTCTCCTGCTCTGCGCAAACATATTCTGTGCTTATTGTACACGCTCCGCAGGCAAAATACAAGCTTCTGCGCGATTTTTGGAGGTTCTGCACAAGGGGACCGCGCTGCCGTTGAACACTCTGCCGAAAGGGTGCGCGGTGCAGCCGCCGGGGATATAAAAAGCTTGCAAATTTGCGAAAAAGATGTGACGAAACGGCACGGATGTGGTATCGTTAAGGGGTGGATTTTTTGTTCGGAAAGGATTTCTTTGCTATGACCCGGATCGCTTTCTGTGATGACGATGCCGCGCTGCTGCATCAGATGCAGGATTTTCTGGAGCAGTACCGCACCCTGCGGGGGGTGCAGCTGGAGCTGGCCCCCTATACAAAGCCCATGGAGCTTCTGGCGGATATCGAGGCCGGGGTGCGCTTTGATGTGCTGTTTTTGGATGTGCTCATGCCCGGCATCAACGGCATCAATGCCGCCCGGGAGATCCGCCGGTATGACACGGCGGTGCAGATCATCTTTGTGACTTCTTCTTCGGAATTTGCCGTACAGTCCTATGTGGTAGGCGCATACTACTACCAGCTCAAGCCCATCTGGAAGGACAGCTTTTTCCGCCTTACCGATGCTGTGCTGGCCGAGTGCCGCAAGCGCACCCAGCACAGCCTGATCCTGCGCTGCAAAAGCGGCGTGACCCGCATTACGCTGGACAGTCTGGAATACTGCGAGGTGCAGGGGCGCACGCTGGGTGGCGCTGGCGGTGGCACTGTTCCTCCCGCAGCATCCGCTGGTGCAGCCGGTGGCAGAGCTGCTGTTCACCCTGCCGCTGCTGCTGCTGTTCATCCGCTTCGTTGCACCCTCCATGCGGCAGCTTTCCCACTACCCGGCCTCGGTGCAGTGCCAGTTCGGCATCGTGCCGCTGGTGGGCTATCTTTTTGACTACATCACCCATGTCTACACCAGCCTTTTGTCCGAGGCGAACCCGGCGGCGGTGGAGTTCATGTTCTTTGTGTGCTGTGCAGCCTTTCTGTGCTCCATTTTGCGCGCCTCCCGGGTGGAGCGGCAGCGCATCCAGATGGAGCAGTTACAGACCAGCCTGAACCTGCAAGTTACGCAGGCCATGCGCGAGATCGAGGCGCTGCGCCTTTCCCAGCAGCGCGCCAGCACCTACCGCACCGGTCACGGGCTTGGAGTGCGCAGCATCTGCGCCATCTCGGAGCGGTACGGCGGCCTGACCAGCTTTGCCGCCAAGGACGGGCAGTTTACCCTGCGGGTAATGTTATAAGTTATAAAAATAAATAGTAAGGCGGGAAGGTCCACGGACCTTCCCGCCTTACTATTTATTATAATTGCTGCTTTGCCAGCACGTCAGAGGTAGGGGTCTGGAACACCGGGATGTCGGCATAGGGGTCAGCAGTGGTGTCGGCGGGCAGGCTCTTCATATATTCGTCCATGGCGACAGCCACCTTCTTGGCAACAGCCACAGCCTCCACCACGGTGCGTGCGCCCATGACGGCGTCGCCGCCGGCAAATACGCCCTCGCGGGTGGTGCGGCCGTCCTCGCTGACGCTCAGCAGACCCTTCTGGTTGGTCTCGATGCCGGTCGTGGTCTTGACGAGGTTGCTCTCAGAACCCTGACTGACCGACACGATGACGCCGGTGTGGGGGTAAAAAGTCTCGCTGCCCTCTACCTGCGTAAACTTGCCATCCTCGCCCTTGACGGTGTCGCGGCAGATCAGGCCGTCCTCGCGGATCTCCACCGGTGCCTTGCAGAACCGGAAGCCCACGCCCTCCAGCTTAGCGTAGCTCACCTCGTACTCGGAGGCGCTGATGCAGCTTTCGTCCCGGCGGGCGTAGCAGGTAACGTGGCGGGCACCGTTGCGGATGGCAGTGCGGGCGCAGTCCATGGCGGAGTTGCCCACGCCGATGACAGCCACGTCATCGCCCAGACGGAAGGCCTTGGAGTTTGCCAGATAGTCGATGCCGAAAGCCACGTTGCCAAGGCTCTCGCCCTTGATGTGCATGGCGTTGGCCTTCCACAGACCGGCGCCGATGAACACGCTCTTGTAGCCGTCGCGGAACAGATCGTCGATGGTAATGGTCTTGCCGATGGTAGTATTGGGGCGCACCTTGATGCCCTTCAGCTCCAGATGACGATACTGGAAATCGTCCAGCACACTGTCCGGCAGGCGGTAGTTGGGGATGCCGTAACGCATCACGCCGCCGATCTTATCCCGGGCGTCAAAAATGGTCACATCGTAGCCCCAGCGTGCCAGCAGCACTGCGATGGTCAGGCCTGCCGGGCCGGAGCCCACCACAGCAGCCTTCATGCCGTTTTTCGGGGCAGGGCCTGCGGTCATCTTGTTGGCGTAGGTGGTGGAGATATAGTCCTCGATGATGGAAAAGTGCACCGGGTCGTGGCTGGGCATCCGGTTGCGGATGCAGTGGCCCTCGCACTGCTTTTCGTGGTTGCACACCAGACTGCACACAGTGGTCAGAGGGTTGTTTTCAAACAGCATCCGGCCTGCATCGTCCATCTGGTTTGCCTTGAGCAGACGGATGACCTCCGGGATATTGGTGTGGATGGGGCAGCCCTCCTGACACATCGGCTTTTTGCAGCCGAGGCAGCGGTTGGCTTCGTCCAGAACATGAAGTGCCATGGGTTCCTCCTTGTGTTTCCCCTGCGGGGACAGTCGTTTTTACAGGTTCGTTGTATCCAACATTGCATTACTCTAATCATACACCCGAACTGCGCCGGATACAAGAGGGTACAATATAAAATTTTTGGCGTTATTTTTTGTCAATTCGTCAAAAAGATAATTTTTTGACGATATATTCCGCCCATCGGCTCCGGTTTTGTCCGGCACAGCGCACCAAGGTCGCTGGCTCTGCTCTGGTCGGCAGCCATTTGGGCGCAGGTCTCGTTTTCCCGCGCCAGCCGCGCCAGCGAGTGGGACAGCGGCAGCGCCGTTTCCCCGGGCAGGGGCAGAGCCTCCTTGCGTGCGCCCAGCAGGTGCAGATAGGGCGGCAGCGCCGGGGTCTGGGCGGTGTAGCCCAGCGCCGCATCCATTGCCAGCCGCCGCATCCGCGCCCGGGGGTAACGCACGGTGGTCAGGGCGTCCAGCAAAGCGGGCAGACTTGCGGTCTTCCGCACAGCATTTTCCAGCCGGTGCTCCAACCCCTCGGATACCCCGCGCACTGCGGCAAAGGGAGCTTGCCCTGCGCAGGCTGCCCGCAGCAGTGCCAGCTCGCAGTGCCCCATGATCACAAAATCTGTATACTTTCCGTCATATTCTTCTTGTTTATACAGTTTCAGCGCCTTTTGCGGCACATAAGGTGCCAGTGCCGCCGCGCCGCCCTCCGCCCAGAGTGCCCGCAGGGCACTGGCGCTGGCAAAGGCTGCATGAGCACTTTCGGTCAGCGCCTGCCCGTGGTCTGCGCCCTGCCGGGGCAGGGCGATGGGCTGCATTTCTACATTCTGTTCTATGATGGCTTTACAATACTCTACGGCAAGATTATTGTTGGGCTTGTCCAGCAGTGCGGCGATGTCTGCCCCCGGGCACAGCGCCTGCACCGCCGCCTGCCGGGCGGCGGCAAAGCTGCGCGCCCCAGCGGCAAGCTGCTGCCTGAGCGCAGCGCGGTAGTCCTCGCTGCACAGCACCCGGGCAGCTTTTTGCAGCAGGGCGGTGTCCGGGGTCTCTGCCCCAAAGACCAGTGCGTCGCACCCGGCAGCGGCCAGAATGCGCACCCCCGCCCGGGCAAAGGCCTCGGCACCGGCGCAGGCGCAGGGCGCGGGCAGGGCAAACACAAGGTCTGCTCCGCAGGCCAGCGCCGCCTGCACCCGCACCGCCTCCGGCAGCAGCGGCAGCGCGCCCCGCTGGGTAAGCCCGCAGCTCATGGCAACGGCCACCCGCTGCGCCCCCAGCGCCCGCGCCTGCGCCAGCTGCCATGCGTGGCCGTTGTGGAAGGGGTCGTACTCCGCAATGATGCCTGCAAACTTCATGGAACTGCTCCTTTTCGCCAACAGATTGTTAAATTTATATCGGATATACAGAAAAATCCTGCTGTTTCCGGGATTTGTGGGCAGGATATACAAAAACCTTGTACACAAGTTTTACCGCTTTGCCCGGGTTGCGCCTTGAAAAGCCGCCACACCTATTATATAATAAACATAGGAATCTGTAAAATTCTGTCCGCAGGTTTTTAGGCTGCGGACGGTACAAAAATTTTCAGGAGGCAACACAGATGAAGATTCTGGTTATTAACTGCGGTTCTTCTTCCCTGAAGTATCAGCTGATCGATATGGACGGCGAAAAGGTGCTGTGCAAAGGCCTGTGCGAGCGCATTGGCATGGAGAGCAGCATGATCACTCACGAGGCCAACGGCACCAAGGCTACCACCCCGGCAATCTTCCCCACCCACACCGAGGCTTTTGCCGAGGTCGTGAAGAAGATGACCACCGGTGCAGGCAAGTGCATCAATGACGTGAGCGAGATCGACGCCATCGGCCACCGCGTTGTGCACGGCGGCGAGAAGTTCAAGAGCAGCTGCCTGATCACCGATGAGGTCATCAACACTCTGCGTGAGCTGAGCCCGCTGGCTCCTCTGCACAACCCCGCCGGTATTCTGGGTATCGAGGCCGCCCGCAAGGTGTTCGGCAACATTCCCATGGTGGCTGTGTTCGACACCGCCTTCCACAGCACCATGCCGCCGAAGGCTTATATGTACGCCATCCCCTACGAGTACTATGAGAAGTACGGCGTGCGCCGCTACGGCTTCCACGGCACCAGCCACAAGTACGTTGCCCACAAGGCAGCCGAGTATCTGGAAGAGCCCATTGAGCGCCTGAAGCTGATCACCTGCCATCTGGGCAACGGTTCTTCCATTGCCGCAGTCGATCAGGGCAAGGTGGTGGATACCTCCATGGGCATGACCCCGCTGGCCGGCCTGATGATGGGCACCCGCTGCGGCGACCTGGACCCCTCTGTGGTCAACTACCTGAAGTACACCCTGAACATCACCGGCCACGAGCTGGACGAGATCCTGAACAAGAAGTCCGGCCTGCTGGGCATCTCCGGTGTTTCCAGCGATAAGCGCGATGTGGAAGAGGCTGCCGCGGCCGGCAACAAGCGCGCACAGCTGGCTTCCGATATGCTGAACTACCAGATCAAAAAGACCATCGGCAGCTACATTGCAGCTATGGGCGGCGTGGATGCCATCGTCTTTACCGGCGGCATCGGCGAGCACGATGCCATTGCCCGTGCAAAGATCTGCCACCACATGGATTGGCTGGGCATCCGCATCGACACCGAGAAGAACAAGCACCCTGTTGGCGATGTGTGCGAGATCACCGCTTGGGGCGCAAAGGTGCGCACGCTGGTCATTGCTACCGACGAGGAGCTGATGATCGCCCGCGACACCAAGGAAGTCATCGAGAAGTAAGCTTTTCCCAAAGGGCTTTGCAGGGGCTGCTGCACAGAATGTGCGGCAGCCCCTTTTTGCTTGTATGAAAAAGTGGTTCAGAAACACCCGCAGGTGTTTCTGAACCGCAAATCATAAATTATCTGCCGCTGCACATAACCTGTGCGGCGCGCCGCTTTTCTATCTTCCGGCGGTGATTTTACCCAAATATATGCTGTCGGTTTGTGCCATGTGTACAAATAAAAGGGCGAACGGTTGTTTTTTGGTTGACAAATCTCAAAAATAACGGTACAATAGGAAAGTCCTCAATCCGAGGGCGTTTATCTATTCAAGCCCCTGGTAAGCTTACTGATCAGCGCGATGGTCCCAAAACCAAAGGTATGGTTACAATCCTTCCGTGGGCAAGAACTAACTAAAGAGGAGATACTACTATGTTTGAAGACAAGACTCTGGTCTGCAAGGACTGCGGTAAGGAATTTGTTTGGACTGCCGGCGAGCAGGAGTTCTACGCTTCTCGCGGCTTCGAGAACCAGCCCCAGCGCTGCAAGCCCTGCCGTGACGCCCGCAAGAACGGCGGCGCACGCAGCAACAGCGGCGAGCGTCAGATGTTCGACGCTGTCTGCGCAGCTTGCGGCAAGGCCTGCAAGGTTCCCTTCCAGCCCCGTGAGGACCGTCCGGTCTACTGCTCTGACTGCTTCGCTCGCATGAAGCAGAACTAAGCGTTGATTTTCATTTAAATCGGTAACAAATCCCCCCGCTGCCAGTCGGCAGCGGGGGGATTTTTGCGTTTCTCTTCAGGTATTCTTACGCTGATTTGCGCCCGAGAGCAGCAGCACCGCGCGGCATAGCCGCAGCTTGAGCAGCAACAGCTTTACCTGGTCGTTCCGGCTCTGCATGGCGTGCAGTGGGGTGCTGCGCACCGCCGTGCGCACCCGGGGCTTTTGCAGGGTACTGCGCAGCCAAGCAGTCTGCTCTGCAAGGGAAAGCGGGCTGCATCCAAGATTCTTGATTCCCATCATCAGGTCGCGGATCGTGCAGTAGCTCGCCTTTGCGCGGTGCATGGGGCTGTCCTGTAAGCCCCACGCGGCAACGGTGTCCCACACTGCATCGCTGAGATAAAAGTTATCCTCCAGACGCTCCGGGTGGTAGCTGTTGGACAGGCTGCCCCGCCGGGCAGCGGTGTAGTGGTACAGCGGCTTTTCCAGCACCACCAGACAGCCGGGATTTTGACGATAAAAGGCTACAAAGAACAGCCCGTCCTCCCCCAGCTGATGGCAGGAGAAACGCAGCCGATGCTGCTCCAGAAACGCCCGGCGGAACAGCTTATTGGTGACCAGATACGAGGACGCCGTCTCGTCGAAATGTTCCCTGAAGGGCGCGCCCCGGTACACGCCGGAGAGGGTGCTGCCGCTGGTCTGCGTGTGCAGCAGCCGGTCATTTTCATCATAGCTGTCCAGATACAGCCCAAACTCCACGCAGTCCGCATCAGCATTCCGGGCGGCATGATACAGCACTTCTGCCGCATCCGGCTCTACCCAGTCATCCGGATCCAGAAAGAAGATATACTCGCCCCGGGCTGCATCCAGACCCGCGTTGCGGGCAGCGGCTACGCCGCCGTTGGGCTGGTCGATGAAGCGAAAGCGCGCATCCTCGGCAACAGCCTGTGCACACAGCGCGGCGCTGCCGTCCTTGGAGCCATCGTTGATGAGAATGGCCTCGAAGTCGGTCAAAGTCTGCGCCCGCAGTGAGCGCAGCGCCCGGGGCAGCAGGCGCTCCATATTATAAACAGGCACTATAAACGAGATACAGGGCATTGTTTTCACTCCTTGCCGTCACACTTCCTTCATCAGAATATGGATGCGGTCCCGCATCTCCTGCCGACTGTCCGGCATCCACACCTTGGGTTCCGGGGGCTTTTTGCGCTCCATGGCGTAGGCAAGCGTCACCAGACGCAGCGCCATCGTGCTCCAGAAATAAAAGGCGGTATTATCGGTCAGGTAGGTCACCGTCATATAGCCTAGCTCGGACAGATACAGCAACGTGGTCTCTTGGTCTGCATAGCGCTGCCAGAACAGCGGAGCCAGAACATACTGGATGCTGGACCAGAGCAGAAAACCCGGAAAGCCTACCTCTACAAAGACCTTCAGGATGTCGTTGTGGAAGGGGTAAGGCTGGTTGATGAGCCCGTCATTATACCACTGGGCGATGATGGTGTCCACATATTCAAAACCGCGGCCGATATATGTGATAGAAAATTCATAGTAGGGGTTCGCCATGCTCCACAGGTAGTCCCGTCCCATCATGTCAATGCCAAAACTGTTCAGCAACCTTGAAATAACACCGTAGCGCACACAGTAGAGGAATGCCAGAAAAAACAGGATACAGCAGACGCCCACTGCCGGGTAAAACCAGCCGGGGACTTTGCGCTTGCGGAGAAGCAGAGCGATCAGGACGAACAGAACCACCGCCGGGATGGCGATGCGCTTCATGCCGACCAGAAAAAACCAGCAGCAGAGCAGCAGATACAGCCAGCGCTTGCGCTTTTCCTGCCGGGTAGTACGAGGAGCAAAAACGGCGTAGTACAAGATCATCTGCCCGAACACAAAGGTCAGGTCGTGAATCTCCAGCTGCAGCGCATAGCCATCCGCATCACCGAAGGTGATCAGACAGGTAACGAGAGACTGGATGCTGGCTGCAAAACCGTAGCCAGGAATACTCAGCAGCATGATGGCCGTGTTGGCAATGCAGATGCTGATGGTAAACAGCTCGATGGCTTTTTCCCGGAACAGATAGACCAGCGCCACGGCAGTGAGGATGGCAATACTCTGGAACACGATCTTGGAGCAGCTTCGGATCATGGAAGACACTGCGGCAAAGCTTTCGATCCAGATGACCATCGACCAGAAAAACAGCACCGCCATCAGGGACATATAAAGCAGGGTAGGCTTCCATAACTCCCGGAGACGCTTTTCGTCCGGGTAAAACAGGGTGTACAGCATTGCCAGCCCGATCACCCCCAGAGAGATGGCTTTGGGAAGGCCGCCCACTGCGCTGTTGATTGGTTTCCACTCTCCCAGCCCGGCACCGGCCAAAAAGACCACGCAACCGATGGTCAGCAGTTTTTGCCACAGTGGGCTGTCCTTATAAAACAAAGAGGCCGGAGTTTTCCGGCTGTAATCCTTTTTGGTCAGGATCTGATCCAATGTGCGCATGAAAAGGGCTCTCCTTTTATTGTGGGTGTTCCCGCAGCCGCCGGGGGGCTACGCCTGCCCTCCCAGTTGCAGGTACTGCTGCTGTAAGCGGGCGGCGGCGATGTTGATATCGTAGCCAGCCTGTCGGATCAGTTCTGCACCAGCAGATCGGTCGCAGGGCTGGTGGAGCATCCGCTGCAAGCCTGCTGCCCAGTCTGCATTGCTGGCGGAAAGCGGGATCTGGATGGCATGGGAAGAAAGCAGCACCTCCGCCGGCACTGCGTCCGAAAATACGCACCCCAGCCCAGCGGCTTGCGCCTCGATCCCCACCACCGGCAGACCCTCAAAGCGGGAGGGCATGACGAAGAGATCCATCATCTGGTACCAGTCGGCCACATTGCTTTGCAACCCGGCAAACAGGATGTGGTCTGTGATGCCCAGTTCCTGCGCCTGTGCACGGACAGCCTGCTCCAGCCTGCCGGTACCAATGAGCACCAGCATCGCCCGGGGCTCCAGCTGCAAAAAGGCGGCAAAGATCTCCAATAGACGCTCGTGGTTCTTGCGGACATCAAAGCGGCCTACATGACCCAGAACCACCCGGTCTTCCAGCCCGTAGCGCGCCCGCATTTCGGCGCGGACGGCGGGGGAGAAGCGGAAGGTCTCCGGCTCGATGGCGTTGGGAATGATCTGTCCCCGGCGCTCCCAGTCCGCTTTGCCAAAGTAGTAGATGCCCGCATCCCGGCCGCAGGCCCACAGGTGGGTGGCGGCGCCGGGCAGCAACTGTTTACAGAACATCTTCAGCGGCCACTTGTAGTCCCGGACGATCCAGATGTTATGGGCGTGGGCAATGCGCACTTGCAGCCCGGCCTTCTCTGCACCCTTCAGGGCATAAAGCCCCATCGCCTCGTTGTGGGCGTGCAGGATGCGGATGCGGGGTCTGCGGCCACGGTCTGCTGCACAAAGCGCAGATACGCCGGGTAGTGCAGCGGGTTTAATCCCGGACTCTGGTAGATATGCCCGCCCAGACGGCGGATCTCGTCGTCGTAATCGCCGGGCTTTTGCTTGTTGACGATAAAATCAAACTGGACCTTTTCGCGGTCGATATGCCGGTAGTAGTTCATCAGCATGGTCTCGATCCCGCCGCGGTCCATATTGCTGACCGAATGCAGCACTCGTATCATGGGTACTCCTTATATTATAACAACTGAAATCTTCTGCCGTAGCGGCACCACAGCCCAAAGTCCTGCTGCCGCAGCGCCCGGGCACCCCAGCGGGCACGGCGGGGCAGTGCGCCCGCTTGCGGCAGCGCCTTTGCGTACAAAGCACAGCACAACCGGAAAACAGCCTGCTGCGTTTCCGGCGGCAGGCCGGATACAGTGGCATAGCAGAAAGCCGAAAGCTGCAGCGTCAGGGTGCAGCGGTATAACGCATCGTGGGGCAGGCCCAGCGCAGCATCCTGCACTGCCAGCTGCTCCATGATCCAGTAGCTCTGCACGGCGGCAGGGCGGTGCTGACTTGTGGCGGTAAGCCCCTTGGGGTTTTTGCGCCACAGATAGACCATCTCCGGCACAGAGGCCACAGTCTTTGCCAGCCGGAATACCAGAAAATGGATGATGGCATCCTCAAAGCAGGTATAGTAAGCCGGAAAGCGCACCTGTGCAAACAGTTCCCGCCGGTACACCTTGCCCCATGGCATCCCGGGCAGCTCGAACCGCTCCGGCGCGGCGGCACCGGCGTAGACTGCCGCCGGGTAGCGCTGCACCGGGCCGCGGGTGCCGTCGGTGTACAGGTACTGCCAGCCGCCTTGCACCACATCGGCGTCAAGGCGCTGTGCGGCCTCCAGCAGGGTGCGGATGGCACCGGGCAATAACAGATCGTCGCTGTCCACGAACATCAGCCAGCGGCCCACGGCGTGGCGTAGCCCCTCGTTGCGGGCGGCGGCGGCGCTGCGGGGCGCACTGCAATTGCACAGCAACACCCCGGGCAGTGCCCGGTAGCGTTCCAGCACGGCGGCTGTGCCGTCGGTGGAATCGCTGTCCACCACGATCAGCTGCACGGTGCAGCTGGTCTCCTGCTGCAAAATGCTGTCCAGACAGGGGCCGATGGTAGCTTCGCCGTTGTACACCGGCACAATGACCGAAAGGGTCACCGTCGGGTCCTGCGGCGGCAGCAGCGGGCAGGTCTCTTCTGCTGCAGGTTTCGGGCACAGGGCTGCCAGCGCGGCGCGGTCGGCCTGTGTGCTGTCCGGCAGCGGGGCACCGCCCCGGTGCAGCAGATGGTACAGCCCAAGGTCTGCATGGCCGCAGGCTGCGCCGCACACGGCGGCAGCGCCCGCCAGCAGACGGCTGCGGGTGCGGCAGTGGATCAGCTGGTAAGCGCGTCGGTTCTGGATCATGCTTCACCACGCTCCGTTCCGGCAAGGACAGCGCCGCCCTCCTCTGCGATCAGGGACATCTTTTTCTGTGCGCAGCGCACAAGGTCGCGCACATGGTAGAGCTCCTCCTCCGAGGTGGTGGCCCATGCGGCGGTGAACAGGATGGGGTACTCCGGGTTGAGCTTATTGTACTCGTCCACCTGACTTTGCAGGATGTGGATCATGACCTCTGCCTTCCGGGTGCTGCATTCATCAAAGAAGGCAAGGAACTTGCCCGCGCCGTTGTAGCCCACGGTGCCGTCGGTATCGCCCATCAGCTGCAAAAGACCGGAAAAATCCTTCAGGATGCCGTCACCCACATGGTAGCCGAAGCGGCGGCTCATCTCGGTCAGGTTGTCCAGCTGCAAAGCAAAGCAGGTATAGTCCTCCGGCAGGATGCGGTCGGCCATGCCGGTGATATACACGTTGAGCTTTTCGCGGTTGGGCAGACCGGTCTTTTTGTCCACATACAGCAGATAATCCACCGCATCCGAGATGCGGCCCAGCAGAATTGCACCGCAGCAGCCGATGACAAAGAACAGCACCAGCGCCAGCATCAGATACAGCTTGACATTGATGGCGGCAGCCACCTGCACCGAGCTGATCATCTTCAGATAATCCGCGCTGATGTACAGGTTCAGCTCCTTGCTGCTGGTATTGATGATCTCGTAGTAGCTTTTCAGCTGCGCCTCGTAGTCGTTGATCATGCTTTCCATCTTGGCGTGCTGCTCGCCTGTACCGCCAAAATCCACGTTGCGGAAGCTTTGCAGGATCTCCTCCTGAAACTGCCGGTCGATCTGGCTGGATGCGACCTGCTGTTCCAGCGATACCAGTTTCAGCACCAGACCGTCGTAGGTGGTCTGTGCCTTATCGCCAGCACCTTCCAGCTCGATGTTATTCAGGATATAGTCCGAGGACACCACCTCGCCCCGGTCAGTAAAGTAGTTTTGCAGCAGATCGGCGTTCTTGTACACATACTGGTCGGTCAGGCTCCACAGACTGTCCCGCTGCTCGGTGGTGATCTGTTCGTTCTGCTTTGCAGTTTCGATGGTGTTGGCCAGATATTCCTGCAGCACCGTGCCGTCCCGCACCTGCGGGCCGTTGAGCACATAGGCGTACAGCGCCGGGATGGTGTATTTTTTGAAGTCGGAATAGATATCGCACAGGTCTGCATAGGTGTAGCCGGTGCGGGAGGAGCGAAAATTCGGGTAGTGCTCCCGCTTGCTCAGCAGATAGTCCTGCATCTCGTTGGTATCGTTTTCCAGAATGCGGATGCACTCGTAGTAGTCATAGCCGTTATCCAGCAGGCCGGACGAGGGGTTGAGCGAGAGTTTCTGCTCCACATATTTTTCCGTATAATAGGTGCAGTAGCTCTGGATGATGGCATCCAGCATATTGCGGGCATAACCCGCGCCCTGCTCTCCATCCACCACAAGGCTCACCTTGTAGGTATCCGGGAAATAGGTCACCTCTTCGCCCTTTTGCAGCAGTGCCTCGTTGATGGTCTGCTGATCTTCCGAGATCACCGGGGTCACCGAGATGTTGGAACGGATGGTGCTCAGCCGCCCGGAAGCACCCAGTGCATCCATGGCCTGCGAGATGACGGTGGAGGAGTAGATCTCGTTGACGTCCAGTTCGCTGCCGTCCGGGGTGTAGCCGTCCGAGATGCCGTCGTTGGTATAGCGGATAATGACCGATGCAGTGTACTTCTGCCGACCGTCCGCATACAGGTAGATGGCGGCCGCACCTGCCAGCGACACCAGAAAGATCAGCAGGCTGAAACGCTTCAGATAGCGCAGGATCTCAAACTTTTTCATCTGCGGTGCCTTGCCTTTCTGCGTTTGCGTTCGTGGAGCAGCCATGCACTGCCCAGCATAACAGCAACGGACTCCATCAGGGTCTTTTTCAGGCTCAGGCGCTGCAGGAAGGAGGCCGAGCCGTAGGTAAAGGTAATATAGTTCTGGGATTTGTACTTGATATACGCCTTGTCCAGTACAAACAGCTGCTCCGAGATCTCGTTGATGGCGGTCTCCAGCTTGTTCACCATGGCCTGCGCCTCGGCCAGACGCGGCTGACCGGCATCCAGCTCCCGGATCTTCTGGATCACATAATTCGTGCTCACGATCTCGGACTGGTAGTCGGTGGCATCGGCCAGAGAAGCGTCTGCCGCCCGCGCCAGCGCATCCATGGCGGTCTTGGTGCGGGACATATAGTACTCGCTTGCTTCATCCACGGTGGGGATCATCATGATGGAGGTCATGGATTTTTCGTAGATGGAAATGCCCTTTTTGTCGGCGTCATAGTAAGCCTGCTGGGTGCGCATGTCAATATCGTCGATCTTGTTCTTGTATTCCAGAATGCTGGTCAGCATGGCCGGGTCGCGGGCAACACCGCCCTCGATGACAAAGGCCATGGCGTTGGGCAGGTCGTAATCCACCAGATTGTTGATCATTTTGCCCAGTGTGGTAAAGTTGTTGGTGGAAGGGTCGGGATTTGCCTCGTCCGTAAAGCTTTTGTTCTCCCCCAGACGGGCGTTCAGATAGCGGTTCAGCGCGGCGGCGCGCACCTCCAGCTCGTTCAGTCGCAGGTAAGGCTCGCACGCGGTGGTCACTTCCAGCTTTTCCTTGAGGATGCTCTGGTTATCGCAGTAGTTGCTCAGAAAGATCTCCCGGTAGGATTCGCACACGCTCTGCAAAAGATCTGTGGGCTTGCGGTTGCCCAGGTTCAGCTTGCGGGTGTTGATGGAGAGATAGTAGTTGGTGCTGATATACTCGCTGCCGTTGGCGCTGCCGGTGCCGTCCGGGCTCAGGTAAAGGCACTCTGCCAGCTGGGAGGCAGTCAGGCTGTCCTGCAGGCCTACCCGCCGGATGGCGCGCTCCATCACCTCGTCCGACACGATCTCGTAGGCGTTGAAGCGGGTCTTGTTGGGGTTCATGCCAAGCGCCGCCTCGGAGTAATTGAAGGAGATGCTGGCAGTGGCGCTGTCCGCACTTTTAAAATAGTGGATCAGCCCGAACAGACAGCACAAGGTCAGCAGGCAGAGAAACAGACGGTATTTATTTGTCCAGATATGGCGCAGCGCCTGTTTGATTTTTTCTTTGATGTCATCCATGGCATTCTACCCTTTTGCAGCGGCCTGCACGCGCAGCGCAGGCCGCTTAGTCGATGTCAATGACCGAAAGCTCCGGCACATTGTTGATGCGGGGCGCCCGGCTGGAATCGCCCAGTCCCCGGCTTACAATGAGGGTGGCGTTGTTGGCAAGCGTATAGCTGCCTCCGGCATAGTCGGGCAGAAAGCCCTCCTCGGCGGTATAAAGCGGACCGATCTTCGGCAGCCGCACGATGCCGCCGTGGGTGTGCCCGGCCAGTCCCAGCTCAAAGGAATAGTTTTCCAGATGCTCGGGAAAGTAGGTGGGAACGTGTGCCAGACAGATGCGCAGGTCGTAGTCTGTCTGCGGCTCCACGCTGTCCATAAAGGTGCTGGCACCGTAGTTAGAAAAATCCGCCGGGCTGCCCTCCACGCCCAGAATGCTGATAACATTGTCGTGGATGGTATAGCGCGCCTCCTGATTGCGCAGGACGGTCACCCCGGCGGCGGTGAACTTTTCCACCAGTTCCCGGTCGTTGTCCAGAAAATACAGCTCGTCCTCGTGGTTGCCCAGCACTCCGCATACCGGGGCAATCTCGCTCAGCTGACGGAACAGGGAGAGCATATTATCATAGTCGGTGCCTTCGTCGTAGGTCACAAAGTCGCCGCCCAGCAGGATCAGATCCGGGGTAAGGCTGCGGACATCCTGCACCAGCTCACAGTTATCTGCTCCGTATTCCCGCAGATGCAGGTCGGTCAGAAAAACGACCCGGCAGCTCTGGGTCAGCTTGCGGGAATGGATCTGATAGAACTCTGCCGTATAGTGGGTGCGGTTATAGCAGATATTCTGCCACAGCGCCCCGCCCAGCAGGGCGAGCAGGGCAACAAGAACCAGCAGCGTCAGCAGCACCTGCTTCCAGGGGGGCGTTGCCCTCTGTGCGCCGCCACTGTGTGTATGTCTGCTGTTTTGCGCTGCGCCTTTTCCGTGTTTTGCTTTGATAAAGGCCACATCCTTTCTGCCGGGGAACGTTGCATAGAGAAGGGCGCAGCACAAGGCCGCAGCCCATCTTTCCAAAAACGGATACAAAAACTGATATATAAATAAATTATAACATATTTAGTAGGAAAAGCAAAGAGTGCATCTCTGCCATGGGCGGATTTCACATTTGGGAGTTCCCATCAAAAAAGGGATGCCGCGCACGCAGCATCCCTTTTGCATATTTGCAGATCAATCGTCGTCGCTGTCCAGCTTGAGCACGGCGGTAAAAGCTTCGCTCGGCAGGGAAACGCTGCCCAGCTGACGCATCTTCTTTTTGCCTTCCTTCTGCTTTTCCAGCAGCTTCTTTTTACGGGAGATATCGCCGCCGTAACACTTGGCCAGCACGTCCTTGCGCATGGCCTTGACCGTCTCGCGGGCAATGATCTTGCCGCCGATGGCTGCCTGCACCGGGATCTCGAACAGGTTACGCGGGATGTTATCCCGCAGCTTTTCGCAGATGCGGCGTCCCTTGGCGTAGGCGTTGTCCCGGAACACGATCATGGACAGTGCGTCCACGGGGTCGCCGTTGAGCAAAAAGTCCAGCTTGACCAGATCGCTCTCGCGGTACTCCTTGAACTCGTAGTCGTAGCTGGCGTAGCCCCGGCTGCGGCTCTTGATGGCGTCGAAGAAGTCGTACACGATCTCGCCCAGCGGCAGCGCGTAGTGCAGGTCCACTCGCACATCGTCCAGATACTTCATATCGATCAGTACGCCGCGCTTGCTCTGGCACAGATCCATCAGACCGCCCACATAGTCGTTGGGAGTGTACAGGTGCACATCCACAAAGGGCTCTTCCTGTTTGACGATATTGCTGGGGTCCGGGTAGCTGGAAGGGTTGTCGATCATTTCCACCGTGCCGTCGGTCAAAGTCAGGCGGTAGCGCACGCTGGGGGTGGTGGTGATGATGTCCAGATCGAACTCCCGCTCCAGACGCTCGGTGATGATCTCCATGTGCAGCAGACCCAAGAAGCCGCAGCGGAAGCCAAAGCCCAGCGCGGCACTGGTCTCCAGCTCAAAGGTCAGGGAGGCGTCGTTCAGCTGCAATTTTTCCAGTGCGTCCTTCAGGTCGGGGTACTTGGCACCGTCGGCAGGGTAGATGCCGCAGAACACCATGGGCTTGACCTGACGGTAGCCGGGCAGCGCTTCTGCGGTGGGGCGCTCTGCCAGCGTGACGGTATCACCCACGCGGGTGTCCTGCACCGTCTTGATGCTGGCGGTCAGGTAGCCTACCTCACCGGCCTGCAGCTGGGCACAGGGGGTCAGAGAGGTGGCACCCATGTGACCCACCTCCACCAGCGTGAACTCTGCGCCGGTAGCCATCATGCGGATGGTGTCGCCGGGCTTTACCGTGCCCTCGAACACGCGGATGTAGACGATGACGCCCTTGTAGCTGTCGTAGATGCTGTCGAAGATCAGCGCCTTTAAAGGTGCGTCCGGGTCTCCGGTGGGTGCGGGGATATCGCTGACCACACGCTCCAGCACCTGATCGATATTCAGGCCGGTCTTGGCGGAGACGCGGGGCGCATCCATGCAGGGCAGGCCGATCACGTCCTCCACCTCCTGCGCCACCTCGTCCGGGTGGGCACTGGGCAGGTCGATCTTGTTCAGGATGGGCACCAGTTCCAGATCATGCTCCAGTGCCATATAGGTGTTGGCCAGCGTCTGCGCTTCCACGCCCTGCGTGGCATCCACCACCAGAATAGCGCCCTCGCAGGCGGCCAGACTGCGGCTGACCTCGTAGGCAAAGTCCACATGACCCGGGGTGTCGATCAGATTGAACTCGTAGGTCTTGCCGTCCTTTGCGGTATAGTTCATGGTCACGGCACGCGCCTTGATGGTAATGCCGCGCTCGCGCTCGATATCCATGTTGTCCAGGATCTGGTCTTCCATAGTGCGCTCGTCCACGCTCTTGGTCAGTTCCAGAATGCGGTCGGACAGGGTGGATTTGCCGTGGTCGATATGTGCAATGATGCAGAAGTTGCGGATGTTGTCTCTTGCCATGTAGTTCCTCCGGGCAGCTTTATGCTTCTAAGATCCAGTCCTCCACGGCCACGATCTGTCCGTGGTCGCGGTAGACGCGGGGCACGCGGCGGGAAACGCCGCACAGCACTTCGTAGGGAATGGTATCAGTCTTGCGGGCAATGGTCTCTGCGGTGTCGCTCACGGTGCCGCCCCACAGGATGGCTTCATCGTCCTCGCGCACATCCGGTACATCGGTCACGTCCACCATCATCTGATCCATACACACCCGCCCCAGCACCGGGCAGGCCTTGCCGTGGATCTCCACCACGCCCTTGCCGCAGCTCAAAAGCCGGGGGTAGCCGTCGGCATAGCCGGTGCAAAGGGTGGCTACCTTGGTGGGCTTTTCGGCGGTAAAGCGGCGGCCGTAGCTGGCGCACTGGCCGGGCTGCATCTCCTTGATCATGCTCACCACGGTCTTGAGGGTCATAACCGGCTTAAAGCGCCCAAAGCGTACCTCGTCGCTGGGGTCGTAGCCGTACAGGATGATGCCGGGGCGCGCCATGCAGCGCTCCCGGGGCAACCCCTCCGGCCAGTCCGGGTGCAGCATGACCCCGGCAGAGTTGTCGCAGTGCACAAGGGCGGGTTCCCGCCCGGCAGCTTTCAGCGCGTGGAAAGCTTTCACGAACAGTGCGTGCTGTTCGGCGGTATAGGCCACATTTTCCGGGGCGGTATCATCGGCCACGGAAAAATGCTGGAACAGGCCGGTCATTTCCAGCCCGGGCAGCGCACAGGCTTCCAGCATCTCCCGGATGGCGGCGTCAAAATCGGTGCGCAGGGCAAAGCCGATGCGCCCCATACCGGTGTCGGCCTTGAGGTGGATATGCACTCTGCCGCCCGCCGCCACGGCAGCTTCGCTCAGGGCGCGTGCCTGCCCAAGGGAGTAGCAGGCCACGGTGATGTCGTTCTGGATCAGGGCGGCGGCGTAGGCGGGCTGCACATGACCCAGAATGAGGATGGGCAAAGTCTGCCCTGCCTTGCGCAGCTGCACAGCCTCGGTCAGGCAGCTGACCGCCAGCCATGCGGCGCCCTCCTCGGCGAACACCCGGGCGCACTGTACCGCGCCGTGGCCGTAGCTGTCCGCCTTGACCACTGCGCACAGGGGCAGTTCCCCTGCCCGGGCTTTTACCTCCCGGAAATTATACCGAAGGGCCTCGAGGTCGATCTCGGCCCAGACGTGTTTTTCAAATGGTTGTTTCTGCATGATCTGTTTCCTTTTTTGGTACGATAAAGCTGCCCCGGCCCGTGTGGACGGGACGCCAGCCGTCAATGCCGCTCTCCTGCAAGGCATGGAGGGTCTTTTGCCGGAAGGCGTGGTCGGTGCGGCAGCGCTCCTGCACAAATTCCTTGGTCTGTTCCCGCACGGTAACGCCGTCGGCGGGGCAGCGGCTCTTCACGATGGGCAAACCCGCCTCCCGCACAGCGCACTGCACCTCGTACTCCGTTGCCAGCAGCATGGGGCGAATGAGGGTGAGGTCCCGCTGGGAGAGGTAGGTCACCGGCGAGAAGCAGCCGATGCGCCCCTCCCGCCAGAGGTTCATATAAAAGGTCTCCACGGCATCGTCCAGATGATGCCCCAGCGCCACCTTGTTGCAGCCAAGCTCCTGCGCGGCGGTGTGCAGCGCGCCCCGCCGCAGCTTGGCGCACAGGGCGCAGGGGTTCTTCTCCTTGCGGTACTCGAACACCACCGGGCCGATCTCGGTGCGGCGCACCTCGTAGGGGATGCCGTGCTGCCGGAACAGCTCTGCCAGCGCGGAGTAGTCCATGGGCTGATGGTCGAACTGCGGGTCCAGCGTGACCGCCACCACCTCGTAATCGAAGCCGATGTACTTGCGCAGCATGGAAAGACCGATGGTCAGCGCCACGCTGTCCTTGCCGCCGGAAACGCCCACCATCACCCGGTCGCCGGGGGCGATCATTTCATAGTCCTGTACGGCCTTGCGCATTAAACCGCAGAGCCGCTGCATTGCACGAAGATCACTCATGACAGGCTCACGCTTTCTACCAGATTGACCACATCGCTGATGGACGCCAGCTTTGTCAGCGCCGAGACATAGACCACATCGCCGCTGTCGTAGGTGATGGTGGCCAGCACGGCGTAGTAGGTGCGGATATCGCAGCGCACCGCCTCTACCGCTGCACCCTCCACGGTCAGGTTGACCTTGCGGGGCTTGATGACGCCGTAGGCCTGCTTGAGGTCGGCTTCCGAGTCCTCGATAAAGCTTTCGTAGCTGTCGGCGGTGCCCCGCTGTAACAAAACGGCCTGATAGTCCTCGCTGTCTGCCGTGTCGGCGGTGGCAAGCTCCAGCACGGTGCCGAGGGTTGCGTCCTCGGTCATGCGGCACACGCTCCACACGCTGCTGTCGTAGTAGACAGAGATGCCGTTCGTGCCGGTATAGTGGGTGTCGGGTGTCGCGGGGGTCTGCCGGTTCACCAGCAGGGTGAGCACCATGTAGGCTGCGATGCCCAGACAGATGAAAATGGCCATCGCCGTCAGCAGCCTGGAACTGCGGCGCTGCGCCGAAGAAGTGCGGTCGATCTCATTTGGCATGGATGTGTTCTCCTTGTGTTGGCAAGGGCAGCTGTGCACCGCCCATATCCTTTATAGTATACCACAACCGCAGCGGGATTTGTAGCGGGCAAATGGCAAAAATATGCCGGTGTGGGCAAAAAACTTTTACAAAAATCGGAATTCAGAAATCAAGAGGATTTGAGAGAAAACAAGCGATTTTGAGAGGTTCAAAAATTTCCGCCGAAAAAATCCAAAAATCATGTTGACAGGCGCGTTTTTGTGTTGTATACTGACACTCGCGCCCCAAAAGGGTGCCTGAAACGTACAAAAAGCTTATCAGGAGGAAATAGATATGAGCACTACTCTCGTAAAGCCCGCTGAAGTCGAGCGTAAGTGGTACCTGCTCGACGCTACCGGCAAGAGCCTGGGCCACGTCGCTGCTGAGGCCGCTGTTCTGCTGCGCGGCAAGCAGAAGGTCGATTACACCCCCAACGTGGACTGCGGCGATTTCGTGGTTGTCATCAACTGCGACAAGGCTGTTCTGACCGGCAAGAAGGCCGAGCAGAAGTTCCACATCACCCACAGCAAGTACATCGGCGGCCTGAAGAAGGTCCAGTACAGCAAGCTGATGGCTGAGAACAGCGATCTGGCTATGACCTACGCTATCAAGGGCATGATCCCTTCCAACACCATCGGTGATAAGGCTCTGACCCGCCTGCACTGCTACCAGGGTGCCGAGCACGCTCACGCTGCTCAGAAGCCCGAGAAGATCGAGTTCTAAGAAGGAGGCAATCGAATATGTACGAAACCAAACCTTATTTCTACGGCACTGGTCGTCGTAAGGATTCCGTTGCCCGCGTTCGCGTTTACACCGGCACCGGTAAGATCACCATCAACGATCGTGATATCGACAACTACTTCGGTCTGGAGACCCTGAAGCTGATCGTCCGTTCTCCGCTGGTCCTGCTGGGCCTGGAGGGCAAGTATGACGTCGTCGTCCGCGTTTCCGGCGGCGGTGTTTCCGGTCAGGCTGGCGCTATCCGTCACGGCCTGAGCCGCGCCCTGCTGCAGCAGAGCGACGAGAACCGTCCTGTGCTGAAGAAGGCTGGCTTCCTGACCCGCGATCCTCGTATGAAGGAGCGTAAGAAGCCAGGTCTGAAGGCTGCACGTCGTGCTCCCCAGTTCTCCAAGCGCTGATTATATTTCAGATGCAACTTTACGGCTCTGCTTCGGCAGAGCCGTTTTTTGCTGCCCCTTTCCCGGAGAACAGGGGAGCACGACTGCGCATCTCCGACGGTTGCCCCGCAAGGGGCGAGCCGGAGGCGCTTATAAAACATTGCTCAAGCATCGCGTGCAGGGCGCAGCCCTGCCAGCGATGCTCCCCAGTTCTCCAAGCGCTGATTATATTTCAGACGCAACTTTACGGCTCTGCTTCGGCAGAGCCGTTTTTTGCTGCCCCTTTCCCGGAGAACTGGGGAGCACGACTGCGCATCTCCGGCGGTTGCCCTGCAAGGGGCGAGCCGGAGGCGCTTTTAAATCCTTGCTCAAGCATCGCGTGCTAAAACAAAAAGCATGGGTTTGCGTCTATTCTGCAAACTTTTTATGAACCCTATTGACAAAGTGGGTGAATAGGAGTATATTTTTAGCAGTCGAGCAGATAGAGTGCTAAAAACAAAACAAACTGCTCCGTAGGAGGCGTGCAAGACCATGAAGAAGAACATCTGTATAATCAACTCACGGCTCTGCCGCCGCCGGGCGCGGAGCTGTTAGCAAAGAACTTATCCGTCCGCTAAAATAAACCTTCCGGTATGAATGGAGGCTTGACTTTATGAATACCAATCAATATACCCAAAAGACCCTTGAGGCTTTGCAGGCAGCCCAGCAGCTGGCTGTGGAGTATCAGCACAATGCGCTGGAGCCCGCCCACCTGCTGCACGCACTGGCTGCGCAGGAAAACGGCCTGATCCCTCAGCTGCTGCAAAAGCTGAACGTTGACCCCGGCAGCTTTGCCGCCGCCGTGGCGGAAAAGCTGTCAGCGCTGCCCCGGGTGTCCGGCTCCGGTCGCGACCCCGATAAGGTCTATATCTCGCAGGCCACCGATAAGGTGCTCAGTGCCGCCGCCCGCGAAGCCAAGGCCATGAAGGACGACTTCATCAGCGTGGAGCATCTGTTCCTTGGCCTGCTGGACGAACAGGACCAGACCACCAGTGAGCTGTTCCGCGCCTTCAACCTGAAAAAGGACGCCTTTTTGCAGCAGCTTACCGCCGTGCGCGGCAACCAGCGGGTGACCACCGATAACCCGGAGGACACCTACAACGCACTGCAGAAGTACGGTCAGGATCTGGTGGAACTTGCCCGCAAGCAGAAGCTGGACCCCGTCATTGGTCGAGATCAGGAGATCCGCAATGTGATCCGTATCCTGTCCCGTAAGACCAAAAACAACCCCTGCCTCATCGGTGAGCCCGGCGTTGGTAAAACCGCCATCGCCGAGGGTCTGGCGCAGCGCATCGTGCGTGGCGATGTGCCCGAAAACCTGAAGAACCGCACCGTGTTCAGCTTGGACATGGGTGCTCTGGTGGCCGGTGCAAAGTACCGCGGCGAGTTCGAGGAACGCTTAAAGAGCGTGCTGAACGAGGTGAAAAAGAGCGAGGGCAAAATCATCCTCTTCATCGATGAGCTGCACACCATCGTGGGTGCCGGTAAGACCGACGGCGCTATGGACGCAGGCAACCTGCTCAAGCCCATGCTGGCGCGCGGCGAGCTGCACTGCATCGGCGCGACCACGCTGGACGAGTACCGTCAGTATATCGAAAAAGACCCCGCACTGGAGCGCCGGTTCCAGCCGGTGCAGGTGGATGAGCCTACCGTGGAGGATACCATCTCCATCCTGCGCGGCCTGAAGGAGCGGTATGAGGTGTTCCACGGCGTAAAGATCAACGATAGCGCCCTGATCGCCGCTGCCACCCTTTCCGACCGCTATATCACCGACCGCTTCCTGCCGGATAAGGCCATCGACCTTGTGGATGAAGCCTGCGCCATGATCAAGACCGAGATGGACAGCATGCCCAGCGAGATGGACGATCTGGCACACCGCATCACCCAGCTGCAGATCGAGCAGGTGAGCCTGAAAAAGGAGACTGACGCTCTGAGCCAGAGCCGTTTGAAGGATCTGGAAAAGGAGCTTGCCGAATTGCAGGATAAGTTCCGCAGCATGAAGGCAAAGTGGGAGAACGAGAAGAACGCCATTGGCAAGGTGCAGACTCTGCGCGAGCAGATCGAGCAGACCAATGCCGCCATCGAGAAAGCCCAGCGCGAGTACGACCTGAACAAGGCCGCCGAACTGAAATACGGCAAGCTGCCCCAGCTGCAAAAGCAGCTGGCCGAAGAGGAAAAGGTGGCTGCCGCCAAGAAGGAGGACAGCCTGCTGCGTGACCGCGTGACCGACGAGGAGATCGCCCGCATCGTGGCACGCTGGACCGGCATCCCGGTGGAGAAGCTGGTGGAGGGCGAGCGCGAGAAGCTGCTGCATCTGGACGATGTGCTGCACCAGCGGGTCATCGGTCAGGACGAGGCTGTGACCAAGGTAAGCGAAGCCATTCTGCGCAGCCGCGCCGGTATTGCCAATCCCAACCGCCCTATCGGCAGCTTCCTGTTCCTCGGCCCTACCGGCGTGGGCAAGACCGAGCTGGCTAAGGCACTGGCACAGGCACTGTTTGACGACGAGCGCAACATGGTGCGTATCGATATGACCGAATATATGGAGAAGTTCAGCGTCAGCCGTCTGATCGGCGCGCCTCCGGGATATGTCGGTTATGAAGAGGGCGGCCAGCTGACCGAGGCTGTGCGCCGCAAACCTTACAGCGTGGTGCTGTTCGATGAGGTGGAAAAAGCTCACCCCGATGTGTTCAACATCCTGTTGCAGGTGCTGGACGATGGCCGCATCACGGATAGTCAGGGCCGCACCGTGGACTTCAAGAACACGGTCATTATCCTGACCTCCAACCTTGGCAGTGATATCATCCTGAACGATCTGGAGCAGCGCCGTGCGCAGGGCTCCAACGAGCTGAGCGAGGATGCAAAGCACCAGATCGACCTGTTGCTCAAGAGCAAGTTCCGTCCCGAATTTTTGAACCGTCTGGACGAGATCGTCTACTACAAGAGCCTGACCAAGGACGAAATGCGCAAGATCGTGGATCTGCAGCTGCAGGATCTGCGCAACCGCATGGAGGAGGGCAAGCACCTCAAGCTGGAGGTCACCACCGCCGCCAAGGACTTCATCATTGATTCTGCCTACGACAGCGTCTATGGTGCACGTCCCATCAAGCGCTTCATCCAGAGCCGCGTGGAGACCCTGATCGCCAAGGCCATCATCAAGGGCAGTTATGCCGAGGGCGATACCCTGACGGTGGATTATGACGGCAGCGCATTGGTTCTGCGTTAAAATTTACCGGTTTTGTACATGGAGTACAGGCCAAACGCTTGCACCCGTGTGCAGAATATGTTATTATAGAAAATAACATTGATGTGCTTTTCATCGTGGAAATGGCAACGATGGAAAGCACATTTTTGTATACGGAAAAGCCCGCTTGGCACGGTTGAAGCACAATGAAAATACAACGGGCAAATAAATCTAAATTTAAAACAGAAAGTTGAGTGTGATTCCCCTTTTTATGGACGATGGCAGTATGACGCTCTGGGTAGCGCTGGTAGTATTGGTGGTATTCTCCGCCTTTTTCTCCGCATCCGAGACCGCATTTTCTTCCCTGAATCAGATCCGCCTGAAAAGCCGCGCCGAGGACGGCGATACCTCTGCCGCCCGGGTGCTGGAAATGGCTGAAAAATACGATAAGCTGCTTTCCACCATCCTCATCGGAAACAATATCGTGAACATTGCCGCAGCCTCCATTGGCACCATCCTTTTCACCAAGATGCTGGGTGCAGAGCGGGGCGCTACGGTGTCCACCATGGTGCTGACCGTGGTGGTGCTGATCTTTGGCGAGGTGACCCCCAAGAGCCTTGCCAAGGAGATGCCGGAAACGGTGGCCACCGCAGTTGCGCCGGTACTGAGCCTGCTGATGCTGGTGTTTACCCCGCTGACATGGCTGTTCAGCCAGTGGAAGCGCTTTCTGGGGCACTTTGTCCACAGCACCGAGGAGGACACCATCACCGAGGGTGAGCTGATGACCATGGTCAGCGAAGCCGAGAATGACGGCGAACTGACCGACCGGGAAAGCGAGCTGATCCGCAGCGCCATCGAGTTTGATGATGTGGAAGTGGAAGAGATCCTGACCCCCCGCGTGGATGTGATCGCGGTGGAGGACGATATGCCGCTGGAAGAGGTGGCACAGACCTTTGCGGAATCCGGCTACTCCCGTCTGCCGGTGTACCACGACACCATTGATAACATCATTGGTGTGGTACATGAAAAGGACTTCTACATGGCACGCCTGAAAAAGGAGACCAAGCTGGAGGATCTGGTCAAGCCCACCCTCTACACCACCGGCTCCACCCAGATCTCCCAGCTGCTGCGCACCCTGCGTGAGCAGCACCATCACATGGCTGTGGTGGTGGACGAGTACGGCGGCACCGAGGGCATCATCACGCTGGAGGACATTCTGGAGGAGCTGGTAGGCGAGATCTGGGATGAGCACGACGAGGTGACCGAGGACTTCCGCAAGCAGTCGGACGGCAGTTGGATCGTGCTGGGCAGCGCCGGTGTGGATGACCTGTACGAGCGGCTGGGTCTGCCGGAGGACGAGGATATCGACTCCAACACGGTGAACGGTCTGGTGCAGGAAAAGACCTGCCGCCTGCCCAAGGTAGGCGACCGCTTTACGCTGGGCAGCTACGACGGCGTGGTCACCCGCACCGCCAAGCGCCGCGTGACCGAGGTGCGTCTGACCCCGGCGGAAAAGCCTGACACCAAAAAGGACGAAGAGGAAAAAGGCCACTTTGGCAGAATGACCTCTAAATAAAACGGTATAAAGCACAACACCCCCGGCACTGCAAAAGCAGCGCCGGGGGTGTATTTTATGGGCTTTTACTTAGGCTGGCGGCCAATATAGGCCAGAATGCCGCCATCGGCGTAGAGGATCTGGCCGTTCACGAAGTCGGATGCGTGGCTGGCAAGGAACACGCAGGGGCCAACCATGTCCTCCGGCTCGCCCCAGCGGCCTGCGGGGGTCTTGGCAACGATGAAGCTGTCAAAGGGATGACGGCTGCCGTCCGGCTGACGCTCACGCAGGGGAGCGGTCTGGGCGGTGGCAATGTAGCCGGGACCCATGCCGTTGCACTGGATGTTGTACTCGCCGTACTCAGAGGCGATGTTCTTGGTCAGCATCTTCAGCGCACCCTTGGCGGCAGCGTAGGCAGAGACGGTCTCGCGGCCCAGCTCGCTCATCATGGAGCAGATGTTGATGATCTTGCCCGCGCGCTTTTCCATCATGTCGGGCAGCACGGCCTTAGAGCAGTTGAAGGCACCGCCCACATGCACGTCGATCACCCGCATAAAGTCGGCGTGGCTCATCTCGATCATGGGCACGCGCTTCATCAGACCGGCGTTGTTCACCAGAATGTCCACCGGGCCGACCTCGGCCTTGATCTTTGCCACCATGGCGTTTACGGCGTCCTCGTCGGAAACGTCTGCCACATAGCCGTGGGCGTCGATGCCGGCAGCCTTGTAGGCGGCCATGCCCTTTTCTAAGCTGGCCTCAGAGGAGCAGTTGAAGCAGATGACGGCGCCGCACTTGGCCATGCCCTCTGCGATGGAAAAACCGATGCCGTGGGCACCGCCGGTGATCAGGGCTACCTTGCCCTGCAGGTTGAATGCAGACAGATCCATGAGGTTCTCCTTTTTCACAGTATCCAAGTTAATTTTTTAGCAAAACGCCCCGTGCCGGTTTCCCGGTACGGGGCGTTTGATTGGTGCTTTTAGCGCAGGTCAGTGGTAGCGATGTTGTCCATGTCGTCAAACTCCATGTTCTCGCCGCCCATTGCCCAGATAAACGTATAGTTTGAGGTGCCTACGCCGCTGTGAATGCTCCAAGAGGGGCTGATGACAGCATCCTCGTTGTGCATCACGATGTGGCGGGTCTGGGTAGGCTCGCCGCACATATGGAACACCACCTGCCCCTCGGGCAGTTCAAAGTAGGTATAGATCTCCATGCGCCGCTCGTGGGTGTGGCTGGGCATCGTGTTCCAGTTGGAACCCGGTGCCAGCTCGGTCATACCCATGCTCAGCTGGCAGGTATTCAGCACATCCGGGTGGATGAACTGGTTGATGGTGCGCTTGTTGCAGGTGTCCACACTGCCCAGCGGGCGGTGGTTTGCATCAGCCATCTTGATCAGACGGGTCTGGTAAGCGCAGTGTGCCGGAGCAGAGACCATGTAGAACTTGGCGGGATGCTCCGGGTCGGCGGAAGCAAAGGTGACTTCCTTGGTGCCCTGCGTAATGTACAGGCAGTCCTTATAGCCCAGCTCGTACTTTACGCCGTCGGCCACCACGATACCGGTGGAATCCTTGCCGATGTTGAACATGCCGATCTCGCGGCGCTCCAGAAAGTAGTGGGTGCCGAAGTTGGCCCAGATGTCGATGCCCTTGTCGATGGACACGGTCTCGTGCACCGGCATGCAGCCCAGCGTGACCATACGGTCCACGTGGCTGTAAACGGCCACCACTTCATCTGCCTTGTACAGGCCGGTGATCAGCATCTCGTCCCGCATTTCCTCGGTAGTATAGCGCTTAAAATCCTTCTGGTTGCAGGAATAACGGATATCCATGGCGGACTCCCTCCTGCTCTTAGCGCTGGATACGGCCGGAACCGTCGCCGCCGGCCAGCTTCTCGACCTCGGACACGGTCATCATGTTGTAGTCGCCCTCGATGGAGTGCTTCAGAGCGGAAGCTGCAACTGCGAACTCGACAGCCTCCTGGGTGCTCTTGCCGGTCAGCAGGCTGTAGATCAGGCCGCCGCCGAAGGAGTCACCGCCGCCAACGCGGTCGATGATGTGCAGGTCGTACTTCTTGGAGAAGCAGTACTCGTTGGAAGCAACATCGTACAGCATAGCGCTCCAGCCGTTGTCGAATGCGCTGTGGCTCTCACGCAGGGTGATAGCGACCTTCTCGAAGTGGAACTTGTCAGCCAGCTGCTTGGCAACGCTCTTGTAGCCCTCAGCGTTCAGCTTGCCGCCGTAGATATCGGTAGCCTCAGCCTCGATGCCGAACACGTCCTTTGCGTCCTCCTCGTTGGAGATGCAAACGTCAACGTACTGGCACAGATCGGTCATGGCAGCGCGGGCCTGCTCACGGGTCCACAGCTTGCCGCGGTAGTTCAGGTCGCAGCTGATCTTCACGCCGTGAGCCTTAGCAGCCTTGCAGGCCTCGCGGCAGATCTCGACAACGTTCTCGCCCAGAGCCGGGGTGATGCCGGTGAAGTGGAACCAATCCACACCCTCAAAGATCTTATCCCAATCAAAGTCGGAGGGCTGAGCCAGCTGGATGGCGCTGTTGGCACGGTCGTAGATGCAGACGGAACCACGCTGAGAAGCGCCCTTCTCGTTGTAGTAGATGCCCACACGGTCACCGCCGCGGGTGATCATGCTGGTATCAACGCCGTAGCGGCGCAGGCTGTTGACAGCGGCCTGACCGATGGCGTGTGCGGGGAGCTTGGTGACGAAGGCTGCGTCCAGACCGTAGTTGGCCAGAGAAACAGCAACGTTGGCCTCGCCGCCGCCGAAGCTGAACTCCAGGCTGTTAGCCTGAACGAAACGCTCGTAGTTGAAGGGCTGCAGACGGACCATCAGTTCGCCAAAAGTAACGACTTTCATTGGTTATTCTCCTTTATATCAGGTGTTTCATTCATCCCGCCGCAGGGCATACCCGCTGCGGCGGGGCTTTTACGGTAAAAGGGGGACAGGCGCTTATGCCTGCACCAGATGGAAGGCAAAGCCGGCGATCTCGTCTGCCATGTAGCAGGCAACGGTCTTGCCGTTCTTCACGTTCTTGCTGTCCAGATCGAACTTCACGCCGCGCTGAGACAGGTGGTAGATGGCACGGTCCACGTTGTTGCAGCCGATGGCGATGTGGCCATTGGTGCCGCGGCCGGGCTTCTTCATGATCTCGAACTCCTTGTTGCCGACAAAGATGCTGGAGTTGCCGGGAGCGACCTTCATGTTCAGCATAGCGCCGATCAGGTTAGCCACCTTCATGGCCTCCTCCTCGTTGTCGGTGTTGATGCCGACATGCAGCAGCTTCAGGCCCAGCATGGTGTCAACAGCTTCCTTGCTCTGTGCAGTGATCTTTGCCCAGTCGCCGGCCTTGATCACATCGCTCTTGCACATCCAGGTGCCGCCCACGGCAAAGATCTGGTCATAGCCCAGATAATCGTTGACGTTCTTGGCGTTGACACCGCCGGTGCACATCCAGCGTGCGCCCTTCAGGGCAGCGCCGATGTTCTTCAGCATGCCCACGCCGCCGTTTGCCTCAGCGGGGAAGAACTTCAGGGCCTCGCAGCCCATGTTCATGGCCTGCTGCATCTCGCCTGCGGAGCAGGTGCCGGGCATCATGATGCCGCCCTTGTCGATGACGTGCTTGCAGACCTCGGGGTCGAAGCCGGGAGCAACGATGAAGGAAGCACCGGCAGCCATAGCACGGTCGGCCTGCTCGCAGGTCAGAACGGTGCCGGCACCCAGCAGCATCTCGGGCATCTCCTCGTGGATCTTGCGGATGCACTCTTCAGCACAGGCAGTGCGGAAGGTGACCTCAGCTGCGGGCAGACCGCCCTCAGCCAGAGCCTTGCACAGGGGCAGGGCCTCATCAACGCTGTTGAAAGCGATAACAGGGATAATGCCGATCTGATAGACCTTTTCTACGATGGGATTCATAACGCATTTCTCCTTTTATATTTGAACTCTCTCGGTGCGTCGGGTTTGCTCCAGTGGGCGCAATACCCCCATACGCGCTTATGATACTAGTATAAACGAACAGTCCGTCTTTGGTAATACTCAACAAGCACAATGTTTTGCATAAGAGCTTGTATACATTGCACAAAAATGACGAATGACCCGAAAAATCGGGGCAAATGCCGGTAAAAATGCTGGAAAATTGCTGCAAAAACTGGCTCAGATGCCAAGGGTTTCCAGTATCTCGGCCACGCCGTCATGGTCGCAGTCGGCTTTGCTGACAAGGTGCGCCAGCGCCCGGATCTCCGGCATGCCGTTGACCATCACAGCGGCTACCCCGGCCTTTTGCAGCATGGCGCGGTCGTTCTCACTGTCGCCCACCGCAAGGGTGCATTCGTGGGGGACGTCCAGCCGGTCGGCCAGTGCGCGCAGCGCCTCGCCCTTGTCCACACCGGCAGCGGTCACCTCCACATTTTTCGGCGACCCCTGCACGATCTCCACGCCCGGGACGGCGCGGAAGCGGGGCAGCGCAGACGCAGCCTGCTGCGGGGTTTCAAAGAATACGCAGAGCTTTTCAACGGCAAAGGCGTTGCGGCTCATCCACTCGGCTGCGTCCCGCAGAATGGTAAAGCGGCCATCGTTGGGCTGGCACGCTTCGGTGCCGTCCTTCTTTGCTGCCCGGGCAGCGGCCAGCGCTATGCTGTGGGCATCGGTGCAGGCGTATCCGTCCGAGAAAATGCGCAGGTCGGCGTGGCAGCTCTCGCAGACGGCAAAGGCTTCGCGGGCAGTCTCCACCGGCATCAGGCTGTGCAGCAGGCAGACCGGGGTGCTGGTGCGGTGCTCTTTTGCGTTGGAATAGCGGCTGTACACTGCGCCCACGGGGTCGGTGCCCAAATCCCACACGGCGGCACCATTGCAGGTGATGACGTAGCGGATGCCGGGCAGCTGCGCCACCTCCGGCGGCAGACTGGCCAGCGGACGGCCGGTGGCGGGCACGATGTACACGCCTTTATCCACGGCAGCTTGCAGGGCGGCGCGGGTGCGGGGGGTGACGTGCCCCTCGCGGTTCAGCATGATGCCGTCCAGATCCAGCGCGACCAGACGGATGGCGGGAAATTCTTGTGGCATGACGTACTCCTTTTATAAATAAGATGCAGCTTGCTTTTATTGTATCGCAGGGAAAACATTTGCGCAAGTGGACGGAATGTGCTATAATAACACGTCAATTCACATAAAAAATAGGAGAAACGACATGAAACTTAGCCAACTGCGCAGCCGGTGCCGCCCGCATTTGTGGTACCAGCTGTACTGGGTGGTGTACCTGATCTGGTTCTTCTGGCTGGACCTCACCGTCACCGCCCCGAAATATATCCTGCACAGCCCGCTGGACGATCTGATCCCCTTCAACGAGTGGTTCGTGCTCCCCTATTGCAGCTGGTTCCTGCTGCTGGCGGGGGTGACGGCGGCGCTGTGGTGGTGCGATACCGCCACCTACGATAAGCTTTGCCTGACCATGTTTTCCGGCATGACCTTCTGCCTGATCGTGTACATGATCCTGCCCAACGGGCTGGAACTGCGCCCTGCTGTGGAGACCCTTGGCAGGGACAACCCGGCGCTGCGGATCATGCAGCTGCTGTGGAAGGCGGACGCCGCCGTGAACGTCTGCCCCTCCATCCACTGCCAGAGCTCTGCCTGCATGGCAATGGCCTTCAGCCACAGCAAGCTGGCAGAGGGCAAGCCTCTGCGCAAGGTGCTGGCGTGGGCGTGGGCGGCGCTGATCTGCCTGTCCACCGTGTTCACCAAGCAGCACTCGGTCATTGATGTGGCCTGCGGCTTGGCGGTGGCTTTTGTGTGGCTGCCGGTGATGTACCGCCCGGCGCGGGCACTTCATTGAACAAAATAGCAAAAAATTGCCCTTGATTTTCGGTTGCTCCTGCTATTGACAGTTGCCCGGCAGTTGGGTAATATGGTCATATACTAGTATATCACCAACTGACCCCGAAGGGAGAACACTGCAATGGCATCTTTGAGTGCGAGGGAACAGGCGTATCAGACCATCCGCAGCCGGATCATCACCATGGAGCTGAAGCCCGGCGACCCCCTGAACGACAGGGAACTTGCGGAGCAGATGGGCATCAGCCGCACCCCCATGCGGGAGGCGCTGATCATGCTCAACATTGCCCACATGGTGGACATCAAGCCGCAAAGCGGTACCCATGTGGCGCCCATCGACCTGAAGCGGATGGAGCTGGAGCAGTTTGCCCGCTTCACCCTTGAAAAAGAGATTTTGAACCGCGTGCGCGGCCGCTTGACCGACCAGCAGGAGCAGGAATACCGGCAGGTCATCGAGAACTACCGCTTACTGGAAGCCGACCTGACCCAGCCGAACCGGGAGACCCGCCTGCTGGAACTGGACAACCAGTTCCACCGCAAGGCCTTTGAGATCACCGGTATGGAGGCGCATTTTGACCATATGCTGAGTGAGCTGCAGCATGTGGAGCGCATCCGCAAGTTCAGCTTGCAGACCAACGAGAACAAGTCCGTCTGCGCCGCCCACACCCGCATTCTGGAAATGGTGCTGCACGGCACCGCCGATGAACTGGGCGAAGCGCTGGAAAGCCACCTGAACCGCTATAAGCTCTCGGTGGAGCAGGCCCGCAGCGTCCACCCGGAGTATTTCACCGAAGGGTGAAAAGAAATTGTTTAAATATGGCTCCAAACACCTGCAGGTGTTTTGGAGCCATATTTATTTATACAATATAAAAAGCCCGCCGGCAGAGCAGTGCATCGCTGTCTGTCGGCGGGTTTTCTATTAAGCAGCGGGGGAAAAGGTTAGTTCTGCTTGCCGGCCTCAGCCTTCATGGCGTTGTAGCCGATGAGCACGGTCCAGACGTAGGCGCAGGTCTTGGGGATCATCAGCATCCCGATCAGGGGGTTGACGTCTGCCCACAGCACCACGGGGATATAGAAGCCGAAGCTCAGCACGATGGTCAGCCACATCCAGCGGAAAGCCTTATCGTTGTTCTGTTTGGCGCTGCGGTAGAACAGCACGATGATCAGCAGACCCAGCAGGGCAAAGGGTACATTGCGCAGGATGCCCCATGCCAGCGGGGTGTGGTTGGTGAGCCACTGGTTCTGCGGCATCATGCACAGCACGATGCGCACGGCGGACAGGGCGTACACAGCGGCGGTCACGTTCTTCTGCCCTTCGATCTGGTAGCGCTTGCGCCAGACGTAGTACAGCAGCACATAGAACATGGTCATGGTCACAGAGGTGATCCACTTGCCCAGACCCAGCGGCACGGCGTAGCTTTCCAGACCAGTGGTGCACAGCGCCAGTGCGCGGGGCACCAGATGGAAAGAGTCGCCCGCGCCCAGCACAACGGCCATCAGGCCGAACAGACGGAACTGGGTGCCCGCCTTGCTGCCGCGGATCATGCGGATGCCCACCGTAAGCACGGTGACCAGATAGAAGATGTCGAAAACGGTTTCAATGATTGCTCGCATACGTTTGTCTCCTTTGTTTGTTTTGATTGCAGTTTTTTGATTTTATAGGGAGCCGGCGCGGCAGAGCCGTACCGGAGGCATCGTAGGGAAAAGGGCTTGCAGTAGTATGGTCTGCGGGGCGCAAAAACCAAATTGAACAGTGTTCACATTCGGACTTAAAAAACTCCCACAAGACTTGTGGGATGTTTTTTTGTTTAATAAATGGTTCTGCGCACGATCTCCAGCACTGCAGAGGGGTCGAAGTTCTGCTGCACCACCGCGGACAGCATCAGGGAGAACAGGATGCCCGCAAACTGTTCCGGGGTGAACTGCTCGGTAAAAGCGCCCGGACGGACTTTGGCATCGTGGCACAGCACGTTGCACAAAGCATCCAGAATGTGCTGCCATGTCTGCCGCATCTGCTGCTTGCCGCCGGCAGTGTCCTGCTGCACAAAGCCCAGTGCATGGTGGGTGAAGAAGCCGGGATATTGCTGGCAGCCGTATTCCATCTGCCGGTACATCCACTGGATGCAGGACCGGGTGTCCTGAAACACAGTCTCATCCTCCGGGTGGTGGAAGATGTCGTTCCAGATGCTTTCCACCGCCGCGCTTACCAGCTCGGTCTTGGAGCCGAAGTAGTTGTAGATGCAGCCCACGGAGACCCCGCAGGCTGCGGCGACCGCACGGATGTTGACCGCTGCCCAGCCGTTTTGCTGGATCAGCTCCCGGCTGGTTTTCAGGATGTCCGCTTTGGACGTTGCCATTGGATTCGTAAGCTCACCTCCCAACATGAACGCTGTTCACGATGCATAGTATACAGCGGCGGCTGGCGGCTGTCAAGGGGAAAATAAAATTATCTGCGCCGTTATCCCGCAGCCACATAGGGAAAAACAGCCGGAATGTCAACGATATGATTCAAGTTTACATCTCCTAAAATGTGCCAAATTCATGTCAAAATAGTAACAATTCTTATTTTATCGTTAATTTTTAACGAAAAAAGCTTGCTTTTTTCGTCAACGTGCGTATAATGGAAGGACATCAGACAACCGATGCAGCTGGTATGCTGCCGGGGGCCTGACACCAACAAAAGAAGAAAAAGGAGATTTCCCTATGAAGCTCAAGACTGTTGCAATTGCCGCTGCCGCTCTGGCACTGGCTGTCGGCATGACCGCCTGCGGCGGCTCTGCCTCTACCGCTGCATCCTCCACCGCATCCTCTGCTGCTGCCTCTTCCGTGGCTGCTTCCTCCGAAGCTGCTTCCTCTGAGGCCGAGGCTGCTTCTGCCGAGTACACCGTGTACAACACCACCGGCAGCAAGGTGACCGAGCTGTACCTGTACGATGCAGGCTCTGAGGACAAGGGCGAGAACCTGGCAGGCGAGGGTCTGGCTGACGGCGAGAGCATCGTCATCACCCGCGATGTCGAGGCTGACAAGCAGGCTGACGTTGTCTACGTTCTGGAGTTCACCACCGAGGACGGCAATACCCAGAGCTTTGACACCCTGCACTACGAGGTGGCTCCCATCTCTCTGAAGAGCGTGGACGCCGCTGCCGGTGCTACCGCCATCGCTTTCGAAGCTCCCCAGAAGTAAGAGCAAACCCTTACATTTGTAAGCAGAAAAAGGCTGCTGCACCGTGCGTGCAGCAGCCTTTTTGTATAAAATCATATCACATACGGAACCCACGGAAGCCCCAGCCGCCGCAGCAGCAGTTGCACAGCAGGTTCAGTAAAATCATGCTCCAGCACCAGCGCAAAAGCCCGCCGGGCTGGGCGTAGGTGGTCTGGGTGCGGTAGGTTTGGCCGGGGTTCTGCATCCGGCGCAGGTGCATCTGGTACTCGGTGTTGTTTGGGTCCAGCTGCACGGCGCGGCGGGCGTCCTGCAAAGCGTCCACGCTTTTGCCCAGACCCTGATTGGCCAGCGAAGAGAGATAGTACCACCGCGCGTTGCGGCCGGTCATGCCGTCCAGCACCCGGCGCGCTTCGACGTAGCGGCCGCTGGCCACAAAGTTGCGGGCGGCTTGCATCTCCGGGGTATCTGTACCGGAAGCACTGGGCCCGGCCTGCTGGTAGCCGCCAAAGCCAAAACCAAAGCCAAAGGGGTCGAAGCCCTCAAACCCGTCAAAGCCGTCAAAACCGGTGTAACCGTAGTTCTGCTGGCCGTAGCCCTGCTGCCCGTAGCCTTGCCGGTTATAGCTTTGCTGCTGGTAGCCGCCGTAGGGGTTGCCGCCCATCTGGGGGCCGGTATCGCCCTTGGTAATAGCGTCGTAGGCGGCCTGCACCTCCTTGAAGTGCTCCTCCGCCGTGGGGTCGTTGGGGTTCAAATCCGGGTGCCAGCGCTTGCACTTGGCGCGGTATGCTTTTTTGAGCTCATCGTCGCTTGCGCCGCGCTGAACGCCCAGCACCTCATAGGGATCTCTCATGCTCGGTATACTTCCTCACTCATTATACTGACGGTACAGCGCCACTGCACCATATCCGTTTTATTTTACCGGAATATCGGCATAAAATCAAGACACATCGGGCTTTCCGGTGCGTTTTGCGTTTTTGCAGTTGTATTTCAGCCACACGCCGGAATACAGGATGTTGCGCAGCAGATCTGCGTCCTCCACGCAGGGCAGACGCTCAAAGTTCTGCGCGCAGCGTGCCAGCAACAGCTCAAAGATGTCCAGCATCTCTTCCTCATAGTCCGGGTGGGTGCTCAGCTCCCGCAGGGGGTTGTACGCGCCCCTGCGCTTGTCGCGGGGCAGGTCGTCGTAGGCGTCCAGCAGGTAGATGAACTTGCCCAGATGGAAGCCGATGCTGCGCAGCTCCGGTGCCCAGCGGTCCTGCCGGTAGTCGAACAGCTCCGCCATCAGGGTGCCGAAGCAGCCGGACACTGCATCAAGGTCGGTGCTGCCGGCGGCTTCGTACTCGGCAAGCTTGGCAAGACACGAGCGGATCGCATTGCACTGGCGCGGCCAGCGCAGGGCGGCTTCGGCGGTGCTGTTGTCCAGCAGGGCGCTGTACCCCAGCGCCAGCAGATTGCGGTCGTCCTGCCATTTGTCCTGCGCGTTGTAGTAATGCAGCGCCACGCTCAGGTCGGCGCAGTAGTCGGTAGGGCCGGCGCTGCGCCAAAGTACACCGTGTACCGGGTGGATGGGACAGCGGTTTATACCGCTGTCTGCGGGGGTCTCGCCCTCGTACAGGCTGCACAGCAGAATGTTCAAAAAGGTCAGGTCATAACTCAGGCTGAACCGTCCCCGCAGCCCGTGCAGAGCATCGATGCGGCGGCACAGCCCGCAGTAGGCCGAGCGGTAGCGGCTCTGCGCTTCGGGGCTGAGGGCGGCCCGATCCGGGATCACATATCCGAACATGGCGGCTCAGCTCTTTTTGATGAACTGGGTGCCGCAGCGCGGGCAGGAGATCTGGATGCGTCCGCGTCCCCGGGGCACCCGCAGCTTCTGGCGGCACTGGGGGCAGCGGTAGTAGTGGTACAGCTTGCGGTTGGCCCACTGCTCCTTCAGGCTGCGGAACTTGTTATTGAACCGATCCTTCAGGCTGTAAAAGCGGTAGTTCTCCTCGGTGCGCTTGGAGATATTGCGGCTCAGGCTGCGGTAGTAGCACAAAATCAGCAGTGCCGCGCCCAGCCATGTGAACAGGGAAACGCGGGTGAGCAGCGATACCAGCAGCATCACGATGGAACTCATGCTCAAAAACTGGTTCAGGCCATCGGTGCCGTAGCGCCCGATCATGAATTGACGGAATTTTTCTCTCATAGGTTTTCGCATCCTCTTCTCTGGGGCTTTACACACGGAAACGCAGGGCAGCAGTGCCGCCCTGCGGAATACTTTGTACCTCTAGAATATCAGCCAACCATGATAAAATTTTGAACAGACTGCAAATCTATCATGAAAGGACGAAAATTAAACGTTTTGCTCCTCCCGGCTGCGCACGGTGAGCGCCGCTTCGGTGTCCAGTGCGCCCTCCATGCGGCAGTGCAGCACGGCGCGTCCGGCCTTGCCGGTGGTGGCAAGGTAGGTGCCCGCCATGCCGCCCCGCAGGGGCACTACGCAGGGGCCTAAAATTTTCAGCGGCCCTTCCACGGACAGGCAGACGGCCTCGCCGCAGTAGGGCAGCAGGTTGCCGTTCTGGTCGATGGCGCGCAGGCTGACCGCAGCGCAGTCCCATGTGGGGCCGTCGGTCAGCAGGGGGTTGTGCACAGTGCACTCCAGCCGGACGCTCTGCACCGGCTCCCGCACCACGGTGCGCACGGCGCGGCCATGCCACACCGCTTCGAACCGGTACACCGGCGCGGAGCTGCCCAGCACACCGATGTACTTGTAATACATCCGCAGCAGCTCGTTCCAGTTCAGCCGCAGCGAGAGCATCCGCGCCTTGGACAGGGGTGAAAGCGCCATGGCGTCCCGCCGCAGCTCGTTGAGGATGGCAGCAGCCTGCACGGCGGTGGCGTGATCCATGCCCTCGTATTTTTCCAGCAGCGAGCCGACAAAATCGTTGATCTCGATGGGCGGGTGGGGCAGGGCGGCAAAGCGTCCCCGGCGGTCGGGGCTGAACTCGGCCACAAAGTCGTTGCCGCGGTACAGCCGCACGCTCTCGGCGTTGGTGAACACCCAGCAGGCGGCGGCTGCGCCGCCGGGCAGGTCGCCCAGCGTCATGGCAGAGGAGACCTCCAGCACGATGTCGGAGGGGGCACGGGGCGTTTTCTGGCTGGCGTAGACGGCGGCGGAGAGCTTCGGGTTGCGGAACAGATCCATCACGCCGTGGTAGCAGATGCGGTCGCCGCTGCCAAACTCCCGGTGGGTGTTGTAGTCGGTCATGCACCAGCCAAAGCTGCCCGCAACGCCCGGCTGGGCAATGCTGTCGTTCAGCACGGCGGCGTGGTGCAACGCCTGCACCAGACGGTGGGGCTCGTCATCAAAGGGCTTGGCGGGGAAGTTTTGACCGCCGAACTCGCTGATAAGGTAGCCCTTGCGGGTGTCGGGGGTCACGGCGGCACGGTTCTCGCAGCCCGCGCCGCGCCCGGCGTAGGAATAATCGTTGTAGGCGTAAACGTCCTCCAGCAGTTGGCTTTTGCGGGTGCTGCGGGTGCCCGCCGTGGGGCGGGTGGGGTCCAGCCGGTGGATGGCTTCGTTGGTGCGCTTATAAAAGGCTTCGTTGTCGGGGCTGCCGCTGATGCGGGCACCCCACAAAAAGATGCTGGGATGGCTGCGGTACTGGCACACCATCTCCCGGCAGTTCTGCAGCGCCTGCGCCTGCCACACCTCATCACCGATGTGCTGCCAGCCGGGCATTTCGGGGAACACCAGCAGGCCCAGCTCGTCGCAGGCGTCCAGAAACGCCGGGCTGGGGGGCGCATAGCAGGTGCGTACGGCGTTGCAGCCCAGCTCCTTTTTCAGCAGCTGGGCGTCCAGCCGCTGGATGCTGTCCGGCATGGCGTAGCCCTGATAAGGGTAGCTCTGGTGCCGGTCAAGGCCGCGCAGCTCTACCCGCTGACCGTTCAGGTACAGCCCGCCTGCCACGAACTGCACCGTGCGGAAACCGAACCGCACCGTTTTTTCGTCCAGCACCCGGTCGGGCAGACCGCCGGTGCCGGGGCGGATGAGCCGCACGGTCAGGGTGTACAGGGTAGGGTGCTCTAAGCTCCACGGGTGCACGTTGTTCAGCGTGCCGGTGATGGGCAGGGAAAGCTCGCCGCTGTACACCGCCCGGCTCCCGGCGGGGCTGCGGATCTCGGCCTGCAGGGTGCAGCCGACCGTCTCGCCCACGGTGGCGGTGTAGATGCGGAAATCGCCCTCCGCCTTTGCTTCAATGAACACGTCCCGCAGATAGGCAGGCTCCTTGATATCCAGACTGACGGCGCGGTAGATGCCGCCGTAGGTCAGCGCATCCAGCTGCCCGCCGAAGGGCGGGATGTTCAGATCCTCCCGGCTGTCGCAGCGCACAGCCACCACGTTCTTCTGCCCCAGACGCAGCGCACCGGTCAGGTCTACCGTAAAAGCGGTGTAGCCGCAGCCGTGGTGGAACACCCGCCGCCCGTTGCAGAACACAGTGGCATCGTGTGCCACTGCCCCGAAGGTAAGCAGCACGGTGCGGCCCAGCCACTCTCTGGGTGCAAAAAACTCCCGCCGGTAGCCGCACAGGCGCTGGTAGTCGTTTTCATTGCAATAATTATAGGGCAGAGGCTTGACCGTGTGCGGCAACCGCACCGGGGTAAGGGAAAGCTCCGGGCACTCCGGGCGCACTAGCGCCGGGTCAAAGGTGGGGGCAAACAGCCAGCCCTCGTTCCAATCGTAGTGTTCCATAGCAGGATCTCCGTCTGAGTGATATGCTTATAGAGGTATGGTATCACAAAGTTATGAACGAAAAAAGCATTCACGCCCCTTTTGTGCCGGAACAGCAGAAATTTTGTAGTGCGCGGAAGCTGCCGGTGGCAGGTTGCCCAAGAAATGCTTGGAAAAATTGTATAAAATCGCCCATAGAAATGGAGCCCCGGAACGCCAGCGGCGTTCCGGGGCTCCAAATTTATTCATACCTCAGCGGATAAAGTTGGTCATGGGGCGGGGCGGGTTCTGCGGGTGGTCGATGCCTGCGGCCTTACCGGCCTCGATGCAGCGCAGCAGCCATGCCATGTTGCGGCCCAGTTCCTGCATCACGGCGCAGCCCTCGGCGTCCTGCAGTACCTGCTCGGGGTTGGAGCCATGTACCATAGCCCAGTAGGAGCCGTTGACCAGCGGCATGTGGAAGAACTGGGGGTACTTGACCAGCTGGTCAAGGGTGGAGGTGGTGCCGGCGCGGCGGGCAGAGCAGCAGACAGCGGCGGGCTTATAGGCCAGATACTTGCCGCCCGCGTAGGCCAGACGGTCCATAAAGCTGGCCATGTTGCCCGCAGCGGAGGCGTAGTGCACCGGGCTGCCGAACACGAAGGCGTCGGCGGTCTTGGCCTTCTCAATGGCCTCGTTGACCACGCCGCCGAACACGCATCCATTGCCGCCGCGGCAGCCGCCGCAGCCGATGCAGCCGCCTACGGGCTGACCGCCGACGTGCAGGATCTCGGTCTCGATGCCCTGTGCCTTCAGCTCCCCGGCAATAAGGGAAAGGGCGGTGTAGGTGCAGCCCTTCTCGTGGGGGCTGCCGTTGATGAGCAGAACTTTCATGCTGTATACTCTCCTTTACTGAAATGCGCCGTAAAATGCGCAATATTGCTGCTATGATTGTAGCACAAAGCCGCCCGCAGCGCAATGCGGGCTCTTGACAATGCTATGCAGTTGGGAGATAATAAAGGATACGAAAGAGTTCAAACCGGCTGCCGCGGGGGCGGCAGCTACGGCAAGGAGGTAACATCATGCGCGTGATCGCAGGAGAAGCCCGGGGCCGCAGGCTGGAAGCACTGCCCGGCACCGATGTCACCCGCCCCACCCTCTCGCAGGTGAAGGAGGCGATGTTCAGCATCGTACAGTTCGACCTGCCCGGGGCCCGGGTGCTGGATCTGTATGCCGGCAGCGGCCAGCTGGGCATTGAGGCGCTGAGCCGGGGTGCGGCCCGGTGCGTCTTTCTGGACGAGAGCCGGGAGGCCGTAAGCATCGTGATGCGCAACTGCAAGGCCTGCGGCGTGTTCGACCGCAGCCGGGTGAATATCGGCGAGGCTGCGCGGTTCTTATCGGCCTGCCGGGAGCAGTTCGATCTGGTGCTGCTGGACCCGCCCTTCCGTGGCGGCACGCTGGAAAAGATCCTGCCCGCCGTGGAAAAGTGCGTTGCTCCGGGCGGCATCGTGCTGTGCGAGAGCGAAACAGGCATCGTGCTGCCCGCGCAGGCGGGCAGTCTGACCCTGCAGAAGCAGTATAAATACGGCAAGGTGCTGCTGTGGAAGTACACAAAGCCCATGCAGTCCGCCGCTGAGCAGGAGGGAGAAGCCTTATGAACGTGAACGAGCTTTTGGATACCATTGAGGATGCACTGGAAGAGAGCGCAAATGTGCCCCTTTCCGGCGGCAAGCGCATCGTGGATGTGGAGCAGATCCGGGATTATCTGGACGAGGTGCGGGCGGCATTGCCCGGCGAGCTGCGGCAGGCGCAGCAGATCGTGAACGACCGGGCGCAGATCGTGGACAGCGCCAACGCACAGGCACAGGCCATCGTGAAAAAGGCCGAGGAGCGCGCCCGCATTCTGGTCAGTGACGCCGAGATCGTCAAGGCCGCCCAGCAGCGCGCTTCTGAGATCACCTCCGCAGCCCAGACCGAGGCGCGCACCCTGCGCCAGACCGTGACCGACTACTGCGAGAATATGCTGCGCACCACCGAGGACACCATGGTGGAAAACGCCGCACAGGTCAAAAATATCCGTGCCAGCCTGCGCCAGAACGCCAAGAAAAACGGCTGATAACGGTCAACTTTCCACACAAATTCCACAGATTGCGGAAAACGAAGTCCCTGCGAGCAAAAATGACGGCTCACAGGGACTTTTTTTGTGGATTTTTGCGGCAAAAAGCCGCCCGAAAACCCTTGCATTCACGAACTTGATTTGCTACAATAAAGATGTGTCAGTGGGGCAAAGTGGGTAAAAGTAGGGCGCATGCCCTGAAAACGCCCCTGAAAGGGGGAACAGCGCGTGTTTTTTGGCCGTTATGATTACACTATCGACGCCAAGGGGCGGCTGAACTTCCCCGCAAAATTCCGCGACGCCATGGGCGAGAGTTTCGTGGTGCTGGAATGGGTGGACAGCTGCCTGTTCGCACTGCCCATGGAAGAAGTGGAGCGGCTGGCGGACAAGCTGGAAAGCGATGAACTGATGGACAGCTGGGCGATCTCCGGCGACCTGTTCAGCACCGCCTGCGAGGTGGTGCCGGACAAGCAGGGGCGCATCCTGCTGCCCGCAGAGCTGCGCGCCTACGCCGGGCTGGAAAAGGACGTGACCATCATCGGCAACCGCAACCATGCTGAGATCTGGGCCACCGAGGTCTGGAATGCCCGCCGCGCCGCCGTGACCAACGACCAGCGCGCCGAGCGGCTGCGCAAGCTGCACCTCTGATGCAAAAAAACTAAACCGAGAAAGGAGGCCGTGCCAATGGCCTTTGAAGAACAGCAGCCCTTTGACCCGGCCTCGTTTGAGCATATCCCCGTTTTGCTGAACGAGTGCCTGACGGGGCTTGCCATCGACCCGGCAGGCACCTATCTGGACGGCACCGCCGGCGGCGCGGGACATTCCCGCCAGATCGCCTTGCGGCTGGACGCCGCCAAGGGCGGCAGGCTCATCTCGCTGGATCAGGACCCGGACGCGGTGCAGACCGCGCGTTCCCGTCTGGCCGGGCTGCCTGCCACCGTGGTACAGATCAATTTTCGCTATGCGGGACAGGCGCTGGAGCAGCTGGGCATTGAAAAGATCAACGGCGCACTGCTGGATCTTGGCGTTTCCAGCCACCAGCTGGACGATGCCGCCCGGGGCTTTTCCTACCGGGCAGACGCGCCGCTGGATATGCGCATGAGCCAGCAGGGCGAGACCGCCGCAGACCTTGTGAACACCGAAAGCCGCGAGGAACTGGCCCGCATCCTGCGGGATTACGGCGAGGAACCCTATGCGTGGCAGATCGCAGGAAAGATCGTGGAGGCGCGGGAAACCGCTCCCATCCTGACCACCCTGCAGCTGGCAGATATCGTAGCAAGCGCCATGCCCCCGGCAGAGCGCCGCAAGAACAAGAACCCCTCCCGCCGCACCTTTCAGGCACTGCGCATTGCAGTGAACCACGAACTGGACGCGCTGGAAGAGGGCTTGGATACCATTTTCGATCACCTTGCACCGGGCGGCCGGTTGTGCGTGATCACCTTCCATTCTCTGGAGGACCGGCTGGTCAAGAACAAGTTCCGCCGCTGGTCCACAGCCTGTACCTGCCCGCCGGAGTTTCCGGTGTGTGTATGCGGCGGCAAGGCAAAGGCAAAGCTTATCACCCGCAAACCCATTGAAGCTGATACGCAGGAACTGGAGGAGAACCGGCGCAGCCGTTCCGCCCACCTGCGCGTGCTGGAAAAATGCTGAGATGCCGGAAGCACCGGCATTGTGAGGAGGAGAGAAACCATGGGTCAGCCAGCATATGATCGTAATGCGGTGCGCCGCCGCAGGGCACCGCAGCCGCAGCGCAAAGCAAACCTGCGGGTAGCAAAGGGCGGCAAGCGGCGGTTGAACCCGCTGCAGGCCGCCGTACATAACGCCATGAATCTGGTGGCGGCAGCACTGCTGGTGGGCTTTGCCATCAGTCTGCTGTGGAGCGAGGCACAGCTGGTGGAGCTGAACGACCAGATCCAAGCCACTAAGGCGCAGCTGGTCAGCGAGCAGAGCCAGTATACCTACTACAACAGCACCCTGAACAGCAAGACCAACATTGCCAGCGTGGAAGAGACCGCAGGGCGGCTGGGTCTGATGAAAGTAGACCCCAGCCAGATCACCTACATCCGCCTGGGCGAAAGCGGCGCACTGGTGCGCCGGGAGTCCACCGTGCGGCAATGGACCGACTTTTTGTACACCGGCGCGGTGAACATTCTGGGCACCGTGAGATAACCGAAGAAAGCGTGCGGCAGCGCACGCTTTTTTCGGTTTATGGACACCGCAGTCTGAATAAATAACAGCGCAGGGCGCGCGGAATGCAGTGCACGCCCCGCAGGAGAGAACCAATGCAAGAACCTTTCCGTAACAAAAAAAACAGGGGCTACCGCCTGCGTCCGGCCTCCGGCCGGGACCGGCTGGACAGCCGGGTGCGGCGGCTTTGCAGCCGTCTGGGCATCCTTGCGGTGGTGGTGGCAGCCGCCATCGTCATCCGCAGCCTGTATAATATCCAGATCATCCACGGGGCAGAGTACCGCCAGTACGCCGCCCAGCAGCAGCTGCTGGATACCACCATCAAGGCCACCCGCGGCGAGATCTACGATGCCTCCGGCATCACCCTTGCATCCACCAGCGTGGTGTGGACTATCTGGGCAGACCCCAGTTACAGCAGCATCCTTTATACCAGCAAGACCAACGATGACGACACTGTGACCAAAACGTTGGACCCCGCCATGTGCGCCGAGGTGAGCCGGGAGCTGACGTTGCGTCTGCTCTCCGGGGACGGCGAGAGCTTGGACAGTGTGGACACTTCCTCGGCAGAGTACCAGCAGCAGTACCAGACCGTTTACGATGCACTATCCCGGCTGGATTCTGCCTACGTTACCCTTGCCACCAAGGTGAACAACGCGGTGAAGCTTTCCATTGAAAAATACGTCACCAGCTTCAACAAGGCGCACAAAAAGGCCACCGATACCTCCCGCAAGGGGCGCATCTCGGTGTCCTCGGAAAAAAGCTTCCAGCGTAACTACCCCTACGGCGCCTTTGCCGCAGCGGTGCTGGGCTTTACGGATGCGGACGGCGTCGGCACCTACGGACTGGAAAAATCCTACCAGTCCACCTTGGCCGGTGTGGATGGCCGCACCATCACCCAGCGCAACGCGGTGGGCAACGCCATTGCAGACGCCAACGCCACCACCTTTGCCGCCAAGGACGGCTCTAATCTGGTGCTGTCGCTGGATGTGAACGTGCAGGAGATCGCGGAGCGGTACCTGAACGAAGCCATTGCAGCCAATACGGTGGAAAACCGCGGCTGCGCCATTGTGATGGACGTCAAGACCGGTGCTATCCTTGCCATGGCTTCCAAGCCGGACTTTGACCCCAACGACCCGCTGAACTTCACTGCCAACGAGGCCTACCTCAACGAGCTGGTGCACGCAGAGCCGGAACTTTACGGCATCTATAAAAAGGATGCCGACGGCAACTACATCACCGACGAGCTGGGCAACAAGATTCTGGACGAAGAAGCGGACTATTCCGGTTACTACCGGGATATCCTGTGGAAGAACAAGACCATCACTGAGCTGTACTACCCGGGCTCTGTGTTCAAGGTCATCACCTCCGCCATGGGCATCGACTCCGGCGTGGCGACCATGAACACCACCTTTACCTGCTCTGGCGCTTACGGCGTAGCCAAGGAGACCTACCACTGCGCAGGGCGCAAGGCGCACGGCCTGCTCAATATGGCCGAGGCACTGCGCAAGAGCTGCAACATCTACTACATCCAGCTGGGGCAGCGCGTCGGCTCGCAGCAGTTCTATAACTACTTCGATGCCTTCGGCTTTACCGCCCGCACCGGGGTGGACCTGCCCAGCGAGACCAACTTTATGCAGTACTACCGCGCCGACCAGCTGGGCGAGGTGCAGCTGGCTTCCTCCTCCTTCGGTCAGGCCATGGCCATCACCCCGCTGCAGATGTGCACCGCTATTGCGGCCACCGTCAACGGCGGGTATCTGGTCACCCCCCATGTGGTGGATAAGATCACCGATGCCAACGGCAATGTCATTCAGGAGATCGGCGCAAATGTGCGCCGTCAGGTCATCAGCCAGAGCGCCAGCGAGGTTATCCGGCAGATGATGGAGTACGAGGTGGGCAACGGCACCGGCGGCGGCAAAAACGCCTATGTGTCCGGTTACCGCATCGGCGGCAAGTCCGGCACTTCCGAGCAGCTGAATATGCACCGCCGCGCCGATGGCGACTATAAGAAGGTGGCTTCTTTCGTGGCGGTGCTGCCCGCCAACGACCCGGAAATTCTGGTCTACGTCATGCTGGACGACCCCAACAACGCAAGGACAGACTATTCCTCCATCCTTGCAGCCCCTGTGGCGGGCAATATCATCAGCGAGGTGGCCCCTTATCTTGGCATTGCCACCGACGGCGAGGACCGCAGCGGCACCATCGTTACGGTGCCGAACCTTGTGGGCACCGAGTGGAGCAATGCGCAGGTGCAGCTGAACATTCAGGGCTTGAAGCATCAGCTGCAGGAAAGCCAGAGCAGCCAGTCCGCTGCCCCGGTCACCTACCAGTACCCCCACGCGGGGAGCAAGGTGCCCTACGGCACCACCATCTACCTGTATACCGATACCTACGAGGGCAGCCACACCGAGGTGCCGGATGTGACCGGCAAGAGCCCGGACTTTGCCCGCCAGATGCTGAGCGCCGCCGGGCTGAACTGCGTGGTGGAGGGCAGCGGCACGGTGCAGGCGCAAAGCGACGAGCCCGGCTCCAGCGTACAGCGCGGCACCATCATCACCCTGACCTGTGGGTAAAACAGCTTTTTCGGCATCTTCGCCCAAGGCTTTCAGCATAAAGCACTGCCGCAAGGCAGTGACGGATGAGGGTGCAGCATTCAATAGAACGAGAGGGGATAAAACAATGGAAAAGATCCATGCAAGCAAGCTTCTGGCAGGGCTGGTGCCTGCCGGAAAACTGACCAGTGACCCGGAGGTGGCACTGGTCACCACCGACAGCCGCGAGGTAAAGCCCGGCTGCATTTTTGTGGCCTTCCCCGGCGAGCGGTTCGACGGCCATGATTTCGCCGCCCGTGCGCTGGAGCAGGGCGCGGAGTATGTGGTGGTCAACCACCCCGTGCCCGGTGTGCCGGAGGAAAAGGCCATCCTTTGCCCGGACAGCTACCACGCCATGATGGTGATGGGCGCAAACTACCGCAGCCAGTACCACCCCAAGATGGTGGGTGTGACCGGCAGTGTGGGCAAGACCACCACCAAGCAGATGACCTACGCCGCCCTGAGCGGCTTTGGCGAGACCATCAAGACCGAGGGCAACCAGAACAATGAGCTGGGAATGCCCCGCACCCTGATGCGGCTGGAAAGCAGCACCGAGTACGCGGTCATCGAGATGGGCATGAGCCACGCCGGTGAAATTGACCGTCTGGCGCGGGCAGCACGGCCGGATGTGGGCATCATTACCTGCATCGGCGTGTCTCACATCGGCAATCTGGGCAGTCAGGAGAACATCTGCAAGGCAAAGCTGGAGATCTGCAACGGTCTGCCGGAGGGCGCACCGCTGGTGCTGAACTACGACGACCCCTTCCTGCGCAAGGCAGTGCTGCCCGCCCATGTGCGCCCGGTGTGGTTCAGCCTGAGCGATGAAAACGCAGACGTCTGCGCCCTGTCCATCCGGCAGGAGACGGACGGCATGAGTTTTGTGCTGGAGGATCAGGAGCACGGCACCTTTGTGGTGAACATCCCCGCCATGGGACGCCACAATGTGGCAAACGCCTTGGCTGCCTACTGCGCCGCCACCCGTCTGGGCTGCGACGCCAAGAGGGTCATCCGGGGTCTTTCCAACTTTGAGCAGACCGGCCGCCGCCAGAAGGTGGTGGACAGCGAGGGCGTGACCGTCATCGAGGACTGCTACAACGCAAACCCGGACAGCATGAAGGCCGCGCTGGCGATGTTTAAGGACTTCCCCTGCAAGCGCCGCTTTGCCCTGCTGGGCGATATGCTGGAGCTGGGCGATCTGAGCCGCGAAGCACACGAGGAGCTGGGACGTCTTGCCGCCGAGAGCGGGCTGTATTGCCTGATCACCTACGGCGAGCAGGCCAAGCGCACCGCCGTGGTGGCTGCCGCCAAGGGGGTAGAGACCCTGCACGCAGAAAATTACCGCGAGGCCGCCGATGCCCTGCTGGACCGGGTGCAGCCCGGCGATGCTGTTCTGGTAAAGGCCAGCCACGGCATGGCACTGGAAAAAGTGCTGGATATCTTCTACGAAGAGCATAAAGAAGCAGAAGTATAACTATTTGGCGAAATGGAGTGTCTGAGTTATGGAGCGTTTCGCCTTGGCAGCGGCGGTGGTGCTGGGCTTTGCCCTTACGGCAGCCCTGTGCAGCCTGTTTGTGCCGCTGCGGCGGGTGCTGGAACGCCGCGAACAAAACCAGCAGCCGGTACAGTCTGAGCAGCCCCGGCCTGCACCCCTGCGCGCCCCGCTGTGGGGCGGACTGTGTGCGGCGGCGGGCACGGTGGCTGCGGTGGGCGTGGGCTGGCTTGCTGCCTGCGTGGGTCAGCCGGAGCTGCTGGGCAGCGAGGGCCGGTTGATGACACGGCTGCTCACGGCGCTGGCCGGAAGCCTTGCCTTTGGGGCAGTGGGTCTTGCAGAGGACCTTGCCCGGATGCGCAGCCCGGCGGCGCTGGGGCTGCGGCGGGACGTGCGGCTTTTGCTGGAAGCACTGGCCGCGGCATTCGTTCTTTTGCTGCTGCGGGCAGCGGGCTGTCTGCCCCGGGGGCTGGGTGTGCCCGGGGCGGGGTATGTGCTGCTGGGCAGCGCCGTGCCCTTTTTGTGGGCGGTGCTCATGGTGGCACTGGCCGAGTGCGCCCGCATCGCCGAGCGGGATGAAGGCACGGTGTGCGGCGCGGCCTTTGTGGCTATGCTGGCGCTGATGATGGCAGAGGCCGGCTTGGGCGTGCCCGGGCTGGCGGTGCTGCCCGCCGCGCTTGCCGGGGCACTGGTGGCGCTGCTGCTGTGGGCGTTCCCCCCGGCAAGGCTGGGGGTGGGCTGCTGCGGCAGCCTGCTGGCGGCGGGTGCCATCGGCTGCATCCCGCTCAGTCTGGATATGACCAGCCTGACTGTGCCGCTGGCGCTGCCCTTCTGGGCGGCAGGCGGTCTTTTGGCAGCGCAGCTGCTGGGTGCAAAACGCACCGGCAAGCCCTTGCGCTGCTGGGTAAAAAAGCATAAAATGAGCCCGGAGACGGTGTTCCTGTGCAGCTTTGCGCTGAGCGCTGTCGGCTATGTACTGGCGCTGGCGCTGCTGCGCTGGTGCTGACCGGGCACAGAGAGGGAAGGGAGCGCAGATGGCGACTATCCGCAAAAAACACAGAGCGCCGGTGCCGGTGTTCCAGCGAGACCCGGGCCCGTGGTCCCGGCTGCTGATCGACTGGCTGGCCACGCTGGCTGTTATTATGATCTTTGGGCTGGTGATGCTGTTCAGCGCCAGCTACACCACCGGTTACCTGCGCATGGGCGACAGCTTCCACTACATCAAGCAGCAGGCGCTGTGCATGATACTGGGGCTGGGCTGTATGTTCCTGATAAGCTATGTGGATCACCGTTTTCTGCGCAAGATGGTGGTGCCGGGGTACATCATCGTGCTGGCTATGCTGGCCGTCACCCTGACCATGGCACCCCTGAACGGCTGCCGCCGCTGGATCCGCTTTGCAGGCCTTACGCTGCAATCCTCGGAGGTGGCAAAGTTTGAGATGATCCTGTTCAGTTCCCATCTTGCAGCCAAGGCGCCGCAGGTGGAGCGGCTGGACCCGGAGCGCCGCATCCTGCTTACCCCCCGGGAATGGCTGCGGGTGCGGGTGTGGAAGCAGCTGGTGGTGCCGGTGCTGCCCCTTATACCGGTGGTCCTCCTGCTGGCGATGGAGCCGCACATGTCCGGCATCGTGCTGACGGTGGCGGTGGTGGGCACCATCCTGCTGCTGTCCGGCAGCGGCGGTGTGCTGACATGGGCGGGTGCCATCACGGCGGGCACCCTGCTGGAGACCCTGCTCTCCCATGTGGACTCTATCCCCTACCTGCAAAAGCGTCTGGACGGCTGGACGCAGGATCTGAGCCAGATGACCGACCAGACCGTGCAGAGCCTTTATGCTATCGGCTCCGGCGGACTGAAGGGGCTGGGGCTGGGCAACAGCGTGGAAAAGCAGCTCTGGCTGCCGGAAAGCACCAACGACTTTATTTTCAGCGTGGTGTGCGAGGAGCTGGGCTTCATTGGCGCAGTGCTCATCATCGTGCTGTTCGTGCTGTTCATCGTGCAGGGACTGCTCATCGCCTATAAGGCGGAGAACCTGTACTGCACCATGGTAGGCATTGGCATCATGGCGCAGATCGCGTGGCAGGTGTTCTGCAACATCGCCGTGGTCACCAACACCCTGCCCAACACCGGCATCAGTCTGCCCTTCTTCTCCTCCGGCGGTACCAGCCTGATCCTGCTGCTGGCAGAGATGGGCGTAATGGTGAACATCGGCCGCAACGGCGAGCGGGCAGCGCAGCAGCGGGAGCAGATGCGTGCCCAGCGGGAGGCCGCCCGCGCCGAGCGCGAGGCAGAACTTGCACGTAAGACCATTGACTTGGCCTCTGCCCGCGCAGCCCGTACAGAACAGTAAAACAAACCGCAAGCCCGCCCGGCCGCAGGCTGGGCGTTTATAAGGAGGAATCACCATGCGTGTTCTCATCGCAGCCGGCGGCACCGCCGGACATATCAACCCTGCACTGGCCATTGCCGGTGCTCTGAAAAAGGCCGACCCTACCGCCGAGATCCACTTTGCAGGCCGTAAGGAGGGCATGGAGTACCGTTTGGTAACACAGGCGGGCTACCCCTTCCACCATATTGAGATCACCGGTTTTCAGCGCAAGCTCAGCCTGCACAACATCAAGCGCAACATCATTACCCTGTGGAATCTGGCGCTTTCCGGCCCCAAGGCCAAGGCCATGATGAAGGAAGTAAAGCCGGATCTCGTCATCGGCTGCGGCGGTTATGTGTCCGGCCCGGTGGTGCGCTGCGCCGCCAAAATGGGCATTCACACCGCCCTGCATGAGCAGAACGCTTTCCCCGGTGTGACCAACAAGCTGCTGGCCCCGGATGTGGATATCGTGTTTGCCGCCGTGCCCGCCGCCGTGGAAAAGCTGGGTGCACCGGACAAGACCCTTGTGGTGGGCAACCCCGTGCGGCCGGAGGTGTTTGCACAGGCCGCCAACCGCGAGGCCATCCGTGCACAGCTGGGTGCGGGCGACCGCACCGTCATCCTGTCCTTCGGCGGCAGCTTGGGCGCACGCCGGGTCAACGAGGTGGTGGCAGACCTGTGCGCCTGGGAGCAGCACGAGCACAAGCCGGTGCTGCACCTGCACGCCACCGGCCAGTACGGGGTGCAGCTGTTTGAGCAGCTGCAAAAGCAGAAGGATTTTGCCCCCGGTGACAGCCTTGTGGTAAAGGAATACATCAACAATATGCCGGAGCTGTTGGCAGCGGCAGACCTCGTCATCAGCCGCGCCGGTGCGCTGACGCTGGCCGAGCTGGAAGCTGTAGGACGCGCCGCTGTGCTGATCCCCAGCCCCAATGTGGCGGAGAACCACCAGTACTACAACGCCATGGAGCTGCAAAAGGCCGGGGCGGCTGTGGTCATTGAAGAAAAAGACCTGACCGGTGAAAAGCTGGTGCAGACTGTTTCTGCCATGCTGGCACAGCCCGGCAAGCTGGCCGAGATGGGCAAAAACGCCCGCAGCCTGTCTGTGGACGACAGTCTGGACCGCATCACTGCGGCGCTGCTCAAGCTGGTAAAGACCCCGTGATGCAGCCCCGGAATAAACAGGAAAGAAGGTGCGAATGATGCAGCAGAACCGTGACCGCAACGGCAGACCCCGGAACACGAGACCCTATGACCTGAACCGGGATGTGGCGCGCACCTCTGCGCCTTCGCAGGATCATACGCCCCGGAGCACCGGCAGCAGCCGCTACGGCTACAACGGCGAGCCGCTCAGCCGCCCGCCCTCCCGCAGCGCCAACGGCAGTGTGCGCTCCTCCCGGGCAGATAACAGCATCCAGTTCCCCACCCAGACCCAATCCCAGCCCCGCCGCCCGGCGCAGGGGCAGGGGAGCAATACCACCCAGTATCCCGCCGGTAACCGCCCGGCGGGCAGCAGACCAAAAAACGCGAAGTCCGGTGGCAAACAGCGCCGCCCGGCAAACAATGCCCGCAGCGGGCAGAGCAGCCGGAAAAACCAGAACGCGCAAAACCGCCCGAACCGGCAGCACCCGGCAGGCAGCCAGAGCGCCCCGCAGCAAAGCCCTGCCCGGCGGGAAATGCGCAAAAAGCGCAAGGTGACCCGCGCCACATTGCGGCGCCGCCGGATGCTGCGCCGCCTGACCGCCTTTGCCATGCTGCTGTGCGTTATTGGCGCGGGCATCTACCTGACCATGACCATGCTGTTCCGCATCAACTCCATTCAGGTGCAGACCCCGGACGGCAAGCAGGTGACCGAAATCGCTGGCTACTCCGCAGACAGCATTTTGCAGCGGATGGGCGTGCAGCTGGAGGAAAACATCTTCAGCTTTGAACCCGGCGAAAAGGCCGCGGTGCTGGAGCAGAACTTCCCGCTGCTGGGCTCCATCAAGGTGATCCGGGACTACCCCAACACCGTGGTGGTGCAGGTGACCGAGGCCGTGCCCGCCTACGCGGTGCAAAACGGCAATAAATGGCTTGTGATCTCGGACAAATGGAAGATTTTGTCCGAGGAAAGCACCCAGCCTGAGGGGCTTTGCACCCTGTACGGCGGCAAGCTGCAGGACACCACCCCGGGACAGGGCTTCTGGTTCGCGGAGGACGTGGACGCGGCAAGCGCCTCCGGCTCGGAAACCGCCGAAAGCGAAAGCGCGGTGAGCACCGAGACCGCCCGCATGGAAGCGCTGCGCACCTTAGTAGGCAAGCTGGAAGAATACGGCCTGTCGCAGGATGTGACGCGGCTGGAGGTGGCAGACACCGAGCAACTCGCATTTTTGTATCAGGACCGCATCAGCGTGCTGCTGGGCACGCTGAACGATCTGGATTATAAGCTGGACCGCGCCCGCTATGTGCTGACCAACGCCGACGGCAAGGGCTGCGGCCCCACCGACACCGGGCGGCTGGACTTCAGCCATACCAGCGCCAGCAGCACCCGCAAGATTTATTTTGCACAGGGTGAGCCCACTCTGCCCTCCGGCTATGTGGTGCCGCCCAAGGCCGAGGAACCCGCCCCGGCAGAGGACACTGCCGACAGCACCGACAGTGCAGAAAGCACGGATACTGCCGACACCACCGAACCGGCGGCTGAAACGGACACCGAGCAGCTGCCCCTGACCCACCCTGACCGCATGACGGCCAACGAAGAAGAAAACCCCATGTAAAGAAGCTCTTTGGAGGAGACTGTATGAAGCTGGAACAACTGATGGAAGGCGTGCCCTTTACCCTTGTGCAGGGCAGTCTGGATACTGAGATCGCGGATATCATCTACGACAGCCGCAAGGCTGCCCCGGGGCTTTTGTTCGTGTGCATCGTGGGCACCCAGCGGGACAGCCACGCGTTTGCCGCCGACTGCGCCGCCAAGGGAATCAGCGCGCTGGTCATCCAGCACGACATCGACCTTTCTACCCTGCCCGGGGTGACCGTGGTCAAGGTGGAGAGCAGCCGCTATGCCATGGCGTTGATGAGCGCCAACCTCTTCGGCAACCCTGCCCGGCAGATGACCATGATCGGCGTCACCGGCACCAAGGGCAAGACCACTACCACCCACATGATCAAAAGCGTGCTGGAGGCCGCAGGCCGCAAGGTAGGCATGATCGGCACCAACGGCATCTACTATATGGGACGCCACAAGGACACCGCCAACACCACCCCGGAAAGCTACGAGCTGCAAAAGACCTTCCGGGAGTTTCTGGATGCCGGCTGTGACACCGCACTGATGGAAGTATCCAGTCAGGGTCTGATGATGGATCGCGTGGCGGGCGTGCACTACGATGTGGGTGTGTTCACCAACCTTTCGCCGGATCACATCGGCCCCGGTGAGCACAAGACCTTTGAGGAGTACCGCAGCTGGAAGGGACAGTTGTTCAAGCGCTGCAACGTGGGCGTGGTGAACATCGACGATGAGAACACCGCCGCTCTGCTGGAGGGTCATACCTGCAAATTGGTCACCTATGGCCGCGATGAAAAGGCCGACTACCGCGAGACCGGCTACGAGCTGCTGCGCACCCACGATTTTCTGGGCGTTGCCTTCCACGTTACCGGCAAGGACGAGATGGACGTCAAGGTGAATATGCCCGGCGAGTTCAGCGTGTACAACGCGTTGGCAGCGCTGGCCGTGGGCAAGGTGCTGGGTCTGCCGGATGCCGCCATCCACGATGGTCTGGGCAAGTGCGTGGTGAAGGGACGTGTGGAGCTGGTGCCCATCAGCAAAAAGTTCACCATCCTGTTGGACTACGCCCACAACGAGGTGTCCACCGAGAGCCTGCTCACCACCCTGCGCGCCTACAAGCCCCACCGTCTGGTGGTGGTGTTCGGCTGCGGCGGCAACCGCTCCAAGCTGCGCCGCTATGGCATGGGCGAGATCTGCGCCAAGATGGCGGATTTCTCCATCCTCACCGAGGACAACAACCGCTTTGAAAAGGTGGAGGACATCATCGCGGATATCCGCGAGGGCATGAACAAGGGCAACCCGGACGCAAAGTTCGTGGAGATCCCCGACCGTCTGGACGCTTTGCACTACGCAGTGGATCACGCACAGGAGGGCGATCTGATCGCCGTCATCGGCAAGGGGCACGAGACCTACCGCGACCGCGAGGGCGTCAAGACCCCCTTCCTTGAGCGGGAGCTGCTGGAGGAATACGCACAGCAGATCGGGCTGGAATAAGAAAATAATATTATTATTGCGGGAAAAGCCGCTGCACAAAGCACTGTGCAGCGGCTTTTTTGCGCCCTGTGCAGGGGGCTATATAAAAAGGAAGCAAACTGTGACAAAAGTGTAAAAGATAAAAATATTTAACTAAATCCATTGACTTATCCGACGAATTGGCTATAATGGTCGTGTTCGATACCTCATAATTTTTAGGTAAATAATTAAACACAAACAGTAAACATAAAGGAGAATACTACCATGACTTTCGAGGAAATGAAGAAGATCGTTGTCGATACCCTGAGCTGCGATGAGGACAAGGTGACCATGGAAGCCAGCCTGACCGAGGATCTGGAGGCCGACAGCCTGGACGCTGTGGAGCTGAACATGGCACTGGAAGAGGCCTGCGGCGTGTCCATCCCCGATGAGGAACTGGCAAACCTCAAGACCGTGGGCGATATCTTCAACTACATCAATGCCCATGTCTGAGGCTGACCGAGGCGAAACGCGATGAACAGTATTAAAGACCTGCTGCCGGGCAGTATGCGGGAGCGCACCTTCCAGCTGAAAGCCCGGCGGGATGCGGGTGCCGTGTGGAACGACCCGCAGTTCGTGGAATGCAAAAAGTGCGGACGCCGTGCCACCCGCCAGATCTGGAACAAGGCGCAGTACGTCTGCCCCAACTGCGGGGTGCACCTGCCCATCGGCGGGTACTACCGCCTGAACCTGATTTTGGACAAGGGCAGCTTCCGGGAATTGGATGCCGACCTTGCCCCGCAGGATGTGCTGCAGTTTCCCGGTTACCCGGAAAAGCTGGAAGCACAGACCGGTAAGACCGGCCTGAAGGAAGCTGTCATCACCGCCACGGGGCGCATCGAGGGCACCCCGGTGGTGGTGGCAGTGCTGGACAGCCGGTTCTTTATGGGCAGCATGAGCACCACTGTGGGCGAAAAGATCACCCGCGCCGTGGAGCACGCCACCGCAAAGCACCTGCCGCTGATCATCTTCTCGGCCAGCGGCGGCGCCCGGATGCAGGAGGGCATTTTCAGCCTGATGCAGATGGCAAAGACCTCTGCCGCCATCGAGCGGTTCTCCGCCCGGGGCGGGCTGTACATCAGCGTGCTGACCCACCCCACCACTGGCGGCGTGACTGCCAGTTTTGCCAGCCTTGGCGATATTATGCTGGCAGAGCCCGGGGCGCTGATCGGTTTTGCGGGCCCCCGGGTCATTGAACAGACCATCGGCGAAAAGCTGCCCGCAGGCTTCCAGCGCAGCGAGTTCCAGTACGAGCACGGCTTTGTGGACAAGGTAGTGCCCCGTACCGAAATGCGCGAAACACTGGCGCAGCTGCTGCGTCTGCACGCCTGAGGAGGGAGCGCCTTATGATCAAGGACATCTTACAACAGCTCGCACCGCTGGATGAAAAGATCGCCGCCTTGCGCGGCGACCCGGCGGACGAGAACATGACCGATATCACCAACCACGCTGCCGAGCTGGCAGAGCTTTCCGCACAGGAGGACGCTTTGCTGTCCGGCTGCGGGGCGCTGACTGCAGAGGACAGGGTCTTTCTGGCCCGTCACCCGGAGCGCCCCCACATCGATGAGATCGTGGATGCACTGTTCACCGACTTCTTTGAGCAGTGCGGCGACCGCCAGTGCAAGGAAGATGCCGCCATTCTGGGCGGTGTGGCACTGTTCCACGGCCAGCCGGTCACGGTCATCGGCCACCGCAAGGGCAGCACGCTGGAAGAAAACCTGCGCTGCAACTTTGGTATGCCCGGGCCGGAGGGCTACCGCAAGGCCCTGCGCCTGATGAAGCAGGCCGAAAAATTTGACCGTCCCATCATCACCTTTATCGACACCCCGGGTGCATACCCCGGCAAGGATGCCGAGGAGCGCGGACAGGGCGAAGCCATTGCCCGCAACCTGATGGAGATGAGCGGCCTGACCGTGCCGGTGATCGCAGTGGTCACCGGCGAGGGCTCCTCCGGCGGCGCGCTGGCGCTGGGTGTGGCAAACCGCATCCTGATGCTGGAAAACGCCGTTTACTCGGTGCTGAGCCCCGAGGGCTTTGCCAGCATCCTGTGGAAGGATTCCTCCCGCAGCGGCGAAGCCTGCGAGATCATGAAGCTGACCGCACAGGATCTGTACAAGGACGGCATCGTGGAGGAGATCATCCCGGAGCCGGTGGGCGGCGCACAGCGCGCCCACGGGGTACTGTTCGGCAATCTGGACGAGGCACTGCGGCGTCAGCTGCGCAGCCTTGCCCGCATGAACGGCCGTCAGCTGGCCGAGCAGCGCTACCAGAAATTCCGTCAGATCGGAGAAATGAGGAAAGCATGAAGGGTTTGCGTCTGATCGCCACCGGCGGGGCTTTGCCCGGCCGCACGGTCACCAACGAAGAGCTGAGCCGCACCGTGGATACCAGCGACGAGTGGATCACCACCCGCACCGGCATCCGCACCCGGCACTACTGCACCGAGGGCGAAAACGCCGCCACACTGGCCATTGCCGCCGCAAAGCAGGCGCTGCAGCGCAGCGGCCTTGCCCCGGCAGACATTGCCTGCTGCGTCTGCGCCACCCTTTCCGCGCCGGACGCCACCCCAAGCGTGGCCTGTCAGGTGCAGGCGGCGCTGGCACTGCCGGAAAACCGCCCCGCACTGGATGTGAACGCCGCCTGCTCCGGTTTTTTGTACGGCACGGCGGTGGCGCGCGGCCTGCTGGCTACGCTGGGCGGGCGGTATGCGCTGGTCATCGGCACCGAGGCGCTCTCCCGCCTGATGGACCCTGCCGACCGCTCCACCTGTGTGCTGTTCGGCGATGGTGCCGGTGCGGCGGTGTTTGAACTGACCGACACCTCCGTGCCTTTTGCCATCACGCTGGGTGCCCGGGGCGATGCCGCCATCCATGCCGGCGGCCCCAGCCGTGCAGGCTCGGCACCCATCAGTATGGACGGCAGGGCGGTGTTCCGCTTTGCGGTGGATGCCCTGCCCAAGTGCCTGCATACCGTGCTGGACGAGACCGGCCTTACGCTGGACGGGCTGGACTGGGTGGTCTGTCATCAGGCCAACAGCCGCATCATCGACCACTGCGTCAAGGCGCTGCACGCCGACGGTGCAAAGTTCTACAAAAACATGGATCGCCACGGCAACACCAGTGCTGCCAGCATCCCGGTGGCACTGAACGAGCTGGCTGAGAGCGGCCAGCTGCACCCCGGCCAGACCCTTGCCTGCATCGGCTTCGGCGGCGGTCTGACATGGGGCGGCATGATCGTGGAATATAAAGGATAAAGACCATGAAACTTTTAAACGAGATCCTGGGGACGAAATACCCCATCATTCAGGGCGGCATGGCAAACATTGCCACCGGCGAGTTTGCCGCCGCCTGCTCCAACGCCGGTGCACTGGGCATCATCGGTGCAGGCGGCATGAATGCCGATACCCTGCGCCAGAACATCCGCCGCTGCCGGGAGCTGACCGACAAGCCCTTTGGCGTAAACATCATGCTCATGCACCCGCAGGCAGATGAGTTTGCCCAGATCGTGGTGGAGGAAAAGGTCGCCGTGGTCACCACCGGCGCAGGCAACCCGGGAAAGTACGTTCCCATGTGGAAAGCTGCCGGCGTCAAGGTGATCCCGGTGGTGGCTGCTGCCGTGCTGGCACGGCATCTGGAGCCGCTGGGCATTGACGCCGTCATCGCTGAGGGCACCGAGAGCGGTGGCCATGTGGGCGAGATGACCACCATGGCACTGGTGCCGCAGGTGGTGGACGCGGTCAGCGTGCCGGTCATCGCCGCAGGCGGCATTGCCGATGGCCGTCAGCTGGCGGCTGCGCTGGCACTGGGCGCTTGCGGGGTGCAGGTGGGCACCTGCCTGCTGGCAAGCGAGGAGTGCCCCATTCACCCCAACTACAAGGCCGCGCTGCTCAAAGCCGGGGACAGTGACACCATCGTCACCGGACGCACCGTGGGTGCGCCGGTGCGTGTGCTGAAAAACCGCATGAGCCGGGAGTATGTCCGTCAGGAAAAGGCGGGCGCGGATAAGATGGAACTGGAAAAATACACGCTGGGCAGCCTGCGCCGCGCCGTCTTTGAGGGCGACACGGTAAGCGGCAGCCTGATGGCCGGTCAGGTGGCCGGAATGCTGCACGAGGTGCGCCCCGTGGCGGACATCCTTGCCGACCTGTGGCAGGGCGGGAGGCAGCGCATCGCCGCGCTGAACACCGAATGCTGACCCTTGGCGGCAAGCCCCTGCAAGTACCCATTTTGCAGGGCGGCATGGGCGTGGGCGTCTCGCTGGGTGGGCTGGCCGGTGCGGTAGCGGCCTGCGGCGGCATGGGGTGCATCTCCACCGCCGATGCAGGTTACCGGGAGCCGGATTTTGCCCGTGACCCGGCGGCAGCCAACCACCGCGCCCTGACCGCAGAGATCCAAAAAGCCAAGGCCATTGCCGGAGGTATGGGTCTGGTAGCCATCAACGCCATGGTAGCCACCCGGGACTATGCCGACGCCATCCGCACCGCCGTGGCGGCGGGGGTGGATGCCGTGGTCTCCGGCGCGGGTCTGCCGCTGGAGCTGCCGGGCATCGTGGGCACCAAAGAGGTGGCCATTGCGCCCATCGTATCCAGCGCCCGGGCGGCAAAGCTCATCCTGCGCCGCTGGGCAAAGGGCTTTGACCGCACCGCCGATTTTGTGGTCATCGAGGGCTGCAAGGCGGGCGGGCATCTCGGCTTTGCCGAGGAGGACCTGCTGGCCGACCGCTGCCAGACCTTGGACGAAATTCTGCCCGGGGTGCTGGCCGAGGTAAAACCCTACGAGGAGCAATACGGCCACGCCATCCCGGTATTCGTGGCGGGCGGCGTGTACACCGGTGCCGACATGGCACACTTTACAAAGCTTGGCGCTGCGGGCGTGCAGCTTGCCACCCGCTTTATCCCCACCTACGAGTGCGACGCCTCCCAGACCTACAAGGACGTGCTGCTGGCGGCAAAGCCGGAGGATGTGCGCATCATCCACAGCCCGGTGGGAATGCCCGGCCGCGCCCTGAACACCCCGCTGGTGCAGGCGCTGGCCGAGGGCAAACGCTTCCCGCCCAAGCACTGCGCCCGGTGTCTCAAGACCTGCGACCCCGCCGCCGTGCCCTACTGCATCACCCACGCCCTCATCGAGGCGGTGAAGGGCAATGTGGAGGAAGGGCTCTTCTTCTGCGGCGAAAACGTGGGCAGGCTGGACCGGATGCGCACCGTGCGCGAGCTGATGGACGAACTTGTGACCGAATGGAGGCAGAATTTATGAAGCTTGCCGTACTTTACGCCGGTCAGGGTGCGCAGCACCCCGGCATGGGCAAGGAATTTTACGAAGCATCTCCCGTCTTCCGGGCGGCCTTTGACAGCGCAGCGCTGGATTTTGACCTGCACCGCGTCTGCTTTGAGGACCCGGACGGCGTTTTGAACCAGACCGAATACACCCAGCCCTGCATGGTGGCCTTTGCCTGCGGCGTGACCGCTGTGCTGGCCGAAAAGGGCGTAAAGCCCGCCTATCTGGCGGGGCTTTCGCTGGGCGAATACTCCGCGCTGCAGGCAGCCGGGGTGTTCACCGCAAAGCAGGCCATCGAGCTGACCGCCTTCCGGGGCAAGGCCATGGCCGAAGCTGCAAAGGGCCTTGCCTGCGGCATGACCGCCGTGCTGGGGCTGGACAGAGAAAAACTGTCTGCCTGCTGCGAACAGGCTGCAGAGACGGGCTGTGTGCAGATCTGCAACTACAACTGCCCGGGGCAGCTGGTCATCGGCGGTGAGAAAGCCGCTGTGGAGCAGGCCGCTGCGCTGGCAAAGGAAGCCGGTGCCCGCCGCTGCATCCCGCTGAAGGTCAGCGGCCCCTTCCACACAAAGCTGATGGCTCCCGCAGGGGATGCGCTGGCACAGCGCTTTGCGGGCGAGAACTTCGGCACCATGGAGACACCGGTGCTGTTCAACTGTCTGGGGCATGAAAAGGCTGAGACCGACAGCATCCCGCAGCTGCTGGTAAAGCAGGTGCAGAGCAGCGTCTACATGGAAGATACCCTGCGCCGTCTGGGCGAGTTGGGCGTGGACCACATTCTGGAAGTCGGCCCCGGCAATGCCCTGAGCGGTTTTGTGAAAAAGACCCTGCCCGGGGTGGTCTGCACCGCAGTGGAGACCCCGGAACAGCTGGATGCGGTGCTGACCGCATGGAAGGATGCAGAATGAGTGAAGAAAAGCTGACCCGCGCCGCCATTGTTACCGGCGGCAGCCGGGGCATTGGCCGCGCAGTGTGCGTGGCACTGGCAAAGCAGGGCTGCAATGTGGTGGTGAACTACTGCCACGGCGCAGAGCCTGCAGAACAGACGGCAGCGCTCTGCCGCGCCGAGGGCGTGCAGGCGGTGACCGTACAGGCGGATGTATCCACCGCTGAGGGCTGCAAAGCGCTGTTCGATGCTACCGCCGAGGCCTTTGGCCGGGTGGATGTGCTGGTGAACAACGCGGGCATCACCCGGGACAACCTGATTTTGCGCCTGACCGAGCAGGATTTTGACGCGGTGCTGGACACCAACCTGAAAAGCGCCTTTCTCTGCTGCAAGGAAGCTGCCCGCCGCATGGTGCGCCAGCGCTATGGCCGCATCGTGAACCTTTCCAGCGTGGTGGCGCTGCGGGGCAATGCCGGGCAGACCAACTACGCCGCCAGCAAGGCGGGGCTCATCGGCCTGACCAAGAGCCTTGCCCGGGAGCTGGCCGCACGGAACGTGACCGTGAACGCGGTAGCGCCCGGCTTTATCGACACCGACATGACTGCCGTGCTGCCGGAGACTGTGCGCACCGGCATGACGCAGGGCATCCCCGCAGGCCGCGCAGGCCAGCCGGAGGATGTGGCGCAGGCAGTGGCGTTTTTTGCCGCAGAACAAAGCAGCTATCTCACCGGGCAGGTGCTCTGTGTGGACGGCGGCATGGCAATGTAAAGGAGAACCCTTATGGAAAAACGCAGAGTTGTGATCACCGGCCTTGGCACGGTGAACCCGCTGGGCAACAATGTGGCTGACAGCTGGGCGGCAGCCCGTGCCGGTAAATGCGGCATCGGCCCTATCACTCAGTTCGATACCACCGACTTCAAGTGCAAGCTGGCCGGTGAGGTAAAGGATTTTGACCCCGAGACCGTGGTGGACAAAAAGGAAGTCCGCAAAATGGCGCGCTTCACCCTGCTGGCACTGGGCGCTGCCGCCGAAGCCATTGCAGACAGCGGCCTTGATACCGAGGCCGAGGGCAAGGACATCGGCGTCATCCTGTCCAGCGGCATCGGCGGTCTGCCCACGATCGAGGAGCAGCACGCCCGCGGCGAGGAAAAGGGCATGGAGAAGGTAAGCCCCTACTTTGTGCCCATGGCCATTGCCAACATGGCAGCGGCGCAGGTGGCCATCCGCTTCGGTCTGAAGGGCATGTGCACCTGCCCGGTCACGGCCTGCGCCGGCGGCACCAACGCCGTAGGCGACGCCTTCCACCGCATCCGGGACGGCTACGAGCCGGTGATGGTCTGCGGCGGCGCGGAAAGCTGCATCAGCCCCTTGGGCATCGGCGGCTTTACCAGCATGAAGGCGCTTTCCACCGCCACCGACCCGGACGCTGCCAGTCTGCCCTTTGATGCCCGCCGCGGCGGCTTTGTCATGGGCGAGGGCAGCGGTGTGCTGGTGCTGGAGGAGCTGGAACACGCAAAGGCGCGCGGCGCACACATCTACGCCGAGGTGGTGGGCTACGGTGCCAACTGCGATGCCTACCACTTTACCGCACCGGCTCCCGGCGGCGTGGGCGCCATCGACTGCATGAAGCTGACCTTGGCAGATGCGGATATCGCACCGGAGCAGGTGGACCATATCAACGCCCACGGCACCGGCACCCACATGAACGATGCCTGCGAGACTGCTGCCATTCACGCCGTGTTCGGCGCACACGCCAAGGAGATGACCGTGGTCAGCACCAAGAGCATGACCGGTCATCTGCTGGGCGGTGCGGGCGGCATTGAGGCCGTGTTTACCGCGCTGGCACTGCGGGATCAGTTTGCACCGCCCACCATCCACTACGCCCAGCCTGACCCGGAGTGTGATCTGGACTATGTGCCCAACACCGGGCGGCAGCAGGAGATGCAGTACGCACTGAGCAACAGCTTGGGCTTTGGCGGTCACAACGCCTGCATCGCCCTGCGCAGATGGGAGGGCTGACCCGTGGCAGAACCCCGTACCGTGCGTGAAAACGCCAACACCCTGAGCAGCGTGCAGATCGCGGAGATCCTGCCCCACCGCTACCCCTTTGCCCTCGTGGACCGCATTCTGGACTACGAGCCGGGGCAGTGGGCCATCGGCCGCAAGTGCGTCACCCGCAACGAGGAATTTTTCAACGGCCACTTCCCGGCACAGCCGGTCATGCCCGGCGTACTGCTGCTGGAGGCGCTGGCACAGACCGGCGCTGTGGCAGCGCTGAGCCTGCCGGAAAACAAGGGCAAGCTGGCGCTGTTCGGCGGCATCAAGAGTGCCCGCTTCCGCAGGCAGGTCGTCCCCGGGGATGTGCTCACTCTGCACTGTGAACTGGTGCAGCAGCACGGCGCTGTGGGCGTAGGCAAGGCTTCGGCATGGGTGGACGGCAAGTGCGCCGTCACCGCAGAGCTGACCTTTGTGCTGACCGACGCAGCAGAATAAAATGAATGAAAAAGAGATAGGCGATCCCTTTCGGGAAAGCCTATCTCTTTTTTTGTGTCTGTTCCGGTCGGTTTACTCTGCGGCAGCTGTCCCGGCGTCTGCTTCAGCAGTGGGGGCAGACTCTGCCGTGGCGGTTTCTGTTGGGGCGGTCGCTGCCTGCTCCTTCTCCATCCACTCCCGCACACGGTCGGGGCGGTTGGTGATGTAGGCATCGGCGCTGGTGCGCAGCAGGCTGCGGACGGAATCTTCCGTGTCCACCGTCCACAAAGACACCTTGATGCCCATCTCGTGCAGTTTGTCAATGAAACCGGCGTTTTTGTAGGCGGTGTGGTACTCACAGCTGACCCACTCCGGCACAAAGTCCAGACTGCGGATGTAGGCGGGCAGATCCCGTTGCGCCATCAGGTTTTTGTAGATCTCGTTCAGGCTCTCGCCGGGAAAGTTTGCCCGCAGCATACTTACCTTATCGCTCATCCAGCGGGTCATCCAGCTGCAATTTTCCTCGTCTGCTGCGCTCTCCGGCAGGGCAGCGTCCATGGCTTCCATGTCGTCTATGCCGTTGGTCAGTCCAAGATCCTTCCAGATGATGGGCGGCGGCAGCAGCATGCTTTCCAGCTCGCCGTATACCAGTGCACCTACCCGCAGTTCGGGCAGCAGCTGCTTTGCCTGCCGCAGCAGCGCGTGGTTGAAGGAAACAAGGATCACCTGTTCTACCATCTCGGTCTGCTGCAGCACTTCCAGCACCCGGGGTACAAAGTCCGGGTCGTTGTCCATGGTGGATTTCAGTTCCAGATGCACGGTGCATTCCGGCATCTGCTTGCACAGCTCCATGGCTTCCTGTAAGGTAGCAATCTTTTCGTCCTGATAGATGGCATCCTTCCAGCTGCCAAAATCCAGCTCTTTCAGATCGCCCATGGTCATATCGTAGATCTTGCCGGAAATATCCGTGTGCAGATCGATCATATAGTCGTGGTGGATCACAAGCCCGGCGTCAATGGTCTGCTGTACGTCCATCTCTACGCCGTCCGCGCCAATCTCCATGGCTTTTTTAAAGGCAGTCAGGGTGTTTTCCGGTGCAAGATAGGAAGCACCGCGGTGTGCAATGATTTGTGGTGTCATAAATTTTCTCCGTTATCGGTTCTTCCTCACACGTTTACGCCCCGGCGCTGCCATACCGCAAACAGTGCCGGGGCGCTTGCTCAGGTCAGGTCCTCGCCGTCTGAAGCGATGACCTTTTTATACCAGTAAAAACTGTCCTTCCGGCTGCGGGCAAGGGTGCCGTTGCCGTCGTTGTCCTTGTCCACATAGATAAAGCCGTACCGCTTTTTCATCTCGCCGGTGGAGGCGCTCACAAGGTCGATGGGCCCCCATGTGGTGTAGCCCATCAGCGGCAGACCATCCTCGTTGACGGCCTTTTCCATCTCCTCAATGTGCGCCCGCAGGTAGTCGATGCGGTAGCTGTCGTGGATGGAGCCGTCCGGCTCTACGGTATCCACCGCACCCAGACCGTTCTCCACGATGAACATGGGCTTTTCGTACCGGTCGTAGATGGTGTTCAGGGTCACCCGCAGACCCACCGGGTCGATGGCCCAGCCCCACTCGCTGACTTTCAGGTAGGGGTTCTTCACCGATGCCGACACGGCGTTGCCTTCCGCATTCTCTGCCGCCATCAGCTCCTTATCCACCGTGATGCAGCGGCTGGAATAGTAGCTGAAGGATACAAAATCCACCGTGCCCTCCCGCAGCGTGCGGTCGTCCTCCGACTGTGTGTGCAGCTGCACCCCGGCGCGCTCCATCCGCTTTTTAGCCCACACGGGGTAAGCGCCGCGCACCTGTACGTCGGTAAAGAAGTAGTTGTCCCGGTCTGCCTCCTGCGCCGCCCGCACATCCTCCGGGGCGCAGGTGCGGGGGTAGAACTGCCCTGCCGCCAGCATACAGCCCACCATGGCATCCGGCATTTTTTCGTGCGCCAGCTTTACCGCCTTTGCGCTGGCCACCAGCTCGTGATGGGCAGCCTGATACTTGACCTGCTCCACATTCTCGCCGGGGTGGAATACCAGCCCGGCGCCGGTAAAGGACAGGTGCAGCAGCATGTTGATTTCATTAAAGGTGAGCCAGTACTTCACCTTGCCTTTGAAGCGGTCGAACAGCACCTCGCAGTAGTGGACGTAGGCGTCCACCATGCGGCGGTCTTTCCAGCCGCCGTATTTTTTGATGAGGGCAATGGGAGTGTCAAAGTGGCAGATGGTGACCAGCGGCTCGATGCCGTACTTATGGCACTCGTCAAAAATGCTGTCGTAGAAAGCCAGTCCTGCCTCGTTGGGCTGAGCGTCATCGCCGTTGGGCAGGATGCGGGTCCATGCAATGGACAGCCGGAAGCACTTGAAGCCCATCTCTGCAAACAGGGCGATATCCTCTTTATAATGGTGATACAGGTCAATGGCCTCGTGGCTGGGGTAGAAATGTGCGTCATCGCAATCCAGCATTTCCATATAGCCCGTTGCCACCGGGAAACGGTCCGGGCCGAAGGGGGTCACATCCACCGTAGCCAGACCCTTGCCGTCTGCCTGCCATGCACCCTCGCACTGGTTGGCAGCGGTAGCGCCGCCCCACAAAAAGCCCTTGGGAAATTTGCCCATACTCTTTACCTCCTTGTTTACTTTTGCGCCCCTGCGGAGCGCAGATATACTCATACTATAATGATACCGCAACCGGCGGCGCTTGTCCATGACTGCATTTTGCAAAGGTGCGTGTATTTGGGGATAAAGTACGACTTTTATCGTCAAAACGCCGAAATTTCCTGCTGCTTTTTGCGCACTTTTCACGATAAAAACACAAAACTTGCCTGTTTTTCTTTTATTCTGTTCCTTTTAAACCGCGCGGCAGTATGGTAGAATAATAGGGTAAGAACTGCGCTGCGCTGCTGCGCTGCTGAGAACATGGAAAAATGGAGTGTTTGATTATGACTGAGTTCAAACCCATCAAAGAAGGCAAAGTCCGCGAGATCTACGACAATGGCGACAGCCTGATCATGGTTGCCACCGACCGCATTTCTGCGTTTGACGTCATCCTGAAAAACAAGGTCACCAAAAAGGGCACCGTGCTCACCCAGATGAGCAAGTTCTGGTTCGATTACACCCGCGATCTGCTGCCCAACCACATGCTGAGCGTGGATGTGCAGGATATGCCGGAGTTCTTCCGCCAGCCCCAGTTCACCGGCAACAGCATGATGTGCCGCAAGCTGACCATGCTGCCCATCGAGTGCATCGTGCGCGGCTACATTACCGGCAGCGGCTGGGCAAGCTACCAAAAGACCGGCAAGGTGTGCGGCATCCAGCTGCCCGAGGGCCTGCAGGAGTCCGATAAGCTGCCCGAGCCCATCTACACCCCCTCCACCAAGGCAGAGATCGGCGACCACGACGAGAACATCTCCTACGAGCAGAGCATCGACGTGCTGGAGAAGCAGTTCCCCGGCCACGGTCTGGAGTACGCCACCAAGCTGCGCGACTACACCATTGCCCTGTACAAGAAGTGCGCCGAGTATGCACTGTCCCGCGGCATCATCATTGCCGATACCAAGTTCGAGTTTGGTCTGGACGAGGACGGCAACGTGGTGCTGGGTGACGAGATGCTGACCCCGGACTCCTCCCGCTTCTGGCCGCTGGAGGGCTACGAGCCGGGTCACAGCCAGCCCTCCTTCGACAAGCAGTTCGTCCGCGACTGGCTGAAGGCCAACCCCGACAGCAACTACGACCTGCCGCAGGATGTCATTGACAAGACCATTGCCAAGTATCTGGAGGCCTATGAGCTGCTGACCGGCAAAAAGCTGTAAGCGTATCCCGTATCCATAAAAATCAAGGCTGCTGCGGAAAATTTTCCGCAGCGGCCTTTTTTGCGCCCCGCCCTCTTGACAAGGGGCGGGGAGATGGGTAATATATGTATCGCATCAAACAGTTTTACATCGAACAATTTGAACAGAGGAAAACCATTATGTGTACACAGCACCCTATTGAAGAGCCCTGCAAGCTGGACCCGCCGTGGGAAGGGCCGCAGGTCATCCCCGCCCAGCTGCACCGGGTGGATAACCTGATCTTCCGCAGGCTGAACCAGTTTTCCCGCGCCAACGGGGTAGAGCAGACCACCCCCATGCACGGGTGGATCATCGAGTATCTCTACCGCCACCGGGACGAGCCGGTATTCCAGCGGGACATCGAGCGGGAGTTTTCCATCACCCGCTCCACGGTGACGAACATTTTGCAGCTGATGGAGCGCAAGGGCTACATCCAGCGGCTGAGCGTGCCGCAGGACGCCCGGCTCAAGCAGCTGGTGCTGACCGAGGAGGGCATCCAACGGCACGAAAAGACCCTGCTGTCCTTCCACCAGACCGACGACTATGTGGCCGGACTGCTGACCGAGGAGGAGAACGCAGAACTGCTGCGGCTGCTGAACAAGCTGCGGGAAGCACTGAAATAACGATCTTTTCCGTCAAAGCGCCGAAAAAGGACTTGTTAAATTAGCAATTATGAACATTTTACGAAACGTCTTGACATTTAAATTGTTTTGTATAAAATTGTTTTGTACCAAACAAATAAAATTAACAGGAGGGAACTCAGATGATCAAAAAGCTTGTGTCGCATCTGGGCGAGTATAAAGCCGCCTCGATCAAGACACCGCTCTTTGCTGCGCTGGAAGCCATTATGGATGTGCTGCTGCCCACCATCATGGCCTTTATCATCGACCAGGGCATTGAAAAGGGCGATATGAACGCCATCATCCGCTACGGACTGCTTACCTTTCTGGTGGCAGCCATTGCGCTGGTGCTGGGCGTGCTGGCGGGCAAGTATGCCGCCGAGGCATCCACCGGCTTTGCCGGAAATCTGCGCGATGCCATGTATGAAAACATCCAGCATTACTCTTTTTCCAACATCGACAAATTCTCTACGGCAGGTCTTGTTACCCGCATGACCACCGACGTGACCAACGTGCAGAACGCCTTCCAGATGATCCTGCGCATGTGCGTGCGCGCCCCGGTGCATCTGGTGTTTGCAATGTTCATGGCTGTGGTCATCGGCGGCCCGCTGTCGCTGGTGTTCGTGGTGGCAGTGGCCTTTCTGGTGGCGGTGCTGGCTGCCATCATGATCCCTACCTTCCACATCTTTGACCGTGTGTTCAAGAACTACGATAACCTCAACGCCTCGGTGCAGGAGAATGTCTCTGCCATCCGCGTGGTCAAGAGCTTTGTGCGCGAGGGCTTTGAAAACGAAAAATACACCGCTGCCTGCGAGAGCCTGTACAAGCAGTTCGTCAACGCGGAAAGCCGCCTGAGCTTCAATAACCCCGCCATGCTGGTGGCGGTGTACGGCTGCAACATCGCGCTGAGCTGGTTCGGCGCAAAATATGTGCTGCACGGTGCCATTACCACCGGCCAGCTGAACGCCCTGTTCGGCTATATCATGAACATCCTTATGGCACTGATGATGCTGAGCACGGCCTTTGTCATGATCGCCATGTCCGCCGCCTCTGCCAAGCGTATCGTGGAGGTGCTGGACGAGCACACCGACCTGCCCCCGGCAAAGCAGCCGGTGCAGCAGGTGGCAGACGGCAGCATCCAGTTTGACCACGTTACCTTCAAGTATAAGCACGGCAGCGGCCAGCCGGTGCTGAACGATATCAGCTTTACCATCCAACCCGGCGAGACGCTGGGCATCATCGGCGGCACCGGCAGCGCAAAGTCCAGTCTGGTGCAGCTGATCCCCCGCCTGTACGATGCCGAGAGCGGCACCGTGCGGGTAGGCGGCGTGGATGTGCGGGATTATAACCTTGATGTTCTGCGCCGCGAGGTCTCCATGGTGCTGCAGAAGAATGTGCTGTTCAGCGGTACTATTCTGGATAACCTGCGCTGGGGCGATGCCAACGCCACCGAGGAAGAGTGCATCCGCATGGCAAAGCTGGCCTGCGCGGATGAGTTCATCCAGCGCTTCCCGGATAAGTACAATACATGGATCGAGCAGGGCGGCTCCAACGTGTCCGGCGGCCAGAAGCAGCGCCTGACTATCGCCCGCGCCCTGCTGCGCAAGCCCAAAGTGCTGATTTTGGACGACTCCACCAGCGCCGTGGATACCGCGACCGATGCCAAGATCCGCAAGGCCTTCCGGGAGGAGATCCCCGGCACGACCAAGATCATCATTGCACAGCGTATCTCCTCGGTGCAGGATGCAGACCGCATTCTGGTGCTGGAGAACGGCCAGATCAACGGTCTGGGCACCCACGCAGAGCTGCTGGCGACCAATGCCATCTATCAGGAGGTCTACAACAGCCAGACGCAGGGCGGCGGCGATTTTGACAAGCAGGGAGGTGCGCAGTAATGGCAGTAAAAGAAGTACATGGCCCCGGCCCGCGGGGTGCACGGGGGCCGCGCCCCAAGGTGGAAAACCCGGGCAAGCTGCTGAAGCGCATTATGGATGAGGTGTTCCGCAACTATCTGCCCCACTGCATCCTTGTGCTTGTCTGCATCGTGGTCAGCGCGCTGGCCAATGTGCAGGCCAGCCTGTTCTTGCAGACTTTGATGGACGATTACATCGTCCCCATGACCCGCCAGCAGAACCCCAGCTTTGCACCACTGGCCGGTGCACTGGTGCGGATGTGCTGCATCTACTTTGTGGGCATTCTGGCCGCATGGGCCAACGCCCGCATCATGGTCAACGTAACGCAGGGCACGCTGCGCAATCTGCGCACCAAGCTGTTCACCCACATGGAAAGCCTGCCCATCCGGTATTTTGACACTCATCCTCACGGCGATATCATGTCCGTGTACACCAACGATGTGGATACCCTGCGCCAGATGCTCAGCCAGAGCATCCCGCAGCTGGTGTCCAGCGTCATCACCATCGTGTCGGTGTTCTTCAGTATGTGTATGCTCAGCTGGCAGCTGACCATCGTTACCATGCTCATGGTGGCGCTGATGCTGTTCTGCTCCAAGCAGATCGCAAAAAGCTCCTCCAAGTACTTCATCCAGCAGCAGCGGGATCTGGGCAAGGTGAACGGCTACATCGAGGAGATGATGGAAGGCCAGAAGGTGGTCAAGGTGTTCACTCACGAGCAGCAGACCCTTGCCGGCTTCCGTGCGCTGAACGACCAGCTGAAGGAAAGCGCCAAGCAGGCCAACGCCTTCTCCAACATTATGATGCCGGTCAACGCCCAGCTGGGCAACATCAGCTACGCCATCTGCGCGCTGGTTGGTGCAGCCATGGCTGTGGGCGGTGTCGGCGGCATGACCCTTGGCACCGTGGTGGCCTTCCTCAGCCTGAACAAGGGCTTCAATATGCCCATCAGTCAGGTGTCCATGCAGGCCAACAGCGTCATCATGGCACTGGCCGGTGCCGAGCGCATCTTCAAGATGATGGACGAGCCCAGCGAGACCGACGAGGGCTATGTGACGCTGGTAAATGCCAAGTACGACCGCAACGACCAGCTGGTGGAAACTGCCGAGCGCACCGGTCTGTGGGCGTGGAAGCACCCCCACCACGATGGCACTACCACCTACCACAAGCTGGCGGGCGACATCACCTTTACGGACGTGGACTTTGGCTATGTGCCGGAAAAGACGGTGCTGCATGACATCAACCTGTACGGCCGTCCGGGGCAGAAGATCGCCTTTGTCGGCTCCACCGGTGCAGGCAAGACTACCATTACCAACCTGATCAACCGCTTCTACGATATTCAGGATGGCAAGATCCGCTATGACGGCATCAACATCCACAAGATCAAAAAGGCCGACCTGCGCCGCTCGCTGGGCATCGTGCTGCAGGACACCCACCTGTTCACCGGCACGGTGATGGAGAACATCCGCTACGGACGGCTGGAGGCCACCGATGAAGAGTGCATCGCCGCCGCCCGTCTGGCCAACGCAGATGGCTTTATCAAGCGCCTGCCGGAGGGCTACAACACCATGCTGACCGGCGATGGCGCCAACCTCTCGCAGGGACAGCGCCAGCTGCTTGCCATTGCCCGCGCAGCCGTGGCGGATCCCCCGGTGCTGATTCTGGACGAGGCGACCTCCTCCATTGATACCCGCACCGAGGCGCTGGTGCAGCGCGGCATGGACGGCCTGATGTATGGCCGCACCAGCTTTGTCATCGCGCACCGCCTGTCCACCGTCCGCAATGCAGACTGCATCGTGGTGCTGGAGCAGGGCCGCATCATCGAGCGCGGCAGCCACGACGAGCTGATCGCCAAAAAGGGCAAGTATTACCAGCTTTATACCGGTAATCTGGCCGAGAACTAAACAATTTCCCACCTTCTCACAAAGCCGCCGCACAGCCATGCCGCCGTGCGGCGGCTCTTTTTTACTCCCATGAAGAAGCAATTCTGGAAAATCCGCAGATTTTCCAGAATTGCAAATATAAAAATAATTTTCCGCTGAAGATGGCCAAAGCGCACGCGGCGGCCATTTAAAATCGTCCGCTTCACGGTATACAAATGCCCCGGGCTGTGCTAGAATGGAGCAAACGAGAAAAAAGGCTGGTGAGTGTATGCACCCTCTGACGGAATATCCCCGCCCGGCCATGCGCCGGGACAGCTACGAGAACCTGAACGGCCTGTGGCAGTACGCCATCACCGCCTCGGCACAGCGCCCGGCGGGCTGGGATGGCGAGATCTTAGTGCCCTACGCGCCGGAGTGCCGCGCCTCCGGGGTGGGACGCACAGTGCAGCCCGGGCAGTGGCTGCACTACCACCGATATTTTGCGCCGCCCGCCGGGACGGGCGGCAGGGTGCTGCTGCATTTCGGCGCAGTGGACTACGCCTGTGCCGTGCAGGTGAACGGCCATCTGGTGGGCGGCCACCGGGGCGGCTACTGGCCCTTTACGCTGGATATCACCGCGCAGCTCAACGGCACAGGCCGCAACAGCCTGTGGGTGGCGGTGCAGGACCCCACCGGCCACGGCACACAGGCGCGGGGCAAGCAGACTTTGCAGCCCGGCGGGATGTTCTACCCGGCGCAGAGCGGCATCTGGCAGACGGTCTGGCTGGAGCGCGTGCCGGAAAATTACATCCAGTCTCTCACCGTTACGCCGGACTATGATGCCCGCACCGTGACCGTGAAAGCCCATGCCTCTGCACCCGGCGGCGCGGCGAACCTGTGGGCGGTGGTGCGCGCCGGGGGCGTGACCATTGCCGAGGACTGGGGCAGTGATGAGGCCGACCAGGACGGTGAGGTGACGCTGCATATTGCGGACGAGTATTTCTTCCCATGGAGCCCGGACACGCCCTTTTTGTACGACCTGACCGTGGGCACTACGCAGGGAGAGGAAGAGCAGTTCGACACCGTGCACAGCTACTTTGCTCTGCGCAAGTGGAGCTGCGCACCGGACGCAAGGGGCGTGCTGCGCTTTTGCCTGAACGATAAGCCTATCCTGCTCAACGGCCTGCTGGATCAGGGCTACTGGCCGGAGGGACTGTACACCCCGCCCTCGGATGCGGCGGTGGAACGGGAGCTGAGCGAGGTAAAGGCGCTGGGCTACAACCTGCTGCGCAAGCACGCAAAGATCGAGCCGCAGCGCTGGTACTACCACTGCGACAAGCTGGGACTTGTGGTCTGGCAGGATATGGTCAACGGCGGCAGTAAGTATAACCTGTGGTTCGTCACCTACCTGACCAATGTTTTGCAGCCGCTTATGCGCCGCCTGCCGGATAAGGCGGCGCTGTGGGGGCTGCTGAGCCGGGGCAGCGAGGCAAGCCGGGAAGAATACCGCCGGGAGCTGGAAGATACGGTACAGGCGCTGCGCTGCCACCCCTGCGTGGGCTGCTGGGTGCCCTTTAACGAGGGCTGGGGACAGTACGATGCCGCCGGGGCAGTGCAGGCCATCCGCGCGCTGGACGATACCCGCCTTGTGGACGAGGCCAGCGGCTGGTACGATCAGGGCGGCGGGGATGTGTACTCCCTGCACAACTACTTCTACCCCCTGCGGGTACGCCCGCAGACCCGCACCGTGGCGCTGAGCGAGTACGGCGGTATTGCATGGCCCATGCCGGGGCACGAGCCGCCCCGCAAGACCTACGGCTACGGCACAGCCAAAAGCAGGGAGGAGCTGACCGCCCGCTACAAAAAATTGCAGCTGGGCGCAGTGCTGCCGCAGCTGCAAAAGGGGCTTTCGGCGCTGGTGTACACCCAGCTGACCGACGTGGAGGACGAGGTGAACGGCCTGTTTACCTACGACCGCACTGCCATCAAGCCGGACGCCAACGCCGTCCGCTCGGTGAACGCCGCCCTTGCCGCAGAGTTTGCAAGGGTGGTAAAATAAAGCGCCTTTGGCGCGTTCTGCGGAGCGCTCCAAACGCATTTTCACAAAAGGAGCTGTTGCAGGAAATGCCGTTTGCCGTTGCAATCCCTCCCGTGAGAAGGCAATTCTGGAAAATCCGCAGATTTTCCAGAATTGCAAATATAAAAATATATTTTCCGCTGAAGATGGCTAGAGCGCACGCGGAGGCCATTTGAAATCGTGCTCACCCCGGTATACAAACGCCCCGGGCTGTGGTCGCATTACCACTGGTACTTTGCACCGCCGTCCGGGATGGACGGTGGTTTTTGGTAGGATGATTTTCGTCATTTTTGACAAACCCCGACAGCCTGGCTTAGAGCCTTCTCCAAAGATTTTGACACATTCTTGACAGCACTTTTTTGATATATTAATATATTAGCGACAGCTCTCATCTTATATGGTGAGGAAGTTTCGTACAGTATTCACAATCCGTATTTATTTTTTGGCCCCAAAAGGAGAAGAAACTATGGAACTGAGCAGACGTGATTTTATGCGTAACACTGCTGCCTTTGCGGCTGTTGCCAGTGTGCTGGGTACCAGCGGCATTGCCTTTGCAGCGGACGCCGACCAGAATTGTCTGGTCAAGGTGGACAGCCCCGACCGGGCAGAGCTGGCCAAGCGTTTCAAGGCCGGCAGTGCTGCCGGGGTGGAGTACTATGCCTACAACCCTCGCCGTTACGCCCCTGCCCTGAAGGGGAAGCTGCCCCTGATCGTTTTCCTCCACGGTGAGGACGGTGTGGGCCCCAACGGCACCCAGCTTACCGCCAACGACGGTGCCACCTTCTACATTTCTGACGAAATGATCCAGAAGAACCCCACCTACCTGTTTGCACCCCAGTGCCCCGGCAAGAACTGGACCGACCCGGACACCGTTACGGCCTTGAAGTCTGCTATCGACAGCTATGTGGCTGCCCACCGCATCGACCCGGACCGTATCTACATCGAGGGTATGTCCATGGGCGGTACCGGTGTCTGGAACATGATCCTGGCCTACCCCTACTACTTTGCTGCTGCCATCCCCATGTGCGGCATGGTGCCTGCCCAGTGGTACAACGTCCCCGGCGCCTTTGAGGCCATCAAGAACACCCCTGTCTGGGCCTACCACTGCAAGGATGACCCCGAGATGCCCGAGGCTGAGACCGCCAAGGCTGTGCAGGCCCTGAAGGATGCCGGCTGCTCCTGCGTGAAGTACGAGGGCTTTACCGCCGGTTCCATGCCGGAGCCCCACAAGGTCTGGGAGCGGGTGTACAGCATCGGCACCCCCTATAACTGGATGTTCACCCAGTCCCTCACCCGGACCCAGCATGGCAAGCTGAACCCCAACATGATGTTCAGCCACTACCCGGTAAAGTACAACATCACCCGTGTTATGGACTTTGGCATGGACACCCTGTGGGTGCTGGATCTGGGCAAGGAAGCCCTGGTCATCGACACCGCCATGGGCGGCTCCGGCGCAGCAGACCTCTACGCCTATCTGCGGGAGAACGTGCTGACCAACCCTGACGCAGAGCTGGATATCCTGCTGACCCACAAGCACGGTGACCACATTCTGGGCATTCCCTCCCTGCTGAAGTCCGGCAAGGTCCGCCGCACCTATATCCACCCCGATGACCGGGAGGGCCTGCTCTCCAGCATGCAGAAATTCTTCGGTCTCACCGCCGAGGACCTGAAGCTGGTGAACATCGTAGACGGTGACACGGTCCGCATCGGCTCTGAGGAGCTGGAAGTGGTGGACGTGCCGGGCCACACCAAGGGCTCTGTGGTGTTCTTCTACAAGGACTACATCTTTACCGGTGACGCCGTTGGTTCCGGCGACCTGTTCATGATGGAAGCTGCCACCGACACCTATCTGCCGGGTCTGGAGCACTTCATGGCAGAGGTGCTGCTGCGGAACGAGGATGTGGACTACGAGCTGCTGACGGGCCACTGGGAGAACCTGAACCCCTTCAGCGTGGAGTACCTTCGCCATATGCTCATTCTGGTCAAGGGCGTCATCCGGGGCGATATTCCCATCGGCTACTACACCCGCAAGCCCGGCCGCTGGGCAGGCTACCTGGATGCCAACATCTTCTACCCCTACGCTGTCCTCAGCTACGAGAACGAGAAGTGATGTACGCTAAGGCTCTGTTTTCTTGGCGGCATTCCCTGACTTTCTAACATATAAAGCAGACCCAGCACCGGCTCCGAAAGAGCCTGCCGGGTCTGCTTTGTAGTTCTATAGCCAAAACCACCGGCTAAGCCGGTGGCTTGAGTAAGCCCTAGAAGGGCATAATACTAGCAAAGCCCCTTAAGGGGCCACGAATGGGTCTGCCAACTGCATTCCTGTCTCGTGGCAGGCCCCTCAAGGGGCCTTTTATTTACGCCTTGGTTCACTTGCTACCCGTAAACGGGTCCGTGAATTCCTTAAGGCTTAACTGGTCTGCAATCTGGTCTTGTTCCAGCTGTCTCTTGATATACTCCTGGATTCTCTGCTTGTTTTTTCCAACAGTATCCACAAAATATCCTCTGGCCCAGAAATGCCGATTTCCATACTTGTACTTTAAATTCGCGTGTCTGTCGAAAATCATGAGGCTGCTCTTTCCCTTGAGATATCCCATAACGTAAGAAATGCTGTACTTCGGCGAAAAACTTATCAGCATATGGATATGGTCCGGGCAGGCTTCTGCTTCAATTATTTCAATATCCTTTTGCTCGCATAGTTTGCGAAGTATCTGACCAATATCTTTTTTGATTTGGCCATATATCACCATTCTCCGATATTTCGGTGCAAACACTACATGGTATTGACATCTCCATGTCGTATGGCTTAAACTATCTACGTCTTTGTTATTTTTCATTTCAAAGATAAACCTCTCTGTTCCTAGAATGTGGTTGGCAAACCCACACTCTATTCTACAGAGAGGTTTCTCTTTGTCTAGGGCTAAAGCCGTTTTTATTCCACCAGCTTAGCTGGTGGTTTTTCTTCACTCAAGTTCCTAATAAAAAATGGGGTCGGGATTTTTCCCGACCCCATTTTGCGATTTTTATACTGTTATCAGCTGTTGGCGCTGTTGGCGTTCACGATCTTGGCGGCGGGCAGCTTGCTCATGGCAGAGCTGCTCAGGGTGCTGTCCAGCTGGGCACCGTAGGCGGCAAGGGCATCGTTCAGCTCCTCGCCCTTCATGTCGCTCAAAATCTGGCTGCGCAGAGCGTCCAGCGTGGAAACACTCAGCGGATCCAGACGGACGGCCAGCATCATGGCGTAGCCGGTGTACTGGATGGCGGCTGCCTGTCCGTAGGCAAGGCCGCGCAGGGTATCGGCGGCACCCTCCTGCGTAAAGGCATCGGTCAGGTCGCTCTCGCCCAGCAGGTCGGTCTGCAGGGTGCTGGTGGAGGGAACCTCTGCATCCAGCACGGCGCAGATATCGGTCAGGGCGCTGCTTGCGATGCTGTTGAAGGCGGTCAGCTGGCTGGAGGCGTCCTCCGGGGCGGCGGCGTTGTAGCTGTCCGCAGCCTTCTGGGCAAGGGAGAGCATCTCGGCCTTCTGGTCATCGCTGGCAAAGGCGAAGGTGCTGGTGTTGTACAGGGGCACGGTGATAAAGCCGATCTCGTACATGGTGCTGTCCAGATGCTCGGTCAGCTCGCCATCCTCCACAGGGGTCTCGCCGTCCTTGCCGTAGACAAGATCCAGCAGCAGGGTCTGCTTGTACTGCAGCTGCTGGAACAGCTTCAAAGTCTCCAGCCCGATGCCGTTGGCAGTGTAGGCATCGCCGTAGTTATCCATCAGCTGCTGGGCGTAGCTGTCGGCGGCGGACTTCTGTTCCTCGGTCAGCTCGCCGCCCAGTTCAGTAAAGCGGGCATCCACAGCGGCAAGGGTCTGCAAGGTCTCAAGGGTCTTTTGCGCCACATAGTCCTTTACCACGGCGGTCTCGCCGGTGTCGGCATCGGTGGTGATGGTGGCCTTGAGGAAGGAATTCACCTTGCTGGTGTCCTGCTCAGAGTCCGCCAGCTGTGCAGCCTGCTGGTAGGCATCGTACTGCGCCAGCAGGTACAGGCCGCTGGTCACCTCAAAATCACCGATCTTGCCCACGGTGTCCGGGGTGGAGAGTGCACAGCCCACAAGGCTGACGGTCAGTGCAAGTGCGCATACCAGCGCAAGCAGTTTCTTTTTCATGCGTTTTGCTCCTTATTGTTCAAAATGGCATCCATGGCTTTCAGGATGTTTTGCAGCAGTTCCAGCGGCTTTTCGTCCGGCTGTAATACCACCGAGAGATAGGGCTTTGTGCCCGCCCCGGCGGTGACACGGCCATTGAAAGCTTGCAGCAGGCCGCGGATCATGGCAAGGTCCAGCGTTTCCAGATTCAGCACAAGGGTATCCTTCTTCTGAGTCACCTCGTACACGCCCACGGCAGCGGCCTGCACGCGGACAAGGGAAACGTTGACCAGATCGCTCACCGAGGGCGGCGGGTCGCCGTAGCGGTCGATGAGCTCGTCCAGCACATCGGCGGCGTCCTCCGGGGTCTGGATGGCGGCAATGCGCTTGTAGGCCTCGATGCGGCCCGCGCCGTCCGGGATATACTTTTCCGGGATGAAGGCGTCCACCCGCAGGTCCACAAGACAATCGCTCTTGTCCCGCTGGACGGGCTCGCCCCGCGCTCGGGCAATGGCCTGTCCCAGCATTTTAACGTAGAGGTCGTAGCCCACGGCTTCCATGTGGCCGTGCTGGCTGTGCCCCAGCAGACTGCCCGCGCCGCGGATCTGCAGATCCCGCATGGCGATGCGGAAGCCCGAGCCGAAAGCGGTGAACTCCCGGATGGCAGAAAGCCGCTTCTGGGCGATATCGGTCAGGGTCTTGTCCCGGCGGAAGGTGAAGTAGGCGTAGGCCTTGCGGCCGGAGCGCCCCACCCGCCCGCGGATCTGGTACAGCTGCGCCAGACCCATGCGGTCGGCGTCCTCAATGATGAGGGTGTTGCAGTTGCGCACATCAATGCCGGTCTCAATGAGGGTGGTGCAGACCAGAATGTCGATCTCGCCGTTCAGCAGGTGTTGCCATACGGGGTTCAGCTCTTCTTCGGTCATCTTGCCGTGGGCGATGCCCACCCGCGCACCCGGCACCATCTGACTGACATGGGCGGCGCAGGATTCAATGTTGTCCACCCGGTTGTGCAGGTAGTACACCTGCCCGCCCCGGGCAAGCTCCTTCTTCATGGCTTCGGCCAGAATAACATCGTTGTATTCCAGCACAAAGGTCTCCACCGGCTGCCGCTCGATGGGCGGCTGCTCAATGGTGGAAAGATCCCGGATGCCGCTCATTGCCATGTTCAATGTGCGGGGGATGGGGGTGGCCGACAGGGTGAGCATGTCCACCCCGATGAAGTTTTCCTTCAGCTTTTCCTTGTGCTTCACGCCAAAGCGCTGTTCCTCGTCGATGATGACAAGGCCGAGGTCGTGGAACTTCACGTCTTTAGAGAGCAGCCGGTGGGTGCCCACCACGATATCCACGCTGCCGGCCTGTAAGCCGCGTAACGTCTCCTTTTGCTGCTTGGCGGTGCGGAAGCGGGACAGCATCCCGATCTTCACCGGGAAAGCCTCCATGCGGGAGAGCAGGGTGTTGTAGTGCTGCCACGCCAGCAGGGTGGTGGGTGCCAGCAGGGCGCATTGCTTGCCGCCCATGATGCACTTGAAGGCGGCGCGCAGCGCCACTTCGGTCTTGCCCACGCCCACATCGCCGCAGAGCAGACGATCCATGGGGTAACCCTTTTCCATGTCCTGCTTGATCTCGGCGGTGGCGTGCAGCTGGTCGTCGGTCTCGTCGTAGTCAAAGCGGGTCTCAAAGTCCCGCTGCCAGTCGCCGTCCGGCGGGAAGGCGTAGCCCGTGGCCTGACGGCGGCGGGCGTAAAGCTCGATCAGCTCCTGCGCCATCTCCTCGGTGGCCTTTTTTACCTTGGCGCGGGTGCGTTGCCACTCGGCACCGCCCAGCTTTGCCAGCTTTACCTTTTCCTCATCGCCGGGGGCGGTGTAGCGGCTGAGCAGATCCAGCTGGGTCACCGGCACATACAGCACGTCCGAGCCGGAATACTGCACCTTGAGGTAGTCCTTGGTAGCGCCCTGCACCTCCAGCCGCTGGATACCGGCGTACATCCCGATGCCGTGGCTCTGGTGCACCACATAGTCCCCGGGCTTGATGTCTGAAAGGCTGGACAGGGCGTTTTTGTTCTTCTTGCGCTTTTTGGCTTCGGCGGCGGCTTCCTCATCCAGCCCGTGACGGCGGCTGGAAAGCACTGCCGCGTGGGCAAAGGGAAAGGTGCACCCGGCGGTCAGATGCCCGGGCAGCACCTGTAAAATGCCCTTGGCGGGGCGCACATCCCGGCTCATGCTCACGGCGTAGCCCTTGTCAGCAAGGTCACGGGTCAGGGCGGCTGCGCCCTTGGGCGTACCGGCAAACAGGGTGACGGCGTAGCCTTGGGCGATGAGCGGGTCTAAGTCCTCCCGCAGGGAGGCAAGGTCGCCGTTCCAGTTGGGGGCGGCAAAGGCCTCGGCGTTGATGAGGTCTTTCAGTTTGAACTCGTTCATCCCGCGCAGGAAATTCTCGCACAGCAGGGTGCTGTGGTTCTGGGCGGCAATGACAAGATCGTCCATGGTCTGGTACAGCACATCCAGCCCGGGGCAGAGCACGCCCTCTTCCAGCAGTCCGGTCAGCTCCTCGCTGCGGCGGAACTCAGTGGCCTTTTGGGCATCCCGGATGCCGCCCACTTCATCCAGAATGAACAGCGGCGCGTCCAGATGGTCCAGCAGCGTGGCGGGGGCGGGGTAGCGGATGCCGTAATATTTATCCATGGCCTCCGGCATCAGGCCGGAATCCAGCTGGGAAAGATCGGCTTCGGTGGCCTTTTCCAGCGCGGTGCGGTGCTTGCCGCGCGCCTTTTTGATGGCGCTGCGCAGCGCCTCGGCGGTCTCGGCGGTGCTGCCGAACAGCACCTCGCGGGCAGGGGAGAGGTAGATTTTTTCCAGTGCACCGTCCCGCCGCTGGGTCAGCAGGTCAAAGGAGGACATGGAGTCGATCTCGTCGTCCCAGTACTCCACGCGGGCGGGCTGACGCATATCCGGCGCGTAGATATCCACGATATCGCCGCGCACGCTGAACTGTCCCGGGCCGTCCACCTGACTGCGGCGCACATACCCGGCGGCAAACAGCCGCGCTACCAGCGCTTCGCGGTTATACACCATGCCGGGCTTCAGGGTGAGGGTGTTCTGGATGAATTCTGCCCGGGGCACGGTGTACTGCAAAAGCGCTTCGGCGGGCACGCAGACGGCCTGCAGCCGCCCGCCCGCCAGTGCGCCCAGCACCGAAAGGCGGCGGTACTCGTACTCGCGGCCTGCACCCTCCACCGGGCGCAGCATAAAGTCCCGGGGCGGGAACACCGCAGCGGTAAGCCCCAGCGCCTTGAGGTCGTCCGCAAAGTGGGTGGCCTCGGCCTCGCCGGGGGTCACGATGCAGAGCACACGGCCAAGGTCTTTTTGCAGGGCGGCGTACAGCAGCGCCCGGCCTGCGGGCGGCAGACCGAACAGCGCCGCCGGCCCTGCCGAGCCAAAGCTTGCGGCGACCTTCTGATATTCCGGTGTGGCCTTGAGTAAGGCTTCGTACATGGAAAAACCTCCTTTCCTACTGGGATGAGCATTGAAAATGCGCGGCGTTTACCCGTTATACTTGCTCTGCGCCAGACTGAGCTTGCCGTCCATGATAAGCTTTGCGGCGGCTTCAAGGTCGGGGTAGCGGTCGGCGATGGCCTTGGCGTCCTCCGGCGGGAACTTGCCCAGCACCCATGCGGCAAGGTCGTAGTCCGGGTGGGGCTTTGCGCCGATGCCGATGCGGATGCGGGGGAAGTTCTCCCCGCCCAGCCGGGCAATGATGCTCTTCAGGCCGTTATGCCCGCCCGCAGAGCCGGAGGGACGGATGCGCAGCTTGCCGGGGGCTTGGGTGATGTCATCGCACAGCACCAGCACATGGTCGGCAGGGATCTTGAAAAAGCCCGCCATAGGGGCGATGGAATCGCCGGAGAGGTTCATGTAGGTCAGGGGCTTCAGCAGCACCACCTTGTGGCCGTCCACCTCGCCCTGTCCCCACAGACCTTGAAACTTGGTCTTGCCCACAGAGATGTTCCACTTATCGGCCAGCGTGTCCAGCGCGGCAAAACCGGCGTTGTGGCGGGTGCCATCGTACTTTGCTTCGGGGTTGCCCAGCCCTGCAATGAGCCAGATATCGTTTTCATTCATGATATGATAATACCTTTTCCTGATAATAGTGTGATACAACATCTAAGTATAACATACGCGCGCGCAAAAAGATATACATTACAAGCAAAAAATGCCCCCATGCCGCAGGGCACAGGGGCAGAAAAACATTATATTACAGGTTCAGCGTGATGGCAGAGGCCTTCCAGCGGCCGTCCTCCTTCACCATGGTGATGGTGCCGGACACCTGCGCGGCGGCGGTGCTGTCCGTGGCGGTCAGCAGGGCGGCGGAAAAGTCGTAGCAGTTTTCTGCCCCGGCGCGCTTTTTCAGGGTGAGGTCAGCGGGCACCAGCTTGTCGCCGGACTGCCCTGCCAGCGCGGTGATGCGGGTGGGCAGGCGGTTTGCCATGACTTTGTCAAGGCAGTCGGCAGTCATGGCATCGCCCAGCTGCGCCTGAAGAAAGGCGTACAGCCCATCGGTGTCCGCTGCGGCAAGCCCCGGTTCACTGCCGGCGGGCGCGGCGGCATCCACGGCCTGCTCTACGGCCTGCTCTACGGCAGAGGAGCAGGAGAGCAGCTGCTGCACCACGAACTCGGCCTGCTTTTTGGCGGGGTCGCTGCGCAGGCGGGTCAGGGCGAACACGGCGGCAATGGCCGCGAAGAAAAGGACAAGGCACAGTGCCTGCTTGCGAAAACTTTCAGACTTCATACGCAGCTCCCTTCCGGCAGAGGTTTACTTGCTCTGCTCGTTTTCCAGCTTCTGCTTTTTGGCGATGTAGGCTTCCATCTTGGGCTCTGCCCAGCCGTCCAGATTGGTCTGGCGCTCCCGGGCGATGCCCAGCGCCTGTGCGGGCACATCCTTGGTGATGGTGCTGCCGGCGGCGGTGTAGGCACCATCGCCCACCTTGACCGGAGCCACAAGGTTGGTGTTGCAGCCAATAAAGCAGTAATCACCGATCTGGGTGCGGAACTTATCCTTGCCGTCGTAGTTGCAGGTGACGGTGCCGCAGCCGAAGTTGCAGTACTTGCCCACATCGCTGTCGCCGATGTAGGTCAGGTGGCTCACAGTGTTGCCGCGGGCAAAGTTGGAGTTCTTGGTCTCCACATAGGCGCCCAGATGCACGCCGTAGTCGGTGACGGTGTTCACCCGCACATGGGTGAAGGGGCCGATGTTGTTGTGGGGGCCGATGTGGCTGCCGTAGATCTGGCTGGCGTTCACGGTGGTGCCTTCATCCACGGTGCTGTCCTCGATGAGGGTGTTGGGGCCGATGACACAGCCCGCGCCGATGACCGTCTTGCCCCGCAGGATGGTGCCCGCAAGGATCACAGCACCCGGAGCAATGACCACCTCCGGGTCGATCTGCACGGTGCGGCTGTCGATGACGACGCCGTTTGCAATGTGCTGTACAAGGATGTCCTCGCGGGCAGCCTCGGCGGCATCCAGCTGTGCCAAAGCTGCGGCGCGGGCCTGTTCAGAAATGGAATTCTGCATGAAAAAAATCTCCCTTCCCACCAAAGCGCGCGGCGGAAGAGAGACAGAAAAGGCGACCGGAAAATTGTTGCCTGTCCGCCCAGCATCTCCGCTGCGGAAAGCTTTGTTCCGACAAAATAAAAATGAAAAAGTTACAGGGATAGAAAGTTGTATCCAACAGGACGAGAAATCGCGTGTACAAACAAAAAACCTCTCGAACTTTCTCCCATTCTATACTACCTTAAAACTTAGCAAATTTCAAGGGATTTGCATAAAAAATAACAGACAAATTCGGGATTTTGCATGGTGGAAAGGAATGGATTTTCTGGTATAATAGTTTAGCATTCATAAAACAATGTTCATCGTACGTTCAAGACAAGGCAAACGATGAGACCGCGGCTGCCATGCCGCCGGTCACGAATGGGAGGTAAACAACGCATGAGCAAAAAGTATCTGTACTACTTCAGCGAAGGCAATGAAGCTTTCGGCGGTGACAAGGTCACCATGAAGAACACGCTGGGCGGCAAGGGTGCCGGTCTGGCCGAGATGACCGCAGCCGGTATGCCGGTGCCGCAGGGCTTCACCATCACTACCGACGCCTGCACCCAGTATTACGCAGACGGCCGTCAGATCAATGACGAAATCACTGCTGACATCTTTGAGCACCTCAAGGGCTTGGAGAAGATCACCGGCAAGAAGTTCGGTGACAACACCAACCCCCTGCTGGTCTCCGTCCGTTCCGGCGCACGTCAGTCCATGCCCGGTATGATGGACACCATCCTGAACCTGGGCCTGAACGACGAGGCTGTTGAGGGTCTGGCTAAAAAGACCGGCAACACCCGCTTTGCATACGACTGCTACCGCCGCTTTGTGCAGATGTTCGCCGACGTCGTTATGATGGTCCCGAAGAGCCTGTTCGAGGTCGAGATCGACAAGATGAAGGAAGCCAAGGGCGTCAAGAACGACGTGGACCTGACTGCTGACGACCTGAAGGAACTGGTCGGCACCTTCAAGAAGATCTACGAGGAGAACGAAGGCCGTCCCTTCCCGCAGGATCCCCGTGATCAGCTGATCGAGGCTGTCAAGGCCGTGTTCCGCAGCTGGGATAACCCCCGTGCAAACGTCTACCGTAAGATGAACGAGATCCCCTACGAGTGGGGCACCGCTGTCAACGTGCAGCAGATGGCCTTTGGTAACTCCGGCGACCGTTCCGGCACCGGCGTTGCTTTCACCCGTGACCCCGCCACCGGCGCTAAGAAGCTGATGGGCGAGTACCTGATCAATGCACAGGGCGAGGACGTTGTTGCCGGCGTGCGCACTCCTTCTCCCATCAGCCACCTGAAGGATCAGATGCCTGAGGTGTACGATCAGTTTGTCGAGATCGCTACCCGTCTGGAGAACTACTTCCGCGATATGCAGGATATGGAGTTCACCATTGAGGACGGCCACCTGTATATGCTGCAGACCCGTAACGGCAAGCGTACTGCACAGGCTGCTCTGCAGATCGCCTGCGATCTGGTGGACGAGGGCATGATCACCGAGCAGGAGGCTGTCCTGCGCGTGGAGCCCAAGCAGCTGGATACCCTGCTGCATCCCCAGTTCGACGCTGCTGCCCTGAAGGCTGCAGAGGTCGTCGGCAAGGGTCTGGCAGCTTCTCCCGGTTCTGCCTGCGGCCAGATCGTCTTTACTGCTGAAGAGGCAGAGGAGATGGTCAAGTCCGGCAAGATGAAGAAGGTCGTTCTGGTGCGTCTGGAGACCAGCCCCGAGGATATCGTGGGCATGCAGGTCTCTCAGGGCATCCTGACCGTCCGCGGCGGCATGACCAGCCACGCAGCCGTTGTTGCCCGTGGTATGGGCACCTGCTGTGTTTCCGGCTGCGGCAACGACAACGAGGTCAAGATCGATGAGGAGGCAAAGACCTTCGAGATCAACGGCCACAAGTTCGTCGAGGGCGACTGGATCTCCATCGACGGCTCCACCGGCAACATCTATGGCGAGCAGGTCGCAACCGTGGCCGCTACCGGCAACAAGAACTTCAACCGCTTCATGGGCTGGGCAGACGCAGCACGTCAGCTGCTGGTCATGACCAACGCTGATAACCCGCGTGACGCACAGCAGGCAGTGGATCTGGGCGCTGAGGGCATCGGCCTGTGCCGTACCGAGCACATGTTCTTCGCTGAGGACCGCATCAAGGCTGTCCGCGAGATGATCTGCGCACGCACCGTGGAAGAGCGCGAGGCTGCTCTGGCCAAGGTCGAGCCGTTCCAGCAGGGCGACTTCGAGGCTATGTACCGCATCATGGGTGAGCGCCCGATGACCATCCGTTATCTGGACCCGCCCCTGCACGAGTTCCTGCCCACCAAGGACGAGGACATCAAGGAACTGGCTGCCGACATGGGCATGACCTACGAAGACCTGAAGAACGTGGTTGCTTCTCTGCACGAGTTCAACCCCATGATGGGTCACCGTGGCTGCCGTCTGGCTGTTACCTACCCCGAGATCGCTGCTATGCAGACCCGTGCTGTGATCAAGGCTGCTCTGAACGTCTCTGCTGAGACCGGCCATGTGATCACCCCGCACATCATGATCCCGCTGGTCGGCGAGGTCAAGGAGCTGAAGTTCGTCAAGGACGTTGTCGTCAAGGTTGCTGACGAGCTGATCGCTGCTGCCGGCGTTGACATGAAGTATCAGGTCGGTACCATGATCGAGATCCCCCGCGCAGCCCTGACTGCCGGCGAGATCGCTAAGGAGGCTGAGTTCTTCAGCTTCGGCACCAACGACCTGACCCAGATGACCTTCGGCTTCAGCCGTGATGACGCTGCCAAGTTCCTGGGCGCATACTACGAGAACAAGATCTACGAGAGCGATCCGTTCCAGCATCTGGATCAGGTCGGCGTCGGCAAGCTGGTCAAGATGGCTGCCCATGATGGCCGCGAGACCCGCCCCGATCTGGGTCTGGGCATCTGCGGCGAGCACGGCGGCGATCCCACGAGCGTGGAGTTCTGCCACAACGTTGGTCTGGACTACGTCAGCTGCTCTCCCTTCCGTGTGCCTATCGCCCGTCTGGCTGCTGCTCAGGCTGCTATTAAAAAACCGAGAGCATAAGGTTTTTATAACGACTTAACGTTAAAAATCGAGCGTAAAATAAGGCTCACCGTCAATTTTGGCGGTGAGCCTTATTTGTTTGCTCATGTATGAGGTGAATTGCGTTTAACACGGGGGTGCTTTCCAGAAGCATCACAGATACACCTCCACAGTTAGGTCGGTCCACGCTGCACGGCGGAACTGGTGGGGCATCTTGTTGGCTTCCCGGTAACGCTTGGCGGTTTCAAAGTCGATGGTGAAGGTGAGGATGGGCTTTTCCGATACAGCCATCAGATCGGTGCGCTCCTCTTTGGACTTCTTGCAGCCGGTGTTCAGCTTCCAGCGGTAGGAGTAATCGGCAATGGGGGTGACCACTTCAACGAACTGCTCGATCAGTTCCGGCGCAAGACAGGCACCGTGCACATCGACCTTCTGGGAAAGAAAATCGTAGATCGCTTTCATGTCCGAAGAAACCGTCTGCGGTTCGGGCGCAGGGGAGAGGGCTTTCAGCTCCTGCTCCAAGCGGGCAATCTCGTCATCTGCCTGTTTGCAAAGAGCTTGGTATTCCTCTCTTGGCAGTTCGCCGTCTGCACGCATGGCAGCGTAGTTCAGCTTGCGTTTTTTGATTTTTTCAATCTTGCTCTGAATCGGCGCAGCGGACATTCGTGCTGTAGCTTTTCCGTTCTGGCAGCTTTCGATCATCTTACAGGCTCGAAGGATGGCTTTGTTCTGATTGCCCCAGACCTTTTCAAAGATCTTCTTCGCCATCAGTTCCAGCTTCCACTCCGGGATGGAAATGGCATCACAACTGAGCTGCTGGGTCATGTTGTGCTCCAAAACGAAGGAACGGGTCGGGTTGACGGTTCGCATATTGCACTGGTAGCCAAAGACCGGCGTTCCGTCCTTCAGTTTACGCCAGTTGAAAATGCGGTAGGAAGAACCGCAGCGGCAGCGAAGTTTTGACACCCACAGGTTCTTGGTAGTTCTGGCTCCTTTACGCCTTGTTTCTCCATCAGGAAGGCGCAGGCTGGAAATACGGGACTTGCGGATGCGCTCACATTCATGCCAAAGGTTTTCTGATACGATCGGCTCAAAGTTGCCTTTTACATAGACGAAGGAAGCTTCGTCCAGATTGTTGATGCGCTTCTTTTCAAGATAGTTGTTGACCTTGGACTTGTTGTAGCAGATATAGCCCATATACGTTGCGTTGCGAAGGATGCGGCTGATTTTTGTACAGGACCAACTGACGTTTCCGTGCCCATCCTTACGACCCAGCCGAGAAAGTTCATTGACGATCGCCTTTTCCCCGTAGCCCTGAGAATAGAGCGTGAAAACCATTCGTATGGTTGCAGCCTGTTCCTCGTTGATAACGTATGTACGGTTGACCTTATCCCGGTCGTAGCCGATGATGTTGCCGCTGCCGTAAAGCACACCGTTCTGCCGGCTTATCTTCTGCCCGGCAAGAACACGCTCTGAAATCTTGCGGCTTTCTTCCTGCGCCATGGTTGCCATGATGGAAAGCCGGAGTTCGCCATCGCCGTCCATCGTCCAGATGTTGTCGGATACGAAAAAGACCTCTACGCCGAAATTGCGGAGTTCACGGGTAAGCTGAAGGGTATCGACAGTGTTGCGGGCAAAGCGGCAGACCTCACGGGTGACGATTAGGTCGAATTTGCCACGTTTGGCATCGGAAATCATCTGCATAAACGCAGGACGCTTTTTGGCAGAGGTGCCGGTGATGCCCTCATCAATATAGCGGTTTATGACCTGCCAGTTGGGATGATACCGAAGCTGATCGTCGTACCACTGCATCTGATTTCCGAGTGCATCGACCTGTGCTTCATGCTGGGTGGAAACACGACCGTAAAAGACAATGCGGCGGTCACGGTCTTTGTCCAATGGGAATTGCCCAAAGTACATTCTTTGTGTGATGTTCATATCGCTGTACCTCCTTTGCCCGTAGTATAGAAGATTGCGAAGGGAATAGGTAGGATGTCGCCGGTGTCAGCGACATCCTTGACATTACGCAGAATATCTGCTAAGGACCTGATGATAGACCTCAGCAGAGATCAGGTTGTTGTCAAATAAAATGGAGATCAGCTTTAGTGCAGTTGCATCAATGCTGAAAACATCAGGAGGAACAGCAGGGGAAAGGGGAGAATAAGTGTTCTTGTTGATATTATCGACCTCCGTTCAGAGCCAGACTGCATTTCAGGGCTTTTTCAATTTGCACCATCTCCCACTCACTGGTCATCCCCATAAAACTGTTGATGCGCTCTTTGTCAATGGTGAAGATCTGTTCCAGCAGCACCACAGACGGACGGCTGAACGCAGGGTTCTTCTCAATGAGAACATGGGTGGGCTGGTTTGGCTTCTTGGAGACTTTTGAGGTCACAGCAGCTACGATCACAGTCGGCGCAAATTTATTTCCTGTATTATTTTGAATCACAATAACAGGGCGTTTACCTCCCTGCTCAGAACCATAGTGCGGGTCAAGGTCTGCAAAGTAGATCTCGCCCCGGCGAAAGCCGAAATTCTTTGTTACATAAACGGTAGCAATCATCCCCCTTTTCCTTATGTAGGCAAAAGCCGCCCTGTGGACGGCATTTGCGGCGTTTTAGAACTGTTTCCATAGGAGAACTCACTGCTTGATAGGAAGGCTCCTAGAGCGGCTGGAGCCGTTGTAGGTGCGCAGGATCAGCATCATATATTTGTAGCTGACCGTGCCGCTCAGAGATTTCTCGTCGTTTACCAACGTCATGGGATGAACAGTGTGCAGCCGCTTGACCAGACGCTCCGGGTCATACTCGCCCTGATACAGAGCCACAAAGCGAACCATGCCCTGCAGGATGCCGGAGCGGAGGGAATCGGGGTCACCCTCCCAGCCCTTTGCCAGCATGGTCAGGGCTTCTTTGTAGAGGTCTGCGCCGTAGGTCTTGTACTCCTTGAATGCCGTGCGGATGCAGATGATCTTCCACGGGGCACGGTAGCTGTCCAGACCGAGCTGCAGACCGGTGCTTTCGGTGGCTTTCACAAATGCGAGAGATTCCGGGTCTTTGCCCACCAAAGCGGCGCGCAGCTCTGCGCCAGCGGTCAGCGGCGTGGAAACGCCCGTCTGCCGGGAAAACAGCATGGCTTCTTCTTCCTCTGTCAGTCCCTCGTACACTTTGCAGATAATCGGAAGATCCTGCCCGCCGTTCATCGCCCGACGGGTCACGATGGTATGCTGACCGTCAAAGACGAAGTAGTGACCGTCCCGGTAGCTGACCTTGGGCGGGTTGGCGATCAGCTCGGTGAACTCTGCCGACATCTTTTCGACATTGGGAATGTTCAGCTTGCGCTGATATTCCGCAGGGATTTCGAGAAAGGCACTGTTGATGACCTTTTCTTCGTAAGGCCGCTGAGCGAAAAGGGCTTCGATGATTGCTTCATCGGTGATTTCGGGCATGATCTCAGGCATGGTGCTGACACAGTTCATATTCTTCATAGCAGTTCCTCCATCTTATCTTCCAGATTTTTCAGGTAGTCTCTCAATTTCTGAATCGTTCGTCCTACGGATGCACGGTTCTCTGCATCGGACAGAATGTCGGGATATTCCCGGAAAACGCTTTCCCAGCGGCGCATCATACTGTTGGCGGCTCCCGATACTTCGCAAAGCATCGCTGTACCATCGGCAAGTCGTTTGGGTACATAGCGGCTGTTTGCGATTTCAAGAATCTGCTGACGGTCGATTTTCAACGGTTCATTCACTCTTTGTGGAAAAGTCTGCTCCTGCGGAGCCGGAGTGTGAACCAGTTCTTCGTCCGTGCATTCTTCTTCGGATGTACTGGCATTGGGCAGCGGTGCAGCTACGGCTGGGGGAGTTTTCAGCTTTTGTGTAGGCGGTTTTGGGGGCTTCGGCTTGCAGATCTCAGCCACCAGAGCCGGACGATCTTCGGGAGGTGCACGGGCAACGGATGCGATCTCAGCGGCTGTTGGTTTCACCTCGCCGGAAAGAACTTTCTGCCGTGTGCCGGGAACAGCTTCTTCGGCAGCGTCCAAACCTTTAGCATAATGTTCGGCTTCAATCACATACGTTCTTCCTACACCGCTTTCCGCAGCGACTTTATAACAGGTTTTGGGTGCACCGATCAGGTTACGCTTTCCGTAACCTGATTTTGCAGCAGGACTTTTTCTATCACCGCCGTTGGCGCATTTCTCAGCTTCATACTGCTTACCGATAAGGTACTTCTTCTGTTCCGGGGTAAGGTTGCGTCGCCCTAGCTGGTTTTTGCAGATCCAGATAATTGCTTCATAGCGGTTTGCAAACGCTTTCTCATGAGTGGTAAAAGGGATCTCCGGGTGCTTCTTAGCGATGGTGAAGCGGTTGTGTCCATCCACAATCAGCCCTTCCCATACGATGATAGGGTTGATGATACGGCCATCTCGCAGGATGTTAGCTTCAAGCTGGTTCAGCTCCTCAAAGGTGAGCGGCGGGATCTTGCCCTGAAACTCCGGGTCGATCTTAAGCGCATTCAGATTCATCATCAAACCGTCCCTTCTTAAAGTAGGTGGATTTCGGGCTGCTGGGCTGGATGTAGTAGTCGTAACCGAAGTTGGTCTGGCAGTAGGTGCAGGGTTCCTTGGTGAGCTGGTAGGGGTCTGCACGGCGGACACGGATGCCACGGGTGTTCCGAAAGGCATTCAGGCAGCGGGGGCAGAGGGTGGTCAGGGTCGATTCGTCAGTCTTGTGGGTAAAAGTACGGCTCATAGTCAATACCTCCGTGTCATTAGAATAATATTCGGTATGGAAAAAGCCCACTGCCTTGATTCAGAAGAATCCCGGTGGTGGGCTTTGAAGTTTTGCTTTAAGTTTTTCCAACCTATTTGTCCTCGACGCCCGTTGGATTTGGAATGCACCTCGGTGAGGGGGACTGCACCCTTCCTCTCATTGGCTTTTCAGCCACCCCGCCTTCTTTATGGCCGGGCCGCGAATTACGGAAGTTTCATTGTTTTGTCCGAGGGAATGATATTCAATTTTCAAGGTACGGCTTCCAGCTTTGGGCTTCTCCCCGTCTGGGGTGTTGCCCTTGCTGTGACAATAGTTTATCGTAGAAACACTGTCTTTTTAAGGAACTGGTAGTTCCGGTTTTGCCACTTTTTTGAGCGGATTTTTCTCGAAAATCGGAACTACCAGTTCCGGTTTTTCGTAGATGCGTCAGAAAAAATGGCAAAAAAAAAAGAAGCCGAGAATCGCTTCTCGACTTCTTTATGGTGGTTATGCAGATGCATCCAGCTCATCAATAAGGCTGTTCAGCTTACTTTTGAAATTCTGGATATTCTGATTCTGCTTCTTGATCTGCGCATTCAACTCCCTTTCCCGTGGAGTGTCCAATACGCCCAGAATCAAAAAATCTAAGGTGGTGTTCAGTGAAATGGCTACTTCTACCAACAAATCTATGGAAGCAGTGCCTTCCCCTCGCTCGATCTTTCCCAAATGGCGGTCGCTGATATTCAGCTTTATGGCAAATTGCTCTTGCGTTAAGCCTTTGGTTTTGCGCAGCTGCTGGATGCGTTTTCCTGTGATGTAAGAATCAAAGTACATAAGCCAGCCCTCCGACCATGCAAGAGTGCAGCCACAGGCCACACCACAGGGTCAGAGCGCAGGAATACAGTCGGTATCGAGCCATAATCTGGCTGCCGGGGCTGGGTTCGTACTCAATCAATCTCGTTTTCATGTTTCTTCGTCCTTTCTTTGTCGATGATGGCAAGGCGGGCGGAGCATGGAAAATGCACGATGCACTCTCCATGATAGTAAAAGGGATAAATCCCTATTGCTATCCATGATAAAAAAGGAAATACGGCTGTTTACGGCATGGTACTCAGCAAATGAACTACTGCTTCTTTTTGCTCTGGACGCAACGCAGACCATTTTTCAAGCATTTCTGCCTGTTCATGAGTAAGTACAACAGCTTCCCGTTCGCCGGATTCAACCACTGAGAAAAATTCTGTCAATGTGATTCCGAATGCATCACAGATTTTCAGAAGCGTTGGTATAGTAGGGACGATGTCCTTTCTGTACCATGAGGAAATGGTAGTTGGCTTGATTCCAGCGTGAGATGCCAAATCATAATTCGACCAGTGCCGAGCTTCACGGTAAGATGTTATCGTGTCCAAGACATTTTTCACCGAAAAGCCTCCTCTGCCGTAAAACTTGCGCTCATTATACCGTAGAAAAAGAAAAATTATAATCCTTTTAGACGTACATTCGCGACGACTTTCGGGCATACCGGATAAGCTTTGCATTGGCAGTTGAAAACGGCTCAGGTTACCTATTGCAATTCTGACAATTTGGAAATATACTTATAAGTATCAAATTATTTCACTGTATGGGAGGAAATTATTATGGCAAGACCCAAGGGGAGCAAGAATAAGGACCATATTGTAAAGGCCAGCGTTGATTATGCGGCTGTCGTTGCAGAAAAGGCCGCTGCGAAAGAGAAAATCGAATCTGAGGTTGCTTCACTGAATGCAAATTTCGATGATCTGAAGATGCAGCTGAAAGCCAAGAAAGCAGAATTGAAAGCCGCCACCAAGGAGCTTACCAAAGCCGAAAACAAAAAAGCTGCCGCCGAAGCAAAGGCAGCAGAAGAAGCAAAGAAAGGCGAAGCAGAAGATGTGCTGAAGAAGTTGCTGGCCAGCGGTATGACGGCTGAGGAAATCCTTGCAAAACTCCAGTAATGCAACATGGGGGCAAGTAAACATATCTGCCCAAACTGCGGGCGCAAGATGAAACAGCAGTTCATGGGGCTATTCCATTGCAAGTGTGGGACAAGCTGGAAGCGTGACATAGGTTTCTTTGAGCGAACCCCGGATATGATATTTGCGCTGGAATGCAAAAAGGTTGGTTGCAAGATAAAGCAGCTGCCTGTAATACGGTACAAATAAGAGAATGCCCACTGGCTTTGAACTGCACCCCATTTGTTAGACAGTATGGTATACTGTTTAGGAAATGGGGTGTTTTTGTATCCGACTGGAAACAGCTGTGAGGGGCATCCATACCAGTACATTCGGGTCTTTCCCGAATTTTGTGTAAAGTCCAGACAGCTATAAAGTAAGAGTAATTTTATGCCGAATGCGATTTATAATAGCTGCTATGCCCCGATACCGTGAAGTCCTGCACCTTCAATATAACAAAAGCCACCGGTCAGGACAAAACTGGTGGCTGCAAGAAAGCTGATTCAAATTAAAACGTGCAAAGCCGCTTAACAGGGGTAAGCGGGAATCTTTTTTCCACGCCTGCCATGGTGCACATTTGCGTGCCGGGCAGTTCCAGAGAAGCGTGTGCACAGGAAACTGCCATTTTAAGCAGCTGATCTCCTTGGGTGTGCTGTTCGGCAATCGCATAGGCAAAGCCGGACACCATGGAATCGCCCGCACCCTGAACGCCTTTTACATCGACAGAAACAGGTTCCGAATACCATGCAGCTTCCGGTGTGACCAGCAGCGCACCCTTTTCGCCAAGAGAAACTGCGCCGTAGGCAATGTTGTGCTCTATGAGGATTTGACGATAGCTTGCGCAGAACTCCTGCGTTACACTGGGATGAACGCCGAAGGTGGCATAGTATTCTTCTTCGTTGGGTTTAATCAGAACAGGAGATGCCTCCATTCCGTTCAGAAGCAGCGGCCCCGATGCGTCCAGAATAAAGGGCACGTCATATTCCTGTGCGCTTTTGCCAAGTTCATAGTAGAAGTCGTCAGGAAAGCCCGGTGGCACACTGCCGCCAAGGATCAGCACCGATGTTGTGGGCAGAACATTTTTGACAGCGCGAATAACATCCACGGCAGTTTCGGGATGTAGAGGAGTGCCCTTTTCGTTGAACTCCGTCATGCAGCCCGTAGATGTTTCAAACAGCTTGATATTGATACGGACATTTCCGGGGACGGGGATAAGCTCTGCATCCATATCTCTTTGCTTGAAGAAATCCGCTGCTTCTCCATCTGAATGGCTCAGGCAGACGCTTTTGACCGGCATTCCAAGCTGGGTAAGTGCCAGCGAAACATTGATGCCCTTGCCGGAAAAGTCGCAGATCGTTTTCTGGACACGATGGCTATGACCAAGGTTGACGGAATCCACCTGAATCGTGCGGTCAATGCAGGGATTCGCAGTAACAGTTGTAAAGTGCATGGGTTCTCTACCTCCTATCCGGGGAGCATTGTTTCAGCATCCCGGAAACTGGATATGTTTATTCTTTTTCACCGGAAGGAATGTCAGTGTACAATTCGATCTTACCGCAGGAAGGACAGAATGCCGCTTTTATTTTTTTCTGGTCGCTTTTCTTTTTGATCGTGACCAAGTTAAAGAGCATACCGTTTTCAATCTTGATCTTGTAATCCAAAACCATTTCAGCATGACAAATTGGACAGTTCATAAAACACCTACTTCCTGACATTTTGATACACCTAGTCTAGCATACAAAACGAACGCTGTCTATTGGCGGAACGAAAACGGCTATCATGAGAAAAATAATAAAGGACGCTCTTAAAATCCCGATAGAAAAACAAGATTTTTTGCAGATGATATGTTATAATAAAAGAAATACAGCACTTGCTGAACGGACGGAAAGGACACCACGATTATGGAAGAAAACAAGAAACCGGAAACTACCTCGCAACAGGATTCGGCACCCGTGGATTACAGCCACTACATGGGAACGCTGAACCGCATCTACCGCCGCAACAATAACCCCAAAAAGAAGCGGCTGGGGGACGGTATCACCTCTTTGAAACAAGAGCAGAAGCCCACGGCACCTGCCAAACCGGAAAACGGAAAGAAAGACCACAGCTTCCTGATCACGCTTGCTGTGTCAATCGCCATTATCCTGATCCTGTGGGTCATCAAAATGTTCTGAATACTATAAAAACTGCCCGGAACGACCTTCTCCTATCGTTCCGGGCAGTTTTAGCAGGAGGAATCTGCTACCGTGGATGTCAAATCAGATGAGCCAATCAAACGTTCTCGTTCAGGAATGCAGCAATTTCTTCTGCGGCGACGGTCTCATCCTCACCCTCAACCGTGACGGTGATGGTTTCGCCCTGCTTGATGCCAAGTCCCATGACTGCCATCAGCTTGCGCATATCACAGGTCTTGCCATCCTTTTCAATGGTGACCTTGCTGGCATACTTCTTCGCCAGCTTGACCAGCAGACCGGCGGGGCGGGCGTGGACGCCAAGTTCGTCCTTGATGGTATAAGTAAACTGTTTCATGGGTTCTCCTTCATTTCCTTCTTCTTTAGCGTGTAAAAAGGGCAGATCAGACGGCGCTCTCGTAGTCCAGCATGAACTGCACAATGCCGTCCATAGCCAGCTCACGCGGGTCGAGCTTCAGCTGACCTTCACGGATCTTGGCATAGCTGATGGGCATATACTGGTGCAGCATATTCATGGGGATGGGGTACTCGCGCAGGTTGTCGAACAGCTTGTTCATGGCTGCAACGACTTCCGGCTGACCGATGTAGTAGCGGGCACGGTCAGAGTAGCTGTATTTGCGGCACTGTGCCAGATGCTTTTCGTCACCGTGGTAGTGCTTTTCCCAGTTTGCAGGGGAAGCCAGCATGACCTGATCCAGCGTTTCGATAAAGTTGGCGCGCTTTTCTTCCGGTACCAGTTCCTTCTCCATCATGCTCAGAGAGAACAGAGCCTCGCGCAGACCAAAGGTCAGAGCAGGACCGACCTTCAGGATAGCAATACCATCAGTGACCATGTTGTACAGGTCGGTTGCGGTCTGGTAGTCGGTAGAGTGACCCTCGAAGCAGATGTCGGGGAACTCCTTCAGAGCGGCGCACAGGTCAACGGCTGCGGCAGGGTTGTAGTCGAACACCTGCTCATCGCCAAATTCCACACCGGGCTGGACAACGACTGCGATAACGTCCTTCATGCCCTCGCCAACGCCTTCCTCAGTCCAGACGCGCTGATAGGTGGAAACGGTATCACGGAATGCTTCGGGCTTAGTGACAGCCAGCGTATCCTCTGCCTCGGTTGCACCACCGGGGATGGGCACTTCACTGCCGATAACGAACACCGGGCGCATTGCATCGGGCTTCTCAGCTTTCAGTTCCTCGTAGCCCTTCATAGCAGCCTTGTACAGCTTTGCGCCACGGCGAGCGATGACCTCGGTCTGGAGCAGACCTTCCGGGTCGTCTGCAACCTTCATGCTGGTATCCAGATGGATCTTGGTAAAGCCGGCGCGTGCATACTGGTAAACCAGTTCCACGGAGTTTTCCATTGCTTTGGACTCCGGCAGCTTCTGCCAAGTCAGAGGTCCGAGGTGGTCGCCTGCCAGAATCATCATGTTTTCGGGCAGACCGATGTCGCTTGCCATTTTCAGGACCATCTGGTAGAAATCAGCGGGCTTCATGCCGGTGTAACCGCCAAACTGGTTGACCTGATTGGCAGTTGCCTCGATCAGAACAGGAATGTTGCGCTCCTTTGCACGGCGCAGGGCGATCTCGATTACCAGTTCGTTGGCACTGCAATAAGAGGGGATGCCGCAGCGAATACCCTCACGGCGCTTATCCATCATTTCCTGAAGGGGATGTTTCATTTCTATTCTCCTTTTTATTGAATCAAGATCTTACAGCTTTGCCTGACCCTTGCAATAGGTCTGGAGCACATCGTAGTTGTCCTCCAGCACCACAATGTCGGCATCCTTGCCCACCTGAATGGAACCCTTGCGGTCATCCAGATGCAGGCAGCGCGCAGGGTTGATGGTGCAGGCGTTCAGCGCATAGTTGAACGGTACCATTGCATCCTCGACAAGGATCTTCAAGCCCTTGTTGATGTTCAGGGTAGAGCCAGCCAGACCACCGGTAGAGGTCAGGTGTGCGCTGCCGTCCGGATAGATCACGATTTCGTTGCCGCCGAAGATGTACTTGCTGCCCACGGGGGTGCCCTTTGCCATCAGCGCATCGGAGATCATGATAGAATAGTCGGGACCCTTGCTCATAAAGTAGTTGTTCAGAGCAGCCGGGGTGGAATGGCAGCCGTCGCAGATGATCTCACCGTACATGGTGCGGATGCGGTATGCTGCACCCACCAGACCGTTTGCGCGGTGGTTGAAGGGTGTCATACCATTATAGACATGGGTCATGGAGCGTGCGCCATTGGCGTAAGCCATGACTGCCTGCTCGTAGGTGGCAGCACTGTGACCGATGCTGACAACGATACCCTGCGAAGTCAGGTAGCGGGTCAGTTCAAAGTTATCGTCCTGTTCGGTAGCCAGCGTAACATAGCGGATATGGCCGTGTGCGGCTTCCTGATAGTGCTTGAACTGCTCTACGCTGGGCTTTGCAATGAACTGCTCCGGCTGTGCGCCCTTGTACTTCATGTCCAGATAAGGACCCTCGAAGTGGATGCCAAGGATCTCGGCACCGTCGTAGCCGCCCTCCATGACACGGGCAACGTTGGCAACGGCATTGGTCAGGACCTCAACGCTCTGGGTGATGGTGGTAGCCAGAAAGCTGGTCACGCCCTCCGAAACGATATGCTCTGCCCAGTAACGCAGACCTTCCTCGTTTGCATCGTTGGTGTCAAACTCATAGGCACCGTGGCAGTGGATGTCCATAAAGCCGGGGACGATACGCTTGTCACCGTAATCGTCATCTACATCCTTTGTCCCATAGGGGAAAATGCCGACGATCTTACCCTCTTTGACCTCGATGGCAGCAGGCACAAACTGATCAGCGATCCATACTTTTTTACTTTGAATTATCATCTGAATTGTCCTCCTTCCGAGTGAATTACCCTTGTGCCATTATACCGCATACTTTCGGAAAAATATTTACAATTTTCAATCGACTTGTTACTTGTTTCGGCAAACTTAGCCAAAAACAGCCCGGTCGGCAGAGCAAACAGGGGCTCGGTTTGTCTTTTTCAAACAAAAAGTTATGGCTTTCAGTTACCCCCTTGTTTTCTGCTAGGGGGGTGTGATATAACAGGAAGGAAGGGATAGTGCGCTTTGGTAAGCCCTGTCTATGATTCGGATAAATACCAACCGATTAGGAGGTAGAAAACCATGAGCATTTTTAATTTGACTGATGAGAAGATGAAGGAAACTTCTTCCACTTTTACTGCACATGAGATCTATCAGCAGCCTGCAACTTGGCGCAAGACCTGTGCACAGCTGGCTGCCTGCAAGGATGAGCTGCAGGCTTTTATCGATCAGGTCGTCAAGCAGGATGACTTCGACATCGTTCTGGTCGGCGCAGGCACCAGCGAGTTCGTTGGCAACTCCCTGTTCCAGGCTCTGAACCCCAAGTACAACTACAAGGTCAAGTCCTACGCTTCCACCGATATCGTTCCCTCCCCGGAGAATTTCCTGTCCCGCACCAAGCCCACCCTGCTGGTGAACTTTGGTCGTTCCGGCAACTCTCCTGAGTCTCTGGGCAACGTGGAGGCAGCAGAGGTCGTCTGCCAGAACCTGTACCACCTGTTCGTGACCTGCAACCACGAGGGTACTCTGTCCAAGATGGCTGCAAGCCGCAAGAACTGCTTCGCTATCAACCTGACCCCGGAGACCCATGACCAGTCCTTCGCCATGACCTCCAGCTACAGCAATATGTATCTGGCAACCTATCTGGCACTGAATCTGGACAAGCTGGATGAGATCACTGCCGAGGTCGAGAAGCTGGCCGTTGCAGGTCAGCACTTCCTCGATGACCAGTTCGGTGAAGTCCAGAAGATCGTGGACGAGTTCGATTACAACCGTATCGTTTATCTGGGCAACATCGGCCTGAAGGGCGTTGCACAGGAGTCTGCACTGAAGACTCTGGAGCTGACTGCCGGCAAGGTCGCTACCATGTACGATTCCGAGCTGGGCTTCCGTCACGGTCCCAAGTCCATCATTGACGATAACACCCTGACCATCGCTTATCTGAGCGACGATGAGTACCGCCGCCGCTATGAGCTGGATCTGGTCAAGGAGATGGCACATCAGCGCAAGGGCAACAAGATCGTCGTTGTTTACAACCACGATTGCGAAGGCATTGAGGAGCTGGCAGATTACCCCATCCAGATCAAGATCGGTCAGGACATGGAGAACGTTCTGCTGGGTCTGGACTTCATCCTGTTTGCTCAGACCATCGCTCTGATGAAGTCTCTGTCTCTGGGCATTACCCCGGACAACCCCTGCCCCACTGGTGAGGTGAACCGTGTTGTCAAGGGTGTCACCCTGTATCCGTACACGCTGAAGTAATTAAAAAATCAGGAGGGCAACGAACATGATCGGTTTGGTAGTTACCGGCCACGGCCATTTTGCTGATGGCATCCACACTTCCGCTCAGATGATCGCTGGCGAGAACGAGTATGTCCGCTACATCAACTTTGAAGAGGGTATGACCCCGGAGCAGCTGGCGCAGAAGTTCAACGCCGCATTCGATGAGTTCCGCACCTGCGATGGTGTCGTGGTTCTGTCCGATCTGCCGGGTGGCTCTCCTTTCAAGACGGCAGTTGAGTGCAAGTACGCACGGCCCGATCAGAAGATCGAGGTCATTTCCGGCACGAATCTGCCGATGATCGTTACTGCGGTTACGATGCTGGATATGGAAGATGATCCCCGCGCTCTTGCAGAAGAACTGGTTGACACCGGCAAGGATTGTATGGTAATCTTTGAGTTACAGGCTCCTGCCGAAGAAGCCGAATCTGATGAAAGCGACGGAATCTAAACAATGATCAATTGGGAAGTAATTATTTGGACCTGCATTACGCTGGCAGTCATTATGGGCGTGATCGGTCTCATCCTGTATGCGATCTCTGCCAAGAATATGCGCAATAAGCGCAAGGAGCTTGGCGAAGTCCATACGGACATGAAGGTCGGCTCCCGCATTATGTTTGCCGGTGGCATCTACGGCAAGATCGTAAGCATGGAGGATGAAGATACTCTCCGTGTGGAAGTTGCACCGAAGATCGTTATTACTATTTCCCGTTATGCCGTCCAGAGCATCGTAAAATAATTGCTTTGGTATTTTAATAGCGTTGATCTTGTGTGCCTTCCCTTCATTCGCACACAAGACTTCCATAAATATCTTCATTTGCCAAGAGACCCTCTATCCCATGCGTAAAAAGACAGGCAGTGAGTGCTGCGCGGCCTCCTGCCTGTCTTTTTACATTCTTAACAAGTCATCCAAGACCTCTTCTTTCCATGATAGAACCCCCACAGCGGTTTGCCATACCGCTGCGGGGGTTCTGTCTTTAAGTGAAAAAAGAATTAGAGCCGATGCTCCGAAGAGCACCGGCTCCAATCCTTAAGGAAGAATGTCTTATATGGGTTAAGACGGATGAATACTAAATTATGCCTTGCCGTTGCTGCCACAAACAAGGATCTTGCTCATGACGTACTCCTTGACCTGCTCACGACCAACTGCGCTGTACTTCTTCGGGTCAAATGCTTCGGGATCGCCTGCAAGATATTCTTTCAGACCCTTGCTGAATGCGATGCGGAGATCGGTGGCATAGTTCACCTTGCACATACCGCGGGCAACGCACTCACGGACGGCATCATCCGGGACACCGGAGGTGCCATGCAGCACCAGAGGAACAGAAACGACCTTGCGGATCTCGCTCAGGCGGTCGATGTCCAGCTTCGGGGTTCCCTTGTAAACGCCGTGTGCGGTGCCGATAGCAACAGCCAGAGAATCCACACCGGTGCGCTCTACGAACTCAGCAGCTTCGGAAGGAACAGTGTAGCCATTGCCATTGCCGCCGTCCAGATCATCTTCCTTGCCGCCGACCTTGCCCAGCTCAGCTTCCACAGGGATGCCGGCTGCATGGCAGGCACGAACAACTTCCTTGGTGATCTCGATGTTTTCCTCGAAAACATGGTGAGAACCATCGATCATCACAGAGGTGTAGCCTGCACGGAATGCTTTCATAGCCAGCTCGTAGCTGCTGCCGTGGTCAAGGTGCATCACAACAGGAACAGTAGCCTCGGAAGCGGCAGCTGCGACCATAGCATGGAACATGGCCGGAGAAGCATACTTCAGAGTACCCGGAGTGGTCTGGACGATAACGGGGGCACGCAGTTCCTCTGCAGCAGCGATGATGGCCTGAACCATCTCCATGTTCTCTGCATTGAATGCGCCGATTGCGTAATGGTTCTTCTGAGCATCAAGCATCAGTTCTTTGGTAGTGACTAAAGCCATAATTACCCTCCTGAAACATTTACCTTCTTATCATTTACTCTGCCTTGCAAGAGCCGATTGTTCGTAACGGCAGATAGGATATACAAACATCCACCATTATTATAGATAGTCGTTACTAATTTATCAAGAGTAAAAAACGGTGAAAGATTTGTATTTTACGGTTAGAAGTCGAGGTGGGCATCTTTCCGGGCGGCTTCCAGTACGGCTACCGCCGATCTCATTGCACGAATGCGCCGCTCTTTGACGGCATCCTGCGGAACAATCAGGAAGTTGGAGATGCCAAGAACTTCAAACCACCAAGGCGTATCGGAGATTTCACTGATGTAGGGTTCTTTTCCCTTCCGGGTGACAACAAGTTTCTGGCAGTTGTTGCTGCCCGGCTCAATCAGGATGCTGCCCTCGGTGCCAATGATCTGGGCACTGTTGTGCGCAGAGCTATCTTTTGCAGCCGTACACTGACAGACAAAATTCGGGTATTCCAGAATCAGGATGCCGCTGGTGTCGATGCCGTTGGCGTGGCGGTTCGGGTAATAGTGGACGGCTTTCGGGTCGCCAAAAAGCCCTACCACAAAATAGATGTTATAAATATTGAGGTCCATCAAGGCTCCGCCGCAGTATGCGGGGTCGAACACAGGGGGAGTCTGCCCATTCATAAAGGCATCATACCGGCTGGAATACTGGCAGAAGGTGCAGGATACCGTCTTGATGTCACCAATCTCCTTTGCAAACAGCTTTGCCATACCATAGTTCGGATGGTCGATGGTCGTAATAGCCTCCAGCAGGTGCAAATGGCGCTCTTCCGCAAGGCCGAGCAGTTCATCCAGCTGTGCCAAGGTGGGGACGATGGGCTTTTCGCAGAGAACGTGCTTTCCGGCCAGCAGCGCAGCCTTGGCCTGCTCAAAGTGCAGGCTGTTGGGAGTGGCGATATACACCAGTTCCACTTCCGAGTCCGCAAGCATTTTATCGTATTCGGTATAGACCTTGGGAATGGGAATATGAAACTCATGGGCCATTGCAACTCCCGTGTCTGCATTGCGGGAACACACGGCAACAACGGGCATTGTCGTGAGACGTGCAAACTCCTTTGCCATCGTATGGGCAATGGAGCCTGTTCCGACCATTCCAATATTCATAGAGGATTCCTTTCACTTCTTATTTTGAAGATTCTGCTTTACAAACTCACTGGGCGACATATGATACTTCATATTAAAGGACTTGGAAAAATAATGGATGGAGGTGTAGCCCAGCCGCAGGGAAATCTCACTGATGGTATAGCGGTTTTCCAGCAGCATCTGACAGCTTCTCTCCAACTTTTTATCATTGATGTACTTTTTCGGGGACTGGTCGATGGAATTCTTGAACATCAGCTGCAACGCCGTCCGCGACAGCGAAAAGTGTTCGCAGATTTCCGGGATCGTCAGAGGAAGGTAGATGTTTTCATCAATATAGGCGATGATCCGGTCAAACAGTTCATCCATTGCACTCTTGTGCACGGAATTGCTGGACTGGTTCATAGGGGAAGCATAGGTTCCCTGCAGCAGCCGGATGATGATCTCAGTCAACAGACAGAGCATCAGACTGTTCATATAAGGAATGCCGGTTGTGCTTTCCCGGACGAACGCTTTTATTAAGGAGTTGATCTTCTGGTCATAGTGGAACACCCGGTTGATCAGAGCATCGTACCAGACCTCCTGTTCCACAGGGGTCAGATTGCGCATATCGAACAGCACCGTCATATACGAGGCGCTGTGGCTGTCATCCGTATACTGGGTGTGGAACTGACCGGGACCGTAGATCATCAGTTCCTTGTCTTTCAGCTGGTACAGTGTTCCGTCCACCTTAGTTTCGAGTTCGCCCTCGTCTACATACGTCAACTCAAAAAAGTTATGCTGCTCACCCTTAAAGCAGTAATTCGGGGTGCGGATTCTATAATAATACCCCAGGATCTTCTGCATTTCAATACGGGGCAGAACCGCAAGGAACTCATACTGGGAAGGGAAATCGGTAACATGGAGAGAATAGTTGCTTTCGGCATACAGTTCAAATTCCAGCTTCTGTGTAGTAGAAACCGCCGCAAAATAGACATTGGGCTTGATGTGAATCAGCCGGTTCATGGCAAACTCTTGTACATCGGCGGCATCTGCCGTATGGGAGACCAGCAAAACACCGATGCCGTCTTGCACCTCTATATAGGTATCACAGTTAAAACAATAGAACTGTGATACATAGCGGCGGGTGATGGCGGTCAGATGCTGGTGGATCAGGTCAGGGTGCGTGAGCCTGATGGGTTCGTGGTAGGTTTGACCGTACTCCAGAAAGCTGTCGTTGGAAGTTTCGCGTTGCATATCCAGAATCCTCCTTCTCTCAAACTTGTATTGAGTATAACATTTTTTGTTGAATATTACCAGCTTTTTCCGACGAGTTTTGGAAGATTGTAATGAGAAGCCACGAAAACAACCGATTTTTAGAAACAGTTTGTTAAAAAATATAAAGACATTTGTTAAAATTTATCCTATAATGTAGATGCTCTGAATTGGAAACTCAGACAAAAAATTTCAAGGAGGAATAAAAAATGCCGAACATTGTTCTAACTCGAATCGACAATCGTCTGGTTCACGGACAGGTTGCTACGCAGTGGTGCGGCGCAATCGGCGCAAACCTGATTCTGGTCGCAAATGACGAGGTGGCTGGCAACAGCCTGCGTCAGGGCCTGATGAACATGGCTGCTCCTTCATACGCAGCTATGCGCTACTGGACCATCCAGAAGACCATCGACACCATCCACAAGGCAAGCGCAAAGCAGCTGATTTTCATCGTCTGCGAGAATCCGCAGGATGTCGTGAAGCTGGTGGAGGGTGGCGTTCCCATCAAGAAAGTCAACATCGGCAATATGCACATGGCTGACGGTAAGCGTCAGGTGGCAGGTTCCGTTGCAGTTGACGATTCCGATGTGGCTGCTTTCAAGCGGCTGCAGGAACTCGGTGTGGAACTGGAGATTCGTCGTGTTCCTACCGAACATGCGGAAAGCACCGACAAGCTGTTCAAGTAAACAGACGGCTGCTCTCCTAAATACTTGAAAAGGAGTACTTATTATGGGCTTTAGTGCACTTCAGATCATTCTGGTCTTTGTGTGGGTCTTTATCGTGGCCATCGACCAGTTTGATTTCTTGGAATCCCTGTACCAGCCTATCGTTTCCGGTGCTGTCATCGGTGCGATCTTGGGCGATCTTCCCACCGGTCTGATCGTTGGCGGTACTTACCAGCTGATGACCATCGGTAACATGCCTGTTGGCGGCGCACAGCCTCCTAACGCAGTTATCGGCGGCGTCATGGCTACCGTGTTCGCAATCTCTTCTCATCTGGATACCACCGCTGCTGTCGGTCTGGCAGTTCCCTTCGCTCTGATCGGCCAGTACATGGTTACCTTCCTGTTCACCCTCATGTCCCCCATGATGTCCAAGGCTGACCAGCTGGCAGCAAAGGGCGACACTAAGGGCATTGTCCGTCTGAACTATCTGGCAATGGCTCTTCTGGGCCTGCTGTTCGCCATCGTCTGCACCCTCGGTATGCTGGGCGGCTCTGCAATGGGTACTACCCTGAGCAACTTGGCTGAGAAGTACGCTTGGGTCATGGCTGGTCTGGGCGCTGCCGGTGGTATGATGCGTTTCGTCGGTTTCGCAACCCTGCTGCGTATCATGCTGTCCAACGAGTTCTGGGGCATCTACTTTGCTGGTTTTGCTCTGGCAACCATCATCGGCTACATCCCCGAACTGTCCGGCTCTGCTCTGCTGCTGATCGCATTTGTGGGCATTGCAATTGCTCTGTACGACTACCAGACTCGCGTTGCTATCAAGCAGGCTGCTGGTTCTGGTTTTGCTGCGAATGGAGGCGACGACGAAGATGGCATCTAATGCAACTCATTACAACAATCTGACTCCCGCGAAGCCTTTGGATAAGGCTACGCTGAATAAGATGGTGTTCCGTTCCCTGAACCTGCAGGCATCTTTCAACTACGAGCGTATGCAGGCTGCCGGCTGGCTGTACTGCATCCTGCCCGGTCTGGAAAAGATCCACAGCGATAACAAGGAAGATCTGAAGCTCTCCATGGAGCATAACCTTGAGTTCTTCAATACTCACCCCTTCCTCGTTACCTTCGTTATGGGCATCATCCTCTCTCTGGAGCAGCAGAAGGCTGACATCGAAACCATTCGTGCCGTGCGTGTTGCTGCTATGGGTCCTCTGGGCGGTATCGGCGACGCAATCTTCTGGTTCACTCTGGTTCCTATCACCGCAGGTATCACATCGAACATGGCAATAAACGGATCGCTTGCTGGTCCTATCATGTTCCTGCTGATCTTCAACATTGTGCAGTTTGCTTGCCGCTTCTTCCTGATGTACTGGTCTTACAATCTGGGTACTAAGGCTATCGACATCCTGACTGCAAACGCTAAGGAGTTCACTCGTGCCGCTTCCATGCTGGGCGTCTTCATCGTTGGTGCTCTGACCTCCAACTACGGCGGCACCACCGTTGCTACCGTCATCGAGAACGGCGACAGCCCCATCGTTATCCAGAGCATTCTGGATGGCGTTCTGCCCAAGCTGATTCCTCTGGCTCTGACCCTCGGCCTGTTCTTCCTGATGAAGAAGAAGAACTGGAAGCCCGTTACCTGCATCGCTCTGCTGCTGGTGATCGGTCTGGTCGGCGCATTCTTTGGTATCTTCGCTTAATTCAAAGCGGGAGCTACAATGCACGCTGTACTTCTTGATTTTAATGGGACGATGTTCTTTGATACCCGCTTTCACATGGAGGCGTGGTCAGAGATCTATCATGAATTGCATCCTGAAGATCCGAATCCCCTTGACCCTAAGTTGATTTGCGGACCGTGTAATGAGTCGATCATTCAGAACATGGCACCGTGGCTCAATGCCGATGAGCGAAAGCAATGTTCGGAGCGGAAAGAGGAATTGTATCGCAGGATGTGCAGGAGAAATCCTGACAGTTTACACCTCGTAGCAGGTGCTGAGAAGTTGATGCAAGGCTTGCATGAGCGCGGCATCCCTTTTATTCTGGCAAGTGCTTCTATCAAGGCAAACGTTGACTTTTACTTCGACAGCTTCCCTATTGGGAAATGGTTGAAGAAAGAAGATGTTGTCTACGACGATGGAACCTATGCGAATAAAGGCGAAATGCACTTGGAAGCTGCCAGACGACTGAACGTTCCGTTCGCGGAATGTATGGTTATCGAGGATAGTGTGGCTGCCATCACTCTGGCAAAACGAAATGGCGTAGGTCAGATCGTTGCCATCGGTGAAAAAGCAGATGGGTCAGATTTGATCCAGCTTGGCGCAGCACATTACATCCACGACTTTACGGAATTTGATTACGCATGGTTGGAAAACTGAAATTCGTCCAGTGAGTTTCCATTTCCACAGTTGATAAAAGACGGCTTCGGTTATTCGGAGCCGTCTTTTTCGTTAAAAAACAGATGAGGACAGAGGTTTATGGAGCACTTCACAAACTACCAGCAGATGATTGCTCCTGCTATGGTGTGGGAATCAATCGAACGTAACGATGCGGTCAAAATGGCCGTTTCGTTCAGTTGGAAAAATGAAGAATGGCTGATTCCGGCAGTTTATCCGTTTCCGGGCGGATTGGTAGTAGATGTGGTGCGTAAGTTGCCATTTTATCATTTGAAGAACCGACTGACCATCTACGAAAAGGACAAGAATGCAGAGTATCATTCGCCGTTAGAGCGACTGCTGATGGATCGGCATGACCCCTTCCGTTTTTATCCAACGGGGCATCTTTTAGCAGAAAATTACTGTATTGACGAATGGGACTCCAAACGTTTCATCTGGAATCCGCTCAAAATATCACCTGTTCTCTCAAAGGAAGATTATCAGGCCAAAAAGCTGATGGAGCACTACGGACTTGATCTGAACACCGGATGGGTCATTTTTCGGATGTGTTTCAAAAGTGAGTTTCTGTCATTTTACAATCAGGAACTGACCCTGATGCTGGAAGCACCGGATGAACCCGTGCCGGGGCCGACTTTGAAAATCGAAGAAGCAGGCCAGCTTATCGTGTTCCAGAATCCGCTTACCAAGAAAGCGGAAATGATCACGGTCACAGTGCTTGAAAATGGTGTGATCGAGCATCCTTTCAAGAAACCGGGGGCGGTCAAGTATCCCGCCAATTATGTGATCCTTCATTATCGCTTTCACCCAGAGAAGAAGGACCAGCAATATTGCCTTATGGACACGCGGTTGACAGATGCACCGATTGAATTAGAACCGTGCGATGGTTTGGCTTGCACACGCACTGAGGAAGCAGAACCACGCGACCCTCGGTTTTCAAAGGTGACCTTGCGGGACTATATGGCCGAAAACAGAAACCGTGCGGCATATTCCTCCCTTACGCATTATCCGAGACTTACGACGGAGTGGCAATTTGTGGCGATCCACAAGGAAAGAAAGAATGTCCGTGTAAAGTTGAAAAGGGACTAGACAGAACAGAGATATTGTGTTAGGGTAAACAAAGAGCATTCGACAGTGTTTGCAGATGAGGACGCGCTGCGTCTTATCAGATAGTAAAAGGAGCGTTTTTATGAATTCAACAACATTGCTTGTCATCCTTTGTGTTGTGGTCGTGTGTGCAGTTGCCTTTTTGTCTGTTCCCCACTCCGGGAAAAACAAAGCGGCTGAGAAAAAAGTAGACCCTGCCGAAGCAAACAAATACGCACTGGTTGCACAGGACATTCTGAAAGCCCTTGGCGGCAAAGACAACGTAGTATCTGCCAGCTACTGCACTACCCGCCTGCGCTTTGAGGTCAAGGACTACCGTCAGGTCAATGAGCAGGCTGTAAAAGCGGCAGGCGCAACAGGCATCATCCGTCCGGGAAAAAACGCCTGTCAGGTCATTGTCGGCACGAAGGTTGAGTCCATTTATGACGAACTGGACAAGCTGCTGAAATAAAGAAGGGGCTGTTGCACACGGATAAAAGCCGGTGCAACAGCCTCTTTTTATTCATGTTGCAATTTTTTCAGCGTTTCAAACGTATCTGAATTAAAGTAGCATCATCTTCACACATTCTTGCCGTTTTCAGACAGGAGGTTTCTTTTATGAAAGTATCTGCCGACTATCGTATGCTCGCTCTCGATGCCCTGCGCGGAAAATGGAGAACTGCTGTTCTGACAGGTATTGCCGCCAGTGCGCTCGGTGCTACCATTGTGAGCAGTTCCAACAGTATCGTTTCCGATTCCAATCAGGCAAAGGACATCCATTTTGAACTGTTTGCCCAGCCCAACGGCGGTCTGCTGCTTGCTGTTCTGCTTGCCGGCATTGGTCTGTGGGCGATCCTTCAACTGATCCTAGGCGGTGCAGTTCGACTGGGATATGCTCGTTTTAACCTGAATCTTGTAGATGGAAAGGATGCGGCCTTCTCGAATTTGTTCTCTCAGAAAGACCGTCTGTGGGATGGCTTCTGTATGAAATTCCTGCAGGGGCTGTACATCGTCCTCTGGTCGCTGCTGTTGGTGATTCCGGGAATCGTGAAAACATACAGCTATGCGATGACACCTTACATCATGGCAGAGCATCCTTCGTTGACTGCAAATGAAGCAATCACAGAATCCCGGCGGATCATGGACGGCAACAAAGGGCGGCTGTTCTGTCTGGATCTCAGCTTCATTGGCTGGGAGCTGCTCTGTTCGTTGCCACTGTGTGCTGGGTATTTTCTGATTCTCAGATATTTCACCGGTTCAGAGGCTATGGCGATTTCTATGATTCTTCTGCTGACCATTCCATTGAGCATTGGCTTCTTTTTCGTGCGCCCCTATGAGGAAGCTGCATGGGCCACTTTCTACCGCGATATTACCGCAGCACCTACCGTACCGGATGAAGCATCTTGATTTTTATACTATTTCTCAGGTGTGACTGGATTTTCGAGGTAATCTGCGTATGGAGAAGAAACCTGACCGTTCCGAAATAATTACAATGACCCTCTTGTTTGCTTTAACGCTGGTGCTTACGGTATTAAAAGTGACGAGAACGTTTTCACTGCCTTGGTTGTGGGTGCTGGGTCCGCTTTGGATTGGCACACGTCGGTACCGTGATTAGGGCTGCTTGCGCTGGGAGATTTCTCCCAGCGTTTTTTCATTCCTCTGAGATGCCGAGATATTGGTCGATCTCCATGATGCCCTCCCCGCTGAGTTCCACCAGATCTTCAAAGGGCACCACGGTGTCGCCCACCTGCAAGGTGCGGAACACCGGGTCGATGCGGTCTGCTTTTCCGGTCAGCGTGATGTAGTTGCCCACCGCCGGAACCTCCGGGTGGGCAGTGTCCTCCTTGAAGTACCGCACTGTGATGGTCATGCCCTTGGTGACCTGCATCAGCCGATCGGACAGAGCCGACATTTCTTCCTCGGTCAAAATGCGCTTGGGCACACGCTCGGTGCGCTGCTTTTCTGCGGCAAGTTGCTCATCATAACCACGCAAGGCTGCAAAGGGAGAGAAAATCTTTGCCCGGTTCTGTAAAGTCATGCGGGGGTGCTTGCGAAGGGATTCTTCGGTCTGGGGGCGTTCCATCTCTATGATGTCCCTGTACTTTTGGGCGGTCTCTTGTCCGATCTTGCTATTTTTGTAGTTTTCCATCCGAACCTCCTGCGCTGTGACCACCGATCTGCGCATTGCGCTGGCGCATGGTGGCACCTTCCTCGTAGCTGCTGGCTTTCAGCACGGCGTTTTTGCCGTACTTGTTCTTGATGCCCAACATGGCTTGCTGGAGTTTTTTCTCCTTTTCCAGCTTCTTGGTGTCGGTGAAAAAGTCCACCTGATAGATGCCCTCGTCCGGGGTGACCTTGTTGGCGTTGAGGGTGATGCGCCGCACCGTCAGCGCCGGATTTGTAATGCGCTCAAACAGCTTTGCGCTTTCGTTGATGATGGTGCTGCCTAGATTGGTAGGAGCATCGAACCGGACGGTGCCGTGTGCCGCTTTGGGGATGATTCTGCCGTAGCGGTCGGTCTGGGTCAGACCACGGTAGCCGCCCTTGTCCACGTTCTCCCGGTCGTAGCCCACCTCCAAGGTGATGGATTCCGTCACCAGCTTCTTTTCGGTAAGCCGGAACATCAAGATCTCTGCCATTTCCCGGACGATGAGTTTTGCCTTATCGTTGGGGTAGGGGCAGGTCAGCACCTGTCCCTCACTGATGCTGTTGGTGCTGGGCTTGTAGCTTTTGATTTGTTCCATGCCGCAGGGTTCATAGCCCCATGCGTGGTCAATAAGGATTTCTGCGTCTACGCCAAAGACCTCATACAAACGATCTTCTCCGTGGATGGAAAACCGTGCCAAGTCCCCCATCGTATAAATGCCGTGGGCTTCCAGCCGCTTGACGGTGCCGGGACCGGTCATCCAGAAATCCGTCAGCGGTCTGTGGTTCCACAGCAGATACCGGTAGGACTGCTCGTCCAGCTCTGCAATGCGGACACCATCTTTGTCCGCCGGGATGTGCTTTGCCACAATGTCCATGGCCAACTTTGCAAGGTAGAGGTTGGTACCGATGCCTGCCGTTGCCGTGATGCCGGTGTTGTACAGCACTTCCCGCACCATGGTCATGGCAAGTTCATGGGCGCTCATGTGATAATAAGGCAGATAGCCCGTCACATCAATGAAAACCTCGTCGATGGAGTAGGGGTAGATATCTGCCGGGGATACATATTTGAGGTAGTTCTTGTAGATTTGGGTGGACACATCCAGATACCGCTGCATCCGGGGCGGCGCAACAATGTAACTCAAGCCCAGTGCAGGGTCTGTGTTCAGGGCGTTGGCATCGAAAGAGGTGCTGGCAAAGTGGTACTTGCCGTCCTCTCCCCGGACTGCCTTATTCTGCCGGATGGCAGTCTGCAGCCGCTGGGCGTTGACTTCCCGGACACGCTGGACGGCTTCAAACAGCCGCGCTCTGCCGGGTATCTTGTAGGCTTTTAAGGAGGGCGACACCGCAAGGCAAATGGTCTTTTCGGTGCGGGAGGCGTCCGCCACCACCAGATTGGTGGTCAGGGGGTCGAGATGGCGGTCTACGCACTCCACCGAGGCATAGAAACTTTTCAGGTCGATTGCCAGATAAGTGCGCTGCGCTGCCATGATTCAGCCCTCCTTTGTGTTATTTGGTTTCTACCTCCACGAACCACCGGCCGAACCGAGAGGGAAACCGTGGGTCGGAACGCTCGAAAAAAAGATGCCTTTCCTGCCCTTTTACCATTACAGTATAACAGTCGCCGGGCATATCGGCAATGGTATTTGCAGGGCGAAAGTCCCGCACCTGCTCGATGGGATACGTCCGACCATCGCCCCATGTGATCTGCCGGGGCTGCATATAGCCGGTTGCGTCAAAATCAGAGTTCACCTTCACATAGACCTTTTCTGTTTTACGGCGGCAGTTCCGATTCATTTCTCACAGCTCCTTTGCAAAAGTCACAACCATTTATCTTATTATAATAAATCCTTACGCTGTTTTCAAGATGGAGCACTATTTTATCTGTGATATAGACAACAAAAAAGAGTGACAGCATTCAAACCAAAACGCTGTCACTCTTTTTCTTGTTTGCAGTTCCTGCAAGATCTTCAACTTTTAATTTGCGGACTGAAAGGACGCATAGCTTACGCAAGCAATGTTTTCGTCTATACAAAAACACTTTTTGCGTTGCAAAATGCTTGTTGGGGAGTGCCCCAAACCCCTTTGTTCTGCATTTTTCAATGCAGGCTACGCATCCCTGCGGGACGCTTTTTACCCGGTGATACTCTCCGGGTCATCGAGGACTTGCATAAGGTGTGATGCTGCTTCTGCCAATGAAGCATACTTCATCTGTTCAGATACCTGCGCATTCAGAAGCGAAATGTCCCATTCCTGCATACATTCCGCAAGTTCCTTTTGCGCCAGTTGTGCGGCCTCTCGGCGCACCTCCGGGGAAATGTCTGTGTCCAGAACATAGGCAACATGAAATCCGCCGTTGCGATCTTCCGTCAACTGCACCATGGAATTGTGGTCAGTCCAGAAGTGGCAGAACCAGAGCCTGCCGCCGATGTTCTCCATGTCATGGCGCAGTTCTTCTTCTTCGCTCCATTGTGGCACTTCGGAAAGAATGCTCTGCAACTGCTCATACGCCTGCTGCTCGGCAGGGGTAACTTTCTTGCATCGGTATTCCCGCTGGATGGTGCGCTGCCAGTACAACGCCAGCTTGCCCTGCTTTGCGCGCTCGATAGCATCCTGAATATCCACTAAAATACTGTACCGTGGTTCTCTCATCTCGGCACCTCCAAATCAACTCTTTAGAGATTAACGCACTCTATAAGAATGATTATAGCCGAAAGCGATGCAAAAAGAAAAGCGTACCGGCTAAATCCCAGCCGATACGCTTGCAAGGGTTGCAGATTATTCTTCGTTTGTAAGATACGGGAGATTGGCAATATAGGTGTCCAGCAAGTCAAGTGCTGCTTTTTTCTGGATAGGGGTCAAGCCTTCCAGCCGCTTGCAAATCTCTTCATCGGTCACATGAGATGCTGTTCCGACATAATCACGGAGCAGAACATCTGCCGGAATATCCAGCGCATTCAGAATGCTGATGAGCGTAGAGAGACTAGGCTCTTTCAGTCCACGCTCAATTGCACCGATAAAATTGGTGGAGAGATTCGCTTTTTCTGCGAGTTGCTCCATTGTCAAGCCCTGATTCTGCCGCTGCTCCCGCAGACGCTGCCCGAATAATTCTTTCATAGCACGCTCCGTTTCAGTAGAGTTGTTTACACTCCATAGAATACCTGTTGCGGTGCGTCCAATACACAATCAATAGAGTATGTTGTTATCAACAGAATGGCAAAACATAAAAAATACCGGGAGCTAACCACTCACGGTCAACTCCCGGCAATCTGTTTTTATCGAGCCTGCTCGTTCTCCTGTGCTGGCTTTTCAACTGCACCTGCTGCACAAACGACGAAGCCCAACGGCTGTGTGAAGATTGGCTTGTAAAACAGGATCGCTGCTATCATAACAGGGTAGAAAGGCCCGTAGGTTAAACGCCTACAGGCCTTTTGCTATGTTTATTTAGAGCAACCGGAAATGTTCTGCCAAAAGAAAACGAATGTACACAGGCGGCGTTCTCTCTCCGAGGCTCCAGTTTTGAATCGACCTAAACGGGATGCCCGTTTCTTTTGCAAAGTTAGTTTTAGAAAGACCAACGGCCGCAACCATTTCATTGATGCTCATGTGGGCAACTTCCCAGATTTTAGATAGCCGATCTTTTTCAGCATCAAGATTTACGCATCCAGGAGCATCGTCTGGAATGCTCATCGTAACGTTAGACAGGAAAACTTCTTTTGCATCGGCATAGGTAGCAAGGTTAAAAAGTTCAGCGCTAGTATACATTGTATCCCCCTTTTTGTCATCAAACACGATCTTTTGCAGAAAGTGAAATCTTACGCATAAAGCCGTCATCGAAAACCTCACCGCCCCAGATGGTTCCCAATTTGCCCTTCTCGCCGCCGTTGTCACCCTCAAATTTGTAAAAAGAGGTGATACCAGTACGATGATCGTTGACCCGGCGGAGTTTTACAATTCCGTTAGGAGCAAGTGCGATCTCCCTTGTGAGCATTCCATTCGCATCCAGCGGGTCATCGCATACCCATTCCAGAGCAGCGATGAAATCATCGGCGGTGATGCTGGAATGCTCTGCCCAGTTATTGAAAATTCGGCTGTTTCCCGTGAGAACGATATTCTTTTTGACTTCAAAATAGTTTTTCATGTCCAGCCCCCCGTTTGTTGATGTTGCGTCTTTCATTGACCCTATTATATACCCATTGGGTATATTTGTCAAGCGTTTTTTCAATAATAAACCCCGTGAGCATTAAGCCCACGGGGCATCTTACATTATACATCTCTGCCGATCGAATGATACCGTCACACAAAATCGCTCTTTTGTGTGCGCTGGACTTTGTAGGCCATGTGTACGTTTCGCTGAAACACGGACTTCACTTTTGTCAGTTCCGGATTGACCGGAGCACGCTGTTGCTTTTTCTTTGCCACTACGCTTCGCCGTCCTTTAATTCCAATTATACCGACAAAAGAACTTCATGACGAGAATACGGCGATAATCAGTAGTTCACAAAAACGGTCAAGAATTGCTGCCCTATACACAAAAAATCCGCCGAGAAACCCTCCCAAATGGGAAGATTCCTCGGCAGTATTCGTTTACCGGGTCTGGGTTTTCTCTGTGGTGTCTTTTTCCTCTGCAAAAAATCGTTCTACATTTTTCTGTGCGCGAACCAACTCCTGCATCTCATTCCGTACCTTGCGGTAGTCCGGGTAAGCTGCTTTCTTTTTTGTCAGCAGTTCTGCGAACTCCGCATCCAATTCCCTGACCTTCGGCAGCTTTTGCAGCCCTGCTTCATCAAAGGCCGCTTTTGCCGCCTTGTGCAGGGTGATCTCCTCCCGGTGGGCTTCCAAAAACTTTTTACTGTACCCCGACTTGCGATAGGCATCATAGACCGGGCGGGTCTTGGCATAGTTGATGATGTGGGTTTTCAGCACGGCAATTTCCGTCAGCCTTGCTTCTGCTGCCTTGATGGAATCCCCCATGACATGATAGCGTTCCGTTGCCGCCGCTGCACGTTCCCGTAGTTCGTTGGCACTGCCGATTTTCTGCTCCTGCAAGAACAGCAGCGTCTTAGACATCTCTTTCAGATTGAACTTGGTTGCCCACTTTTTGTAGCCAACGCTTTTGCCCTCTGCCATTTTTCCCTGAATGTCCACCAATAACTGGAACGGCTGTTCTTTGAGCGGCTGCTTCTGATAGGGGTGGTGCTTCGCCTTTCCCTCCAGCACTGCCTTGATCTCGTCCTCGCCATAGCCGATGCCCAGTGTGCGGAAACGGATAAATCGTTTCTGCCGTGCGCCCTTCACCGCCGTGTGTTTGCCACGCTTCACCTCATAGCCCTGCTGTTCCAGCCTTTGCAGAAAGTCCTCGTAGTCCTTGGGCTTTTCAGCCAGAATGCTGTCGATCACGCTACATAGCCGGTCACGGTTGCTCTCTTTCGGTGGGTAGACGATGCGCTTCTGCCGTTCCCGATAAGGCTTGTACTCGATGGTGGAGAGCTGATGCTCTAGGCAAATCAGGTCGCTCAACCGCTGCACCGCAAAGGAGGAAAGCCAGAAATTTTTGAATTTCCGGGTTCCGTCCAAGGCAGTGGAATTATAAATAATGTGGTTGTGGATGTGCGCCCGGTCGGTGTGGGTGGCAACGATAAAAGCGTGCTTGCCCTTCAAAAAACGCTCGGCAAACTCGTAGCCGATGCGGTTAGCTTCCTCCGGCGTGACCTCTCCCGGCTTGAAAGATTGCCGCACCTGATAGGCGATCACATCGCTTTTCTGGCTGCGCCCGGTGGTCTGCTCGTACAGCCGTTTCGTCAGCAGAAATTCTTCGTCCACGGTCAGCGGGCTGCACTGATAGCTGCTGACCAGTTCGCCCCGCTCGGTCTTGTCCGGGTTCTGGATATAGCTGGTATGGTTATGCAGACAAGCCCCGATGGACTTGCCTTTGTTCTTCCGCATAGGAATCAACCGTGTTGCTGCCAGTGCCATCACCCCCTTACAAAAAGAAAATGCCGCACATCGGCGGCATCGAGATCATTTGGATAATTTTTCGTAATCGGCAGCACCGGCCAGATACATGGCTTCCAGCCGAACACTCTCTAATTCGTTACTGATTGCATCCAATTCCAGATAGCGTCTCCACGCTTCTTCGCTAATAAGCACTTTCAACGCATTTTCTGCGGCAATCTTTTTCTGGATCAGCGCATGGTATTCGTCATTGTCTGCAAGCTGACGCTGCGGAATATCTTTCAGATTTTTCCAATAATAGGCGGTCATAGCATCTGTGTCCATCTAATCCCTCACAATCCGGCAACCCAGCCACTAAAGCGCTCTGCTGCATCTGCGATCACAGCGCCCATAAAAATCAACACAAAGCAACCAAACTCCGCCACCAGCAAAATCAGAAACTGCAGCCACTCCCGGCAGTACAGCGTATAAAGACCGCAGCCGAAAATATACAGCATGGGCAGAGCCAGCACGAACGCCGACAGGTTCAGCGTCCATTTCAGCATCAGCGCAAGGAAAGCCGTAAGCAGCCAAAACGGGAAAACGATCATCTTAAAAACGAACCTCATATCCAGCACCTACCTTTCTTTCACCCCGATTATAACGATATCAACTATTGCGTTGCAAGGATGTCAACCCTTATGTAGCCCCGCAGTCCTCCAACTGCGGGAAAAATTTTAGAGTTCTGCCAGCCGGGAAAGAATCTGCCGACCAATCTCAATCAGCTCATCCAGCCGCTGCCGCAGGTCCTCCATGTCGGCGGCGTAGACTTTGCCGCACTCGTTGGCACGTTTGGCGTACTGGTTCAGGTTGTTGCTGCACATCTGCAAAAGATATGCCATGCGCCGTAGTTGCGGCAGGTCAAGGTTCAGACAGTAGCCGTCCAGCGCCATCTTGCGGATATAGGCACTCAGGCTGCGGATGCCCATGCCCAGCATTTTCTCATAAATGCGGTTCTTCTCGGCTTTTGTGGTTCTCAGGATAATGATTTCATCCCGCTTTTCCCTCACCGGGCATCACCGTCCTTGTCGTAATAACTGCGGAAGGGCTTCACCGGCTCCGGCTTGTCCGATTTTTCTTCCAGTGCCGCCAGCACCGAGGGGCGGCGAGGTGCATCCTCCTGTTCTTCCTCGTCCTGTTCCGGCTCATGGTGCTTTTCGTCCACATCCAACTGGGCGTTCAGCTCCGCAAGCCGTACAGATTTCTCTGCCAGTTCTTCCTCCTGCGGGAAGGGCTTTTCCACTTCGATTTGCGCCGCTGCCTGCTGCTGATGCAGAGTGGCTAGTTCATTCTCAGCAGAGTTAATGCGCTCCGGGAAGTTGTTCAGCGAATTATCCAAACGGATAATGTTGCCCAGCGGGTCGGTGCCCAGTGCTACCGGGTACCTCCGCTGACCCTTCAGAATCGCCTGATATTCGCTGCGGAAGGTATCGAACCGCAGAGACAACTCAAAGCCCCGGTAGCTGCCGATGACTTTTTCCTCGGCGTTGGGCAGTTCGGAACAAGCAAGCACCAGACGCTCACCAGCGGTCTTTTTCTCATCGTAGGTCACGCCCTTGATGGTCATGCCGCAGAAACCCTCTTGCACCTGCGGATGGGCGGCGGCAAGCTGTGCGTCCGCTTTCACCCCAGCAATATAGGCGTTCGTTTCCTGAATGTCAGCCGGGAATTTGGTCAGCAGCTTGTCTTGCAGACGGAATTTCTGGCTCTGGTGGTCGGCTTTCAGAACTTTGAGTTTTGCGACCTGAACATCCAAATCCATCTTCTCCTTGATGAGCGGATTTCCGGCACACAATGCCTTGATCTCCGCATAGGAAAGCGCCTGTTCGTCTACATCCTCGCAGGAGCGCACCGGAGATTTGCTGGTCATGATTTGGCTGATAAATCGCTGTTTATTCTCAAGGGTCTGGAACAAGTACGAGTCAAATGTCCCTTCGGTGACGTAGTTGAACACCTTGACTTCCTTGTTCATGTTGCCCTGCCGGATGATGCGACCATTGCGCTGGGTCATATCACTGGGTTTCCAGCCGACATCCAGATGATGCACTGCCACAAGACGCTGCTGCACATTGGTTCCTGCGCCCATTTTTGCCGTGCTGCCCAGCAGGACGCGCACATCGCCGGAGCGCACTTTGGAGAACAATGCCGCCTTTTTTGCTTCGGTATCTGCGTTGTGGATAAACTCGATCTCGTTTTCCGGCACACCGGCGGCAATCAGCTTTTTGCGAATGTCCTCATAGACATTGAAGTTGCCATCGTTCTTTGGTGTCGAGAGGTCGCAGAACAAAAGTTGGGTCAGCTTCTGGTCTTTGCCCTCCTCCCAGATTTTCAACACATTTTGAACGCATACGTTCAATTTGCTGTTGGGATCATCTGGCAGCATGGGGTTCATCAAGCGAACGTCCAAGCCGATTTTTCTGCCGTCGTTTGTGACGCAGAGCATATTGTCCACGGAGGCATCTACTGCACCGGAGTGGATTTCTGCGGCACGTTTACTCAGTTCCTGCACCATTTCCTTTTGAATTTCGGACGGCTTTGCCACCACGGTTTCAAACTTTGCTTCGGGCACCGGCAGATGAAGCTGGTCGCTAGTTTTAATGTCCGCAACCTCCTTGAACATGGACATCAACTCCGGGAGGTTGAAAAACTTGGCAAATCTCGTTCTCGCCCGATATCCTGTACCTTCCGGCGCAAGCTCGATGGCGGTGGTGGTCTCTCCAAAAGTGGATGCCCAGCAGTCGAAGTGGGTCAGCTTTTTCTGCTGCAAGGTGCTGTACTGCAAATACCGCATGACCGTGTACAGTTCGGTCATGGAGTTGCTCACGGGGGTGCCGGTGGCGAACACCACGCCCCGCCCGCCGGTGATCTCATCCAGATAGCGGCACTTGCCGAACATATCGCTGGATTTTTGCGCTTCGCTGGTGGATAATCCTGCGACATTGCGCATTTTTGTCGTGAGGAAAAGGTTCTTGTAAAAATGCGACTCGTCCACAAACAGGCGGTCAACACCCAGTTGCTCAAAGGTGATTACATCGTCCTTGCGCTCATCGGAGCGCAGTTTTTCCAGCTTGGTTTCCAGCGTTTTCCGGGTCTTTTCCATCTGCTTGATGGAGAAATTCTCGCCTGCGTGGGCTTTCAATTCGTTGATGGCGGCAAGGGTCTCGTAAATCTGCTCCTGAATGATGCGCTCCTGCCGCTCAAAGGACAGCGGAATACGCTCAAACTGGCTGTGCCCGATGATAACTGCATCGTAGTCGCCAGTGGCAATGCGGGCACAGAATTTTTTACGGTTGGCAGTTTCAAAGTCCTTGCGCCGTGCCACCAACAACTTGGCATTGGGGTAGAGGTTCAGGAACTCCGATGCCCACTGCTCCGTCAGGTGATTGGGCACTACGAAAAGGCTTTTCTGGCACAAACCAAGGCGTTTTGCTTCCATAGCGGATGCCGCCATTTCGTAGGTCTTGCCTGCACCAACTTCGTGTGCAAGCAACGTATTACCGCCATAAAGCACATGGGCGATGGCATTTCGCTGGTGTTCCCGGAGGGTGATCTCCGGGTTCATGCCGACAAAATGGATGTGGCTTCCGTCATACTCACGGGGGCGGGTAGAATTGAACAGTTCGTTGTACTGCTTCACCAGTGCAATGCGCCGCTGAGGGTCTTGCCAGACCCAGTTGGCAAAAGCGTCCTTGATGACCTGCTGTTTCTGCTGCGCCAGCATGGTCTCTCGTTTGTTCAGCACACGTTTGGGCTTGCCCTCGGCATCCTCGATGGTGTCGTAGATACGGACATCCTTCAGGTTCAGGGTCTCCTCCAGAATCTTGTAGGCATTGGCACGGGATGTGCCGTAGGTCTCGGAGGAGATAATATCGCCACGCCCCATAGCCGTCTTGCCCTCCACACGCCACTCTGCGGTATACGGAGAATATCTCACCTTGACTGCATGGCGCAGATAGTAGGGAATCTGGAAGGTCTCGGTCATAAACTTCTGGATAATGTCCGGGGAAAGCCATGTTGCACCCAGCCGCACATCAATTTCGGATGCCTCCAGTTCTCTGGGCTGTGCTTTGGTCAGCGCATCCACATTGACCGCAAATTCCGGGTTCGTTTCGGCAGCGAACTGTGCCATCCGCAGTTTTGCCCGGACATCGCCGGACAGGTACTCGTCTGCCATCTGCCAGCCCGCTTCCGGGTCGGTTGGGTCAGCGGCAGGGTCCTTGAAGATCACACCGGAGAGTTCGCTGGTAATGCGCCCATACTCGCCGGGGGCGCCCAGCAGTTCCGCCATATAAGGCAGATCCACCTTGCCATGCTCCCCAATGGACACCGCCAATGCTTCGCTGGGGTTATCCACACTTGTGACAGTGCGCTCCGGGCGAATGGTGCGCTTGGTGAACATCGCCGCCTTGCTCTTGAGCTGCCCCTGCTCGTCCAGATTTTCCAGTGAACACAGCAGATAATAGGAAGAATCCTGTTCAAACAGCCGCCCGTTTTTGCGGTCGTTCAGCAAGCCGTATTTGGCAGCAAAGGCATCATAGGCGGCGTTCAAACGCTCCTGTGTTGCCTTGATATCGGCATCTGGGTAATCCTCCAACTGTTGCTGAATCAGGTCATTGACGATCTGCCGCAGTTCCACCATGCCGGTGACACGCCCCTTGGCGGTGTCGGAAAGTTCCACCTGCGTCATCACGGAGTTTTCCCGGTAGAACACCTCACCGTCCACCACCGTGTAGGAGAAGTTTTTGACCTCCGGGTCAGCCGGGAGAATGTGCTTCTCATTTTCGGCATCCGCAATATCTGGTGTTTCTACCTCAACTTCGGTGTATTGCCCCTCAATATGCTGTACCGCTTCTGCAAGCTGGTCGGCAAGGCTGATGCCCTCAAGGGGCGCAACCGTCAGTTCCTCTCGTCCATACTGGGTGCTTTCGGTGGAGAGTACGCCCAGAACCATCTCCGGGTGGTCCACAAAATACTGGTTGATGGCAAAGCCGTCCTCGGTCTTGCCAAGCTGCACCCAGTCCGGCTCATGGTCGATGGGGCGGTCACGCTTCTGCAAAAAGATAATATCCGAAACGACTTCGGTGCCTGCATTGGCCTTGAACGCATTATTCGGTAGACGGATAGCACCCAGCAGATTGGCACGCTCTGCCATGTGCTTGCGGGCGGTGCTGTCCTTGCTGTCCATGGTGTAGCGGCTGGTCACAAAGGCAATTACGCCGCCCGGTCTGATCTGGTCAATGGCTTTCGCAAAGAAATAATTGTGGATACTAAATCCCAGCTTGTTGTACGCCTTATCGTTGACCTTGTACTGACCAAAGGGAACATTGCCCACCGCTAAATCGTAGAAATCACGTCGGTCGGTGGTCTCAAAACCGGCTACGGTAATGTCTGCCTGCGGGTACAACTTTTGGGCGATGCGCCCGGTGATGCTGTCCAGTTCCACACCATATAGGCGACTGCCCACCATGCTATCCGGCAGCATTCCAAAGAAGTTGCCTACACCCATGGACGGTTCCAGAATGTTACCACTGCGGAAACCCATGTGCTCCACGGCATTGTAAATGCCACGGATCACGGTGGGGCTGGTATAGTGGGCGTTCAGAGTAGAAGCGCGAGCGGCGGCGTATTCATCCTCAGAGAGCAGTTCTTTCAGCTGGGTGTACTCGGCAGACCAATTTTCCTTGTTGGGGTCAAAAGTGTCTGCCAGACCGCCCCAGCCCACATATTGCGAAAGTACCTGTTGCTCCTCGGCGGTGGCACCCCGGTGCTCCTCTTCCAGCTTGAACAGGGTACGGATGGCTTCGATGTTCCGGGCGAATTTCTGTTTGGGGCCTCCGACACCCAAATCATCATCCGTGATGTGGAAGTTCCCGGCAAGTTCAAGTGTGGATCGTTCCGGTTCAACTGCATCCAGAGCAGGTGATTTTGAGCCAATCGTCTGAATCACAATATCATAAGGCATACGGTTTTCTTCAGCAGGGTATATGGCAACCGTTTTTACAGTATCATCTAGCTGCGTAGTAACCTGTTCATTCTGCCGCAAGCCATCCTCGAATTGTCGTTTGTTGATAACTTCGTTATCCCATGACTGCCCCTGCGCACTGGTGTCGATGCGAACATCCGTTTCACCTACATAGCCAATTTTCCCCTCGATGGTTCGGGTAGGAAGGTCAACGATAGCATTGTCACCGACCTTGTAATCGGGCAGGGGGAGTCCCATCATATCCTGCTCCTCGTACAACTCCCGGACAACCGCCAGCGGCTCTTCCCGGAAAATTGGCATCCGCATTTTTGCCAGTGCCACATCCTGCAGGGTAACGCTGCCCTTATCGAAGTTGACGTTATCCACCCGGAAGGTTCGCCCTTCCATGTGGACGGTAGTGCCCAGCGGCAGATAATCCTCCCGGCGCAGGTACTTGGTCTGGTGATGGGTGCCGTCCTCGTTCAGCCCGGCAAGATAGACATTCTCGCCGCACTGCCACAGTTGTTTGGCACGGTATGCCCACTGGTCGCGGGGAAAACCGGTGACCGGGACTGTGCCCAATTCCGTTTCCTTTTCCAGCAGCTTTCCACCTACAAGTTCGCAGACCTTCCGGGCATCCTCGCCGTAAAACTCAAACTGACCGCCCTGTTCAAAACCCACCAGCGCATCCGGGTGCTGCTCCTTCAGGGTGTTATACTCGGTGGCGGCATCCAGCGGCAACAGTGCCGGGTGCTCCTCCGCCTTGTTGTGGTAATGCTCCAGTTCCTCGTCCGTAACGCTGACCAGTTCCGAAAAATCCAGTGCTTCCAACTCGGTCTCGGTCAGTTCTTCCAGACTTTCGTACTGGCGTTCGTCTATCAGCACCTCGCCCAGATACCGCTCCACACGGTATCCCACCAAATCCACATTAACTTGAATGGGAATATCCTCATCGGTGGCGTTGGTGTAGGCAACGCCGATCTTGGACAGGTCAGAAAAGTCCGGCTCAGAATCATATTCTTCCTGACAAAATTCCCGGATCAGGTTTTTTGCATGGGTCAGGGTGGCATCTGGCTCTGCGCTGACGGGCGGCGTGTAATGCTCCTTTTCCTTGTCCGTCAGGTAGCGGTCGGACTGGATCATCAGGTCGATATACTGTTCCACCTGTGCCCATTTCAGGGTGATTTTTTGGTGGTCAGGGTAACGCTCGAATTCCAGCCCTTTCCAGTCATGGTTGACAAAGCCTCTGCTGCCGTCCAGAAAATCGTGGGAGTGCCCACCGATGCCGTATTCCTTTGCCAGTGCCTTGGCACGGAGATTGCGATCAGGCTGGCTCTGGTACAGTGCCATAATGCGCTGCTTACCGCCTGCAAATCCTGAACCATGCTTACGCAATTCGTTTTCGATTTCAGCCTGCGACAAAACAAAAGCGGAGGGCGATTTTTCGCTCTCCGCTTGGTCGATGGATTCAATTTGTTTGGCTTCGGTGGGAATGTGGGCATCGAAGAAACTTAACTGTAAATCAGTTCGTTCTGCACCAGTTCCTCGGCCTGTGCTTTCAGACTGTTCATGTGCTGCACCCATGCCATCTGATTCTGCTCCTTGTCCGGGGCCGGGTTCTGTTTCAGAAGCTGCGCCATGGTCTGCTGCATCCGGTTCTCTGCCGTCTGCTCCACCTCCATCAGGTGCGGGTACAGGCTCCCGTTCAGGAGCATCGTGTTGTACAGCACTGGGCGATGGTCTTTCAGGTACGTCCGGCGCAGCCTGCCGTACTTGCCCAGCGGCTTCCGGGGCTGGTTCAGGGTCAGGTTCGGGAGAAGGTAATCCCCGGTCTGCGTGTAGTTCAGATTGCTGCTCATATTCATATTGGCTCCTTTCGTTATTTCTGCGGCGGATGGTGGTTTTCACTGTGCGCTCAATTTGGCGTAAGACCTCCCGGCTCATGTCGCTGACGGCTGCGCCGAGGGCGTAAACACTATCCGGGGTGGAAAAATTGTAGATTGCCTGAAAATCGTTCTTGTCGAACCACCCGGCAGGCTCAAAACCGCAGCGTTCCAGCAGCGTGTAGGTGACGCTGATGGCGGCAGCGGACTTGAACTGCATCTCCACCCCGGCTTCATCATAATTCATCAGGAGCGAGCCGTCAACGATGGCACGGATGTCGCCGCCGTTGTTGTCCCAGTAATCTGCCACCAATTTTCCGGCAACATCCGCAAGCTGCTGGCTGACACGCTCTCCGCTGATGCCGTAGGTGGCGGCGAGCATTTCCGAAACCGGCTGTTTCAGGTCGTCGTTGTACTGCCACACCTCCGGGTCACGGGAATTGCGGCGCACCCCGGTGTCGCTTACGTCAAAGACGTAATGCAACCGGGGAAATCCGCTGGATTCGTCCAGCAGGGCGATACCCTTGGCACCCCGGCGCACATAACGGTTCATCCGGTTGTTCCAGATGTCAAAGTCGGCGCAGGCGGTGGCATCCGGGCGCTGGGCGTAGATCATGAGCTGGTCCGCAAAACTGTACTTGTACAGCCGGGATGCGGTGGTCAGGTAGTCCGTCCAGCTTTCCCAGTACCGGGTCAAGCCGTTCGCCGTGCGCTGGGCAAGGGCGAGATATTCTTCGGTTTTGCTTGGCATTTTAGCCTCCTTTCAGCTCTGTGATAAACAAAAAAGCGAGCGGCCTTTTCAGGTCACTCGCTATGGAATCTACGATACTTTATTCGTGTTTTGCGGCAAACTTTTCTGCCATCTCCAGCAGGCGGTCAAAGGTCTGCTTTTCTTCCGGTTGCTCGATCAGTTTTGCAAGCAGGACACGGAACACATCAGTGCTGTCCTGTCCCAACGTAACTGCAACTTTTTCAATGCAGTCGTGCAGCTTCTTGACCGCTTCATCGGAGGGTTTGGATTTTGCAAGCAGGTCGGACAGGTAGCTGATGAAGGGATAGGTAGAATCATCATTGATAATCTCGTTGGTCTCCTCGATGATCTTCTGATTTTCCTCTGGTGAAATTTCACCTCTCTGGTTCAGAATCTCGCGAGAAGAAGTGCGCCCTTTCAAAAAGGTGGCAAAAAGCAGGCGGTCGATGGGTGATCTTTTTTTGTTATCCATTGGCTATCCTCCGCTTTCAATGTTTCTGTGCATTAAAACTGGCTTTAGTATAGCATGAATGGAAGTATTCTATCAAGCCCACTTTCTTGAGGGTTATGAAAAATTTCGGAACAATGCCCTATGACATTATCCCAGTTGACAATCATCGACAAACTGGAATTCGAGGATACTTTATGTATATGAAATATTAATCTTCAAACTCTTTTAGCTCGTCAAGCGGGTTTTTTGAGGTATCAATTCCCATACCAGCCTTCAACCAATCTGCTTTACTGTAGCCAGTTTTTGTCAATTCAAATATTTCGCCTTTATACCCGACAGCTTTAACCAATCCCCATTTGATAAGCCGGTCTAACGCTTCTATCCATCTTGCTGATTCTCTTTTTGAGTTGTCAGCCATGAACTGTTTACCAGATGTAAAAATCTGAGCAGGCGAGCTAAGTGTCTGTGTCTTTATGATTTGACCATCACCATCAGCTGCATACACTAACAGAAAAGCAGAGTCCACAGGAATGTTATCAACGTCATCTTGACCTATAACTGATTTATCTCCCGCTGGATTTCCAATGATTAATGTGTCGTTTTCGACCTGAAATAATTTATCGATATCTTCACTCGTTACTGTGGGGATTTTCTCCCAACTTATCCGTTTATTCTCCATATCGGTGAGTTTACTGCCAAATTGAGACAACATGTCTTTCATTTCTTCTAACATTTTCTGTTGATGCTCTCCAAATTCAGCATTGACCTTGTTTCGCCCTTCTGCCTCTTCATTGATTACATCTACGATATCTCGATATCGAACCCATCCAGCAGAATCATCAACGTAGTTAATGGCATTTCTAAATGTCGAGGATGCTTTATACTTTAAACTATTTATATCCGTGAAAAAATCAACAGTATTTCTGTCGTTCTTTACCCTGTTTCTGAAGGTCTCCAACATTTTCATTTTCGTATATTTGTCATCTCCAATATCCTGTTCACTTTCAGTGATTGCTGAGGACTTCTTAATCAATACAAGCACCGGTAGTCCCTTGTCTTTTGCATAGTTGTATTCTTTCTCCGTGTAGCTTATACCTACTTCTTCATCGATTGAGCCATACCGCCCTCCAATAACAAGAAGGTAAAAATCGCACTCATCAATCATCTTTGTTATAACATTCCATTGGCTTGTAGGCGCAGCGTGAAATTGCTCCATTCCCACGGGAATGAAATTATTCTCAAGCGCTACCCCCATTAATGCCTGTCTTTCATTTTTAAGGTCTTCATAGGTAGAACTAATAAAAACAGAAAACTTACGTATATTTTTCATATCAATGTTTTCCTCGTATGTTTTTTTCATTTCACAGTATAATTAATTGTCCGGAAAGCCAAAATTTACCAACTCGCCAACTTCCGATTTGTCGAGTTCAGTATACCACCGAGTTCAGTATACCACACCGAACCCCATTGTAAAAGAGCCTATGTACGCCGCCCGCAGGCGGCAAAGATCAGTCCGGGGGAAATTCCAGTTCGGCAAACTCGGCATCGGTCAGCAGTTTCAGCTTCTCGATAACACCTTCCGACAGCTCCCGCAGGGCGGTTTCGTCGGGCATCAGGTAGCACTGCATCAGCCGCAACTCATGGATAAGCCCCAGTCGGGTGCCGGTGTTGTAGAGCATCATCAGCATGAGTTCTTCATGGTTAAAGTTCATGGCCGCTCCTTTCTTTTTTACATCCGCTGGGATTGCACTCCGGGGCATCGCACTTCTCTTTGAGATTCATCAGCACCGAAGGACGATCCGGCTTTGTATCCAGAAACCCCGGCAGTTCCTTGAAGCCGATGCTGTCCACATAGTGCGCTGAAATCTTCCCATCCTGATTCAGCATGATTACATCGCTGACCGACAGGCTGTGCCCATGGTAATCCGTCGGGCGGGCAAAGTTGAACTTCTGGTACAGTTGTTCCAGCAGTTCTGCTTGCGGAACGCTGCGCTTTCCTTCCGGGAGATTGCCCCGGTACAGGATCTCGTAATTCTCAACGGAGGGAGAGATGTTCTGCTTATTCAGATAGCGCATGGCGGCAAAGCGGAGCGCCAGGTCTGCATCCTGTTGCAGCTGCATGACCAGATAACAGTCGTGCCCGCTTTGCTGGAATTGCTTCATCCGGTATGACTGTATCTCATCTCGGTCTGCGAGTTTCTGCACAAATTCCTCTTGCGTGAGCGGAATGCAGTCCTTGTTCCGTAGGTTATGGCTGTACAGGATCTCATCCCGCACTTCTTCGATCATCAGTTCGGGCGCGTCAATTTTCCCGCGCTCCAACAGGCAGCAGTCGCCCTGATAGAGAGCGTAATTCCATGCACCGTCCTTTGCCTGCACGATGAGATAATAGTCATATTCCAGATTCCACGCCCGCTGCTCCTGCTGCGTTAAAGGCTCCGGCTCCACAATGCCACGGCTGCGTGCCATGCCCTCTGCAAATTCACAGATGTGCTGCACGGTGGACCCGATTTTCATGTGGTAGTCATCGAGGTATTCGACCTTCTCGGAGCGCTGATGCCCATCCGGGTAGGTTATCTGCACAACGCCACCGTCCGGCACACGGAACAACTCGTTGTACATTGGGTCGATGAACCGTACATCATTCTCCGGCAGAGAGCGCGGAGCCAGATTTCGGCGTTTGCGAACCCCGGAGCGAAACTTCTCCAAGGTGGTGACAGCGACATTCTGGATTCTTCCCACAGGCTCGTCCTGATGCTCTGCCAGATAGTACGCACGGGCAGTCTCGATGCGACGCTGGGTGTTGCCCAGAGCTTCCCGTGGAATCTGCCCTTCCTCCACCGGGAGCGGGCTGTTCTTGTCGAAAACCTCATACCCGACCCCTGCGAGATTTTCCCGCAGATGCAGATACGTCTGCTCATTGAGGAGGTAGACCGCCTCGTTGTCCTTTATCACAGCGTCATCCTTCATCAGTAGCCCCCTTCAAATTCCAGAGAAAACTTGCTGCGGCCATCCGCTTCACAGGACAGCAGCACGGTGGCGTTGTAGGTCTTGCCCTTGGCACTGCGGCACTCCTTCAGGCGGACACGGCCATCCCGCAGCAGCTTGTCCGCCACATGAGCATCCAGCCGCTTGCCCAGACGCTTGAAGAACGCATTGTCCTTCCACAGTACGAAACGGCACTCCCGGTTCTCGCAGAACCAGCCCTTTTCACGCTCCACGACAGGCTTACCGCAGTTCGGGCAGACACCAATAATTTTGTTTTTCATAAGCGCATTCGCTCCTTTCGCAGCCTCGGTGGTCGTTACCAGCGAGGAAATCATCTCTTTGATTTCAGTCATAAATTCACCCGGCTCCATTTCGCCACGTTCGATTTGCAGCAGCTTTGTTTCCCAATCGGCGGTCATTTCCGGGGATTGAATTTCTTCGGGCATCACGGTGATGAGGGCTTTGCCCTTGTCGGTGGGCAGCAGCACCTTGGTTTTCTTGGTGCCTTTCCGTTCCAGAAAGCCCTTCTGCACCAGCTTTTCGATAGTAGCCGCTCTGGTGGCCGGGGTGCCGATGCCCTGACGCTCCACGCCCTCCGGCATACTGTCCGCACTGGCGGTTTCCATAGCGTGCAACAGAGTGTCCTCAGTAAAATGCTTCGGCGGGGTCGTTTGCCCCTCCTTTAGCTCGGCGTTGAGAATGCCGCACTCGTTTTCCGCTGCATTGGGCAGGACGGTGAGCTCCTGTTTCCGGTTCAGAATGTCTGCCAGCACCTTGCGCTCCACCGCTTTCCAACCTTCCTCCAAAACCTCCTTGCCCTTGGCGGTAAATTCCTCCCCGGCACATTCGGTGGTCAGCAGAGTTTCCAGATACCGGAAGGGCTTGCTCACCGCCATCAGCGTCCGGGCGATGATGAGCTTCAGGACGTTCTGCTCCCCCTTGGGCAGTGCGTCCAGATCGGCTTGCAGCATACTGCGGGTGGGCAGGATGGCGTGGTGGTCGGTGACTTTTTCCCGGTTGACGGTGCACCGTGTCCGGGGCACAGCTTCGTCCACATTTTCCGGGGTAATGTCGAGAAAAACCTCCAGTGCCTCGGTCAGTTCCTCCAGCATTTCCTCGTCATCATCGGTGATATAGCAGCTATCAGTTCGGGGATAAGTGGTAAGTTTCTTCTCATACAGGCTCTGCACATAGTCCAGCGTCTGCTGTGCGCTGTACCCCAGCAGGCGGTTAGCATCCCGCTGAAGGGTAGTCAGGTCGTACAGCGACGGCGGACTCTCGGACTTTTCCTTGCGGGTGATGCGCTGGATCGTTGCCACCATCTCCCTTCGACAGGCTTCCAGCAAGTTTTCGGCAACGGCTTTTTCAGGAATGCGGCGGCTGGATGCCGTGCAGCCACTGGTCAGTTCCAGATCTACCGTGTAGAACTTCTCCGGCACAAAGGCGGAAATGGCAGCTTCCCGGACAACCGTCATGGCAAGTACTGGGGTCATAACACGCCCCACCGCCAGCGGTTGACCGTACAGGCACGAAAAAGCCGGGATGCATTGATGCCGACCATCCAGTCGGCGCGTTCCCGGCAGAGTGCTGCATTGTACAGCGCATCGTATTCAGTTGACGGTTTGAGATGGGCGAAACCTTCCCGGATGGCGGTTTCCTCCATGCTGGACAGCCACAGGCGGGAAAAGGGCTTTTTGCACCCGACTTGCTGATACACTAAGCGGAAGATCACTTCTCCCTCCCGGCCGGAATCGCAGCTGTTCACAATGCTCTCCACATCTGGGCGGTGCATGAGTTTTTGCAGGATACCGAACTGCTTTTTGGTGGACGCAGACACCAGATACTGCCACTTTTGCGGCAGGATGGGCAAATCTGCGAGGCTCCACTTAACGTACTTTTCATCGTAGATGTTGGGCGGTGCAAGCTCTACCAGATGACCAACGCACCAGCTTACCAGATAGCCGTTGCCCTCCAGATAACCGTCTTGACGGTGGGTAGCACCGAGGACTTTTGCGTAGGACATAGCGACAGATGGCTTTTCTGCTACAACTAGAATTGAAATAAGCGATCCCTCCAATCTGTTTTCATTTGGATATGTACGGCGGCAAACGCCGCCTTGAAATCAGATAGGTTCAGTATCCGCTTCGTCCGGGGCTTCGTCCTCGTCCGGCACATCGGTCGGAATCTCAAAATCGCCCTTGTCCTCGGTGTAGTTAGCATCCGGGTCAAGGGCTTCTTTTTCTGCCTGCTTTTTCTGCTTCTGCTTTGCGAAAGCGTAGAAAATGCCGCCTGCCACAAGTGCAATCAGCACGACTACGCCCAGAAAGCCGGATGCGATCTTTGTGACCTTGTTTTCCTTGGGCTGTTCCTCGCCGGATGCCGCCGCTTCTTCTGCGGCTTTCTTGGCTTCTTCCTCGGCTTTCAGTTTGTCCTGCTCTGCCTGTGCCGCTGCTTCCTTTTCAGCGGTGTAGGCATCAGCATCTTCCTCCTCCATCAGAGCCAGAAGGTCCGCTTCGTCCACCAGATTCATAAAGTGGACGGTCTGCTGCCCTTTGGCGTTGCGGTCAATGACCAGATAGAAGGTGTTGCCGGACTTGCTGACAAGCGTGATAAACTGCTGCCCGCTGCCATCCGAATAGTTAGTGTGGTAATCATCCACCAGCGTCAGATTGCCCTCCGGGGTCAAGGCACCGGTCTCCTCATCGGTCACGGTGACAACACCCTCCTCCACGACTTCCGGCAGAACCGGCTGCTCCACCGGGGCAACTTCTCCCTCAAAAGCAAAAGCGGGAGCCGCCATGCCAGCGCACAGTGCCGCCGATACCAGCAGCGCACCCAGTTTCTTAATCTTCATCTGCATCGACCTCCTTCTCAAAAGTTGCACCCACGGCAGACAGCGCAGCCGGGTTCGGGGTGGCAGTTGCCGACTGCCGCAGCAGGGCAGCAAGCTGTTCCGGTGTGACCTTTGCGGTCCGCACCATTTCGTTGACCTCGGCGGAATCCTCCTCCTGAATGCGCCGTTCCAGAATCTCGATGCGGTTGTTCAGTTTGATGCGGCGCTCCTTCTCTTTTTCCAGCATCGCCCGCAGCTTATCCGATTTTTCGCTCATATAACTCCTCCAATCATTTTGAAAGCCGTCCGAACCCAGCGAGATGCTTCTCCCAGTAGGACGAGTGAATGTTTGCGTACTTGATGGGGTCTCCGGCACTGACCATCATGCCGTTGCCCAGATAGATTCCAGTGTGGCTCATGCCGGGGGTGTCGTAGGTTCCTTTGAAAAAGACCAGATCTCCGGGCTTCGCTTCGGCCTCGCTGATGTGCTGGCTCTTGTTCCACAGACCGTTGGCGGTGGTGCGCCCCACATTGTAGCCGTTCTGGTTGTAGACCCAGCAAACGTAGCCGGAGCAGTCAAACCCGGTGTCCGGGGTGGAGCCGCCCCACACATAGGGTGTGCCCACATACTTTTGGGCTTCCTTGTAGATGGCAGCAAACTCGCTGTCCGTCAGGGCTTCTGCCGGAACCTGATAGTCGATGCCCGGTGTACCGGAGCCATCCGAGCCACCGGGCGGCAATCCGCCGTTGAATAGATAAGGTCTACCGCCCAAGGTATCTTGGAAAATCTCGTACCGTTTCCACTGGTCGGCATTCAATTCTTCCCGGATAACGACTTCCAGCCCTTTGTTCACCAGCTTTGTGTGAAAAATGCGGTACTCATAGGGCACCTGCGTGGGAACCGGGATTCCTGCCGGGCTGATGACCCAGACGGTCTTATACCGTATCTGCACCTCTACCCATGTGGTTAGCTTATACTGCTTTTTGAAGGTCTCCGTCAATTTGCCCTGCACTTCTGACCGGGTATAATCGTCATACAGAGTCGTGAGAAAAGAGGTCAACTGCCACGGGTCATGCTCGATGGGGTCGAGGTGGTACTGGTACTCGTTATAGCCGGGGTGGTCGGTGGGAGTGCGCTTGATCTTTTTATCTAGCTCCTTTTCCAGCTTCTTGTAGTCCTGTTCTGCGCCCCGGATGTCCCGGTCCTCGGCAGAGTACATGGTCTGCCCGGATACCTGTGTACCGCCCGAAAAGAGGATGCCGCAGGAGGAAAAACCAGACATGACCATGAGGATGAGCAAAAGAAAAACGCCCACGATCACCAGAACGTGTGCGTTGCTCTTGGCGGCATTCATCAGCCCCTTTACAGCGGTGCTGACGGCGGTTTTGCTCTTTTCTACGGCTTGTTCTACGCCAGACCGGGCGGCAGATGCACCGTTGGATGCCGCTTTGCCGCCTGCGGTCTGCGCCGCCGTGCCCGAACGGGCGGCGGCATAGTAGCTTTTGTGAATTTCTTGCCGCTGTTTCCAGCGTGAGAGCCAGTTGGAACCACCCTCTCCGGTGCCGGATGCGCCTGCATCTTGTGCCGCAGTCGGCTCCGGTGCAGTAGATTTTGCGGTTTGGTCACTTTTCTTGCCCTTCATCTTGGCTTTCTTCTTGAGCTTCCGGGCATAGCGGCTCTTGGAAATATCCCGGACATTTCCCGCCGCTTTTTCGCCCTCGCTTAAAGCCTGCACACCGACGTTTTCGTCCTCGTACTGGTCAACCTCCCGATGCACCGCAGACCGGGCGGCATGGGCGGCGTACATTTCTCGCTTCTGTGCCTTGCTCAACCGGCTCAACTCGTCCGGGGTCAGTTCCGCCTTGCCAAACCGCAGATGCTGTGCCTTTTCCGCAGCTTTATCCGCATCGGTTTTCAGCTTTTTCTTTTTGGGCACCGATTGCTCCACCTTGGTTTTCTTCGGGGGAGAACGGGTCTTTTTGGTTGACGTTTCCTCTTTGATGTTCAGCTTCGGTTCACTCATTTCTGTGCGCCCTCCGAGACCTCACCCAACTTGGTGGTCATGATGCGGTAGAGTTCCAAATCAGTGGGAAAACGGTCAACGAACGGAAGAATGACATTGCCGAAAAACAGCAGCCCTTCGCCCTCGCCGGAATGGGTGACGTAGGAAAGCTGATGGGGCGAAATATTGAGTTGCTTTGCGAGGATCTGCCGGTCTCCCGCCGCCTGATTCAGCATGATGATCATGTCCGAATTTTCAAAAATATTCTCGACCTCACGAGAAGAAAGAAGGTCTTTGACGTTCTGGGTCAGCCCCGTGGGAATACCACCCCACTTACGGAATCGCTTCCAGATCTCGACGGAATAAGCGGCAGTCTGCTCCTCTTTTAAGAGAAGGTGCATCTCGTCCATATAATACCGTGTGGACTTTCCGCTGCTGCGGTTTGCCGTGACACGCCCCCAGACCTGATCCTGCACAATGAGCATACCGAGTTTCTTCATCTGCTTGCCCAGTTCCTTGATGTCGTAGCAGACGATGCGGTTATTGACGTTCACATTCGTGCGGTGGTTGAACAGGTTCAGACTGCCCTTGACGTAGATCTCCAGTGCGGTGGCAACATGGTGGGCTTCTTTCTCGTCCTGTTGGAGCAGGGCATTGTACAAGTCCTCAAGGATGGGCATATTCTCCGGGCAGGGGTTCGCAAAATATTTGCGGTAGATCAGATGCACACAGCGGTCGATGACGGTTTTCTCCACCGGCAGCAGCCCTTCTTTGCCGCCCACCACCAGTTCACACAAAGAAAGAATAAAGTCAGCTTTCAGGGAAAGCGGATTATCTTCCTCCGAATAGTTGGTGTTGATGTCCATGGGATTGATGAACTGGGTGCTGTTGGGGCTGATTTTGATGACCTGACCTTTCAGCCGATTCACCAGAGGAGAATAATCGGCTGGGTCAGCGGTGTTACCACCGCCTTCCCGCCTAAGAACCGTACGTGACAGTTTCCCGTCATACGGCTC
>NZ_PXUP01000069.1 GCF_003324185.1 Faecalibacterium prausnitzii
GTCCATGTGCGGTGCCTGATCGATGAGTGTGCTAACATCGGTCAGATTCCGCAGCTGGAAAAGCTGGTGGCTACCATCCGCAGCCGTGAGATCTCGGCGTGTCTGGTCTTGCAGACCCGCAGCCAGCTGAAAGCCATCTACAAAGATAATGCGGATACCATCGTGGGCAACATGGACAGTCAGATATTTTTGGGCGGCAGTGAGCCTACCACCCTGAAAGATCTTGCCGAAGCACTCGGCAAGGAAACCATCGACAGCTACAACAATTCCGATACCCGTGGCAATAGCCCAAGCTATGGCACCAACTATCAAAAACTCGGTCACGAACTTATGAGCCGGGATGAGTTGGCAGTTTTGGATGGCGGCAAGTGCATCCTGCAGCTTCGTGGTGTGCGCCCATTTTTGAGCGACAAGTACGACCTGACCCAGCACCCGAACTACAAGTACACCTCCGATTATGACCCCAAGAACGCCCTCGATATCGAGAAGTTCTTGAATCGAAAAGAAAAAATCCACCCGGATGATACCTTCATCATGGTGGATGCTGATTCACTCCCGCTCGCCTGATAAGACGAGCGGTTATTTTTTATCCATTGACCCAACAGGTACACCGGAAAATCAACCTTCGCCGTGGTTTTCGGCTTTTGCAAACGGATTTCAGGTGTGTGCAGGGTCGTTTTTTCAAAACAAAGGAGATTTTTCTATGGAATTCTTTAACAGCGCAGTGGACGTTCTGAAGACTCTGGTTGTGGCACTGGGTGCCGGTCTGGGCGTGTGGGGTGCCGTGAACCTCATGGAGGGCTACGGCGGTGATAACCCCTCGGCCAA
>NZ_PXUP01000070.1 GCF_003324185.1 Faecalibacterium prausnitzii
TACGACCGGGAGAACGTGGACAAGGGCGGCTACCGTGGTCTGACCCAGACCGACCGCTACGGCAGAGTCATCCCCAAAGCAGCCCACGGAACCATCCGGTTTGATGCCCCTACCAATCTGGGCAGCACCCTCATCAACGAAAGCGCAAAGCTGTTTGAGCGTATCACCGACCCGGCGCTGACGGTGCGGCGCATCACCATCAACGCCAACAAGGTCACGCCGGACGAGGGCTTCTATCAGGTGGATTTTTTCACCGACACCAAGAAGCTGGAAAAGGAGAAAAAACTCCAGCAAGCCATGCTGGGCATCAAGAACAAGTACGGCAAAAACGCCGTGCTGAAAGCCAGCAGCTATGAGGAAGGTGCCACCATGCGCCAGCGCAACGCGCAGATCGGCGGGCACAGTGCAGGAGGTTCGGCGGGAGGTTCAGATGGAAAACTACAAAAATAGCAAGATCGGGCGGGAGACCGCCCAAAAGTACGGAGACATCCTGGAGATGGAACGCCCCCAGACCGAAGAATCCCTCCGCAAGCACCCCCGCATGACCCTTCAGAACCGTGCCAAAATCTTCTCGCCCTTCTCTCCGCTGCGGGGCTATGACGAGCAGCTTGCCGCAGAAAAGCAGCGCACCGAGCGCGTGACCAAGCGCATTCTGACCGAGGAAGAAATGTCGGCTCTGGCCGATCGGCTGATGCAGGTCACCAAGGGCATGACCATCACAGCGCGGTATTTCAAAGAGGATAC
>NZ_PXUP01000071.1 GCF_003324185.1 Faecalibacterium prausnitzii
GCACTTACTGCAAGCGCGCCGAGAGTTAAAATTACCAGCGTCATGGCTGCAACAAGCACTCGTTTCAGCACAGGGCGGCGTTTATGCAACGCCGCTTGCAGGCGGGCATCCCATCGGGAAGTGTCCGGGTAGCGTTCCTTAAGCTGTGCCGGAGTTGGCAGCTCGTCCAGTTCTTTCTGTGCATCTGCACGGAGCGCCATCATCAAAGCTGCATCAAAAGAGATCTCTGTCCGCTCACTCACGGCTGTTCAGCTCCTTCCACAATAGTTTTCTTCCACGGAAAAGCCGCATCCGAACCACTTCATCCGTCAGTCCAAGCGATTCGGCAATCTCCCGGTTGGTATAGCCCATTGCCAAAAGACGCAGAGGATCACGGTACATCGGTTTCATCTGCCCAATCAGTTCTGTCAGGTGTTGGATGTTATCGGTGCTGACTACTGCATCATCCGGCACCGGGGCGTCATCTTGTGCGTCCGGGACTTCCTCCAGCGGTTCTTCTCGCTGCTTGCGAAGCATATCGCAAGCACGGCTTCTACTACAACTAACGAGATAAGCAGCGAGTTCGTGACAGTTTTCTCGATGAATTTTAGAAAAATTTTTGGCAACGTACAAAAACACCTCTTGCAGTACATCTTCTGCCAGATACGAATCGCCCATAATTTTGTAAGC
>NZ_PXUP01000008.1 GCF_003324185.1 Faecalibacterium prausnitzii
TTGGGGATGACTCTGCCGTAGCGGTCGGTCTGGGTCAGACCACGGTAGCCGCCCTTGTCCACGTTCTCCCGGTCGTATCCGATTTCCAAGGTGATGGACTCCGTCACCAGCTTCTTTTCGGTGAGCCGGAACATCAGAATTTCCGCCATCTCCCGGACGATGAGCTTTGCTTTATCGTTGGGGTAAGGGCAGGTCAGCACCTGTCCCTCACTGATGCTGTTGGTGCTGGGCTTGTAGCTTTTGATCTCGGCCATACCGCAGGGCTCGTAACCCCATGCGTGGTCAATGAGAATTTCCGCATCCACGCCAAAAATTTCATACAGTCGATCTTCTCCGTGGATGGAAAACCGTGCCAAGTCCCCCATGGTGTAGATGCCGTGGGCTTCCAGTCGCTTGACGGTGCCGGGACCGGTCATCCAGAAATCCGTCAGCGGGCGATGGTTCCACAGCAGATACCGGTAGGACTGCTCGTCCAACTTCGCAATGCGGACACCATCTTTGTCTGCCGGGATGTGCTTTGCCACAATGTCCATGGCCAGCTTTGCAAGGTAGAGGTTGGTGCCGATGCCTGCCGTTGCGGTGATGCCGGTGTTGTACAGCACCTCCCGCACCATGGTCATGGCAAGCTCATGGGCGCTCATGTGATAATAGGGCAGATATCCCGTCACATCAATGAAAACCTCGTCAATGGAGTAGGGGTAGATATCCGCCGGGGACACATATTTGAGGTAGGTCTTGTAGATTTGGGTGGACACATCCAGATACCGCTGCATCCGGGGCGGCGCAACAATGTAACTCAACCCCAGTGCAGGGTCTGCATTCAGGGCATTGGCATCGAAAGAGGTGCTGGCAAAGTGGTATTTTCCATCCTCTCCCCGGACTGCCTTTTTCTGCCGGATAGCGGTCTGCAGCCGCTGGGCGTTGACCTCTTTCACCCGCTGAACGGCTTCAAACAGCCGTGCTCTGCCGGGTATCTTGTAGGCTTTCAGGGAGGGCGACACCGCAAGGCAGATGGTCTTTTCGGTGCGGGAGGCGTCTGCCACCACCAGATTCGTGGTCAGAGGGTCCAGATGGCGGTCTACGCACTCCACCGAGGCATAGAAACTTTTCAGGTCGATTGCCAGATAGGTGCGCTGCGCTGCCATGATTCAGCCCTCCTTTGTAAAAGTCACAACTATTTATCTTATTATAATAAATCTTTACGCTGTTTTCAAGATGGAACGCTATTTTATCTGTGATACAGACAACAAAAAAGAGTGGCAGCATTTCAAGCTGAAACGCTGCCACTCTGTAGGAACTGCGTAATGACTGACGATTATCCTTCTACTTTGACCGTAGCACGATCACTCTTTGCGTTTCCATCCGCATCCAGCGTGATATGCACAAAATGTTCCGGCTTATCATAATCCTTTGTCTCGCCGTCATCGGTATAGTATTCATAGGATGCACCATCGGGAGCATAGGCAAGCAGGCGCAGATCTGCAAAATCCACATCGGCAACGCTCTGGATCTTTTTGCCGTCCTTGGCAAGGGGCAGAAGGTGTCCCTTGCGCATAAAGAACACCACTTCATCCAGCTCCACCGGAATGTAATGATGGCCTGCTGGCAGCACACTGGTTTCGATGCGGTTGCTTTCGCTGTACTTTACCCGCACCTGCAGCATCTCCTCCGGCAGATAAACATAACGACCTCGGGCATTTTGCTCATATACCGGGGCGATCAACAGGCTTTCACCGATCATCACCTCATCCTCTACCTGGCGGGCAAAGTCATCCTCCGGGAAGGCGAACGCCAACGGCATACAGTACATGCCGTCGTGCAGGGCAGCCTTCATGTACTCGCTGTAAATGTAGGGCAGCAGCAGGTAGCGCAGCTGTAAAATACCGGCAAAGGCAGCCTTGTTTTTAAAGCGGTAGGGCTCCTGCCGGCGGGTGTCCTTGGCAGAGTGGTTCCGCAGCAGCGGAGAGAAGATGCCCAAGCCGTACCAGCGCAGCACCAGATCCTCCGTGGTATTGCTGCCAAAGCCGCCAATGTCAGGGCCTTCGTACAGGAAGCCGCACATATTCAGGGAGGGCATCATGCGCAGCGCAAGCAGAATGTGGCTCCACCAAGAATGGTTGTCGCCAGTCCAGATGCCGCCATACCGGTGCATCCCGATGCAGGCAGAACGGGAGTATATCAAAATGCGCTTGTCCGGCTCCAGCCGCTCAAAAGCCTCGCCTGCAGCGCGGGTCATGTTATAACCAAAAAGATTATGTACCTTGTCGTGCCGCATACGCCCCTGCTTGGTGTTATGGTAGAACGTCTTATAATCGTTTTCGTTGTTGGAAAGCTCTGCCACCATGCCGGTAAAAGCAGCAAAGCTGGAAATATCCAGGTTTTGCTTGTCGTATTCCCCAATTTTAGCAAAGGTCTTTTTCAGTCTTTCCTCTGCGTAGAAGATAGCAGGCTCGTTCATATCATTCCAGAAGCCCTCGATCCCCTGATCCAGCAGAACTTTATATTGACTGCCAAACCAAGCACGGGCTTCCGGGTTGAGCATATCGGGGAAGTGTACCCGTCCCGGCCACACACCGGCTACAAAGGGGGTGCCATCCTGATTCGTGCAGAAGTAGCCGTTTTTCACGCCCTCCTCGTACACATCATATCCCTCTTCGATTTTGACTCCTGCATCGATGATGGGGACAAGACGGATGCCCTGCGCTTTCATCTCGGCGGCAAAGTCTGCAAAATGCGGGAAACGCTGCGCATCCACCGTAAAGTCCTTGTAATGCTCCATGTAATCAATATCCAAAACCACAGCGTCCAGCGGCATATTATTGGCACGGTAATTTGCCACCACCTCGCGGACCTCGTCCTCGTTCATGTAGCTCCAGCGGCTCTGAGCGTTGCCAAAAGCCCATTTGGGCGGAATATAACTGCGCCCCACCAACTGGCGGAACTGGTGCACAATATCGGTCAGGCTTTCGCCCTCAATGATGTAGAGATCGTAATTTTCCTCGGCCACCGTGATGCGTAAGGTATCTAGGTCGGTGTAGCCGCAGTCAAAGGTGACCTTGCCCGGGTAGTCGATAAAAAAGCCAAATGTATCCTTGCCGGACACGATCATAAAATTATAAGCACCGTACAGCGAGGATTTGCCCTCGGTATGGTTGCCGTCATCGGAGCATTTGCTTTCGTACACCCACCCGCGCTTGTTGATACCACGGACGTTCTCGCCAAGACCATACAGGACATCCTGCGGCTCCATGGCATAGGAGAAACCATCCGGCTCCTTGGTCAGATAGGGTATCGTTTCCATCATGGGCAAAAAAGAACCCACTACACTTTCGGTATCAAACGGTTGTCCGTATCGCTTTTTGTAGATCATAGTAAAACATTTCTCCTCTGTTTTTTGAATCGTCACAGTGTAAAACGTACCAACGTATTTTTGATGAACAATTAAGGAACTCTGACATTGGCTGGAGCAATTGGGGCTTCAGCCTTATTTTCAACCCAATCGCTGCGGTTGTGCAGCTATTTCAATACAAGATCCTTGAAACGTGATGTTCCTGTTTACCCAGATACAGCTCCACGATCATTCGTCCGTTTTCGGTATTGCAGAGGTCCTCTTTGCAATAGCCGCAGAGCTTTCCGTCTGCCTGTGCCACATAGCGGCGCAGCGGCTGTTGGAGTTCCTGTGGGATGCTGCTCCACGGGATCACATAGCTCATGCCGGTGTCCCCCACATCCACGATGCAAGCCCGGTCGCTGTCCTCCTCCGATAAAATCAGCTCTACCTGAAACACATCCGCAAAGGGTGCGCCCTGATACTGGGCTTTTTCCCGCCTGCGCTGGGTACGCAGGTCAGACAGGGCGGCGTCCAGCTCCGCCTCCGGCACATCGGTCTGGTACAGCAGAATGTGCAGCTGCTGCTCTGCCGCCTCGCTCCCTTGCTCCCTGTCGGGCTGCAGGGTCACGTCTGCATGAATGGCGCAGACCTGCTCCTGCAGCTCGGTGCGCAGCCGTGCAAGCATCTGCTGATGCTCCGCCTCCACCTCCTGCGGTGTTTTTGGCTCCGGGGCAGATAGGTTTTCGGTATCCGGCACAGCGTCCGGCAAGGACTTTTCTGCCGCAGAGGCAGGTTTCACCGTTGTTTCACGGGGCGGCTTTGCCTCCGCAGCAGGGACTTTCAGCCTATCTGCCGTGGATGCCGATGCGGTCTTTGCCGCCGTTTTCGGTGCAGACGGAGGCGACCGCTGCTTTTTGGGCTGCGCTGCATCTGCGGCTTTCGGGGCAGCTTTTGCAGATTCAGAGGGATTGCTTCTTGTGCCGGAATCGTAGGACGGTCGGAACTCGTTCCCGGTGCGGCGGTAGTACCGCTTGCCCACCTGTTCCCGGCTTTTCTTCACACCATCGTAGATCCACGCAAAGATCATGTACCGGGTAAGCGTGTCCCAAAAACTGTTGCGCCGACAGCGCCCCTTGCGGTTTTTATGACGGCGGCCGGAGTTGTGGTACGCCAGCGACATGGTTTCAAAGACCAGAAAGCCGCACACAAAGCCCATGCCGGCAAACAGCTTTTTCCAGAAGTTCATTCCTCGCACCTCCCGAAGTGTGTTTTGCGGTGAGCTTTTCTAATCACAAGTCAAGAAATTAGTGCAACATTCAAACAGCATATTTGCGATACGCAATTCAACGCTGTTGCTGCTGTATTAAAAAGTTGAATTGCTAAGTTTCCTGTTATAAAATATTTGCAGCAAATTCATCTATCAGCCGATTCACCTGTTCGGGTTTGTCTGTATTGGAATTATGCCCTGCTCCTTCGATCCACGTCAATGGGATTTTCGTATTGCGATGCCATGCTTTGTTGTACCGTATACACGAACCTGCGTGATCTTGCGTGCCGCATATCAGCAACGCCGGACATTTGATCTCATACGGCAGATTCTTTTCTATGGCCGCTGCCAAAATACGAAAACCATGTCCGGCAATTTGTGCATAGCGTTTCTGGTTTCCGTCATAAGTCAGCATCATTTCACGCATGAGATTTCTACCGTAATCAGACGTAGCAACGCCTTCCGACCCCGATTTCAGGAGCCATTTCCACGGATAGTGAGCATATACCGGTTCCATCCGTTTCAAAAGCCAAATTTCAACTGCCGTCACATAGCTTCGTTGCAGCGGTGCAGAGTCAATGGAGACAAAACCCGTCATTTTGTCTGGGTAAAGCTGTGCATAAGCCTGTCCCACATATCCACCCATGGACTGCCCGACAATGACAGGCTTTGTGATTCCTTCTTGGTTTAAGATATCGTTCAGCCATTTTGCCTTATCGAACAGATCAAAATCAAACCGAAACGGCCATGAGGAGCCGTGTGCCGGTGCATCCCAGACGATAACATTATACCTGTTCTCGAAATACTGAATCTGCTTATCAAACAATCTATGATCCGCAGTCAACCCCGGCAGAAAAACAAGAGTAATTGTATCCGGGTTTGACACACTTACCCAATACCGAATCGTTCCGCACCGAGTTTGACAAGTCTTTTCTTTCATCAGGCTCCCCTCCACAAATTACAAGTTATCCCCTTCAGTATACCACGCTTTTCCCCTGCAGAAAAGCTGCTGCACACAAAAGGCTTCTCCGGCAACTATCCGCGCCCCGGCTCATACAATCTAACAACTATGTACCGGGAGGGATATCGTGTGCTGCTGACCTTACTACAATTTTTCGCCACAAAATTTCTGTTTCTGGCGCTCCATCTGGAAAGCGGCTGCTTTCCGCGTCCGCTCACAGCCCGGGAAGAGGCCGCCGCTTTCAGCGCCCTGCACGCCGGAGATGCCGCCGCCCGGGAAAAGCTGATCCGCCACAATCTGCGGCTGGTGGCGCACATCGTAAAAAAATATTACGCCCTGCCGGGTGATCAAGAGGATCTTGTTTCCATCGGCACCATCGGGCTGATGAAAGCGGTAGATACCTTTGATGCCACACGCAAGGCGCGGTTTTCCACTTATGCAAGCCGCTGCATTGAAAATGCTATCCTCTCCCCAGCGCACTTTGGGATGGAAAAGAGAATCCACCTCTTTCACGCAATGACGCATCTACGTCAAAATGGATTTTTTGGAGCCGAGAGAACGGTTCCTTTTTTCTGCTTCAGAGGGTGTCATGTGAGGGTTGTGGTCTACCCCCTCTATACATCTTGCAGGTAAGTTTGGCAGGCCCCCGCACTACCGTAGAGGCGCAGGCGTTCTACCGTATGTACCATTCTTACGCCGACATCCCGAACCCATGGGACCGTCTGCGTTGGTGCCGCTATGGTCTTGACCTGCTGCAAAAAGAGGTTGCTGCCATGGTGGGCATGGAGGAATGGCTCTATCAGGATCTGGAAAGCGGCATATTTCACCGCAGCTTTACGCCGGAACTTGCGGACAAGCTCGCCGCCCTTTACGGTATCCCGGTGGAGGATATTCTGGACGACTACACCCTGTTTCTGCACCGGGGCGGCGGAGCCTTCCTCCGCAGATACCGGGAGGCAAAAGGCTGGAATCGCCAGCAGCTTGCCGACCATGCAAAGGTCAGTCGGACAAGCATCCGCTGCTGGGAAAATGGACAAAAGACCATCCGTCAGAAGTGCTTTTGCCATCTGGTGGAAAACCTTGGTTCCGATTTTCCATCTATGCTTCGCATGTGAGGTATGGTAATTTTTCTCCGGTCAAACGAAAAAGCCTGTCTGCAAGCCACGATATGTGGCAGCGCAGACGGGCTTTCGTTATGGAATCATTCTGTTTCAATTATTCTGATATTCGCTCTGACTTACATGGCGTTCCGTAAAACACGCAGTCGTTCTTCAAACGTTGCTTTCCATGCCGGATGCTCGGAGAATACGGTGTGCTCCACCTGACGGACTTGGTTCAGTCCGATGTTCCGCACCGCTTCCACTGCAGCATCTTTTTGGCTCAGATGGCGTTTTCCCACGGTCAGACAGTTTGCGCCTTCTGGCGTGTCGTACTGCTGAAACGCCCGGTTGAAGTCCATCAGGTCATGCAGACGGATGGGCTGATTGGTTTCGTTGTCTACCAGCAGACCCCAATTTTCCCAATGACGGTCGGTATTGCCCACCAGATAATCCAGAATGTTCATCATATAGTAGCCGGGAGCATCCAGCTCTAAGATCTTATCCAGCGTATTCCAATCACGGTTCGTGCAGTAGACGTCATAGGCTGCATAGGTCACAAGACTATATCGCTGAGATGTCATGATTTTGCTGATAGAAACCAGCTCATTTTCAAACATTCCCTGCTCATACAGTACCTGATGGCAGTCAAAGCACCGGCAGATTTTGCTTGCCAGCACTTCACGTTCCACCGCATCCCTGCCACCATCCTTGTAAAGATAGAAGCCATCCTCTTTTCGCACCCACGCCTTGGGGTACAAGCCGCCCGTAGACAGGTCATTTGCCAGAAGATGGGCGTTTATCACCGTCATTTGGTGCCCCCGCAGCGCAATATCCACAAGCGCATTGCTTAAGGAGTGTGCAAAAAGGTTGATATCCTCGAATCGAATCTTCTCGTTTTCTTCTTTCACCCAGAACACATCCAGCAAAGACAGACAATGGTAGGATAATGCAATCTGTGCTCGTTCCCTGTCCGTAACACTCTGAGATGCACCGATACTGTTCAGGATTTCCTTGGCGTAGGTGCGATCCAACGTCAACATCCGGGAGGCGCACCAATAGTAAAAGTTCGTTACATTATTGATGCGCTCGTCAAAATCATCCGATTCCACCAGAACCAGATCATAGGGCATGAAATCCTCGAGGCAGACCCTGCATTCCCCTGTCGTGCTGAGTTGTGCCACACAGCTTTCCCGGTGCATGATCTCGTAAAACATGGTTTTCATCCCTCCCTGCGTTCTGTGTCTTGCTCTGTATTTATATTACCTTCTTTTTTCACGGGACGCAAGAGCTTTTACTTTTCAAAAAGCTTTTTCTGCTGCTCCATCAGGACGGTTTCGATACGCTCTTTCAGCAAAAAAATGATTTTATTTTGTCAGCAAAATTCCAAAAACTTATGTAACACAAAAAGCCCCACGCTCAACGCTGCCTCTGAATCTGACCGTCTCTGGTCAGAGCAGAAAAACATATGTTGAGCGTGGGGCTTTGTTTATCGGCTCGGCTGCCAGCCGGGCTTTTGGTGTTCTTTGGGTTTGTAGGTTCCTTTGGTAGTATCGATCACCGCCTGCAGCAATTCGAGCTTCTGCCATGTGGGGCAGTTCAGACGGTCGATTTTTTCGATCACATAGTTGGCGTGGGCGGTTGCGACCCGTTTTCCGAGTTCGTCCCATCCCTCTTTCGTTTTGGGGTAATGTACCACCACTTCAATGGGGGCACTCTTTCACATGGCTCACTCACCTCCGATTACATCGCTATCACCTCATTTTTACGGGTTACTGGTTGTCCGCTATTCGCTGCGGTTTCCGCTCAGAACGTTCAGAGCCAGACTGACCAGCAAAGCCATATCAATGCGGAGCATTTCAGCCTTGCTGGCATAGCCCATAAAGCGTTCAATGCGGGATTTATCGATCGTGAAGATCTGCTCCAGAAGAATCATGGACGGTTCTTCAAAGGCCGGGTTGGAATCCACCAGCACATGGGTGGGCTGGTTTTTCTTCTTTTCCGTCCGGGTGGTAACAGTTGCAACGATCAATGTAGGCGAATGACGGTTTCCAATGTTGTTCTGCAGAACTACCACAGGGCGTTTCCCGCCCTGTTCCGAGCCGATATGCGGCTCCATGTCTGCATAGTAGATGTCCCCTCTGAGATATCTCCAATTGTTCGGTAACATAAAAATCAACCTCCTTTTTATGTAAGAAACAGCCGCCGCAGACGGATGCCACGACGGCTGTTGTTCAGGAGGTAAAACGAAATTGTCAGTTTTTCAGCGGCAGACTCATCTCACGGCTGGCACCGTTATAGATGCGAAGAATCTGCCGCATGTGGCGGTTTGCAGAACTGCCGGTGTCTTTCTGAGCCAGCTGCGTGATGGTTTTCGGGTGTGTCCTTGCCAGCTGCTGCACCAGCCGCTCCCGGCTGTACTCGCCCTCGTATACGGAGATGAAGCGGGCCACACCACGGATTACACCGGCAAGGTAGGAATCCACATTGCCCTTCCACGCCTCGTTGATGATGTGAAGCATCTCGACGTAACGCTCACAGCCATACTGCTTGTACAGTTCGTATGCCGTTTCGATGCAGTAGATTTTCCAAGGTGCCCGGATGCCGTCATAGGCAAATTCCACACCGGCATTCGACGTGATCCCCACAAAGTAAAGTGCATCCGGGTTTTCGGCCACCAGATTTGCACGAAGGCGTTCGCCCGCCGTCAGGCAGGTAGCATTGCCCGTCTGAATCGCAAACAGCGTTGCTTCGTCTTCTTTGGTAAGGCCATAGAAGACTTTGCAGCGAATCGTCACATCCTTGCCACCGTTACAGGTTCGACGTGCTTCTACCGTGTTCTGCCCATCCAGAATGTAGCCATTCCATGTGATGATGGGATTCAGAAGACGACCCTCGGCAATGATGTTCTGCTCAAGCTGCTGTTCTTCCTCAAACTGCAGCGGCGGAATTTTGCTTTGGAACTCCGGGTCAATTTTAAGCTGGCTCAGTTTCACGTCGGTTCTCCTTTCCGGTCATTTTCGATTTACGGACAATGGGCTGAACGTAGTAGTCAAACCCATATCGTGTCTGGCAATACGTGCAGACATCCTTGACGAGCTGCCTGGGGTCGGCTCTGCGAAGCCGGACGCCCTTTGCGTCCAAAAATGCCCCTCGGCAGACGGCGCACAAAGTTGTCAGGGTGGATTCATCCACCTTTTTTGTGGTCTTGCGGTTCATTTGCGTACTCCTTTTCGCTGATATATAAAAACGCCGTCCGTGGTTACCCTCGAACGGCGTTTGGAAAAGGTTTTGTATGGTTTCTCTTAATTTGCCCCCGGCACCCCTGAGAAAGGGAAACAATCAGGCGTTGGATTTGCACCACTCCATTGGCCTCTCGGCCACCCCGTCTTCTTTATGACCGGGCCGCGAATTACGGAAGTATCATTATCTGGAAATACCTGAAGCTGCATATTCAATTTTCAAGGTCCGCCCGGCTGCGGCTCCCGCTCCCTTTCGGAGGTGGGCCGCTGCCGTGACAATAGTGTATCGTACTTTCGAGCAAAAGTTTATGGACTCGTAGTCCAAGTCACCCACCCTCTTAGTCCATATATTGTATACAACAGTCCCAAAAAGCAAAAAAATCCCGCCTGAAAAGCAAAACCTTCGCTTTGCCCTCAGACGGGATGTCTTTCGACACGACTGTTATAAATTCAAAAAGCCATTGTCCAGCATTTCCGCGCTCAGGCTGCCCGCATCCGGGGTGCCTGTCATGATGCCGCACGCTCCGTGCGCTACCATTTCGCGGGCGCGCTGCCCGGCTTTTCCTGCCAGCTACGGTCCGCTGAGAAAGACAACGCCTTTTTCCCGGCTGGGGAAAGCATCCGGCTGCACACAGTCCGCAAAATGCGGCGGCACCAGCAGCAGCCATGGCCCGCCCAGCTGGATCTGCTGTAGCTGACGAAGGAAATGCGCATCGCCGGAAAATTGCATGGGTTTTACCGCAATTTGATTGCAACCGCCTTGAAATTATCTTACAATCATAAATACTTTCTTTTCACAAGAGAATCGAGGAACTAAAAAATGACATATAAAGATATCAAACACAACGAAGAAGTCAACGAACTGCTGAAAAAGGGCAACCAGAATCTGGGCCTGCTGGGCTATACCGACCACTCGCAGGCTCATTGCGTCCGGGTAGCAGAAACCGCTGCGCAGATCCTGAAAAAATTCGGTTATTCGGAACATGACATCGAGCTAGCCCGGATCGCAGGCTATATGCACGACATCGGAAATGCCATCAACCGGAACCGCCACGCCGAATACGGTGGGCTGCTGGCCAATGAGATTCTCAAACAATATGACCTAAGCATTCCGGACCGCATCACCATCGTGTCTGCCATTTCCAATCACGATGAATCTACCGGCGGAGCTGTGGACCCCATCTCGGCAGCCCTCATCATCGGTGATAAGACCGATGTGCGCCGCAGCCGCGTGCGGGAAAAACCGAAGGCAACCTTTGATATCCATGACCGGGTCAATTACGCGGTGACAGACCAAACTCTGAAAATCAACACCGAGAAAAAGGTCATCTCGCTGAATCTGCAGATCGACACCGACATTTGCAGCATGTACGAATATTTTGAGATTTTCCTGCAGCGGATGCTGATGTGCCGCGGGGCTGCCGATATGCTGGGAGCAACCTTCAAGTTGACGGCCAATGGGGCCAAAGTTCTTTAATGTGTAGCCATCTCCTTAAAGAACAGGAACCAGCCTTTACAATAAAAAACAAAAAGTCCCGCCTGAAAGTAAAGCTTTCACTTTCAGGCGGGATGTCTTTCAATATGACTGCTATGGCGGCATGCGTGACCATGAACTCTGCACAATGTCAATTCCTAGACAACTTTTTTCAAATACAGATCTTCAATGATGGTGGTTTCATCGTATGCAGCAACTGTGCAGGCGATCCCTGTTCTGCTACTACTCCATCTTTGAGCACCACAATCTTATCTGCACTGGAAACAGTGCGCATCCGGTGGGCGATGATGCACCAGCGAATCAGCTTTTTCGGTTTCTCCGTCTTCATCTTTTTTGCCTCCGATTGCAGTTCATGATTCTGCTTTTCATTTGGGCAATTTCCAACTTCTTAGAAAATCAAATGGACAATACCGCCGACAATTGCCGCTCCCGCAACCCAGATCAGCGCCAGTATGCTTCGCTTTTTCAGCACCTGCCTCTAGGTCTGCACGAACGGCGCATCTTCAAGCCCTGGCAGCACCCAAAACTGGCTGTGCCCGACCCATAGCTTGTCGATTACAACGCCGTCATAGATATTCATAACCTCAAGAAACAGCAGCGCCTGCCAATAGGCCTCACCAAAGGAGGAAGCCCCGTTCCACAAACCGATGATCAGCACAAGAGCAGCAAGCATCACGATAAAGAACGGTATCATAAAGCATTTTCGTTTCCGGTTCATCGTATTGCGGTCGATCAGTCCCAGTTCGATGGCGCGATCCTGCACCTCCTTGGGATAAAAGTACAGTCCGTTGACAGCACCACCGATCACAGCGATTTTTACCATTGCGGTAAACAGCAGACAATAAAGCAGCAGTTGCAGTACGATCATTGTTTTTCTCCTCTCAGTCTGCGTGCGAATCGGGCATATGCTCCCATTTCCTTCGTCTTCCATTGTGGTTCATACAAAACAAGAAAGTATGCCAGAAATACCATGTACCGAATCGTTTGATTTCCATACCAATCTGCCTCCCCGCTATTATCTGACCTTCATGCAAAAATCGCAGCGGTCATTTCCGCGCCCCAGCGTCATGCTTCTCTCCCAGATCAGCTTCGGATGCAGCCCGGTATAGCTGATGTCATCGCTGTCGCAAAAGCAGCGGCACAGCTCCGGGCAGCCGTATTCTGCGCAGGTGTCGTGATAGGGACACTTCATCATATCCACACGCCAGACGCCGTTACCGGTCTGCAGTTCTTTTGGGACAAAGCCCGCCGCCGGGCCGAAAACGCTCCGGGTGGATTTGACAAAAACGCCGGGAACAAGGCGGTAAAGCCCCGGTATGTGCAGCAGGGCGGCAAGCTGTTTGTGGCTTGTTCTCGCCAGCCGCTCCACATAGCCATGAACGGTTTGCAGTGCCTCCTCTTTCGGCATGACCCGCTGCAAGGTCTCGTAGGCCGCAACGCCCGGCAAGATTTGCCGTTTGAGGTGGTATTGCTTTTCCTTGCTTGCACCCGCGTTTTCAGCCAGCAGCGCATTCAGGCGCATATCAAAAGCGGCGTTCAGCTGCTTTGCCTGCGTGGGAAAGCGTTGCGCCGCAGTCTCCCGAAAGTCACGGGAAAGATAGGTTTCCTTCCTCTTCATCGTCCGTTACCCTTTCTTTTTGTACCCGCAGTCGCAGTAGGGTCCGCCGGAGGCAAGGGTATACTGCCGCACAAAATTTGTCACACCGCCCGCTTCGCTCATGGTGTAGTCCAGACGGCACAAAGCAGGGGTCAGGTCATATAGCCCCAGCTTTTTCATCAGCACACAGATGCCGCATTTTGTAAAGCGTCCCTCGTAGCCGCTGCCATCCGGGTATTCGTAAAACTCCATATTCCACGAGTAGGGGTTGCGGTCGGCGGCTTTCAGGGCGGCAGTGGCTTTCATGGCGGCTATATCCTTTGCGGTAAACTTGCTTTTTCCGCTCTTGCGGCAGAACCACTGCATGGGCTTTGTCATCATGGATCTTGCGTAGTAATCCGTCAGCCTGTCCACCTCTGGGCGTTGCGGCATGGAGAGAATGAACGCGCCGAGCATTGCGCAGTTGACGATGTTCATCTTGAAGCGGTCCGCTTTTTCAAACTCCGGCAGCCTGCGGATGATCTGCCGGTATTGTGGCTTTGCCTTTTTCGTGATGGCTCTTGCGGTGGCTGCATCATAGCCCAGCACAGCGGTCAGCTGCTTTTGAAAGGAGCCAGCAAACAGCACCCACATTCCCATGGGCATTCCGGCATACTTCATTGCAGATACCTCCCGGCTTCCGCTTCCAGTGCCTGCCATACCGGGTAGGCTGCGCCGTTCGCATCGAAAAATTTCTTAAGATCCCGGTTCAGCGCACTCATTTCGTCGATGGCGTTCATGGCATGGTCGGAGGCGCAGAGTTTTCCCAGCGAGGTGGCGCACATCAGCTTGAAAAAGCGCAGGCAGGTCTTGCGGTACTTTTCCCCTTCAAAGTCCGCATCCTCCTTGGGCAGAATGGCGTGCCCGGCATTTCTGATGGCGCGGTATCCCTCGATGTTTGCATCCAGCAGACGGTTCAGGTATGCAGTATCTCCCCTGAGCTTTTTCAGGTCGCCGTCTGTCTTATAGCAGGCGAAGGCCGCAGGCATCACAAACGCGGCATGGCAGAGCAGATAGTCCTCCATGTTCGGCTCGTAAACAACCTTATATTTTGTGCCGTGGAAGATGCGCCCGATCAACTGTTTATTGGAGGTTGCACCCGGCAGCTGCCCGATGGTGATCTTTTTCAGGTCGATGGAGACCACCCGGTCAGCCTCCCGATGCCCGGCAGAAAGCGCAAAGGCAAACAGGACGTTCTTTTCCGGCAGTACCGCCGCCAGTGCCCTCGCCTGCACATTGTTCCCCACAAAAACGATGTTCTTCGTCCGGTTCGCCCGCAGCGTGTCCAGAACGGAATCCAGCTGTGTATAGCGCAGGACCACAAAGATCACATCGTACATTGCATCCGGTGCAAGTTCAGTCACCACCGGAATGCGGCTGACCGAGGTGCAGGGTGAAAACTTATCCTTGATCCGCAGGCCGTTCTGCTTGATCTCCGCAGCCCAGTTTCCCCGCGCAAGCAGAGTGACATCCTTTCCGGCGCGCAGCAGATTTCTTGCCAGATTGCACCCCAGAACGCCTGCACCATATACCAGAATTTTCATAGCTTGCCTCCAAATCCGATCTTCACGATCTGCATTTTCATCCCGTTGTCCCCGACCTTGGCGAGAAATCGGAAAAAGCCGCTGACAGAAGGATCTTTCAAATCGTTGTACCCCAGCATATAGCCCCGGCTGGATACTTGCAAACGGCTGTCCCATGGGGTAAAGATGCACCATCCCAACAGCCCCCTTGCGGATGCCCACGGCGCAGATCAGAACCAGCAGAACTCCCAACCCAAGACCTTCCAGAATCACCTGTAAAAGCATTCCTTATTCCTCCTGTATCCGTTTTCATCCCGGTATTCGGGATGTTCCTTTACGTATGGATCCTTATCGCCGCAGATGGTATAGTCGCATCGGCAACCGTCCACGCAGGTGGTCGTCCGCACCAGCTTGGCATGGAGCAGTTCCATGGACGCATAGTCCACATTGCACAGGGCGGGCATAATGTCCGTAAATCCGAACCGCTTGGCAAATTCCGCCACCGGGCACGCCGTAAATTCATAATAAATAGGCTTGTCGGTTTCATAAGGCGCAACCGACATCTCGTAATCGTGCCATTTGTCGCAGCCGCTTTTCGCACGAACAAACGCCTTGTACATCAGCTTCCTCCAGAACGGTTTGTTGCAGTCCACAAATTTCAGCTTGCGGAAAGTTGGAAGAATCAGTTTTTCCTCCATCTCTTCAATTTCACGGAATGTGGTCACATCCCGGCACACATCGTAATAGCACATAATGGCGATGCAGTCGTAGGTGCCGCCTACGCCGTTGTGAAAATTCTTTTTACCGCCGAGGTCGGTGCGCCACTTGGAAAGAAGCTCTGCGTATCTCAGCTGCACCTGCTCCCAGACCACCTCGCGCTCCACCTCCGGATAGTGCAGAGTGATTTTCGCCAGAATTTCCTTTTTGCAGGGTTTGGAATATAGCACATGGCAGCTACGGTCAATTTGTAATTCACTGTCCTTCATCTTCCCACACCTTTCAGAAAACCGCTCTTTGCATTTTCTTCGGTGTCGTCCGATTCGTCGTAGGCATCATAGGGCGCCGATGGGTCGTGTACTCGTTTTTTGAATGGTGAACAGCTCTTGTCTTTGTGGGCAAACGCAAAGGCAAAATTGTCCGTCCATCCCGTGTGACCGGTGATGAAATATGGATGCAGCCCACGTGCGCGCAGTTTCCGCTCCAGCTCCGCCAGTGACTGCACAGCCAGCTTATTGTCCTCCGCCAGCGAGGAAATGAAGCTGTAGCCGCCGTCCGCGCCAAACCACAGCGTGTCGCCGGTAAAAAGGTATTTATCGTCAATGAGGTAGACCATATGTCCCCATGTATGGCCGGGAACCAGAAAACACTCGATCCTGACGCCGTCAATGTCAAGTACCTGCCCATCGTGCAGCAGTACCTTTTCGTTGTTGATCGTGACCTGCGGCAATTTATAGAGATGATAGATGACTTTTCGCCGCACCTCGCCGGTGAGATACCGGTTCTCGATCTCGCCGATGTACAGCTTCGCATTCCGGAACAGCCCCGGACTGTCTGCTTCCACCGCACCCACATGGTCGGTGTCCTGATGGGTGATAAGGATATGGTGTATCGACTTCGGATCAATCCCAAGCCAGCCCATTTTTTCGGCAAGGCGGTCGTAGTTATATCCCGCATCGACCATAATGGTCGTATCGCCTTTGCGGTAGAAGAAGATGTTCGCCACCCATTCGCGCACGCAGGCAACATTCTCGTCGATCCAGCCGGTGTTCAAAGGCTTGAAGATCTCCTTGCCTCGGTACATCCAGCTCATTGCTTTTCTTTGAAATTCCGTTGCCTTTTTCGACATGATCGCACCTCATTTCTGTGCTGTGATGCACAGCCAGCCCTTTTTATTTTTGTGGCTTTGGATCTGACAAAATCCTGCTTTTTCCAGATACTTTTTCAGTGCAGTATCCGTATAGATGGTCATGCCATCGATGATCTGCGTCCATTTGTCGTCTTTTGTCGTTTCGCCGTTTGCTTTGTTACAGATGAAAAAGATTCCGCCGGGCTTCAGCACCCGATAAATCTCTCTGAAATTCTGCGCAAGTTCCGGCCAGAAATAGACCGTTTCAAAGGCGGTCACCACATCAAACTGCTCCGCTTTAAACGGCAGTTCTGCCACACTTGCCTGTTGCACGGTACACCGTCTTGCCGCAATGGCTCTGGCATTGACTTTTCGCGCTTTTTCCACGCTGACGGCTGAGTAGTCGATGCCCTGCACCTTGCCGTTGGGGCACAGTTTCAACAGCGTTTTAATGTTCGCTCCACCGCCGCAGCCGCAGTCCAGCACCATGGCATCCGGGGCAGTCTGTAAAAAACTCAGCCCCCATTCTGCCATTGCGCTGTGTCCAAAGTTCATCATAGCAACCATGATCTTCCCGCCAAGGCCTACGGGCTTTCGGGTGTTTTCAAAGAAGGACATATCACACCTCCGATTTCACACATTCCGTATAGGTCAGCGGAAAAGAGGTCTTTAGAACAACACTTTTTCGCACTGTCCAATCATTCTGTTGCAGAAATTTTAGGTATTCTTCACTCGTCCACTTGCTGTGGAGAGGAAAGCCTGCCAGATTCATGAAAAAGGCTTTGATCTTACCGGGAAATGAGTTTTCTGCGTGCGTAAAGGTAGGCGCAATCAGCACACCGTCATCCTTCAGCACCCGTTTGATCTCTCGCAGTGATTTTTCTGGCTGAGGCACAATGTGCAGTGCGTTTGATACGATTACCACATCGAATGATTTGCTCGCGTATGGCAGAGAAAACATATCCTGCACGGAAAAACGCAGCTTCGCAGAGTAATTCCCCCGTTTGGCCTCTGCAATCATTTCCGGAGAGGCATCCGTCGCCTCGATGTGTGCCGCTGCTTTTACGATGTGCTTGGCGATCAGTCCCGTTCCGGTAGCCACCTCCAGCACTGTTTTGTCTTTCACGACCGGACGGATCAGCTCATACATTTTCTCGTATACTGCCCTGTCTTTTCGCATAAAGCAGTCATACAGACCTGCATTTCTGTCCCAGAAATTCTTGTGTTCTCGCATTGCTGTCTCTCCTTTTATAGTTAGTTTCATCTAACCAGCACGTGCACATTTACAAGTTAGGTTCGGCTAATTTCATGCATTTAGGAAAAGCCGCATTTCTGCGGCCTTTCGGCTTATACAAATAGCTTGCTGCAAGCATCACACATCTGCGCTTTCAGCCACTGAGGATAACACCTCTCGATCTACTCCTTATGGAAACAGCCAAAATCTATTTTCACACCATTGCGGTGACTTTTGCCTTCTTATCCATATTATATCGTGCTCACTTCTTTTTTGCAATGGTATAGTATAGTAAGTTTAACAAGAATCCTCCGATTTCGCGTCGGCCTCATAGGCGCACTTTAGTTGTCCTTGCAGGACTACCTACGGTTCGTTTTGACTTTTCAGTGTTCTATACAGCCGAATTTGGGCAAAAAAATACCCCGTTAGTTTCCCAACGAGACATCGAAGATGATTCTATTCTGTTTTCTGTATACCATTTGTTGAAATTTGCGCGAGGTTCGGCAGGTAAAACAGCTTATTTCCAGAAAAATCAGTCAACGGCAGAGGCTGCGCAAAGTTTTGCCGCAGCAATTCGGCAAATTCTTCGACGCTGACAGTCGAGTACTTGTATTCCATCCGATTGAGTTCAAACAAATACTTATCTGAAAGCATTTTGGCAAACTGTGCCCCATCCATTCTGTCCACCTCGCAGTTGATACTTATTGATACTATATAGTATCAATATACCGATTCTTTATAAAAAAGTCAACCGAAACAGGCCGAACCAACTTTTTTCCATACTTTCCGTCAAAATTCCCGTGACACAGCCACGAATCACATCTCCATCGGCTTATTCCCCACTTCGTCCAGATACGCATTCAAAAATTCCGCTGCAAGGCTGTTGGGACGGATGTTTTCTCTGGCTTCCTGTGGGGTGAACCACTTGCAGCGGTCCACTTCGTGGTTGATATGCAGCGCCTTTGCGGTTCTGACGAAAGCCGTAAAGTTGCACATCAGCGTGTTAGACGGCTCAAAAAACTTGGTACGGTTGAACCGGAGGTGCTCTACTTCCAACCCGGTTTCTTCCCGGACCTCCCGCACCACGGCGTGTTCTTCTGCCTCACCGCGGTTCACATATCCAGCCACCAGAATATAAGAGGGCTTGCCGTACTGCTGGATGAGCAGAATTTTCCCGGTTTCCTCATCCACAACAATCATGCTGACTGCCACATTGTACATCGGGAACCGGTATTGCTGGCATTTCGGGCAATAAGGCACAATGCCCTCTTCTTCCAGTTCTTTTTCAATCAATGCCGTACCGCATTCAAAGCAATGCTTCTGAATCATTTTTACACTCCAAACACTGTTTTCGTCAGCCGGATACCTGCGGCCGTCTTCATCGTATGTTCCATAAAGGTTCGGATTGCCTGCTGGTCGTACCCGCTTTCGGACGCATTGACGATATAATCTGCCTCAATCAGAATCTGATAGTCAATGCCGTCGATCTGCGCCGGACTATGGTGGTGCCCTACTAGATAGGCCACACGGTCGATCTGTTCTGCTGTCATGCCGGTATCCGCCAAGAACTCCCGCACCAGCGGGGCACCCTCCTGCTCCTGATATTTACCATTGGTGTTGCCGTACTTTTTGCGGCAGAGCGGGCAGGCGATATCGTGGGTGATGGCCGCCACCTCCAGAATAAACTGCGTGTCTGCGTCCAGCCCCTCCAGCTCACCAATGGTTTTGGCATAGGTCCACACGCAGCTCAGGTGCGTGATGTCATGGATATTCCCTTCGGAAAAGGCGATCATCTTTTCCATGATCTGTGCAATGGTCATCATTTGTTTCACCCCCGTTTTTAATACTTAAATGTTCACCTTGATAAACGCGAACTTATTCTTCAAATTTTTTATGACACTTTGGACATTCTTTAGGGATCGGCCTATAACCAACAAGCGAGCAACCGCAATAAGGACATTTCATCATGGTGAGATGATATACAATACCACCAACAACAACCATTGCACCGATTAGCAGGCATAGGTTTACTCTGTACTCCTTTGCCGTCATTGCTCCTATTACTGCGAGCAATATTCCTATCATCAAAATGATCCAAGAAATGGCAGCCTGCTTTTGTGGGCTATTGTTTTTCATATAATCACACCCCTCTACAAATTCCGATTCATAAAATCCCCGTCAGAAGAGCCACCGGTGTTCAAAGTTCCGTCTGGCCTAACCGTCAGTATCTTGGAGAGCGTTCCCGCCGCTCCCAGAAACACCACGGAAAAGCCCGTGGCTTTGATGATTGTATCCTGATAGCGCTCTTTCAGAAAGCGTTTGAACAGAATACCCAGCACACCGCCTATCACAATGGCCAGCGCATTGATGATCGTTCCCAATCCCCGCATTTTCGTTTTTCCTTTGCTTACTGATTCCTGTATTTGTTTAAGACTTCATCCGGGATATGACAGTAGCTGCAGTCTTCCGGGTACCGCTCCAGATGGTGCTGATGCCCCTCTGCACTCCGGACGTAATTCGTCAGCGGCAGCACTTCCACAACGATTTTATCCCGGTCCTTCCGGCTGTCAATAAAGGCTCTTGCTTCTTCCAGATGTCCGGGATTTGTGCTGTAAAGCCCCGTGCGATACTTTTTTCCAACATCAACGCCCTGTTTGTTCAGGCTGTACGGGTCGATGATTTCAAACAGATGCTCCATAAGCTCTGTAACACTGGTACATTTCTCATCAAAGACCACTTTAACGCACTCTGCGTATCCATCATACTGGCCGTCCAGCGTGTTTGTTGTTCCGTTGGCTCTCCCGGCTTCGGTTGTCCGTACACCGGGCACCGTGTCAAAAAAATGCTGGACGCCCCAAAGGCACCCGCCTGCAATGTATACCGTTTCCATACTCTTGACTTTCCTTCTTTTACTGGTACAGTTTGCATCCATGCTCTGTACTCCTTACGGTTTCCTTGCTAGCTGCAAATCGATTCATCATACCAACTCACAAAAAGTGCTTCCGCACCATTGCAGAGTAATTATCATATTGTTGAAAGCCATATCGCTCATAAAATGGGATCGTTTTATTGTTACAGCTCTCCGGAGCCACTTTATGTGCGTTGTGCCTTGGCGCAGACCGTCAGCACTCCACTGCCACCTTGATCACGCCGTCCCGTTTCTTTTCAAACAGCTCGTAGCCCTCTGCGATCCGGCGCAGGGGGTAGGTGTGGGTAATGAGCGGTTCGGTATCGATCTTGCCTTCTGCGATGAGACGCAGCGTTTCTTCACAATCGCAGCCGTCCACGCCGCCGGTCTTAAAGGTGAGGTTTTTGCCGTACATCTCCGGCAGCGGCAGAGTCTGCGCCTTATCGTACAGCGCCACCACCGTCACAACGGCGTTGGGTCTTGCGCACTCCCACGCCAGCCGGAAGGTAGTGTCCGCCCCTGCCACTTCCAGCACCACATCTGCCCCGCCGTGGTCGCTGTTGGCGCGCACAAAGGTGGCGCAGTCCTCCGGCTGCACCGTGAGCACCTGCGGGTAGTGCTGACGGATGAACTGCAACCGGTTCTCGTCCTTTTCGCACACGATGATGCGCTTGGGGCTGTGCAGCATGACGCACAGCAGCGTGCAGATGCCGGTCGGCCCTGCACCGAGGATCAGCACGGTATCCTCGGGGGTGATTTCCGAGATGCGTGCCGCCCAAAAGCCGGTGGCCAGCACATCGCCCACCAGCAGCGCCTGCCGATCGGTAACGCCGTCCGGGATCTTGTTCAGTCCCTGATCCGCAAAGGGCACCCGGACATACTCGGCCTGCCCGCCGTCGATGCGGCAGCCCAGCGCCCAGCCGCCGTTTTGATCGGTGCAGTTGTTCACAAAGCCTTTTTTGCAGAAAAAGCACTCTCCGCAGAAGGTCTCCACGTTCACCGTCACCCGGTCGCCGGGTTTCACATTGGTCACCGCACTGCCCACTTCTTCCACGATGCCCACCATCTCGTGCCCTACGGTGATGCCGGGCACCGCCCGGGGCACGCTGCCGTGCTTGATGTGCAGATCGCTGGAGCAGATGCTGGCAAGGGTCACCTTTACAATGGCGTCCCGCTCGTGCTGCAGCACCGGCTTTGGTTTTTCCATCAGGGCAAACGTCCCCTTTGAAACATAGGTATAGGTCAGCATCCTTTTTCCTCCATGCACTTTGATCTTTCCGAACGGAGTATACCGCAAAAGTCAGCCGCTGTCCCGGCTCACAGGATATAGTGAGGTACCTCCATAAATTCTGAAGTTGCTGTTCTCAGTATACCATGGTTTTCCCTTGCGGAAAAGATAGCGAAACAAAAATGCCCCCGGAGGGCTTATTGCGGCTCTCCGGGGGCATCTTATGTGCGTTGTGCTTTGGCGCACATGACCGGCGTTTTACTCGATTGCAATCAGATTCGGGTTCTCAGGCAAAGCCTTCGTCTGCTGAGGAGCAGGCAGCTCGATGTGCAGGACACCATCCTCGAACTTTGCGTGGATGTCTTCCTTCTTCACATCGCCCACGTAGAAACTGCGCGCGCAGGTGCCGGAGAAGGATTCGCGCCGCAGATAGCGGCCCTTCTTATCCTTTTCGTCGTTGCTGTGGCTGCGCACTGCCTGAATGGTCAGGTAGCCATCGTTCAGATCCATCTGAACGTCCTCCTTCTTGCAGCCCGGCAGGTCAACAGCTACTTCGTAGCCGTTGTCCGTCTGTTTGACATCGGTCTTCATCATGTTTGCACCGCGCTTACCAAAGGTATCACGAGCCTCACGGTTCATCATACGTTCCAGTGCAGCGTCATTCCAGAACGGATCGAAGAAATCATCGAACAGGTTTTCATGGAAAACAGTCGGCATAAACATAAAACATACCTCCAATCCCGGCGTTCGGGTCGGGGCAAAGACTTTGAAGCGTCCATTCGGAAAGGCTTTCCGGGGAGCCTTGCGGCTCTCCTTTTGCCCTTCCTCCTGAGCACGCCACTGTTATAGCACCGTTCATTAGCAGTGTCAATAGAAGAGTGCTAAAATTCATAAAAGAATAATACTTTCATAAAATCCCATGCAATCTTTTCAAAATTCAGTCGCATCATCGTGTTTTTATCATTTCTGCCGGTACATCGGCGTAGACAGATATTTCATGCCGTTGTCCGGGACGATGACCACGATGTTCTTTCCCTGATTCTTCGGTCTGCGGCCCACCTGCACCGCTGCGTGCAAAACCGCTGCTGCCGATGTGCCCAGAAACAGTCCTTCCGCCCGCAGCACCTCATGGGCCGTTTCGTAGGCTTCCTCGGTGCGGACATTGATGCATGCATCGCTCCAGTCTGGCCGCAGATAGTCGGAAAGTGCGCTTTCCGGCACATCATACGCCGGCAAAACGCCATCTATGATCTGCGCACAATCGTAGTTGAGGGAACCAAACGAAAGGATTTTCATGGTATATCTTTTTTACTCCATTCTCTGAATCACCGCACCCAGCCATCGGCACAGGGTATCGCCTGCCTGATTTGCGATCTCCAGCACGCGGGCGTGGCTATGCTTGACCGTCTGGATGCCGGTGGCCATGTTAGTGATGCAGCTGACAGCCAGTACCTTCATGCCCATGTAGTTGCAGACCATGGTTTCCGGCACGGTGCTCATGCCCACGGCATCGGCTCCCATCCCCGCAAAGGCGCGAATTTCAGCCGCCGTTTCATAGCAAGGGCCCATAAAGCCCATGTAAACGCCCTCCTTGTAGGCAATGCCCAGTTCATCGGCGGTCTGCTTGGCAAGGTTCCGCAGTTCCAGACTGTAAGGTTCGGTCATGTCCGGGAAGCGGGGGCCGAAGCGCTCATCGTTGGGGCCAATGAGGGGGTTCGTGCCCATCATGTTGATGAAGTCGGTAATGAGCATCAGGGTGCCCGGCGCAAACTCCCGGTTGATGCCGCCGCAGGCGTTGGTCAACACCACCTTTTCCACGCCCAACAGCTTGAACACATAGAACGGGTAGCAGACTTCCTTCATGGAGTAGCCCTCATAGAAATGGAAGCGGCCTTCCATGGCGTAGACTTCCGTGTCCCCCAGCTTGCCAGCCAACAATGCACCTTTGTGTCCTGCCACCGTGGATACCGGGAAGTTGGGGATATCCTTGTAGGACAGTTCTTCCGTGTCCGTAAAGTCCGCGGTCAGCTTGCCAAGGCCGGAGCCCAGCACCACCGCGATCTTCGGGCGCTTTTTCGTGTGCGTCTTGATATATTCCACACTTTCCAGTGCCTTTTCATAAAGATGTTCCATACCGTTCTCTCCTTTTCCCAAAAAATTCGATATACTCTCTGGGTTCAGTATATCGGATTTTTCAGGCCGATGCAAGACACCCTCCATCGAGTCTTATTAAAAACCAAGGAGCAGATACTTCACATCACGAGTGTGTTGTATCTGCTCCTTGGTTCTCCGAATGTCTTATCTCTGGCCGATGTTCCACCGAAACAGCTCATATCCTACCCGGATATTCTCCGGCAGACGTTTCAAAGTCTCGTCCCGCAGTTCCTGCGGCATCCCGTAAAAAGCTTCGGCAATGCCGCCGGTGAAGCAGGCAAGGGTGTCGCTGTCGCCGCCCAGAGAAACTGCATTGCGAAGTGCATCCCTTTATATCAAGTTTCGCCTTTGAAATCAGAGAGAATCATAGTATTGATGTATTTTCTCGGCCATCAGTTCCCGACGCCTTTGTAGAAAATCCTGATAGTCGCCAATCTCCATGCTTTCAAATCCGTCTGGAATACAATTCTGTTTAAGATTTTCAGCCAGCCTATCTTGTTCTATGATTCCACCATAAACAGGCTTTTTCGTATTGCATTGCCCTATCACTTCAGTCATATAGTGGGCTGGCGAACTATCTTTAATTTTAATGTTGATTTCCTGTTGAATAAAAGCATAATTCGCAATTTGATTGTATTGTGCTTGCACAATTCCATTTTTTATCAAGTAATTTTTCGGGAACAAATGGTGAATATCGCCTCTGTTTTCCAACATGGACTCAATATCAATTTCCATCGACAAAAAGCCTTTATCGTGTGCCTTGACCTGTGCCACAAGGAACATATTAAAATATGGACTGCTCGCAACCGATGTGTTCAGCCGTTGAACAAGATTTACCTTCCAGTACGCCTCAGATAATTCGCCCGCCTCTGTGATATTCAGGTACTGCATCGGATCATCATAAGCAAAGAATCTCTTAATGTCGTAATCAAATGCAGACTCTGGCGAGCCAGAAGAATATCTTCCCGTCAAAATAGACAAAGCCAGCCACTTGCGTACAATCTTTTCGATTTGATTACTATCCACTTTTCGTTCACGAAGTGCAAGAAAAAGCGCATAGCCAAAGTTCAAAACATTTTGTGAACGAATCAGCGATTTTTTCACAATTCCCGCTGAGCGCACAATCATCAAATACCGTTCGTAATTTGTCTGATTCACCGCTTGCAGAACTGCCTCATGTAATTGATTGAACGACCTTTCTTCTATTTCGATCTTAAATTCACGCGTTTCAAAATCTCGGCCTGAAAGCAAGCTAACCAAATCTGCTAGCTTTCCTCGCTTGAATTTATATGTAAATGCAACACGAAGAATATCCGTATAACATGTGCGATAAATCGTTGCATTCTTTGCAGCTGCCCACTTTATAGCTTCGAATTCCGGTCTCGCCGCAAATTCAGCATCATTTTTCTTGATTTCTTTCAAATCCTCCGGAGACTCCAACAAATGACAGAAGTAATCAATCGTTTTTCGGGTCACATTTCCATTATATATTTCATTCGAAGAAATCTTAGACATTGCAAAATCTGCTTGCGACAGAACCACACCCTTAGAATTGATTCGAATAAAAATTTCCGTTACACTGTCAATATCCAAATCTTCTGCCAGCGTAATAACACCAATGCTATTATTTTGTATTGCCCTCAACCGATTGATTGTGTCATTGATTTCCTGTGCTTTGTCCATAATTCCGTTTTTCTGGCAATATTCCATCACAAAAGAAAAAGAACCAAAGGACACATCCAGCACTTTTGCAATATCCGGAATCCATTTACTGCTTTTTTGATTTGCGGAATTTGCCACTTCAAATATTTCGTCAATGGGGTTAAACGCAATACAGACCCGTTTCCATTTATAGTGGCTGTCTAAAACCTCCTGTCCCACAATTGCAGCCGCCATAGCAGTAATACGCTGTTGCCCGTCGATCAGAACTTTTTTCCCTATTGCAACTGTTCCGTCTTTCAACTTTACACTTGGATTTTGCCATACGATAATATATCCGACCGGAAAGCCCTTATAGAGCGAATCCATCAAATCACGCACTTGCGTTGCGTCCCATACAAATGGACGTTGCATTTCCGGAATCGCAATATTACCGGATTTTATATCCGCCAAAAGCACATCCACCGTATAATTATTCACGCTATATCGTGCCATAGTCAAATTCCCTTCTATTGTATCATCCTGGAATTCTATCTAAAGTTGTTTTCATACAAAGCGTTATTAAATTTTATTTAATCTTATCACATCCGGCGGGGCGGTGCAAGGGGTGCTCTTGTTTCCTGTCCGCGCAGCTATTATAATAATAGGTACCGAAAGAAGGTGAGCTTCCTGCACGACATCTGGAATCCATGGCACGGCTGCGTCAAGTGCAGCGAGGGCTGCCAGAACTGCTACATGTATTTTCTCGACCGGATGCGGGACCAGAACGGGGCCGAGATCTACAAAACGAAAAGCGGCTTTTCCTACCCGCTCCAGAAAGACCGCACCGGACACTACAAAATCCAGAGTGGTGAGCAGATCCGGGTCTGCATGACCTCGGACTTCTTCTTGGAAGAAGCCGACCCGTGGCGGGTTGAGGCGTGGGACATCATGCGCCAGCGCAGCGATGTGGTGTTTTTTCTGCTCACCAAACGGCCGCAGCGGGTACGGGAGTGCCTACCGCCGGACTGGGGCAGCGGTTGGGACAACATCTTTTTCAACGTCACCTGTGAAAATCAGCGCCGCGCCGATGAGCGCATCCCCATCCTGTTTGACCTGCCCTTCAAGCACAAGGGCATTATGTGCGCGCCCTTCATCGGACCGGTGAGTATCCGGCAGTACCTTACCGCCGGGCAGATCGAACAAGTCATCTGCGGCGGCGAAAACTATGATGGTGCCCGCCCCTGCAATTTTGATTGGGTCAAATCGCTCCGGCAGGAATGCGTGGATGCCAACGTAACATTCTGCTTTATCGAGACCGGCACTGTGTTCATCAAGGACGGCAGGCGCTACCACCTGCCAAACAAGCAACTGCAAAGCCGGATGGCTTATAAATCCGGTATGAACTTTCAGGGAAGTCCCATCCGTTTTGACCTCGTGGACGACTGGGGCTACCCCATCCCGCAGGAAGATCTCTATGTGCCCCATTTCCGCGCAAACTGCGAGACCTGTGGCAGCAAGTTGATCTGCAACGGCTGCAGTGACTGTGGAAAATGCTTATAAAATAAAGGAGTTCTATCAATACAAATGGAACTTATGGCTGATCTGGTGTGCAATTTCGTCCGGCAGCGGACGGAACCCAATGCAGGTCAGGGTCATGCCTTCTCCGTTTTCATCAAACTCTTCCGGCTTCAGCTCGGTGTGGCAGGCATCCCGGATAAGGAAGAAGTCTTTGTTTTCCACCAGTCCCAATTCCTCGGCAATGGTCTTTGCTTTCAGCAGTTGATTGCGGTTCTTTGCCCCGCAGATAGTTTTGGTAAAAGAACCATCGAACCATTCTTCATAAGTTGCCTTATCCAACATGATTTCTGCCCGATAGCCGGTAATTTCTCCGTCTTTCTCAATGGGTTTCACGCCCTGTCCCATGCCGATGGGGTCGGTGAGGAATGCCAGCGAAGCGTGGCAGCACTGCGCCGCCAGCTTACCGGGAGACATCTGCAGATCTTTTCGTGCAATGATGAGTTGACGCATTTTTTCTCCTTCTTACGACAGTTTGATCTTCAAATCTGCCAGCAGATTCACCGCTTCCGGCAGGGAAAATTTCGCATCCTTCAGGCGGCTACCCAGAATGTCCACCTTATAACCGGCGGCATCCCGGAAATCCGCCTTGCGCAGGTCACACTGGTAGAACTCCGTTTCGTGAAGTTCTACACCCTTGAAATTCGCCAGCTGCATCTCGCATTTGGCAAACATGGAGCCGACAATTTCGTTGCCGTCCGAAAAGTCGAAGCGGTTAAAGTTCATTTCGGTGAAGGTGTTATATTTCAGACTGCACTCTTTCAGCGTGTGGATAGGGTCCGGGAAGGCACCGTTGGACATCAGCGGTGCCCACTCGATTTCATTCAGGCGGCAGTCCTCAAAATCCAGCGACTGCACCGAGGAATGGGTACTGCGCAGACCTGTGATCTCACACCGCACGAATTTGCACTCATTCAGCGTGGTATGATCCAGTTCGCATTTGGTAAAGGAGCAATCCACAAACACGCAGTCGGTAAAGTCGCAGTCCTCAAAAGTCTCCTCGGTGAACGACAGGTCAGCAAACCGTTCACCTTCACAATAACGCTCTGTCATAAAATTCTCCTGTCAGCGCAGTTCTTCCAACAAGGCCGTGCAGCCTTCCAGCTCTTTCCTGCCGTATTGCAGCAGCGTACCGTCAATATCGCTGCAAATCAGTTTGATTGACATTTTCCGTCCTCATTTTTCAAGATAATTTTAGGCAATTCCCCGGCATCCAGAACACGGATGCCTTCGTCCATCAGCATCTTGGCAAAAACACCCTGTCCGGGAATCTTTGTCCCGGAAAACGTTCCGTCGTAGATTTCCTTCACGCCGCAGCTGGGGCTGCGGGATTGCAGGATGGCAAGCTCCACCCCATTTTCTTTTGCGATGGCAAGGGCCTTGGCTGCGCCCGCTCGGAACTCCCGGTCCACATTGATGCCCTCTTTGTTCGTGACAACGCCCTGCACGATTTCCGCCGGGCACCGCGGTGTGGGCAGGCCGCCCAAAACCTCCGGGCAGACCGGAACCACCTGATGCCCCCGCGCAAAATCACAGACCGCCTGATTGTAATTGTTTCCGCCGCTGTATTTGCAGTTTTCGCTCAGCAGGCAGGCGCTGACCAGAATCTTCATTGTTGCGCGCTCCGTTTTTCAGATACTGAATCTTTTACCTATTCTACCACGCTTTTGGGCATTGAAAAAGAGGATTCTGCTTTTTCCTATCCCCATACCGGGAGGTCCGCCGTAATCTTTTCTAATTCCTGTGCAAGAAACGTCAGTCTTTCCCTCAGATGGTTGTTATGCGGTGCATCTCCGTTCAGCAGATATCCATCCCATTTATACACAGTTCCGAACCAAAAGAACCGCATAATGTTCTCATCAAAAAACAGGGAGTGACATCAAATCACTCCCCGTTTGCATTGATTGTATCAGAGTTTCGTCATCCAGAGCCCATGCAGATTGCAGTATGCGTAAACGGCCACCGGCTTTTCACTGCCCAGTTCAAAAACAGCTTTGGGTGCCTGCCCCAGATTCAGATAGCGGATCTGTCCGCCGTTCTCAGTCTCCACAAAAATCCACTGAATATAGTGAACATCCGCCATGGGGTGCTCCACCGCGCCCACTGTGACCGTGAGACGACTGCCGGAAAGCTCTGCCACCGGCAGATGCTTCTCGCCGCTGGCTTCCACCGTATTGGGAACCAGCTCTTTCATTTTCTCCCCGCAGCAGACCAGCGGAACGCCTGCGTTATGGATGGTAGTGACGAGGTTGCCACAGTGATTGCAGATGTAAAACTTTGCCTTCATATCGAAATCCTCCATCGGAATGTTATCGGTGTGTTTCTTGTGTCTATATGATAACATTTCCTATTTATGATTTCTGTGACTGAATCACGCAAAGCGTTTTTGGGCTCACTTGCAATAAATCTCAATGGCTTTCTGCGCAAATTCTGCGGCACCGGCACCGCCGGCAGCATTGATGTTTTCCGTAAATGCTCCGCCTGCCCCATACATCTGCCCCAGCTGATTCAGGATCACCTTGGAACAGTTATAGTAGTGCTCTGTGATAAACTCCTGCAGCTTCTTCACCTGTGCCTGCACTTCAGAGTCCGCCGGGTCTTTGCTCTGCATCCCGCCGAATGCCGCCACGATGTCCATCAGTTGACTGCTCATGTCCTTGACCTCTTTCTCGGTCTTATGGGCAGTTTTTTCCTCAAACTCTTTGTATTCCGGCGTTTCGCCCCATTCCTTTTGGGCCTGCTCGGTATACTTCTTGATCTTCTGCGTATCAAATGCGGTAAAGTCCATAACCATTCCTCCTGTGGATCGAATTTTCTGCGCAAGGCCAATCAGATCTTCAAGATGCTGCTTTTTCAATGTCAGAAGTGTGATCTGCTGTTCCAGTGCTTTCTGCCGGTCAAAAGCAGGATTCTCCACGATTTTCTGGATGTCCTTCAGCGGAAATTCCAGTTCCCGGAACAATAAGATCTGCTGCAAACGTTCCAGCGCGGCATCGTCATACAGCCGATAGCCTGCTTCGGTACGGCCCGCCGCGCGCAGCAGACCGATTTTATCGTAATATTGCAGGGTCCGGATGCTCACTCCGGTCCGCTTGCTCACTTCGTTCACCGTCATCATCTTGCTGTCCTCCCTTGCGACAGCCACAGTATACGCTATGACGCTGCGTCAGGGTCAAGAGGTTTTCTGAAAAATTTTTCAGCCTTCCCTCTGCTCCACGATTTCCAAGCTATCCCGCCCTACATGGCAGAGCAGAAACAGCACCCGCACACCTGCGGCCTTTGCTTCGGCCAGTGCCGTACCAAACTCCGGCTGTGTGCTGACATTTGGCCGCACCTCGGTGATGCCTTCCATCTGAATCACAAAGGCCACGGCGCACCGATACCCTGCCTGCTGTGCCTGCGCCAGCTCGTGCAGGTGCTTCACGCCGCGCTCGGTAGGTGCATCCGGGAAGTAGCCGATACCGTCCACTTCCAGTGTGCAGCCCTTGACTTCCATCAGATACTTTTGCTCGCCCTTTTCCATATAAAAGTCGATGCGGGACTTGCCATAGGTGAATTCCGGCTTGATATAGTCGTAGCCCTGTTTTGCAAGCCACTCTCCTACTACCTTGTTGGGTGCCTGACTGTCCATGTTGACCCAACCAAGCCCCTGCTTATGTACCGCCACAAGGCCGTATTTTGTTTTGCGTTTCGGGTTATCCGACACTTCCAGCCGAACCGCCGTGCCGGGCAGCAATAGCTCTTTGCACCGCCCGGTGTTCTTGACATGGACGGTTTCCACTGCTCCATTCACTTCTACATGGGCAATAAAGCGGTTGGGACGGTCAACAAAAATGCCGTCTACGATTTCTCTGTATTTCAATCTTTACTCCATTTTCAGTACAGGATTCGGGAGCCATGCCCATCCTGTTTACCAAGATACAGTTCCACGACCATCCTGCCGCTTTCACTGTTGCAGAGTTCTTGCCTGATACACCCGCTCCGTCCGGGCATCGAAGCAGCAGAGAATCACCTGCATGGCGTAATCCGCGTGATCTTCCAGCCACTGTGCCACTGTTTTGACTGCAATCTCTGTGGCATCCTCCAGCGGGTAGCCATACACGCCGGTCGAAATTGCCGGGAACGCAATGCTATGGACATCATGCTCTTTGGCAAGGTTCAGCGAATTGCGGTAGCAGTCCGCCAGCTGCGCGGCATCCTCTGCTGTGCCGGAATATATCGGGCCTACCGTATGAATGATGTACTTTGCTTTCAACCGGTATCCCTTGGTGATTTTTGCTTCTCCGGTGCGGCAGCCGTGCAGCGTGCGGCACTCCGCCAACAGTTCCAGCCCTGCTGCCCGGTGGATGGCACCATCCACACCGCCGCCACCCAGCAGACTGCGATTGGCCGCATTTACGATGCAGTCACAGTCCAGTTTGGTAATATCACCCTGCACCACTTGAATCTGATTTTTTACTTTTTCAGAAATCATTGTAAACACCTCACTTTTTGAGCAGCACCAGCGCCTTGTCCATGGGCACACAATCGGCATAGCGGTCCGGCCAGAGGAATTCATTGTAATAGTGGTAGCTCTGCTCCCCCGTCATGTACTCGTTGTCCTGCGTGGAATTTGCATAGGCAGGAACGATCATGTGCAGACCATGCTCAAAGCCCGCCTCCACCGTTGCATTGATGCAGAAGTCCGTCATGATGCCGCAGACCATCACATCTTTTTCGCCCTTTTCCGTCAGATATTCCAGCAGGCCGCTCTCTTTTTTGAACGCACTGCATACGGTTTTGACGAACCGTTTTTCAGTCAGCAGCGGTGCAAACCCGGAATAGACCTCAAATTCATCGTCTCCGATGGAAAAGCCTGTACCGGGCCCATCGTCATGCTGGACATAGACGACCTCGATTCCCTGTTCGCGGGCAGTCCGGATCAATTCCCTGATGTTGCTGACAAACTTTTCAAACGCGTACAGGCGTTCATCCACGATACCTTTTTGTGTATCCACAATCAGTAAAACCATGTGTAAGCCCTCCTGTTTTTCTTTGAGTTCATGCTATCATAGATCGCCGTTTTCTACAAGCAGATTCGAAAAATTTACTTCTTCCAAAGCCTGTCTGATGGGTTTGTTATGGCTCCCCATCGCCGCAGCAGTCCACAGGCGGTTTTGAAAGATAAATCTCCTTCATTTTCATTTTCTGCTTAACGGCAGCAATAAAAAAGACCCCCGCAGCGTATGAGTTGACGCCGCGGGGTTTCTCAATTGTTCGGTTTGTATTGCAGCACCTTCTGGGAGAACGTCCGATCGAAGAACTGGATGAAGGGCCCAAGGCAGAACGCACAGATCAAGGTGCCAAGGCCCACAAGGCCACCCAGCAGCCAGCACAGCAGGGCGCTGAGCGCATCGGTGAAGATGCGGCACCCGAAGTACGGGCAGGGTGTGTAGTCCCGCAGACCGAGGGAAAGGTAATCGTAGGGCGCAATGCCGAGGTCGGCGGTCTGGTAGAGCGAAGCGCCCAGCGCCGTGACCAGCACCGCCGCGATGACCCACGCCAACTGCACCGCCAGCGACGGCGCGTCGCCGAAGTGGGCGTGAATGGGGTCATAGAACGCCGTGACGATGTACCCGATGCAGATGCCGTTGACGAAGGTGCCAAGGCCGATGTACTTGCGCCCGAACCAGAATTCCAACAGGAAAAACAGGATGTTCGTGCACAGGTTCTGGGTGCCCAGCGAGATGCCGAGCAGCTCCGCCAGCCGCATGTTCAGGGCGCTGATGGAGTCGTTGCCGAGGTGGGACTGCTTGAAAAGCGCAATGCCAAGGGCGATGATGACGATGCCCGCCACCATGCCCACCACCCGCCGGGCAGTCGGTTTGCGCAATGCGGTGCCGTTCATAGGGGATTCTCCTTTAGCGTTTCTTTTCCCCTATTATACGCCTACTTTGGGCGTGAGACAAACTATTTATGGAAAGATACAACGATATACGGGGGATCCGCCTTGCCCCTTTAATCTCACCTCAATCCGTTCTTTCTCCAGCCCCTCCCCGATCACGATGAGCACTTCCTGCCCCTTGTGGATAGCGTTTGCCGTCAGGCCGTCGGCGGTGGCGTTCAGCTCCACCCAGCCGTTCTCGTCCTGTACGAAGCCTTTCGCCCGCAGCACATGGCCGCACGCGGGGTCGGTGAAGAGGGCCGGGATATTCTGTTCGAGCTGCTGGCACGAGAGGCCCAGCTCCAAAAAGTAGGCCGAACCAAAGGCCCTATGCGGTTGGCGTTACCCGCTTCTAATTATAGCAAAAGGAGGTTCTTTTTCTACCGTTTCAACGCTACGGCTCTTTTCTTCCACAAGCATAGCTTGTGGTTTTCTCTATGAATAAGAGCGGGGCCTTGCAAATGATATGTACCCGGTTTTCTGGACACCGGTTCAAAATTGAATAATTAAGTTTCCATCATGGATGCTTCCCTGAATTTAGAGGGAGGCATCCATTTTGTTTTCGCTTGGATCCTGCTGTTATTGTAATAGTCGATATAATCAGCAATAGCTTTGGAGAATACTTCAAAGGAAGGATAATCTTTCTCAAAACCATAGAACATTTCATTTTTCAATCTACCAAAGAAGGTCTCCATAATACAGTTGTCATAGCAGTTACCTTTTCTGGACATGGATTGAATGATTCCGTGTTTCTGAAGTTCATTGCGGTAGAATGCGTGCTGGTATTTATCCTTTGGTAATCTCCAGATAAACACTAATCTCCATGATTGTTACCATTGAAGGAATACATTTGCGACGATCTTCGGGCATAGATCATCAGCTGATCCGGGTAACTGTATTTGTACAGCCGTGCCGCTGTGATCAGAAATTCTGCCCAGTGCTCCCACTGTCGCGAAAAGCTGTCTGCCGTTTTGCAGGCAAGTGCAAGATATTCTTCGGTTTTGTTTGGCATTTGAAGCCTCCTTTCGGTTTCAGGGTACAAAAAGAGCGGGCAGCCGTTTCATCGTTGCCCGCAGAGGTATGGAATGATTTACTTATTTGATAAACTGGAAGTTAGCGATTTCTTTTTCCGGTATTCTCTGTCCCACGGATTTCCTCATGATAGAAATAATCTACGATCACCGGATGCCCCTGCGGGACTCTGCCATAAGGCATTTCATTATCCACAAAGGGACAATCATACTTCTTAGCCATTTCCGCAGCTTTTACTTCAAGTGCTTCAAAGTAGCTGCGGTTATGCTTGTTATAGATCTCATCGTAAAGTGGCACAAGATCAGGCTGTTTTTCGGCGATATAATCCATAATTGTCTTTTTGAAGCCGCCCCGAAGATTAAGGTTTTCGAGCCAGAACAGATCGCACTGATCCTTTACCCGCTCAAAGATGGCTTCAAAGTCCGTGATACCGGGAAATACCGGGGATACGAAACAGACTGTACGGATACCTGCTTCATATACCTGCTTCATAGCAGCGATACGGCGCTCAATGCTCGAAGCAGAGTCCATATCGTTCTTGAAATTTTCATCCAGTGTGTTGATCGACCATGAAACAGTTACACGTCCAAGCTTCTTCAGCAGATCAATATCCCGTACCACAAGATCCGACTTTGTGCAGATCAGGATATCTGCGTTACTGCCGATCAGCTGCTCCAGAAGTTTTCTGGTATTCCCGAATTGCTCCTCCTGTGGATTGTAGCCATCTGTCACAGAACCGATGACCACCCGCTGTCCGGCATATTTCTTCGGATTTTTAATTTCCGGCCAATGCTTCACATCAAGGAAAGTGCCCCATTCCTCCGTGTGTCCGGTAAAGCGCTTCATAAAAGAAGCATAGCAATACTTGCAGGCATGTGTACAGCCCACATAGGGATTGACCGAGTAACCGCCTACCGGCAGACTAGACTTAGTCATGATGTTCTTTGTTTCCACCTCACGAATGAGGATTCCATTTATTACTTCTTCCATGATTTCTGTACCTCTAACACTTTATTAAATTCTTCTGGCATTTCCTGAATCATATTTTCATCCCCTATGATAGGGACAAGGTCTTCCTTCATAAACACCGGAATGCCGAGCTTATGTGCCTGGTCCGCCAGAGACCATGCCCATTCCAGCTCCGTATGAATCTTCCTGCTCTGAGCTCCGGTCATGGTGCCGACAACGATCCAATTGATTCCGGAAAGGTCAACTGTGCCGGGATCGTCGAATAACGGTTCAAAGGTAACATGGTAATGTTTTGCTCTGACGTTTTTCCGAAGGGCGTCGATACGCCACAGTTCTGCTTTCCTCGTCACCGTAACGCCAAACCATGCGTTTTCCAGATCGGTATCAAAATCCAGCAGATCAGGTCGCTTGGTCAGAAACAGAAACTGATGCTGTGGATTTTCACGGATCTTTGCAAATACCTCGTCTCTCCATTCCGGCTTCCATCCGGAGAGATCGCTCATGCCGGTAAGAAGAAAGTTCTGCGGACGTTTCTTTTCCATCATCTTGAGCTTACCCGGAAAGAATTCAGGGTCAGCGAAGTCATCAATCATATGCCAGCGTTTCACATTATTGTGGGCATAGCAATATGCACACCCCACTGTGCAGCCGATGACGATATTCATGTTCTGAATCTGATCTTTGATACAAATACTCATGATTCCTGCCAACCCTCAAGATTTTTTCTGATACGGTCGAGGTATTCCTCAAACTGGGCAATTTCTTCTTCTGAAAAACCTTTGTAGTAAATACTTCCCATCTCGTTAGATACAGAATCGTACTCGCCCTTTAAGGAATGTGCTTTCTCAGTCAGAAACAAGAGTGTTTTCCTTTTATCCGTTTCAGACTGAACACGTCTTATCAGCCCTTGATTTTCCATTTTTTCCAGCATCGTCGTAAGAGATGTTATCGCTAATCCTCATTTGACCGAGAGTGACCTGATTGGGATACCATCCTCCTGCCACAGCACATAAAGAATACGCCCTTGGGCTCCATTAAACGCATCAATATTCTTTTCACTGAGAATCTTCTCGAAAATCCGGTCTCCAAGCTGTTTTATTTTGGTGACAAGAAATCCTCCATTCATTTCCATGCAAAAACTCCTATATAGTAGTTTATTAAAAACATACTATATAGGAGTTTTATTGTCAAGATTTTATATGTCTTAATAGGTAAATTCCGTTTTTTTCAATTCTCCAAACTGGAATTGTCTTACTTCTTGTCATTGAAGTAGATGATAAAAGCACCCATTACTGCAATAGCAATGAGCAATCCAAACTCAACCCAATTACCTAAAAGTTCAAGTCCTACGACCATACCTAAATAACCAACAATCAATGTAACGATTGCTGCCAAAATCGCTTTACCCATATAATCACACTCCTTTGTCAAATTCCGAGTTATCCCCCTCAGTATACCACGCTTTTCCCCTGCAGAAAAGCTGCTGCGCACAAAAGGCTTCTCCGGCAACTATCCGCGCCCCGGCTCATACAATCTAACAACTATGTACCGGGAGGGATATCGTGTGCTGCTGACCTTGCTACAATTTTTCGCCACAAAATTTCTGTTTCTGGCGCTCCATCTGGAAAGCGGCTGCTTTCCGCGTCCGCTCACAGCCCGGGAGGAAGCCGCCGCTTTCAGCGCCCTGCGCGCCGGGGACGCCGCCGCCCGGGAAAAGCTGATCCGGCACAATCTGCGGCTGGTGGCGCACATCGTAAAAAAATATTACGCCCTGCCGGGCGATCAGGAGGATCTTGTTTCCATCGGCACCATCGGGCTGATGAAAGCGGTAGATACCTTTGATGCCACACGCAAGGCGCGGTTTTCCACCTATGCCAGCCGCTGCATTGAAAACGAGATCCGTATGCAGTTCCGGCGGGAGCGCAAGAGCGGGCAGACCGTCTCCCTGCAGGAAGCTTTGGAGGCAGACGGAGACTCGGCGCTGACCTTAGCAGACGTGATACAGGACGGCTTTTGCATGGAGGACAGCTGTGAGCGGCAGGAGGATGTCCGGCGGCTGCGGCAGCTGCTGGACACCCTGCCCGCCCGGGAGCGGCAAATCTTACTGCTGCGGTATGGGCTGGCCGGGCAGCCGCCCCTGACCCAGCTGGAGACCGCCGGGCTGCTGGGCATCAGCCGCAGCTACGTTTCCCGGCTGGAGACCCACGCGCTGGAACTGCTGCGGCAGGCGTGGGGCAAAAACGGCTAGTTTTCACTCCTGCAAAATTTTCAACTGTAACTCGTCCAGTTGTTCAAAAGTATATAGCCGGTTAAAAGCTTCTACCAGTTCCTTTTTGGAAAGGCGCGGCGGCAGCCCCAGCGCATTCAAGAGTCTAGCCTTGCGCTCGGCGCTGCCGGGCTTGCCGGAAAGCCCCCACTCGTACAAATCAGTATAGGTGATCTGCCGCCCCGCCGGGCGCACCGGCGCGGCACCGACTTCCGCGCCCAAGGCGTCCAGCAGTGCCTGCCGCACAAGGGCGTCATCCACGCCCTCTACCCCCAGCAGCCCCTCCTTGCCGGGCTGCGCCTTGCGCTTTTCCTTGCCGTGGATGGCGGGCACATAAGCCTGCACCACGTTCTGCGCACCCACCATGTTGGTGATGTAGTTGCGGATTCGGAAGCCTGCCGCGTCCGAATCCGTGAGCAAGATCAAACCGTTTTTCTGCGCCAGCGCCCGGAACAGCTGCTGGCGCTGTTTGTCTTTATAAATGCCAAAACCATCCGTCAGCAGGATCATGGCATCGGTCAGGTGCGCCAGACGGACGGCATCGTACTTGCCCTCCACGATCAGCACCCGGTCGGTATGGATCATCTCGTTTTGCATCATCTTCCGCTCCCCGCCAGCGCCAGACGGCACAGTGCTGTTTCCAGCAGTGTCTGCGCCGCCACAGGCTGGCTTTTCAGGCTCTGGTCCAGCTCCAGCAGCACCTGCAAGCAGGCCTCCAGCTGGGGCAGGGTGTAGTGGGCGGCAGTTTCTGCCGAGCGCTTCAGCCGGTAGTCGCTGCCCTTATAGCCAAAATCTTTGTGCACCGCACTGTAATTCTTCCGCTTTGCCGCCCCAAGCTTTACCCGGTACAGGTCCACATAGCTGCCGATCATGGCCGCCGTAATGGCGATGGGCTCCTGCTGCAGCCGCAGCAGGGTCTGCAGCTTTTTGCAGGCTCCGGTGGCGTTTTTGGCGGTGATCATGCGGATCATCTCGAACACGTCCGCTTCAAGGCTCACTGTGCCCATCTCTGCCACCATGGAGGCGCTCACAGTCTGGTAGCCGGACAGGGCGCAAAGCTTGTCCACCTCGTTTTCCAGCAGAAAAGGGTCCTCGCCGCAGCGCTCCAGCAATGCGGTGGCTGCGCCGTCCGGCAGGGTCGTGCCCTGCGCCTTTGCGCGCTCCATCATCAGATTTTTCAGTTCAAAGGGGCGGGGCTTTGCCAGTTCTTCCGTGTAGCCAATGGCTTTGCACTGGGCTTGCAGCTTTTGCGCCTGCTTGCCCAGCTTGAGCTTACCGCGTTCCAACGGGAATACGCTACCCAGCACTGCCACGGCGTTTTCCAAGCTGGAAAGGGTGCTGCACAGCTCGTCCAAATCCTTGCTGCCGTAGGCTGCGGGGTCTATTTCCGGCAGCACCACCACGCGTCGGGTACCAAAAAATGAGATGGTACCCGCTGCCATGATAAGCTGTTCCAGTTCCGGCGCAGCGCCGTCCAGGATGGTGGCGTCCTCGTCGCTGTCTGCCGACAGCATCCGCACCGCCGCCGCCACTGCCTGCCGCACCAGATACCGCTCGCTGGAATAAAAATAGTAGACCGGGCAGCCCTTGTCGGCCAGCTGCCGGAGTTTTGCTTCCGTGGCCATGCAAATGCCCCTTTCCTGTTATAAAATGCTCCTTGTATTGTACCACACTCGGCTCGGATTGCAAAGCGCTACCCAAGCTTTTCACCGCCGGTGCGGCGCAGGCTGAGGGAGGCAGTGTACTGCGTTTCCGGCGGCATCCAACTGTAACTGCGCAGCGCCAGCAGCTTTTGGTACCGCACCGTCTCCGGCTTTTTCGGTGTGGCAATCAGCCACTCTGTCTGCAGCGGCTGCGCCAGCTCTGCCTTGCCGCTCAGGGTCACAAACTGCCGGTTGCCGATTGTCAGCCGCACAAGACACCCGTCCCGGGTGCGCAGCAGTTCCACCGCCGCCGGGGTGCAGCGCAGCTTACGGCTGGCATTGACCGGCAGACGCTCTGCCCTTATCCCCTGCTGCGCGGGCAGGGTGCAGGCGATTTTTGCATTCATGCGCAGATCTGCCACCAGTTCCACGGTGCGCACGCCCCGCCGCGCCAGCTGGTTTTCCACCGCACGCTGGGCGGCGCTGCCGCCCCGGAACAGTACCACTGCCCGGTCGTTCTGGGCAACCACTACCGCAGGCGCCTGTGCGCTGCCCACAAGGTCGATGTGCACCACGTCCCGGCTGAGGGCGTTGCCTAGCCCGATGCCCACCGCTGCCGCCAGCAAAATGCCCGGCAGCGCCACCCGCAGACGCACCCGCCAGCGGAAAGCCAGCACCCCAAGCCCGCACAGCAGCAGACAGACCAGCGCTGCGTAAGCGGTATCAAAGTAAATGGATGCCCCGGGCTTTGTGCTGAGCCAGACCGCCCAGCCGTTCAATAGCCCTGTGAGCAGGTCTGCCGCCCGGGAAAGCACCCCGTGCACCGGTGCCAGCCACGGCACCAGTCCCACAAAGGCTGCTGCCAACCCCAGCAAAAGCAGCGGCTGCACCATCCACAGCACCGCGATGCCGGAAACCACCGCCCATACGCTGACACTCAACCCCCGCAGCACCAGCACCGGGAAGGTAGCCGCCGAGGCGCAGGCGGCAATGCAGGCACTCTCTGCAAGACCCTGAAGCCGTTCCGGCAGCCTGTTGAACCACGGACGCCTGACCGGCTTTTGCAGGTTCTCCCCTGCTTTGACCCAGAAACGCCTGTCGTGGGCGTCCCGCATCCGGCGGATGCAGGCGTTGCCTGCCACCGTGCCCACCACTGCCGCAAAGGAGAGTTCAAAACCGATATCCCACACCGCATAGCTGTTGGCGGCGGTCATCAGGATGCCTGCCGCCGCCAGCGAGGTGAGAGTATCCGCCGGGCCCCATACCCACACACCCAAGGCGCTGACCCACACCGCCACGGCGGCGCGGCGCACCGAGGGTGTAAAGCCAGTCACACCCATCAGTCCCAGCGCCAGCAGACTTTTCCAGACCGTGCGCCGTCTGCGGCGGCGGTAGCTCTGCTCCCAGCGATAGGGCAGCAGCACGCTCAGGATATCCCCGCACAGGATGGAAACGTGCATGCCGCTGACCACCAGCACATGGGAAAGCCCCGCGCCCCGGTAGGCGCTGCGCAGCTGCGCCGAAAGCCCGCTGCGGTCGCCCACCGTCATAGCAGCCAGCACGCCGCCGGTGTCCCGGTGCATCTCCCGGCGCAGGCTCTCGCTCAGTTTTTGCTGCAAGCGGTGGGTGCGGGCACGGAAGCTGCCACTCTCGCCCAGCACGGTAAGCTGTGGTTTTTCCGGTACAGGCTCTGCCTGCAGCGCGATGCCGTCTGCATACTGTGCCGTCCGTTCTTCTATGTCCGGTTGTTGCAGCGTGAACCGGCCCTGCACCCGCTGCCCTGCCGCACAGGCGGGCAGTTCTGCACAGGTGATGCGGAAGCCCGCACGTCTGCCGTTCACGCCTTCCACCCACAGGGTCGCGTCCACTGTGTCCGAAAAATAGCTGCTGTCCGCGCGCTCCACCTCAGCGGTCAGCAGCACGGTGCGCCCGGCGTAATTTGCCCGGGTACGCTCCAGCCGGGCGCTCGTGGTATGCACCGCGCAAAGCCCTGCCAGTGCACCCAACAGCAGGCAGACCGCCAGCTTGCGGCTGCCATCCGGGATGCAGAGCAGCAGCAAAAAGGCAACAAAAAATGCCGCAAACGGCATAAAAAGCTCCGTTTGCGGCAAAAAAGTCCACAGGAAACTAAGGCCCATCATTCCGGCGCAGAAAGCGCAGAGCGGGCGGCGCATCCCGGCTTAGTGGAAGAACAGGGGCAGCGGCTCAAGGAAGATGATATCCTTGCGCTCGGAAGCATCGCCCTCGGCCAGAACAGCGGCCTGACCCACGATGGTGCACTGGGTCTTTTCTGCCAGCGCGTCCAGCGCCTTCAGAGAGCCGCCGGTGGAGATGACATCGTCCACCACCAGCACCCGCTTACCGTTCATCTTTTCCAGCTCTTTGCGGTCGATGACCAGCTTCTGCTTACCGGCAGTGGTAATGGACTGATCTTCCACCACCACGGGGTCCGGCATATACAGCTTGACACCCTTACGGGCGCAGATATAGGGCTTGCCGCTCTGGCGGCTCATCTCGTGTGCCAGCGGGATGCCCTTGGCCTCGGCGGTGAGCAGGATATCAAAATCCGGGCACTTCTTCAGCAGCTCCGCAGCGGCGGCCACGGTCAGCTCGGCATCACCCAGCATGATGAAAGCGGCAATGTCCATGTGGTCGTTCACCTTGCAGATGGTCAGCTCACGGGTCAGGCCTGCAACGTGCAGGGTATAAGTTTCAGCCATAATCAAAATCTCCCTTTCGTATTGGAATCAGACAGGCAGTTTTTCGCCGCCCAGAACATGGAAATGCAGATGCTTCACGGTCTGGCCTGCGTCCTCGCCCACGTTGGAGATGATGCGGTAGCCGTTTTCCAGCCCCTGCTCCTTGGCCAGCTTTGCGATGACGGTGAAGATGTGACCCAGCAGAGCGGCATCCTCCTCGGTCAGCACAGCGGCAGAGGAGATGTGCTTGCGGGGAACCACAAGGAAATGCACCTTTGCCTGCGGGTTGATGTCGTAGAATGCCACCACCTGGTCATCCTCGTACAGCTTTTTAGAGGGGATCTTGCCCTCTGCGATCATGCAAAACAGACAATCTTCCATGGGGAACACTCCTTCCTGCTTCTACAAAAGCCCGCCGCCCCGGCGCGCATCCGGCACCGGGCGGGGACATGGATCCTTTTTAGCCCAGAGCCTTCTTGACGATGGCGCTCACAGCAGCCAGTGCTTCATCGATCTTGGTCTCGTCCTTCAGACCTGCCATTGCAAAGTCCGGCTTGCCGCCGCCCTTGCCGCCTGCGATAGCGGACAGCTCCTTGACCAGCACACCGGCTTTGAGACCCTTTTCCTGTGCCAGCTTATTCACGGTAACGGCCATGGTGATCTTATCCTCGGCCTTGCCCACCAGAACAGCCACCACGGGGTTCACGGCCTTGTCGCGGATGCTGTCGCACATACCGCGCAGGGTGTCGCCGGTGGTACCGGTAAAGTATGCAGAAGCGATCTTCACGCCGTCTGCTTCCTCGGCATTGTCGAACAGACTGTCCACCTTGGAAGCGGCGATCTTTGCCTTCATCTCCTCCAGCTCGCGGCTCATGGCCTTGTTCTCGGCCATCACAGCCTCGGCACGGGCGGGCAGAGAAGCCACGTTGTTGGCCTTGAGGGTGTTCGCCACATCATGCAGCATAGCTTCCTGCAGGTTTGCACGGATCAGCAGGTTGCGGCCGGTGACAGCCTCGATACGGCGGATGCCGGCAGCCACAGAGGACTCGCTGACGATCTTGAAGCCGCCGATCTGGGCGGTGTTCTTGACATGGGTGCCGCCGCAGAACTCGGTAGACCAGCCCTCGATGTCCACCACGCGGACCACCTTACCGTACTTTTCGCCAAACAGAGCCATTGCGCCCAGCTTCTTGGCTTCCTCCACCGGCATCTCCTGCACGGTGACGTTCATGGAGTCGAAGATCTTATCGTTGACGATCTTCTGCACCCGTGCCAGCTCTTCGGGGGTCACGGCGCTGAAGTGGGTAAAGTCGAAGTGGGTGATGGAGGCATCCTGATAGGAACCTGCCTGATGCACATGGTCACCCAGCACCTCACGCAGGGCAGCCTGCAGCAGGTGGGTAGCGGTGTGGTTGCGGGCAATGGCCATGCGGTAGCCCTTGTCCACCTGTGCAGTCAGCACATCGCCCACCTTCACAATGCCGCTTTCCAGCACGCAGGTGTGGACGTAGTAGCCCTTGGGGGTCTTTTTCACGTCCAGCACGCGCAGGCTGCACTCGGCACCGTTCAGCACGCCGTGGTCGGCAGCCTGACCGCCCATCTCTGCGTAGAAGGGGGTCTTATCCAGCACCACCAGCACGCCGTCCTTTGCCTCCTCGTCGGTGGCAATAGCATCGGTCAGGGTCTCTTCATCGCTCAGCGCCACAACAGTGCCCTTGTCGGTCAGGGTGTCGTAGCCGGTAAAGACGGTGGGCTCGGCTTCCAGTGCGCCGAACAGATCCTCGCTCCAGCCGGAGATGTTCTTCTTCAGACGCTCGGCGCGGGCGCGCTCCTTCTGCTTCTTCATCTCTGCATGGAAGCCGTCCTCGTCGATCTCCAGACCCTGCTCGGCGGCGATCTCCTTGGTCAGATCCAGCGGGAAGCCGAAGGTATCGTTCAGCTTGAAGGCGTCCATGCCGCTCAGCAGCTTCTGGTGTGCCTTCTCCAGACGGTCGATCATGTTGTTCAGGATGTTCATGCCGGCATCGATGGTGCGGGCAAAGTTTGCTTCCTCGGTGCCGATGACCTTCTTGATATAGGCGTCATGCTCGCGCAGTTCGGGGTAAGCGGACTCGCTGGACTGGATAACGGTCTCCACCAGATCCACGAGGAAGGGGTGGTCGATGCCCAGCATCCGGCCGTGGCGGGCAGCGCGGCGCAGCAGACGGCGCAGCACATAGCCGCGGCCCTCGTTGGAGGGCAGGATGCCGTCAGACACCATAAAGGTGCAGCTGCGGATATGGTCGGTGATGACGCGGATGGAAATATCGGTCTTGGGGTCCTGCTTGTAGGTCTTGCCTGCAATGTGCTCCACATGATGCAGCACGCTCTGCACGGTATCCACCTCGAACAGGTTGCCCACGTTCTGCATCACGCAGGCCAGACGCTCCAAGCCCATACCGGTATCAATGTTGGGGCGTGCCAGACGCTCGTAGTGGCCCTTGCCGTCGGCGTCGAACTGGCTGAACACGAGGTTCCAGATCTCCATATAGCGGTCGCAGTCGCAGCCCACGCCACAGGTCGGCTTGCCGCAGCCGTACTCGGGGCCGCGGTCAAAGTAGATCTCGGAGCAGGGGCCGCACGGGCCGGAGCCGTGCTCCCAGAAGTTGTCTTCCTTGCCCAGACGCACCATGTGGTCCGGGGCAATGCCAACCTTCTTGGTCCAGATATCGTAGGCCTCGTCGTCCTCCTCATAGACAGAGATGTGCAGACGATCCTTGGGAATCGCCATCCACTCATCGCTGGTCAGGAACTCCCATGCCCAAGGAATGACCTCGTCCTTGAAGTAATCCTGGAAGGAGAAGTTGCCCAGCATCTCAAAGAAGGTGCCGTGGCGGGCAGTGATGCCCACGCGCTCGATATCCGGGGTGCGGATGCACTTCTGGCAGGTGGTCACGCGATGACGGGGCGGCTCCTCCTGTGCCAGAAACCACTTCTTCATGGGGGCCATGCCGCTGTTGATCAGCAGCAGGCTGGGGTCGTTCTTGGGTACCAGGGGGAAGCTGTCCAGACGCAGATGACCCTTGCTTTCAAAGAAGCTCAGGTACTTTTCGCGCAGTTCATTCAAACCGGTCCATTGCATAGATCTTTCTCTCCTCAATCGTCTTTGGCGCTTATGCGCCGTTTTTATGCTGTTATGGCAGAGGGGCGGCACGGAGAAAAAACAAAAAACAGCCCTCATCCCAAAAGGGACGAAGGCTGCTTGTGCATCAAACTCCGTGGTACCACCCAAATTGCAAAGGATCACTTGTCCCCTGCCGCTTTCGGCGCATTAACGCTGCGCAGCGTCCGGTTTACATTCGCCGGAAGCTCCGGGGTGGCGCGAAATGATCCCAACCGGAGCACCTTACAGCCGCGGGCGCTCTCTCTGGACGGTGGTGTGTGCATTTCTGACCCCATCATTGCCATCTGTCATAATTTTACATTCCGCAAAGCAGCGCAGTGCCCCTTTGCGTACAGCTAAATTATAGCATACGCAAAACGTTTGTCAACGGTTTTGAGCAAAATTTACGGCACCCAGATGCGGCGCACCTCCAGCACCTTGCCGCCCTGCACCACCAGCGTGGTATTATAGGTGGTCCAGTTACCGGGGTCTGCATTGATCGCTGCTGCCACCGCATCCGCGCCCGTAGTCTCCACGGCTTCGGCCTGCGGGTCGGCAGAACTGTCCTTCAGCACTACATCCTCTGCCAGCGGCATCGTCTTTTCTCCCATCTCATAGTAGACAGGGTAATCGTCAAAGGTCATCGTCCGGTAGGTGTCATCATCCTCCAGCTTCAAGTCCAGCCCGCCGGGCTGCTCCATGCCGCCGTTGATGCTTACAAGATGGAATTCGTCATTTTTTTCGATGCTCGTCACCGCAACGTTCACGACCTGATTCCATGCCGCACCCTCTTCGTGGAAGGTGATCTTGTCTCCAACGGCAAGGTTTTCAACATCCTCTTTTTTATAAATGTCGTAGCTGAACACCTTTGCAGTCAATTTACCGTTCTGCACACCGGAGGTAATGGAGGCAGAAACAAATGTGGTGGTCTGCGTGTCATCAAGGTCATCCAGTGTCCATGTCCACAGATTGATTGGTTCCGTAACGCCTTCTTCTGCCACATGGGACGAGGCCGGCACTGCACTGGATGCGGGGGTGCTGGCGGGGGGGCCGGAGCTGCCGCAGGCCGTCAATGCGATGCCCGCAGCCAGAACAGCCAGAATCTTATATTTCAGGTTCATAAAAATACCTTCTTTCTTGACGCGGTAGATTTATTCCGCTACAATAAAAACGAATCAAGAACCCATTCTATTGCAACTGATTTTAAGATAGAGAGGAATTTCCCGTGAAAATTTTAAAAGTAAAGTGTCTTGCCCCCACCCGGCTGGACAATTATCTGACCCAACAGTACCCCGCCCTGACCCCCGGCCGTCTGAACAAGGCGCTGCGGGAGAACAAGATCAAGCTGAACGGCAAAAAGCAGCCGCTTTCCACCCGCGTGATGGCAGGCGACGAGATCAAGCTGTTCATTCTGGACGATGTGCTGGACGCCGACCGCCGGGTGGAAGGCCCCGCGTGGAAGAACGCCCGCACCCCGGCACAGGTTGTGTACGACTGCCCGCAGATCCTGATCGTGAATAAGCCCGCCGGCGTTGCGGTGGACGGCCCGGAGGACGATACTCTGCTGAACCGTGCGCTGCTGTACCTGAACAAGCAGGGCGAGTACAAGGAGAACGACCTGTACACCCCCGCCTTGTGCCACCGGCTGGACACCGGCACCAGCGGCCTTGTGATCATTGCCAAGACCCCGGAGGCTGAGGAGCTGTTCCTTTCTGCCATCAAAAACCGCGAGGTGCAAAAGACCTACCTCTGCGTCACCTTTGGCCGTCCCATGCCGCCGGACGCCACCTTGGGCGGCTATCTGCTGAAGGATGCTGACCGCGGCATCGTGAAGATCGTGGAGGACAAACAGCCCGGTGCCAAGGAGGTGGAGACCCGGTACGAGACCATCGCCGTCTCCGGCCGTCTGGCCCTGCTGAAGGTGCAGCTGATCACCGGACGCACCCACCAGATTCGCGCCCACATGGCCAGCATCGGCTGCCCAATCCTTGGCGACAGCAAGTACGGCAACAACAGTGCCAACCGGGAGCTGAAGCTGAAGTATCAGGCGCTGTGCGCATGGGAGCTGACCATGCCCCGCTTCACCCAGCCGGACTTTGCCTTCCTCAGCGGCAAGACCTTCCACGCCCCGAAGCCGTGGTATTACCAGCAGGTGCTGGACGGCACTTTGAAGTAACAAAAAAGGAGATGTCCTGCCGGACATCTCCTTTTTGTTACTTATAATAGAAACCTCAGACCCGCACCATATCCGGGGTGATCTCAGCCAGCGTATGGGCACCGCACATCTGCATGGTGTCGGCCAGTTCCCCGGCCAGCTTATCGATGTAGCACTTCACGCCCTCTGCGCCGCCGCCGTAGACAGCGGTCACAAAGGGACGGCAGATCAAAACGCCGTCTGCACCCAGCGCCAGCGCCTTGAACACATCCACACCGGTGCGGATACCGCCGTCCACCAGTACCTTCACGCCGGTGCCCTTGAGGGCTGCGGCGATCTCCGGCAGCACCTCGGCGGTGGCGGGGCACTGGTCCAGCACACGGCCGCCGTGGTTGGACACCACGATGGCGGCGGCTCCGGCCTGCTTTGCCTTCAGTGCGCCCTTGACGGTCATCACGCCCTTGACGATGAAGGGGCGCTCTGCCAGCTGCACGATCTCAGCCAGTTCCTCTACGCTCTTGCTGCCGGCGGGCGGGGTCATGTTCTTCAGGAAGGGCAGACCCGCTGCATCCACATCCATGGCCACGGCAAAGCAGCCGCTGGCCTTGGCCTGCTCCATCTTTTCCCGGATGGTGCCGATGTTCCACGGCTTGATGGTGGGCACACCGCAGCCGCCCGCAGCGCCGATGGCGCGGGTAGCCATCTCCATCACGGTGGGGTTGGTGCCGTCGCCGGTAAAGGCAGCAATGCCGTTTTCGGCACAGGCGCGCACCAGCACATCATTATAGGTCATGTCGGTGTAGGTATCGGAGTAGTGCAGGTTCACTGCGCCCACAGGGCCTGCAAAGAAGGGATAGCGGAAGCTTTTGCCGAACAGCTCCAGCGTAGTGTCCGGTGTACCGCCGGGGCACAGGGTGTCCATGTTCACCCGGATGTCCGCCCACTTATTATAATTGCGGATAGCGGTATCGCCCACGCCCTTGGCACCCGGGCCGGGGATCTGGTTTTTACAGGCCACGCCGTTGCACACCGGGCAGGCCTTGCAGTATTGACCAATGCAGGTACGGGCATTGGCAAGTACTTCAGGATAAGTCATAAAAGCATCCTCCTTATATTTCCCGCCGCTGCGGCACAAAATGACCCACCGCAGTGCTCTTTGCCCTCAATATAGACCTATTTTAAAGGTGCGTCAAGGGCTTTTTGTGTTTTCCGTCCATGTGGCAGAATACTTTCTCGCGTTTTTTCGTCATTTTTAAAAAAGTCTGATTTTTTTCAAAAAAATCCTTGACAAAAAGCCTGCTTTCAGGTATTATAGTGGAGCGCCAAGGGCACCCGCCCAAAGGCAGAACAAAAGATGTGGAAAGATGGCTGAGTTGGTCTAAGGCGCACGACTGGAAATCGTGTAACGTGTCAAAAGCGTTCTGGGGTTCGAATCCCCATCTTTCCGCCAGAAACCTGAAACAGAAATGTTTCAGGTTTTTTGTTTTGTCCGCAGTTTGCGGCGCTTGACATTTGCGGGCAGTTCCGTTATGCTGAAACAAATACGTTTTACCGGAAGGAGAGGTTTCCCATGGCATCTTCCCACAAAAAGCGCACCGGTCTGCGGGCGGCGCTGATCGTTCTGCTGTGTCTGGTTTTGGTGTGCGCGGTGGCTGCGGCAGTGCTGTACAGCTTCGTCAGCCGCAAGATCAAGGCATTCCAGAGCGGTGCCAGCTTTGCGCTGGACTACACCATCACCTCCACCGAAGCAGAGCCCCCTGCTCTTTACGCCCTGCTGGACAAGTTCGGCGGCACCACCGGCAGCCTGACCGGCCAGTACACCCCCCGGGCGGTGCAGCTGGCGCTGTACCCGACGGGCACCAGCACCGTCAACGATGCCCCTCTGACCCGGATGTACATCAGCGAGGAAGAGACTCTGTACGATGCCGGACAGCTGTACAACAAGCTGCGCAGTACCGTTGTGGCCGAGTATCCGCTGGCAAGCCTGCTGCTGCCGGGCTGGTCGCTGGGCAGCTACATCTCCCAAGACCAGCTGGCCACCCTGCTGGGGGTAGACCCCGCCGCCACCGGCTTGCAGCAGGTGAATGACTTCCAGCTGAATCTCAAGCAGCTTAAAACCGTACAGCCCGCCAACGCGAAGGAAGGCTACCTCTACCTTCAGCTGCCGAACCTCACCGCCGGGGAGGACGCGCCGCAGCTGATTCTGGGCATCGAAAAGCAGGGGCTGCTCAAGACCCTGTCCCCCAAGGTGCACATCCTGCTGGACGTGCCCGCCCACCACATCCATGCGGAGCTTTCCGGCACCGTGACTGCCGCCCAAACCGTGGTGACCGCCCCCACCTCCCGGATGCAGGACTCTGACGTGGAAAGCCTTGTGCAGCTGCGCAAGACCATCGAGAGCATCGTGCAGTTCGTGCAGACCGCCGCCCAGAGCGATGATGCTGCCTCCCCTGCTGCATAAAAAAGCTTATATAAACACAAAAAATCGGACAGACTGCGGTCTGTCCGATTTTTTTGTTCACAGGTAGGGTCGTAACGAAAAACGGCTTTTGCAGCGCCTGTTTCCTTCGGAAACATTTGCGCTGCGGGGGAAATCTCTAAAAAACAGAACAATGATTCTGCTTTTACTTCTTTACGGTCTTTTTGCAGGGTGCACGCTTTGCCTTGGGCTTTGCAGCAGCGGGTGCGGCCTTAGTTGCAGGGACAGCAGTCTCAGCCTTGGTCTCCACAACGGGCGCAGCCTTCACCTCTGCGGCGGGGGCAGCTGGCTCTGCCTTTGCCTTAGCGGCCTTCTTCACGGCGGGCTTTTCTGCCTTGACCGGCTCTGCAGCCTTTGCGGTGGGAGCAGCGGGCTTCTCCTCTGCCTTCTTGGTGGTGCGGGGCTTGCGGGCTGCGGGCTTTTTGGCGGGAGCGGCTTCCTTGGCCGGTGCGGACTTCGTCTCGGCAGCGGGTGCTGCCTGCTCAGCCTTAGCGGCACGCTTTACGCGGTCCTTTACCTCAGAGATGACCCACAGCTGGTCGCCACCGCCGGGCACTTCCTGCCAGATCTGCAGCACAGCGCCCACCTCGGCACCGATGCCCACGGTGTCCACGCACTTGCCGCCTGCCCAAGAGGAGCGCAGACGCACGGTGCCCTCCGGGGTGTGCTCCACCTTCCACATCTGGGACGTGCCGCCCACGTCCTCCCACAGGTGCAGCCATGTGCCGTTGGCAGTGCCAGTCATGGTCAGATCCAGCAGCTTGCCGGAAGCACGGTTGCGGATGCGGTACACGCCATCGCCCTCGCGGACAAAGCTCCACTCCTGTTCGGGCTTGTGGTCATACTTGCCCAGACGGACAGTGCCGCCATCCTTGCTGCCTTCCACTGCCTGAATGACGTTGCCGGTGTGAGCGGCAATGGTATAAAAGCGGTCGGCTTCGATCACAGTTTGTGCTACGGATTTCATGTACAAATCCCTCCCAATCATAAAATGCACAGATTTTTCCAATTCCTTCTTATAAAGAATACCACATATCGTGATTTTTCACAAGCAATTCGACAATTCTTTAGCACTTTATATAGAAACCACCCTGTTTTCACCCGCTTTTTCGCCCCTTCGCAGGGGCGAAAGGCTGTTTTTTCTCCCTCTCGACATTTTGCCGCAACTGCGTTATACTGTTTCTATCAGGACTATCTGCCGCTCTGGAAGGGGCGGTTTTCTCGTTTTTGAAGGAGGATATTTTTCCATGACCCAGCAGGACCGCACTGCGGTGCAGTATCACAAAATGACCGAGACCCCTATCCCCCGGCTGATCCTCAGTCTGGCCGCGCCCACCATTTTAAGTATGCTGATCACCAGCATCTACAATCTGGCCGATACCTTTTTTGTGGGGCGCATCTCCACCAGTGCTTCCGGCGCGGTGGGCGTCGTTTCCAGCCTGATGGCTATCATACAGGCGCTGGGCTTTATGCTGGGGCACGGCTCCGGCACCATCATCAGCCGCCGCTTGGGCAGTCAGGATACCCACGCCGCCACCCGCTTTGCTTCCACCAGCTTTTTTACGGCGCTGGCCTTTGGCGTAGTGCTGGCGGTGGTCGGCCTTGCCACCCTGCCGGACTTTATGATGCTGCTGGGCAGCACCGAAACCATTCTGCCCCATGCCTGTGCCTACGCCCGGCCCATCCTGCTTGCCGCACCGCTGATGATCTCCAGTCTGGTGATGAACAACATCCTGCGGTATGAGGGCAAGGCGAACCTTGCCATGGTCGGGCTGGTCACCGGCGGACTGCTGAACATTGCACTGGACCCGCTGTTCATGTTCGCTTTAGGGTTGGGCACTGCCGGTGCCGGGATCGCCACTGCCCTCAGCCAGACCATCAGCTTTGGCATTCTGCTGTATATGTTCCTGCGGGGCAAAACGGTCAGCCAGTTCCGGCTTTCTGCCGTCACCCGGGAGCCGCGCGAGTTTTTGCAGATCCTTGCAGGCGGCGCGCCCAGCTTTGGCCGTCAGGGGCTGAACAGCATCGGCGGGATGCTGCTGAACATTGCCGCCCGCAGCTACGGCGATGCCGCCGTGGCGGGCATGAGCATCGTGTCCCGCATTTTTATGTTCATCCTCTCAGTGGCCATCGGCGTGGGACAGGGCTTGCAGCCGGTGGCGTCCTTCAACTACGGCGCCCGCAAATACCACCGGGTACGGCAGGCCGCCGTCTTTACCCTGAAAGCCGCCTTTGCGCTGCTGGTGGTGCTGATCGCGGTGTGCTGGTGGAACGATGAAAACCTGATCCGCCTGTTCCGGGACGACCCAGAGGTCACTGCCGTGGCGCTGCCCGCCTTCCGCTACCAGTGCTTTGCCATCCTTCTGCAGCCGGTGATCGTGGTGACCAACATGACCTTCCAGAGCGTGGGCAAGGCCGGGCGCGCCACCTTTCTGGCCTGCTGCCGGCAGGGCGTGTGCTTTATCCCGCTGATTCTTGTACTTCCCCGGGTGCTGGGACTTGTGGGTGTGGAGCTTTGCCAGCCCATTGCAGACGCGCTCACCTGCTTCATTTCTCTACCCTTTTTGCTGGCCTTTCTGCGGCAGCTGGAGCAGATGGACAAGGCAGAAGCGTCCCATGCCCCGGCGCAGCTGTAATGTAATTGTAACCGTTTTTAGCCGCATTTTTCTGCAAGTTCTGCAATGAAAAATGCGGCTGTTTCGTATTCTGAGTGAACGGTAAAATTTTCCTCCCTGTTTTTGCAAAGGAGTGGTTTTTATGAAGCGTGTTGTCTTGCGTATCGGCTGCGGGGCAGTCTGCACTGCCCTTGCCCTTACTTTAGGCTGTGGCTGCGCCCTGCTGCCGCCCGCCACCGGCGTGCCGGGCGCTGCAAGCTCTGCCGTTTCGGTACCTACGGACGACAACGGCAAACCCCTGTACGACCCTGCCGTGCTGAACGATGGCCGTCTGCGGGTGCTGTACTACTACGGCCGTTCCGGGAGCAGCACCACCATCCTGTGCGGCAGCACCCCGCTGCATCAGTCTGCCCGCAGCGAGAACGTCTCGCTGGTGGAGGACAGTGCTACCGGTGCAGCAGACTACTGGCTGCGCAGCTGGTCCGACCACACCGGCCGGGGCGGGCGCCGCACAGCCCTGTACGACAAGACCGGCACCGAAGTAATGACCTTTGAGGGCGAGCAGAACGCCACCCTGCAAAACGGCCTGCTGGTGCTGCAGGAGAGCCGCCTGATCGACGGCGGATACGTCCCGGAGTCCGGCTACGGCACCTGTCAGGTCATCGACCTTGCCACCAGCGCAGCTCTGCCGGTACCGGAGGGCGCATACAGCTGCACCCTATGCGGCGATAAGCTGGTGTTCAGCTGCTACGCCCGCCCGGAGGGGCTGGACGATTACGACTGGGATACCGACTACCGCCAGAACAGCTGGGTGGTGGTGCAGGAAAAGGACGGCACCCCTGTCTACCGCGCCGACGCCGCCTCGGCATACCGCCTTTTCTACGACAGCGACACCCTGAGCGACTGGGTGGTGCTGGATGTTACCACCGGGGAAGAAACCACCGACCGGATTTTGTACAACGTCCTGACCGGCGAGCAGTGCACGGGCTTTTTGCAGGTCTATCCGGGCGGTCTTGCCAGCTTTTCCACCAGTGATGGCCGGTACGAGCTGCGGGACATGACCACCGAGGACCGCGGACTGATTGCCGCCTTTGACGAACAGCCCAGCCAGTATTTCCCGGGCTATGTGGTAACATGGCACAGCGGCGAGGATCACGGCTACGAACTCTATGATCTGGAGACCGGCACCAAGACCCCGCTGTACGATGTGAACGCCACCGACAACACCGTAGCCGTCTACGCGCTGGATGGCAGTCTGCGGGTGTACAGCACGGACAACGGAAAGCTGCTGACCGACACCACCGTAGAACCGGTGGAGCACCAGCAGCGGGTACGGATGAGCAACTGCGGCAGTGGCTATGTCTGGCTGAAATTGCAGGATAACGACCGCTACGAGACCACCGCCACCCGGCTGTACGGCCCGCAGGGGCTTGTCAGCGACCTGACCGCCCTGCAGGGCAAGTACAGCTACATCAACTACCTGACCACCGACCCCGACGGCAGACCCATGTTCTACGGCAGCCGCGCCGCTGCGGGCAGCGCCTACGGCAACGTATACGATGTGCTGGACGCAGACGGCAAGGTGGTGCTGCAGGGGCTTTCCAGCTGCACCAGGTACTATTCCAACAGTCTAAACGCCCTGCCCGACCATGTGTTTGCCGCACAGCGGGGCTTCTATGTGGGCTGGATGGACACAAGCGGCAACTGGCTGTACTGCCAGAGCATTTTCTCGTCTGCCACTGCGGACGATGAACCGAGTTACGGCTATTGAGTTAGGAGGGCTTTTTTATGAAAAACGCTAAAATTTCCCGCCGCAGTTTTCTGCTGGGGCTGGCTGCCTGCTCCGCCGCCGGGGTGCTGACCGCCTGCAAGGGCACGGATGCGCCCTCCGGCAGCACGGCTTTCTCTGCCGCAGAGCCGCCCGCGTCCTCTGCAGCGTCCTCGGCTGTGCAGCAGCCGGAGCCGTTTCTGACCGTGGAGGAGTTTCCCCCGCTGGACGGCAGCACCGCCTGCATCCCCCTGATGGCGCAGATACTGGCCGATACCACCGGCATGGACTTGGAGGAAGCCCGCAGCAGCATCACCGTGAGCACCACCGCCTACGCATGGGAGAACTTTGGTCTGTACGACACCACCACCCGGATGCTGGTGGTGTACGAAGCGCCGGACTATGTAAAAGAAGAGCTGCAGGAAGCCAATGTGGAGCTGGAGCAGAAGCCCATCGGGGTGGACGCGCTGGTGTTCATCGTCAACGAGGATAACCCCGTGCAGGCGCTTACCCAGCAGCAGCTGCGGGATATCTATGCCGGAAAGATCACCAACTGGAAGGATGTAGGCGGCAAGGATCAGGCCATCGTTGCCTTTCAGCGCGGCGAGGACTCCGGCAGCCAGACCCTGTTCAAAAAACTGCTCATTCAGGGTGGCGAGCTGATGACCCCGCCCTCTGAGCTGGCACCCGCCGAAATGGGCGAGCTGGTGGACAGCATTGCCGATTACAACAACAGCGCCAACGCCATCGGTTTCTCCGTGTATTACTACATCGACCAGATGTACTCTAAGCCCGGGCTGCGGCTGCTGGCGGTGGACGGTGTGATCCCCAGCAACGACACTCTTGCCGACGGCAGCTACCCCCTGTGCAACGATTTCTACGCCGTCATCCACCCAGATGCCGCCGCCGACAGCCCGGAGCGCCGTCTGTACGACTGGCTGGACACCGCCGACGGCATCGCCTGCATCCAGAAGGCCGGGTACGTTCCGGCACAGTCTGCCGCCAAGGAGAATTGATTTTTCCATGAATTGACAGCCTGCCCGCATTCTGCTACAATCTAACCAGAAGTTTGTCGAATCCTGTTTAGCAGAATGCCGAAAGGAAGGTCTTACTATGGAGCATCCCTCTCACCCGGTAGAAAGCCACTGGCGTACCTCCCTGCGCAACCGCATTATTCAGGCTTCCAGTCTGCTGGAAGTGCTGTTATCCGGGCTGGTGCTGATCGGTCTGCTGCTCAGCGTTGTGCCTCTGATCCGCTGGATGCCCGGCCTGCTGTTCGATGGCAACGAGGCAGAGATCCGCACCTTTCTGGAGCGCAGCTTGGACATTGTGATCGGCATCGAGTTCATCAAGATGCTGGCCAAGCACAGCCCCGGCAGCAGCCTTGAGGTGCTGCTTTACGCCATTGCCCGCCATCTGGTGGTGGGACACGATTCCGCCGTGGAGAATCTGCTCAGCGTGGGCGCAATCGCGCTGATCTTCATTGTGCGCAAGTTCTTCTTTGTCCCGGCCTTTGGTGCGCACCTGCCGGACGGTCATCCTGCGCCGGATCTTACCCCCGCCCAGAGCGGTATCCCCGCCGACTGGTTCCGTCGGCGGCATTCCGAAGCAAAGCCTGAGGAAGAGACCGAGACAAAGGAATAAGCATATACAAAAACCACCCCGCAGCGGCCGGTGAACGGCTGCTGCGGGGTGGTTTACTATTTTCTGTTACTTTTTGCCGTGACGGCCAAAGCGGTACTCCTTGCCCTCGCGGATGCGCTGGATATTGGAGCGGTGCATGTAAATGACCATTGCGGCCATAATCACCGAGCCGATGGTGCACACGGCAAGGTCGGCGGCAGAATAGCCCCGGAACACGCCGTACAGGATGGTGAGCACCGGGTAGAGTGCTGCCATGGTCACGCTGCCCAGTGACACCATGCCGGTGGGCAGCAGGCAGGCCAGAAAGATGACCGCCAGAAAGGGGATCAGAACCGGCTGGATGGCCAGAATGGTGCCGCCCGCCACCAGCACGCCCTTGCCGCCCTTGAAGCCGAAATACAGGGGCTTCAAATGGCCGATAATGGCAAAGATGGCGGCAAGGTACACCGCAAGATAGGGCGAGAGCGTGGTGCTCTCCGGCATCAGAGTGAACAGCCAGCGGCCGATGCACACCGCCAGCACACCCTTGAGCACATCACCAAAAGCGGTAAGTGCCGCTGCCTTTTTACCGAAGGTGCGCAGCATATTGGTCATGCCTGCAGCGCCGCTGCCGTACTTGCGTACGTCATCGTGGTACAAAAACTTGCTGACGAGGATACCGGTGTCGATGCTGCCCAGCAGATACGCCTGTACAGCGGACACCGCAGCGATGAGAACAGATTTCATCATCTGAGCCTCCCTGACGTGTTATACGTCCTTGGCACCCACCTCGCCGGAGCCGCGCTCCCGCACGACCAGACGGATGGGCGTATGCTCCAGACCAAAGTTTTCGCGAATCTGGTTGATGAGATACCGCTGATAGCTGAAGTGGAACAGGTGCTTTGCGTTCACGAAGGCCACGAACGTGGGGGGACGGGTAGAGGCCTGCGTCAGGTAGTAGATCTTCAGGCGGCGGCCCTTGTCGCTGGGGGGCTGCATCCGGGCGGTAGCGCGGGCCAGCATCTCGTTCAGCACGCCGGTGGGCACGCGGGCACCGTTCTCGGCGTCCACATCCCGGATCAGCTGCATCAGTTTGTTCACGTTGTAGCCGGTCTGGGCAGAGATGAAGATAATGGGTGCATAGCCCATAAAGCTGAAGCACTCGGCATAGCCCCGGCGCTGCAGCTCCATGGTGTTGGTCTCCTTGCCTTCCACGGCATCCCACTTGTTTACCACGATGATGCAGGCCTTGCCCTGCTCGTGGGCGTAGCCTGCCACCTTGCTGTCCTGCTCGGTAAAGCCGACGGTGGCATCCACAAGGATCAGCGCCACGCGGCTGCGCTCCACAGCAGCCAGTGCACGCACCACCATGTAGCGCTCCAAGCCATCGCTGATGTTGCTGCGCTTGCGCAGACCGGCGGTATCGGTAAAGATGAACTTGCCGTAGGCGTTGTCCACCGGGGTGTCGATGGCATCACGGGTGGTGCCGGCCTCGTTGGCCACGATCATACGATTCTCGCCCAGAATGCGGTTGGTCAGGCTGGACTTGCCCACGTTGGGGCGGCCGATGATGGCAACGGGGATACGGTCCTCTTCCACCACGGTCTCGCTGAAGTCCAGATGGGCGCACACTGCATCCAGCAGATCGCCCGTACCGTGACCATGCACGGAAGAAATGGGCATCACCTCGTCAAAGCCGAGGTTGTAGAACTCGTACAGTTCCATGGGAGCCTCGCCCACCTTGTCGCACTTGTTCACGGCCAGAATGATGGGCTTGTGGCTGCGGCGCAGCATGTGCGCCACATCCTCGTCGGCTGCGGTCAGGCCGTTGCGCACGTCCGTGACCATGATGATGCAATCGGCGGTGTCAATGGCGATCTGCGCCTGCTCGCGCATGTGGGCCAGAATGCCCTCGGTGGCCTTGGGCTCGATGCCGCCGGTATCCACCAGCAAAAACTCGTGGCCGTTCCACTCGCAGTTGGCAAAAATGCGGTCGCGGGTAATGCCCGGGGTATCCTCCACAATGGCAAGGCGCTGGCCGCACAGCTTATTGAACAGGGTGGATTTGCCCACGTTGGGGCGGCCCACCACTGCTACGATCGGTTTGCTCATGGGGTCTCCTCCTTTCTTAAAAGGGGTAAAATACAATAAAAATGGCGTTATCAGCTGCCACTCTTCCTTCTGCGGGCAATGTGCAGGCCGCTGCGCAGCAAGGCGCGGGCTTCGTCCCCGCCTGCCGTGGGCAGCACCTCCACTTTTACGCCCAGCTGCTGCCCCAGCTGCTCCACCGTGATATCGTCAAGGAAGGTGTCCTTTTCCTCCCGCAGCATCACAGCCGGGATGCCCAGTGTTTTTGTAGCAAGCTTGCCAGCGCACTGGGCGATGATGTCGGTGGCGGTGATGAGGCCGGTCACACCAACATTGCCGCCGAAAAAGCGGTTCTGGATGGTGTGGACGTGCACGGTGATCATGGGGTACTGGCGGTGCAGCTCCTCCATCATGCGGGTGATGAGGGGCGCTGCCATGGTGCCGGTGACCACGTCCAGCTCCTTGGTGCCGTAGATCCGGTGGGGCTTGTCCAGTTCCGCCAGAAATTCTTCCTCGAACAGGCGCATCATGCCCACGCCGTTTTCCAGCTGATCGTAGTCCTCGTAGAACGCCGCCGCAGGGATGGGGCGGCCTGCCTTAAGGTACCATTCATCGCTGGGGTAGATGATGCGCTTGCCGTGGCGGCGCTTGCATTCATCACCGAATTCTTCCATAATGTCGATGACCTCAGCGCTGGTCTTTGCATCGTAGGGCACCTGCGGGTACAGATTTTTGCGGTAATCCGTAATACCGCAGGGCACGGCTGCAATGCTTTGCACCATGGGGGTCAGCTCCAGCAGGTCGGCAAGGGTGCGGCGCAGCTCGTCGCCGTCGTTCACGCCGCGGCAAAGCACCAGCTGACAGTTGACGGCAATGCCGCCCTCCACCAGCCGGGGCAGGTACTTGAGCACCTCGCCGCCGCGCTTATTGGCCAGCATCCGCACCCGCAGCTGGGGGTTGGTGGTGTGCACCGAGATATTGATAGGCGAGATGTGCATCTTGATGATGCGGTCGATCTCGTGATCCTGCATATTGGTCATGGTGATGTAGTTGCCGAACAAAAAGCTCAGCCGTTCGTCATCATCCTTGAAATACAGGCTCTCGCGCATACCCGGGGGCAGCTGGTCGATGAAACAGAACATGCAGTGGTTGGAGCAGGAATGCTTTGCATCGCCCAGATAGGTCTTGAACCCGCAGCCAAAGGGGCCGCGCTGCGGCCGCTGCACCTCCCACTCCCGGATGCCGTCCGCTACCCGGGCCTTCAGGTGGAAGCTGCTGCTGTCGGTATAAAAATCGTAGTCCAGCGTGTCGTTCAGCTCGTTGTCGTCCACGCTCAGCAGCTCGTCACCGGGGGCAAGGCCAAGAGCCTCGGCCTCGCTGCCGGCATCCACCTGCTCGATCCGTATCGCCATCTGCATCCACCTCCTTTAAAGCACAAGAAGGGGAAGGCTTTGCGCCCTCCCCTTCTGTACATAACACCATTATGCCACCAATTACGCGCAAATTAGGCCTTCTTGATGACTTCCTCGCCCTTGTAGTAACCGCAGTTGCCACATGCCTGGTGGGGGAGCTTCAGAGAGCCGCAGTTGCTGCACTTCACCAGTGCGGGGGCCTCCAGCTTCCAAACATTGCTGCGACGCTTGTCGCGGCGGGCCTTGGAAAGATGTCTCTTAGGTACTGCCATATTTTTGCACCTCCTTGATGGGTTTATCTGTTCAGCAGTGATTTAAGGATCGCGAGCCTAGTGTCTACGGGGGCATCGGTCTGCTCTGCCGGTGGGCAGGTGCATTCCGCCTTTTTCTTACCGCACTGCGGGCAAAGCCCGGCGCAGTCGGGGCTGCAAAGCAGCACCGTGGGAATCTGGAACATAAACTCCTGATTGAGCCATTCGTCCACGTCCAAGTGTCCTTTTTCGTCCAGCGGAAGATCGAAATCCGGGTCATCCAGATCCCGCTCCTTGACGATCCACTCCGTATCGACTGTCTCTTCCCGGGTGACCGGGTCCAGACAGCGGGCGCACTCTCCGTGCACCGATGCCTTTGCCCGCAACGTTATCTGAACCTCGTCGCCATCGGTCTGCGCGTCAAAGACGGCTGTGACCGGCTGCGGGATCCTTGCACCGGCATAATCGTACGCAGATAAATCACACTGAAACTCTGCATGGTACGGCTTTGCGCCGGCTGTGATAAACTTTCTCAGGTCAAATTGCATAGTACACCTCTGAAAAGGCTGCTTTGTTAGTATAGCGCCAAAGCAACCCTTTGTCAACACCAAAACAGGCAGAAAACCGAAAAAATTTATTTTTCTCCGGTCTTCTGCCTGTTGGAAAAGCCTTTAGCCCTGTTCTTTTATCAGATCACAGGTACTTCTTCACATCGTGGGGCAGTGCGGCCTCGTCTGCGCTGACGGTCACGGTGACCTTCACGCTGTCGCCGGCAATGGCTGCCATCTCGTCCAGCACAACGCCCAGACGGTTGATATCGTGGTCCAGCACCTTCAGGATGCCGTCAATGTACAGGTCGGTGATGTCGTAGTTGCTTGCCATCAGGCCGGCCACAAAGCCGTACAGCATTTCGCCGCCGGAGATCTTGTACTCGTCCAGATCGATCAGACGTGCTGCAGGAGCGATGTCGTAGGTGAGCTTCATGCCCTTTTCCACAACAACAACATTGCCTTTGGAGGTCTTGACCGCGTCGTTGATCTGGTCGATCATAGCCTTGGTCTTGCCGGAGCCCTTGGTACCAACAATCAGTTTAATCATAGTTCAGTCCTCCTGTATTTTCCACGCCTTGCGGCGGGAGATCATTTTTAACGTTCGGCAGCTTACTTCAGCTTTGCCTCCAGCTCTGCGGTCAGGCCCTCATAGCCGGGCTTGCCCAGCAGGGCAAACATATTCTTCTTGTAGCTTTCCACGCCGGGCTGGTTGAAGGGGTTCACGCTCAGCAGGTAGCCGCTGCAGGCGCAGGCACGCCAGAAGAAGTAGATCAGGTAGCCCACATTATAAGCAGACAGGTCATCCACCTCGATCAGCACCTCGGGCACACCGCCGTCGGTGTGTGCCAGAATGGTGCCTTCCATGGCCTTGCGGTTGACCACGCTCATATTCTGGTTTGCAAGGAAGTTCAGGCCGTCAAAGTTGCCCTCCAGCGGGTCGATGAACAGATCCTGTGCGGGCTTCTTCACGTCCACGATGGTCTCGAACATGATGCGGGCACCTTCCTGAATGAACTGACCCATGGAGTGCAGGTCGGTGGAGAAGATGCAACTTGCGGGGAACAGACCCTTGTTGTCCTTGCCCTCGCTCTCGCCGAACAGCTGCTTGTACCACTCGTTCATCAGGGTGAAGTCCGGCTCGTAGCACTCCAGGATCTCCACAGCCTTGCCCTTGCGGTACAGGATGTTGCGGATGGCGGCGTACTTGTAAGCATCGTTGTCGGGGCTCAGCACGGAGAAGCGCTCCATAGCGTCGGCAGCGCCCTGCATCAGAGCATCGATGTCGATGCCGGCAGCGGCGATGGGCAGCAGACCCACGGCGCTCAGCACGGAGTAGCGGCCGCCCACGTCATCGGGAACTACAAAAGTAGGCCAGCCCTGTGCGTCAGCCAGCTGCTTCAAAGTGCCCTTGGCACGGTCGGTGGTGGCGTAGATGCGCTTGTTGGCTTCCTCCACGCCCATCTCCTTTTCCAGCAGCTCGCGCAGCACACGGAAGGCCAGAGAGGTCTCGGTGGTGGTGCCGGACTTGGAGATGACGTTGATGGAGAAGCGCTTGCCCTTGCACAGGCTGATGATATTGTTCAGGTAGGTGGGGCTGATGCTGTTGCCGCAGAAGTAGATCTTCAGACCATCCTCCAGCTCGTTGTGGTACATACCCTTAACGGCCTCCACAACAGCGCGTGCGCCCAGATAGCTGCCGCCGATACCGGCCACGACCAGAACGTCGGAGTCCTCGCGGATCTTGGCAGCAGCTGCCTTGATGCGGGCGAACTCTTCCTTGTCGTAATCCCGGGGCAGGGTCATCCAGCCCAGAAAATCGCTGCCGGGGCCGTTCTTGGCTTCCAGCTGCTTGTGGGCGGCTTCTACCTGCGGGTAGATGGCTGCATATTCCTCTTCGCTGATGAAGCTGGAGAGGTGTTTCGTGTTCAGTGCGACACTCATTTTATTAAAACCTCCAAACGATCTGCCGGGCCTTTGCCCTGCGAGGAAATATCTTGGTATAAGTGTACCGTTCCCTCCGGGTAAAGTCAAGGTCAAATTCCTTAGATTTCATACAATTTTAATAGTGTTTTTTTGTTTCTTCATCCAGATTTGTTCAGGTATCCAACAGTCCCACCGGGCGTCCGGTGCACTTTTGTGCGCTGAAGCGCCTTTTTCGGCACAGGGTCAGGCTGCTGTCCCCCGCAGGCTGTCCCACAGCAGCTGCAAGGCGGTGTCAACATCCATGCGGGGCGCATCGGCGGCAGCGCACACCGGGTACTCCCCCTGTACTGCTTCGCCGCACAGCAGCTGCGCCTTGCCCACCGTCTGTCCCCGGGTCACCGGGGCTTCCAGCGTGTCGGGCAGTTCCAGCTGCACGGTCAGCTGTCCGGCGCTTTCGGCGGGCAACAACGCGGTCTGCGGCAGAGCGGCGTAATCCAGCGGCACGGTCTCCTCCGTGCTGCCCTTTACCTTTAATTGCAGCGGGCGCTCCTGCGGCAGGGGCACCGGTGCGGCACGGTAGGCCGCAAAGCCGTAGTCCAGCAGGGTGGTGGCGGCTTCGAACCGTTCCTTGCTGGAGGGTGCACCCAGCACCACCGCGATGAGATTCAGCCCGTCCCGGGTGGCGCTGGCGGTAATGCACACGCCCGCTCCGCCGGTGGTGCCGGTCTTGAGCCCGGTGATGCCGTTATAACGCCGCAGCAGCTTATTGGTGTTCACCAGCTGGGTCTGCCCGCCCCGCAGGGTGTCCGTCCAGATGCCGGTATAGTGCAGCACCTCCGGGCAGGTGTTCAGGATGGTGCGGCTCATGATGGCTACATCCCGTGCGGTGGAAAGATGCCCTTCTGTGTCCAGCCCGCAGGCGTTGCGGAAGGTGGTGTGCTCCATGCCCAGCTCTGCGGCGCGGGCGTTCATCTGCTGCACAAAGGCAGGCTCGCTGCCGCCCACAAGCTCTGCCACCGCCACTGCTGCATCGTTGGCAGAGGACACGCAGATGGCCTTGAGCATCTCGTCCAGCGTGAACTGCTCCCCGGGCTCCAGCCAGATCTGACTGCCGCCCATGTGGTAGGCGTGCTCACTAACCGGCACAGCGGTATCCATGGTCAGCCGCCCGGCGTGCACCGCCTCAAAGGTGAGCAGCAGGGTCATCACCTTGGTAATGGAGGCGATGGGCATGGTCTGGTCAGCGTTCATCTCGTAAAGCACCGCGCCGCTGGTCTGGTCGATAAGGATCGCCGCGCGGCAGGGCAGGGTAAGCTGCGGCGGGGTGACCGTCAGGGTCTGCGCTGCCGGTTCTGCCTGCGTTTGCACCGCCGGTTGAATGCGCAGCCCCTTGCCCTGCGCCGTGCCGAAGGCCAGCGCAAACAGCCAGAAGCAGACCACCCCCGCGCACAGCAACGCCAGATTTCTCCGTTCCATTTCCGTCCCTCCCCGTGCGAAGTCTCTTGCTGCTACTGTATGCAGTGGTCTTTTCAGGCATGCCGCTCGTCAATTTTGCCGTACTATTTTTCATATTGTGTTCGTTTTCTGTTAACTTTGGTACCTGTCCCTTGACTTTTCACGGCAAAACTTGTAAAATTGAACTGTTCCCAGAAGGGAGCAAGCCCAGTTTCATACAATCATGCAATCACAAGGAGGGTCTCATTATGAATCTTTCTCGCCGTAACTTTATAAAGATCGCCGGTCTGTCCGCTGCTGCTGTTGCAGGTGCCGCCCTGTTCACCGGCTGCTCCGGTCAGCTCATGCTGCCCGTCCGGTTCTCTGCTACCGTGATCGGTAAAGATATCCAGAAGGCTCTGGACACCAAGCAGTTTTCTGTCGTGGCCAGCCTGAAGCCGGACGCCCAGGAGAACGCCATCAACGCTTTTGTGAGACGTCAGCTTCCCCTGTCTATGTACGAGGTCGATTTCATTGAGCGCAAGACCGATACACTGGACGGCAAGGAGACCGATTATCTGTTCGTTACCCTGAAAAACAGCTAACGGCTCGTCATTCCTTCCTGCAGCTTTGGGACGCGAGATTTTTCGCGTCCCTTTTTGTTTTGACGCACTGCAAAAGACCGGTGTCTCCGTGCAAAAACAGTCTTGCACCCCGGTGGGCTTCTGTTATATAATGAGAAGAAATGCAAAACACCCCCGTTTTTATCGAAAGGATCGTTCCCCATGCGAGTTTGTTTTTATACCCTCGGCTGCAAGGTCAACCTGAACGAGACCGGTGCGCTGGAACAGCTGTTCCGCGCCAACGGCTTTACCATTGCGCAGGAAGGCGAAGCAGCGGATGTGTTCATTGTGAACAGCTGCACCGTGACCAACTTCGGCGACCAGAAGAGCCGCAAGTGGCTGCGCCGCAAAAAGCGCGAAAATCCCGGTGCGGTGACGGTGCTGACCGGCTGCTACCCGCAGGCCTTCCCGGAGGAGGCCGCACAGTTCATGGAAGCCGACCTTGTGTGCGGCAACGGCGACCGCAAGGCCATTCTGGAGAACGTACAAAAGCTGCTGGACGGCCACGAGCGCATCGTAGCCATTGCCCCGCACCAGCGCGGCGAGCAGTTCGAGGAGCTGCCGGTGGAACGGTTCGAGACCCACACCCGCGCCTTTATCAAGGTAGAGGACGGCTGCAACCGGCAGTGCGCCTACTGCGTCATCCCCCGCGCCCGCGGGCCGGTGCGCAGCCGCGCCGAGGAGAGCATTCTGGCCGAGCTGCACCAGCTGGCCGCTGCGGGCTACCGCGAGGTGGTGCTCAGCGCCATCTCCCTGCCCAGCTACGGGCTGGACACCGGCACGAACCTTGTGGAGCTGGTGGAAAAATGCGCACAGGTGCCGGGCATCGAGCGCATTCGTCTGGGCAGCCTTGACCCCGATATGCTCACCCCGGAATTCATCTCCCGCTTGGCAGCGGTGGACAAGCTTTGCCCCCAGTTCCACCTGAGTTTGCAGAGCGGCTGCACCGCCACCCTGCGCCGGATGCGCCGGGTGTACACCGCGCAGGAGTACGCACAGGTGGTGGAGCAGATCCGCGCCGCCTACGGCAGCCGCCCGGTCAGCTTTACCACCGACTGCATCTGCGGCTTCCCCGGCGAGACGGCAAAGGACTTTGAGGAGAGCTGCGCATTTTTGAAAAAGATCGGTTTCCTTAAAGTGCATGTGTTCCCCTACTCCCGCCGCAGCGGCACCCCGGCTTATGATTTCCCGGATCAGATCCACGAGCGGGAAAAGCAGGAGCGCAGCCGCCGCATGAACGCCGTAGCCGAGCAGGTGCGCTGCGAGACACTGGCCGCCTTTGAGGGCACCGAGGATGAGGTGCTGCTGGAAACGCCCCTGTCCGGTACGCTGTTCACCGGCTACACCCGGCTGTACATTCCGGTGGTGGTCTCTGCCCCCGGCTGCGAGAGCGGGCAGATCGTGCGAGTAAAGCTTGGCCGCTACGACGGCGAGCGGGTGCGTGCAGCACTTTGCTGAATTTTTTTCATTTTACTTGTACATTCTGTGCATCCGCATGAATACAATAAATTTTTAACAAATTTTGTGTTTTGCTCTTTCCATACGCACGTCTTTATGTTAAAATGAAGATGGATTTATCGGGTCCGGCGTGCTGTAAGCAACCAGCACGGTACCATCCGTGCCCGTATAGCGCCGTTTTTATGCTCTGCACACAGGGCAGGCGGCTCCGTTTTTTGGCTGTTTCTGAGCAAGGAGAGATTGGAATGAGTTTCAGAGGAATCAATACTACGGTCATCCAGATCCGCCGTCAGGTGTTTACCGAGGTCGCCCGCATGGCTTACGCCAACGTCAAGGGCGAGCAGGCCAATCACCTGATGCGCAAGATCCCCTATACCATCATCCCCGGTGAGGAGGGCAAGCTGCGCAAGGACATCTTCCTGGAGCGCGCCATCGTTGAAGAGCGCGTGCGTCTGGCTATGGGTCTTCCCACCCGCCGCATGGACGAGCACAACAGCGTGGTCTCCGGTCTGGAGGATGCCTCCATCGCCGATAAGTACTATGATCCCCCGCTGGTCAACGTGATCAAGTTTGCCTGCAACCGCTGCCCTGAAAAGCTGGTCAAGGTGTCTGACCTGTGTCAGGGCTGCCTTGCACACCCCTGTATGGAAGTGTGCCCCAAGAAGGCCATTACTTGGGAGAGCGGCCGTTCCACCATCGATCAGGACAAGTGCATCAAGTGCGGCCGCTGCGTCACCGTCTGCCCCTACAATGCCATCGTCAAGACCGAGCGTCCCTGCGCCGCTGCCTGCGGCATGGGCGCGATCCACTCTGACGAGCTGGGCCGTGCCGAGATCGATTACAGCAAGTGCGTGTCCTGCGGTCAGTGTCTGGTGAACTGCCCCTTCGGTGCCATTGCCGACAAGGGTCAGATCTATCAGCTCATTCAGGGCTTCAACCGCGGCGACCGCATCTATGCGCTGGTCGCTCCCGCCTTCATCAACCAGTTCCCCTCTCTGGCTTCCACCGGCAAGCTGAAGTCCGCCCTGAAGGCCATCGGCTTCTGCGACGTGGTGGAGGTTGCCATCGGTGCCGACCTGTGCACTGTGGACGAGGCACACGACTTCCTGGAGGAAGTGCCCGAGAAGCTGGACTTCATGGCTACCTCCTGCTGCCCGGCATGGAGCATGATGGCAAAGACCGCCTTCCCCGGCCTTGCCAAGAACATCTCCATGACCATGACCCCCATGGTGTTCACCGCCCGCATGATGAAGCAGGCCGACCCCGATGCCCGTATGTGCTTCATCGGACCCTGCGCCGCCAAGAAGCTGGAGGCCTCCCGCCGCACCGTCCGCTCCGACGTGGACTTCGTGCTGACCTTTGAAGAGCTGGCCGGTATCATTGAGGCAAAGGATCTGGATCTGGACAATCTGGAAGTGGATCCCGCCGAGATGGATCTGTGCTACGCTTCTGCTGCCGGCCGCGGCTTTGCACAGTCCGGCGGCGTGGCCAAGGCCGTTGCCGACAAGATCAAGGAATGGCGTCCCGACATGGAGGTGAAGATCGCCTCCGCACAGGGTCTGGCCGACTGCAAGAAGCTGCTGATGCTGGCCAAGGCCGGTAAGTACAACGGCTACTTGCTGGAAGGCATGGGCTGCCCCGGCGGCTGCATCGGCGGTGCCGGTACCATTGCCGACCCCGTGCGCACCGCTGCTGTGCTGAACAAGTATGTGAAGGACGCCACGTTCACCGACCCCGAGCAGAGCGCCTTTATGTCCAACATCCACATGCTGAAGGACGACCCCAACTTTGAGGTCTGAGCCGCTATAACGTAACCACCCAAAAGGACGCTGCAATGCTGCAGCGTCCTTTTTTATCACACCTTCCACATTTTGTGATGGATTCGCAACATTTTTGTGAAAGACTGCCAAGGCGCATTGACAAGGCCCTCCGGTCATGCTATGTTAGTATTGACAAATTAGCACCTTATGGAGCATTATATACTCTGTTTCACCATGCCGTAGCTGCGGCAGAAAGGATAAAACCATGACTACCGCCTTAAAACGTACCGGCGCTGCCCTGCTGACGCTGCTGATGTTCTGTATGCTCACACTGGGCGCTTCTGCCGCCGCAAATACCCCCGTTGGGGTCAAATTCTGGAAGGAAAACTCCGACAAGGAATCCATGGCCAACTCCGGCATTGATTCTGACCGCGAGGCTACCCTTGCCCGCCAGTCCAACGGCACCTACACCCTGATGCTGCCCGTCAAGCAGGTGACCAAGCTTAATGTGACCGGCTGCCTGACCGGCCTGACCATCGGCGATGTGACCTACACCGGTACCCTGACCGGCGAGATTGAAAAGGGCAACGGCATCCTGACCATCAAAAACCTGCCTGCCTCGGTGCTGACCGGCAGCGATGTGAGTAAGGCGCTGACCGTGACCTGCAACATCCAGATGGATCTGAGCCTGCTGGGCGAGATCAACACCACCGCCCGGATGTGCATCTGGGCAAAATAAACCGCACGATAACAAAAGCGCCGTTCCACCCGGGACGGCGCTTTTGCTGTTCAGCAGTCGATGTGCTTTTCCACAAAGTCGGCGGCCATTTTATCCAGCTGCATCACCGCATTTTCCGCGCCCTTCATCACCTTGCGCACATTGCGGCGCATCTGGCGCTTGCTCTGGGTAGCCATCATGGCACCGGCAGCCCCAAGGACTGCACCGGTGGCCATGCCCACCACCATGCCTGCGGCGGAATTTTCTCGCTGTTTCATCCTGAATTTCTCCTTTCGGCCTGTCATGACAGGGCTTGCAGTGCTATTATTTCCGCAAAAGAATCTGGTATACGCTTTTTTTATGCAGCAATTTGTGGTATACTGTTCTATGATGCTTTTTATAAGCCGCTGTGCGCGGCTTTTCAGCAAGGAGGTTTTCCTATTTGCAAAAACCCGTTGAACCAAAAAAGATCCTTTGCATCCACGATCTGTCCGGCGTGGGCCGGTGCAGCCTTGCGGTGATCCTGCCTGTGCTGTCGGTCATGGGCTTCCAGCCGGTGGCGCTGCCCACGGTGGTGCTCTCCACCCACACCGGCGGCCTTGGCACCCCCGCCCGGATGGACGGCAGTGCCTACGGCATGGCCGCACTGGAGCACTACCAGACCCTTGGACTGCAATTTGATTGTATCTATACCGGCTATCTGGGCGGCGAGGCACAGGTAGCGCTGGCTGAAAAAGCCTTTGCCCTGTGGCCTGCCGCCTACAAGGTGGTGGACCCCGTAATGGGCGATAACGGCAAGGCCTATTCCACCGTTACCCCGGCACTGGTCGAGCGCATCCGCAGCCTGTGCCGCGCGGCAGATCTGATTTTGCCCAACTACACCGAGGCGCAGCTGCTTTTGCAGCAGCAGCCGGTCACCGATGAGCTGGACGATACCGCCGCGCAGGCACTGGCAGATGCTTTGCAGCCGCTGGCCTCCAACGCGGTGGTCACCGGATTGCCGCTGGGCAAGTACATCGGCTGTGCCGGTACCGGCGCAGACCGCTTCGTCATCAAAAAGCTGCATATCAGCCGCAGCTTCCCCGGCACGGGGGATCTGTATGGTGCCGTGCTCATCGGCTCGCTGCTGCAGGGCAACGCCCTGAGCGCCGCCGCCGATAACGCTGCGGAGTTTGTTTCGCTGGCCATTCAGGGCACGCCCTGCACGCAGGACACCCGCTTCGGCGTGTGGTTTGAGCCGCTGCTGCCCCGCCTGTGCCCCCTGCGGGAGGAACCGGAGGGCATTTTATGATGGACAAGCCGACTTTGAATATCGTGCTGGTAGAGCCCCGCATCCCCCAGAACACCGGCAACGTGGCGCGCACCTGTGCCTGCACGGCCTGCCGTCTGCATCTGGTGGGCCCCATGGGCTTTGCCATTGATGACAAAAAGCTCAAGCACGCCGGGCTGGACTACTGGCACTATCTGGACATTACCTACTACGACGGCCTTGCGGACTTTTTTGCCCGCAACAGCGGCCCCTACTACTACTTTACCACCAAGGCGCCCCAGCGCTACACCGATGTGCAGTACCCGGACGGGGCTTATCTGGTGTTCGGGCGCGAGGACGCCGGGTTGCCGGAGGCGCTGCTTGTGGAAAATCAGGAGCACTGCATCCGGATGCCCATGCGGGACACCTGCCGCAGTCTGAACCTTTCCAACAGCGTGGCGGTGGGCGTGTACGAGGTGCTGCGGCAGTGGGATTTCCCGGAGCTGCTGGACCACGGCCACCTACGAGATTATGAATGGAAATGAGGGAAATTATGAGCAAGATCGCAATTCTGACTGATTCCTCCTGCGATATCCCGCAGGAGATGGCCGAAAAATACGGCATTGATATCATGAGTTTCCACATCCTGCTGGATGATGTGGACTACGTTGAGCGTGTGGACTGCACCAACACCGAGTTCTACGATAAAATGCGTGCGGCAAAGGGTGTGCCCTCTACCGCCGCCATCACGCCCATCCAGTTCTGTGAAAAATACTGCCAGTATGTGGACGAGGGCTACACGGATGTCATCCATGTGCCCATTAACAAATCCGGCTCCTCCACCTACAACAACGCCCTGATGGCACAGGGGATGCTGCGGGAGGAGCGCCCGGAGCACCATCTGAACATCCATCTGCTGGACCCCCACACCTATTCTATGGTGTTCGGCTGGTATCTGTGCGAGATGGCACGCAAACTGCATAACGGCGCAGAGATCCGCCACGTCATCCACGAATTTGAACGGCAGATGAACTGCATGGAGGTCGTGCTGGGGCCTTACAGCCTGAGGCAGATGAAAAAGAGCGGCCGCATCTCTGCCGCAGCAGCCGTCATGGGCGAACTGATGGGTATCCGTCCCATCATTACCCTGATCGACGGCAAGACCAAGGTAGAGGCCAAGGTGCGCGGCGATGAAAAAGTCGTGCCCGCCATGGTGGAGCTGTGCCAGAAGCGCGCCGGGGATGTGGAGGATTTTGAGTATATGATCGGCCACACCAACATCCCGCAGGCCGCTGATCTGGAAAAGGCCTGCCGCAAGGCCTTTGGCAAGCCGCCGCTGGCCGTGTTTGAGCTGGGCGGCGTGGTCTCTGCCAACACCGGCCCCGACACCGTGGCGCTGACATATACCGGCCACCCCAGAGGGTAAAAACATCCGGCAGAGGGCTGCCGCAGAATAGCATACCTTCAAAATATTGAAAGCTCCAAGACAGCTTCTCAAAAAAGGGTAAAAAAAGCTGAGCATCTGTGAAAGATCAGGTGCTCAGCTTTTTTGCATTTTTCGTTGACGCTGTTTCACAGCAGTCCTTTTTGTTATTTATTTCTCGTGTTTTACTCGTTGGATATCTCCCAGATCGTAGGGGGTATTCTGGTAGACGTAATAGTTCAGCCAGTTTTCATACAGCAGGTGGGCGTGGGCGCGCCAGCGGAACAGCGGCGGCTTTGCGGGGTCGTCATCCGGGTAATAGTTGACGGGCACATGGATGGGCAGACCCTTGGCTACGTCCCGCTTATACTCGGCATCCAGCGTATACTTATCGTACTCCGGGTGACCGGTAACAAAGATCTGCCGCCCGTTCTCGGTGCTCATGAGGAAGGGTCCGGCGGCGTCGCTCTCGGCCAGAATGCGCAGTGCGGCGCAGTTGTCCACATCCTCCCGGCAGATGCCGGTATGACGGCTGTGGGGAGCGTAGAACACCTCATCAAAGCCGCGTACAAGCGGGTTTGCCGGGCGGGTGACCCGGTGCTCGAACACGCCGAACATCTTTTCCGGCAGCAGCTGCTTGCGCACGCCGTAGTGGTAGTACAGCCCGGCCTGTGCGCCCCAGCAGACATGGAGGGTGGAGTAGACGTTCGTTTCGCTGAAGTCCATGATCTCGCACAGTTCGTTCCAGTAGTCCACCTGCTCAAAATCCATGGTCTCCACCGGCGCGCCGGTGATGATCATGCCATCGTAGCGGTTGTTCTTTACCTCGTCAAAGGTCTTGTAAAAGGCCTCAAGGTGGGCAGCCGACACATGGGTGGCAGAGTGGCTGGCAGTTTGCAGCAGGGTCATGTGCACCTGCAGCGGGGTGTTTGCCAGCAGCCGGGCGATCTGGGTCTCGGTGGCGATCTTGGTGGGCATCAGGTTCAGAATCAGAATTTCCAGCGGACGGATATGCTGCGCCAGCGCCCGCTCCCGGTGCATGACAAAGACGTTTTCTTCATACAGGGCGTCAAAGGCGGGTAAGGTCTTAGGGATGATCAGCGGCATAGGAAAGTCGCTCCTTTGCTAGACGATTCAAAAATGGCGCCGCGTTCGCTTTGCCATCTTCAGGGGTATCATGATTTTTGATTTCACGGGAAGGCATCAGACCTTATCCAGTGCCTGCGCGATATCGGCGATGAGATCCTCGGCGGATTCCAGACCGCAGCTCATGCGCACCAGCTCAGCGGGCACACCGGCGGCAGCCAGCTGCTCGTCGTTCATCTGACGGTGGGTGCTGGAGGCGGGGTTCAGGCAGCAGGTGCGGGCATCCGCCACATGGGTCTCAATGGCGGCAAGCTTCAGCTCCTTCATAAAGGTGCTGGCGGCCTGACGTCCGCCGGCCAGACCAAAGCTCACCACGCCGCAACTGCCGTTTGGCAGATACTTCTGCGCCAGTGCGTGGTAGGGGCTGCTTTCCAGCCCGCAGTAGTTCACATAGGCCACCTTGGGGTGGTTTTCCAAGAACTGTGCCACCGCCATGCCGTTGGCGCAGTGGCGCTGCATCCGAACGTGCAGGCTTTCCAGACCAAGGTTCAGCATATAGGCGTTCATGGGGGACTGCATGGAGCCGAAGTCCCGCATGAGCTGCGCGGTAGCCTTTGTAATGAAAGCTCCCTCCTTGCCGAAGCGCTCGGCGTAGGTGATGCCGTGGTAGCTGTCGTCCGGGGTGCACAGACCCGGGAACTTCTCAGCGTGCGCCATCCAGTCGAACTTGCCGCCGTCCACGATGGCACCGCCCAGCACTGCGCCGTGGCCGTCCATGTACTTGGTGGTGGAGTGGGTCACGATGTCCGCGCCCCACTCAAAGGGGCGGCAGTTGACCGGTGTGGGGAAGGTGTTGTCCACCATCAGCGGCACGCCGTGGGCGTGGGCGGCCTTGGCAAACTTTTCAATGTCCAGCACGGTCAGGGCGGGGTTTGCGATGGTCTCGCCGAACACCACCTTGGTGTTGGGCCGGAAGGCGGCGTTCAGCTCCTCCTCGGTGCACAGGGGGTCTACAAAGGTGGCGGTGATGCCCATCTTGGCCATGGTGACCGAGATGAGGTTGAAGGTGCCGCCGTAGATGGTGCTGGAGGCCACGATGTGGTCCCCTGCTTCGCAGATATTAAACAGCGCAAAGAAGTTTGCGGCCTGTCCGCTGGAGGTAAGCATGGCGGCAGTGCCGCCCTCCAACTCGCAGATCTTTTTGGCTACCATGTCGCAGGTGGGGTTCTGCAGACGGGAATAGAAATAGCCGTCTGCTTCCAAATCGAACAGCTTGCCCATGTCCTCGCTGGTGGCGTACTTGAAGGTGGTGGACTGGATGATGGGGATCTGACGGGGCTCGCCATTGCCGGGGGTGTAGCCACCCTGCACACAGATGGTATCACGGTTCATACAACATACTCCTTTGCTGGTTTTTTGGTCGGGAAGGACGATTCCCCGCAGGAGAGCTGTCTCCGGCGGGGAATCGAAAATTCAAAGCTTCTTATTTCCGCAGGCGCTTATCGCTCTTGGTGGCCCACAGGGTACCCACAGACTGGAACGCCTGCACCATCAGCACCAGCAGCACCACACAGACGATCATGATGTTGGTCTGGTAGCGGTAGTAGCCGTAGGACAAGGCGATCTTGCCCAGACCGCCGCCGCCGATGACGCCGGACATGGCGGAATAGCCCAGAATGGTGGTCAGCGCGGTGGTCATACTGGAGATCAGGCCAGGCAGGCACTCCGGGATCATGACCTTGGTGATGATCTGGAAGGGGGTCGCGCCCATGCTCTGGGCAGCTTCCACTACGCCTTCATCCAGCTCCCGCAGGCTGGTCTCCACTAGACGTGCCACAAAGGGGAAGGCGGCGACCACCAGCGGCACTACGGTGGCCTTGGTGCCCACCGTAGTGCCCACGATGGCGCGGGTAAGCGGGAACACGCAGATCATCAAAATCAGGAAGGGCACGCTGCGCAGGATGTTGATGACGATATTGATCAGATGCATCAGCCAGCCGGGCAGGGGCAGAATGCCGTCCTTGTCACCGGCTACCAGCAGCACGCCCAGCGGCAGACCCAGCACCAGCGCAAAGGCGGTGGAGAGCACCGTTACATAAAAGGTCTCCCAGATGGCAAAGCCGTAATCTGCGATATTCATATACCGGTCACCTCCTCTACCGTTACGCCAGACTGGCTGCGCATATATTCCATAGCCTGCTGTGCGACAGCAAGCTCTGCGGGCAGCTTGAGCAGCATAGAGCCGTAGCACTGGCCGCTCAGATCGCGGGTATCGGCGCTGAGCACCGACACCAGAATGCCTTTTTCGGCAGCAAGGCTTGCCACCAGCGGCTTTGCGGTGGAGGAACCATTAAAGGTAACGCGCACCACATGGTCATCCGGCGCAAAACAGGAAAGATCCCGCGCTGCGCTGCCGCCGTTGGGCGCCACCAGACGCTTGGCAGCTGCCGTTTTGGGATTTGCAAAAATTTCCTGTACCGAGCCCTGTTCCACGACCACACCGCCGTCCAGAATAGCCACGCTGTCGCAGATTTCCTCCACCACGCTCATCTGGTGGGTAATGACCACCACGGTGATGCCCAGCTTACGGTTGATATCCTTGATCAGGGTCAGGATGGAGTGGGTGGTGTTGGGGTCCAGCGCACTGGTGGCCTCGTCGCACAGCAGCACCTTAGGGTTGGTAGCCAATGCACGGGCAATGGCGATGCGCTGCTTCTGACCGCCGGACAGCTGTGCCGGGTAGGCGTTGGCCTTATCCGGCAGTCCCACCATCTCCAGCAGCTCCATGGCGCGCTTTTCCGCCTCGGCCTTTTTTACGCCTGCCAGCTCCATGGGGAAGCAGACATTCTTCAGGCAGGTGCGCTGCATGAGCAGGTTGAACTGCTGGAAGATCATGGTGATTTCCCGGCGGCGCTTGCGCAGCGAGACGGGAGACAAGGTCTCCATTGCCACGCCGTCGATCACCACGCTGCCGCCGGTGGGGCGCTCCAACAGGTTGATGCAACGCACCAGCGTGGATTTGCCCGCACCGGACATACCGATGATGCCGTAGATGGAGCCATCGGGAATGGTGAGGTTGATGTTCTGCAGCGCTTTCACCGCGCCATCCTTCATCTGGAAGGTCTTGGAAAGATACTTGAGTTCGATCACAGAAATTGCTCCTTTAGCTTATCCCTCGATGGTAGATTATCCCTCGATGGGTGCCAGACTGTCCTGCTTGCCGCCGTAGACGCCCATGGGCTCTACGTGAATACCGGCAACAGATACCAGATGGGTACCCTTTTCGGCGTTGAAGTTGTCCAGATACGGCTGATGCTGGAAGTAGTTGGTGTCTACCTGACCGTCCTCGACGATCTGGTTGGGGATCACATAGTCGTCGTACTCCTGGATGTCCAGCGTGATGCCCTTGGCGGCAAGGATCTCCTTGCACACCTCCAGCACCTCGCAGTGGGGAGCGGGAGTAGCGGCGCAGCTGACGGTCTGGCCGTTCAGAGCGTCATAATCCACAGTGGAATCATAGCCGTCGGTGGGGTTCTCCACAACGGACACCACGGAGCCCTTGTAAGTTTCGTCCATGAAGTCCTTCACCTTCTGGCTCTGCAGGGCAGCAGCCAGAGCCTTGATCTTAGGCTCCTCCTGATTGCCGTCCTTGCACACCAGAATGTTGACGTAAGCAGAAGAGCCGTCCTCCATGGCCAGTGCATCGGTCATGGGGTTCAGACCGGCAGAGATGGCGTAGTTGGAGTTGATGACGGCGTAGTCCTCGTCCTGCAGGACGTTGGGCACCTGAGCGGCCTCCACCTCGTCCACGGTGACGTTCAGGGGGTTCTCCTCGATGTCGTTCTTGGTGGCGGTCAGGCCGGCATCTGCCTTCAGCTTGAAGAAGCCGTTCTTCTCCAGCAGGGTCAGGGCGCGGGCCTCATTGGTGGTATCGTTGGGCACAGCCACCTTGATCTTATCCAGCTTAGCTGCGGCAGAGGATGCCACGCTGCCGGATGCAGCGGCGGAAGAAGCAGTGGAAGAAGAACCACCGCAGGCAGTCAGGGCAGCGGCTGCGGCTGCCACACCGGTAACTTTCAGAAAATCGCGACGAGTAATCATAGTTTTGTTCCCTCTCTATTGTTCTCTATTATGTACTGCGACCCGCACGGCACCTTTCCGCGCGCGGCCTTGAACGGATGAATGAAAAAATGCCCCCGTCCTTACGAGCCTTAGACTCTGCAAGGACGGAGGCATGAACATACTTCCGTGGTACCACCTTGGTTCACTGTATCCTTACGGATACAGCCTCGATGCTGCGGCAGCGTGTACTGCTTACAGCCGGACGCTGTAACGGGCGCATCCCGTTGCGGGCTTAGCACTCCTGCGCCTCGTCCGCACGGCTCCGAGACCATTTTCAGCTTCCTGTTTCCTGCCCTTTTCCACCGCCCGGGCTCTCTGGTAAGGATCAATGCGAAGGCCTACTCTTCTCTTCACAGCCATTTTTGTGATATTGACACTATAATAAACCCATCGGCGGCATTTGTCAACACCTTCAACGAAGTTTTTGGGTAGGGATATGGCTTCCGGCCTTTTGCCGCGCCCGTTTTGCTTGACAATGCGCACAAAAAGGGTTATACTATAACTACAAAAGGCACTGCGACAAGCGGTTGGCCCTTTAGGTTTTTAGTTTAACTTTTATCCAAAGAAAAACCGTCACCTGTGGGGGGTGGCGGTTTTTACTTTCTTACCTTGATCGTAAACGTAAATCCAAACAAGTGGAATGTCAAAGTAATAGGCATGTTCTCACCTCCTTCCGGAAGTGAGAGCCAACCGCCTGCCGTATGTGCAGTACCTTTCGATCGCTTTTCAGCGACAGGATGATTATAACATATTCCGACCCTTTTCGCAAGAAAGCTCTGGTGTTTCCAGAGCTTTTTATTATACGCCCTTGTATGCGGCTGGTGCACATGATAAAATAGGGTATCATCTTTTGCAAGGAGAGCAGGCAATGAACAGCAGAGACCCTTTTCCCGATGAAGAGCTGCGCCGCCGCATCATGGATTTTATCATGGCCGCAGGGCAGACCCTGCTGGAAAACGGCGCGGAGGTGTTCCGGGTGGAGCAGACCATGGAGATCATGGCGCGCAGCTTCCATTTGCGGGAGTTCCACGTTTATGTGCTGACCAACGGCATTTTTGCCAGTGCCGGCACTGCCGAGATCAGCGAGGTGCGCAACGTACCGGTGCGCACCACCCATCTGGGGCGGGTGGCGGCGGTGAACGAGCTTTCCCGCCAGATCGCCCAGACCGGGATGACCTTGGATGAAGCCGAGAGCCGTCTGGTGCTGGCGCGGCAGCTGCCCTTCCCCAAAGATCACGTGCAGCTGCTGTCCGGGCTGTGCGGGGCGTTCTGCTTTGCCATGATGTTCGGCGGCAACCTGCGCAGTGCACTGGCAGCTGCCGGGGCGGGACTGGTGGCCAGCTGGTATCTGCTGTGGTGCGGGCGGCATGAAGTGCCCGGCGGCTTCCAGAAGATCAGCACCGCCGCGCTGATCACGCTGGTGTGCATTCTGCTGTGCAATCTGCTGCACACTTCTGCAAGCCACGCCATCATCGGTACGCTGATGATTTTGACCCCGGGCATCGCCTTTACCATGGGCATCCGGGACTTTGTGCAGGGCGACTACCTTTCCGGCACCATCCGCATGATCGACGCTTTGCTCATTGCCGCCAGCATTGCCATAGGCACCGGCCTTGTACTGCGGCTGTACACGGTATTTACGGGGGTGGTCGTGGTATGATGTCCCTTACTGCTGCACAACTCAGCGAGCTGACGGCGCAGTTTTTTCTGGCCGGGCTGGGCACGCTGAGTTTTGCCATTCTGTTTGCGTGCCCCCGGCGCTGCCTGCCTTACTGCGCACTGGTGGGTGCTGTGGGCTGGCTGTGGTATGAACTGCTGACCCTGCTGGGCGCAGACGCCGCCACGGCCTCCCTGCTGGCGGTCATTCCGCTGACCATCCTTACCCGCGTGTTTGCCATCACCCAAAAAACGCCGGTCACGGTGTTTTTGCTGACCGGCATTTTCCCGCTTGTGCCGGGCGCGGGCATCTACTACACCGCCTACTACTTCATCCAGAACGAAAACGCCCTTGCCCTTGCCAAGGGCATCAGCACCTTTAAAATTGCGGTGGCGCTGGCTATCGGCATCAGTCTGGTGCTGTGCGTGCCGCTGCCGAAGAGGAAGTAAGACGGCGTTTTACCCCCTCAGTCACGCCTGACGGCGTGCCAGCTCCCCCAAGGGGACGCCTTTGGGCTATGCCGGAAACTTTACCGCCGCTGCGAAAGCCGTCCCCTTGAGGGCTGACTTCCCCCGGCCGGGGGAAGATGTCGCGTAGCGACAAAAGGGGGAGTGTGGCAAAGCCGCAGGCTTTGACGGAAGGGGCTGCACGCTGCTGGAAAAGCGGTAGAACTGACTATAAGCACAAAAAAGGACGGCAGTCATACGACTGCCGTCCTTTCTATCGTCACGCAACGAGTATTCTACAATCACACGTGCTGAATTGCAAACATCATATCAGCGCTGATGGGATAATCCACATCTGCCTCATATGCACCCGGGAAAAACTCATAGCCCTCAGGCAGTTTGATCTGACCAATGCGAATAGTAGTTGCATCCTTGGCAACAGTGACCTTAACAATCTTCTTAGGGTCTTCGCCCAGAGTCGGGTTCGTCACATGCAACGTGACTTCAACTTCCTTGGTAGCGTAGGTCACATCAGTCACAAAGACGATGATGTACTCGCCCTTAGAGGCATCCTTGCGAATCTCGACGACTGCCTTTTCGTTCTCCAGATGGTAACCTTCGGGCAACAGCTTCTTATCGATGTCAGCAACCTTCACAGAGTCCTCGGTCTTCAGAACATCAATCTTGGCAGTCTCACCCACAACCACGGTCTCGCCATTGCCTTTGTCTGCCATAAAGATGACCATCACAGGACGAGTGGTCACTTCAGGAATCACAGGAACATCCTCCTTGGAGCAGCCAGCCAGCACGCCAGCAGCAGCAACAGCCAGAGTAGCGACACCTGCGCCCTTCAGGAACTGACGACGAGAGATATTAGACATAATAATCAACCTCACAATCTTTCTTTCAAGCACGCCTTACACTGCATGTAATGCGTTTACACCTATATAATACCTTTACCTACCCCCCATTGTCAAGTATTTCATGGAAACATTCACCAAAAAAATACAAGGATACAAGAATAAGTGTCACTATCCTTTACAATACAGCCGCCGTATCCGCAAAAAACCACGCCGCAGCCATTGCTGTGCGCCGGTGCATCTGTTATACTTTATATATAGTTTTTTCCGTTTTTGTATTTTACCGGATAAAGGAGCGATTTATAATGTCTGTTATGGAACTTCTGACCGCCCGCCGCACCTACCGCCGGTTTGCCCAAAAGGCCGTGCCGCAGGATGTGGTGGACGATATCGTACAGGCCGTGCGACTGTCCTCCTGCGGGGCAAACCGGCAGGCGGTGCGTCTGGTGCTGGTGCAAAGCCCGGAGATGGTGGCCAAGGTACAGCCGCTGGTCAAATGGGCTGGCTATCTGCCGCCAGAGCAGGGCACGCCCAAGGCGGACGAGCTGCCCACCTTTTATGCAGCTGTGGTGCAGGATACCGCCATCCCCGGCGACCTTGCCACCGACACCGGCATTGCGCTGGCAAACATGACCCTTGCCGCATGGGACAAGGGCGTGGGCAGCTGCATCATGGGCGCAATCAATAAGCCCGCCCTGACCGCGCTGCTGGGCATCGAGGAGCCGCAGAAGCTGGCCTTTATGGTGGCTTTTGGCTACCCCACCCACAAAGCCCGCATCGTCCCCATGACCGAGCAGACCGGTGTAAAGTACTATCTGGACGAAAACCGCGACTACTGCGTTCCTAAGCGCAGCGCGGAGGAGATCGCAAGAAGCCTGTAAATAACGGTTTATACTGCATATATTCATACGTTTTCTCCGTTATTGCATAAATGTTTGCAAAATCGTTTCAATTTCACGGATTATTATGCACAAGTATTGACTTTTTGTTTTGTACAAACTATACTAAGTGCGTTCCCCGAAAGCGCGATGAATCGCATCCCATCGGGGCAAGGCAAACTATATTGCATAGATTGAGGAGTGTTTGAATATGAAAAAGATCTCTCGCCGCAGCTTCATGGCTGCCGCTGCTGTTTCCGTTGCTGCTCTGGCTCTGACCGCCTGCGGTGGTTCCGCAAGCTCTGCTGCTTCCTCTGTGGCAAGCTCTGCCGCTTCCTCCGAGGCTGTTTCTTCCGCCGCTGCCGCTGAGCTGACCACCGTGGAGGCTGGTAAGCTGACCATGGCCACCAACGCCACCTTCCCTCCGTACGAGATGACCACCGACTCCGGTGAGATCGAGGGCATCGATGTGGACACCGCCAAGGCCATTGCTGAAAAGCTGGGTCTGGAGCTGCAGATCGATGACATGGAGTTTGATGCCGCACTGCTCAGCGTGCAGCAGGGCAAGGCCGACATCGTGATGGCTGGCGTTACCGTGACCGACGAGCGCAAGGCTGTGATGGACTTCTCCGACAGCTACGCCACCGGCATCCAGTCCATCATCGTGCCCAACGATTCCGACATTGCTTCTCCCGACGATCTGGCCGGCAAGAAGATCGGCACCCAGCGCGGCACCACCGGCTACATCTACTGCTCCGATGACTTCGGCGAGGACTCTGTTGTGGCCTACGACAGCGGCCTGACCGCTGTGCAGGCACTGAACAACGGTCAGGTGGATGCAGTGGTCATCGACAACGCTCCCGCTACGGAGTACGTTGCCGCCAACCCCGGCCTGAAGGTGCTGGACACCAGCTACGCCGAGGAGGATTACGCCATCGGCATGGCAAAGGGTTCTGCACTGGAGGACGCTGTCAACAAGGCTCTGGAGGAGCTGAAGGCTGACGGCACCCTGCAGGCCATCGTGGACAAGTACATCAACGCAAACTAAGCTGCGTGCCCTGTACCATTTCCGTACCCAAGGAGGCGCCCCGCTCCGGGGCACCTCTTTTTTTAGAAAAAAGTGGTTACAATTTATTGACAAACAGAAAGCGAGGATGTGAATGGCTGCGCAATACGAACTGCTCAAAGAGCTGCTCAACAGCGGCACAAAGCTAAGCTTTGAACAGGATTTCTTTTTCAAGTTTTATCAGGCCTTTCTGCTGAAGGACCGCTGGATGCAGTACATCAGCGGTGTGGGCACCACCCTGCTGGTCACCGCACTGGCGCTGGCGCTGGGCGTGGTGCTGGGCAGCGTGGTGGCGCTGGTGCGCGTGACCCACGACCAGCAGCGCCCCGGCCACAAAAACGCGGTGCTGGGCTTTTTTAACGCGGTGTGTCAGGTGTACACCACCATCATCCGCGGCACGCCCATGATGGTGCAGCTGCTGATCATGAGTATGGTCATTTTTGCCAACAGCCGCAACTTTACCATGGTAGGTGCGCTGACCTTAGGCATCAACTCTGGCGCGTATGTATCCGAGATCATCCGCGGCGGCCTGATGGCTGTGGACCCCGGCCAGATGGAAGCCGGACGCAGCCTTGGCCTGAACTACATGACCACCATGGTGGTCATCATCATCCCGCAGGCCATCCGTGCGGTGCTGCCTGCACTGGGCAACGAGTTCATCATTCTGCTCAAGGATACTTCCCTGATCACCACCATCGGCGGCAAGGAGCTGCTGTATGCTGCACAGGGCATTATGAACCGTACCTACGACGCCATGTTCCCCCTGCTGGGCGTTGCATTGATCTACCTGATCCTTGTTATGCTGTTTACATGGCTGCTGAGCAAGTTTGAGAGGAGGCTGGCACAAAGTGACCGATAAGATTTTGGAAGTACGCGGCCTGACCAAGACCTATGGCGGCGTAAAGAAGCGCGGCGCAAAAAAGGCCGACCCCACGCTGGACGTGCTGAAGGGCATCGACCTTGATATCTACCGCGGCGACGTGGTTTGCCTGATCGGCCCTTCCGGCTGCGGCAAGTCCACCTTTCTGCGCTGCCTGAACCGGCTGGAGACCCCCTCCTCCGGCTCTATCAAGTTTGAAGGCGTGGAGGTGGACGAAGCGCACATCGACCCCGTGCGCCAGAAGATGGGCATGGTGTTCCAGCACTTCAACCTGTTCCCCCACCTGACCGTGAAAAAGAACCTTGAGCTGGCACCCAGCCTGCTGAAGCTAAAGGACAAAGAGGCCATCTCTGCCCGTGCAGACGAGCTGCTGGCCCGCGTAGGTCTGGCCGACAAGGCCAACGTCTACCCCAAGAGCCTGTCCGGTGGTCAGCAGCAGCGCATAGCCATCGCCCGCGCGCTGGCTATGGACCCGGACGTGATCCTGTTCGACGAGCCCACCAGCGCCCTTGACCCCGAGATGGTGGGCGAGGTGCTGGAGCTGATGAAGGAGCTGGCACACACCGGCATCACCATGCTGGTGGTCACCCATGAGATGGGCTTTGCCCGCGAGGTGTCCAACCGGGTCATCTTCATCGACGATGGCAAGATTCAGGAGGACGAGCCGCCGCAGGAGCTGTTCACCAACCCCAAGCACCCCCGCCTGAAAGCCTTCCTCTCCAAGATGCTGTAATAATATATAAAATTCAAGCCCGGAAGGTCGGTAGACCTTTCGGGCTTGTTTCATTAAAAATAGTGCTGCGGCTTAAAGCTCTGCCAGAATGGCGTTGCCCATGGCGGTGCAGCCAAGGCAGGTGCAGCCATCGCTCATGTTGTCGGCTGTGCGCAGACCCTTGTCCAGCACACGGCTCACAGCGTTCTCAATGGCATCGGCTTCCTCTGCCATGCCAAAGGAGTACCGCAGCATCATGGCGGCGGACAGGATGCAGGCAGTGGGGTTTACGATGTCCTTGCCTGCAATATCCGGGGCCGAGCCGTGAATGGGCTCGTACAGGCCCCGGGTGCCGTCGCCAAGGCTGGAGGACGGGATCATACCGATGGAACCGGTGATCATAGAAGCCTCGTCCGACAGGATGTCGCCGAACATATTCTCGGTGACGATCACGTCAAACTGCGCAGGGTTCTTCACGATCTGCATAGCGCAGTTGTCCACGAACATCTCGCTGTACTCCACGTCCGGGTACTCGGCCTGCAGCCGGTGCATCACAGTGCGCCACAGGCGGCTGGTGTCCAGCACGTTGGCCTTGTCCACACAGCACAGCTTTTTGCGGCGCTTGCGGGCAGTCTCGAAGCCGATGCGGCCAATGCGCTCGATCTCGTGCTCCGCATAGGGCATGGTGTCCACGGCCTGCTTTTCGCCGTTTTCCAGCGTGTGGGTCTGGTGCTGGCCGAAGTACACGCCGCCGATCAGCTCCCGCACAATGATAAAGTCAATGCCCTGTGCCACGATCTCGGGCTTTAAGGGGCTGGCAGGCGCCAGCTGCGGCCAGATCTTGGCGGGGCGGTTGTTGGCGTACAGCCCCATGCCGGCGCGCAGCCGCAGCAGGCCCTTTTCTGGCCGCTGCTCCCCGGGCAGGCCCTCCCATTTGGGGCCGCCTACCGCGCCCAGCAGCACGCTGTCGGCGGCAAGACACTTGTCCAGCTCGTGCTGGGGCAGCGGGTCGCCGTACTTGTCAATGGCCTCGCCGCCCATGGCGGCAGCGGTGTAGTGGAAGGTATGGCCGTACTTTTCAGCCACCTTATCCAGCACCCGGAGGGTCTGCTTTACGATCTCCGGGCTGGAGCAATCGCCCCAGATGACAGCAATATTTTTTTCCATGAGGTACTCCTTTTATGCTCCAAACACATTTTCACGGATGGGGATGGGCTTATTTCTGGATTGCCTTCATCAGGCCGCCGGCGGAGATGATGTTCTGGATAAAGGGCGGGAAGGGCTCGGCGTGGAACACCTTGCCGTTGGTCTCGTCGGTGATGACGCCGGTGTCAAAATCCACCCGAACGGTGTTCCCTGCCTCGATGGCGTCCACAGCCTCCGGGCATTCCATGATGGGCAGGCCGATGTTGATGCTATTGCGGTAAAAGATGCGGGCAAAGCTTTTGGCAATGACCACCGCGATGCCGGCAGTCTTGATGCACAGGGGTGCGTGCTCGCGGGAGGAGCCGCAGCCAAAGTTCCAGCCGCCCACCATGATATCACCGGGCTGCACCCGGTTCACAAAATCCTTGTCGATATCCTCCATGCAGTGGCTGGCAAGCTCCTTGGCGTCCTGTGTGTTCAGGTGGCGTGCCGGGATGATGACATCGGTATCCACGTTATCCGGGTATTTGAAAACAGAACCTCTTGCGTTCATGCTCATGCTCCTTTCGGGTCAGACCGTGCGCGGGTCGGTGATGTAGCCGGTCAGGGCGCTGGCGGCGGCGGTGGCGGGAGAAGCTAGATAGACCTCACTGTCCACATGACCCATGCGTCCCACAAAGTTGCGGTTGGTGGTGGAAACGCAGCGCTCGCCCGCTGCCAGAATGCCCATGTAGCCGCCCAGACAGGGGCCGCAGGTGGGGGTGGATACGATGCAGCCCGCATCGATAAAGGCGGTAGTCCAGCCCCGCAGGATGCACTCCTTATAAACAGCCATGGTGGCGGGGATGATGATGCCGCGCACGCCCTTGGCGATGTGCTTGCCCTTGAGGATGTTGTAGGCGGCTTCCATATCCTCCAGGCGGCCGTTGGTGCAGCTGCCGATGACCACCTGATCGATCTTGATGTCCTTGCCCTCGCTGGCAACATGGGTATTCTCGGGCAGGTGGGGGTAGCTGACGGTGGGCTCCAGTGCGCTGAGGTCGATCTCGATGGTCTTTTCGTACACGGCATCGGGGTCAGCTTCGTAGAACACCGGCGGGCGCTGGCTGCGGCCTGCAAGGTAAGCCTTGGTCACCTCGTCCACCGGGAAGATGCCGTTCTTGGCACCGGCCTCAATGGCCATATTGCAGATGCACAGGCGGTCGTCCATGGTCAGGCCAGCCACGCCCGGGCCGGTGAACTCCATAGACTTATACAGTGCGCCGTCCACACCGATCATACCGATGATGTGCAAAATCAGGTCTTTGCCGGATACCCGGGGATTAAATTTGCCGGTAAGCACAAACTTGATGGCAGAGGGCACCTTGAACCATGCCATGCCGGTGGCCATGCCAGCGGCCATATCGGTAGAGCCTACACCGGTGGAGAAAGCACCCAGCGCACCGTAGGTACAGGTGTGGCTGTCCGCGCCGATCACGCAGTCACCGGCGGTGACGATGCCTTTTTCCGGCAGCAGCGCGTGCTCAATGCCCATCTGGCCGACATCGTAGAAGTTGAGGATATCGTATTTATTGGAGAACTCCCGGCACTGCTTGGACTGGGTAGCACTCTTGATATCCTTATTGGGTACAAAGTGGTCCAGCACGATAGCGATATGCTCTTTATCAAACACGCGGTCGAAACCGGCGCGTTCAAACTCGTTGATGGCCACCGGGGTGGTGATATCGTTGCCCAGCACAATGTCCAACTTTGCGTTGATGAGCTGGCCTGCCTTGACCTCCGGCAGTCCGGCGTGTGCGGCAAGGATCTTCTGCGTCAGGGTCATTCCCATGGTAGTTTTCTCCTTTTTATCGATTGTTGATTGCGCTGACAAGGGCGCGGATACCGGCCACGATAATGTCGGTGTCGGTACCGGCACCCCATGTGACCGTGTTGTCTCCCCAGACAAGGCCTACATAGGAGGCTGCGCGGGAGGTAGAGCCCTCGTCCAAGCTGTGCTCAGAGTAGTTTTCCAGATGGAAGTCCATACCGGTGGCACTCTGGATAGCGTTGGCTACGGCATCCAGACGGCCGTTGCCCACCGAGGTGACCACCTTGCGCTGCCCGTTCAGCTCCAGCGTGACTGTGGCGGTAATGCCGTTTACCTGTGCAAAGTGGGCTTCCACCACGTTCAGCGGCTTTGCACGGTTGAGGTAGGTATCCTCGAAGATGTACAGCACCTCGGCGGCGCTCAGCTCCTTGTGGCTGTGGTCGGACACGCTCTTGACCTTGTAGCCCAGCGCCTCCCGCATCTTGGGGGGCAGATTGTAGCCGTAGTTCTGTTCCAGCACAAAACCGATGCCGCCCTTGCCGCTCTGGCTGTTGATGCGGATGACATCGGCGTCGTAGGTGCGGCCGATGTCGTGGGGGTCCACCGGGATGTAGGGACAGGTCCAGCGGTGTTCGCCGGTCTGCTTGCGGTACGCCATGCCCTTTGCAATGGCGTCCTGATGGCTGCCAGAGAAGGCGGCAAACACCAGCTGTCCGGCGTAGGGGGTACGCTCGTAGATGTGCATCCGGGTCACCCGCTCGTAGGTGGCGCAGATAGCGGGCATATCCGAGAAGTCCAGCTTGGGGTCTACGCCGTGGCTGTACATATTCATGGCCAGCGTCACAGCGTCCACATTGCCGGTGCGCTCGCCGTTGCCAAACAGGCAGCACTCCACGCGCTGTGCGCCCGCCAGCACTGCCAGCTCTGCGCAGGCCACGCCGGTGCCGCGGTCGTTGTGGGGGTGGGTGGAGATGATCACGCTGTCGCGGTATTTCAGGTGCTTGTCGCAATACTCGATCTGGTTGGCGTACACATGGGGCATACTCATCTCCACGGTCACCGGCAGGTTGATGATCATGGGGCGCTCCGGGGTGGGCTGCATGATATCCAGCACAGCGTTGCACACCTCTACGGCGTAATCCACCTCGGTGCCGGTAAAGCTTTCGGGGCTGTACTCAAACAGGAAGTTGCCCTCGTACTCCTCACTGAGCTGCTTGACCAGCTTTGCACCGTCCACGGCGATCTGCTTGATCTCCTCTTTGGACTTGTGGAACACCTGCTCCCGCTGTGCCACGGAGGTGGAGTTGTAGAAGTGGATCACCGCCCGGGGTGCGCCCTTGACCGCCTCGAAGGTGCGGCGGATGATGTGGTCGCGGCACTGGGTCAGCACCTGCACGGTGACATCGGCGGGAATCATATTCTTTTCGATCAGGGTGCGTAGGAACTCGTACTCGGTCTCACTGGCGGCGGGGAAGCCCACCTCGATCTCCTTGAAGCCGATCTTCACCAGCATCTGGAAGAACTCCAGCTTTTCTGCAAGGCTCATGGGCACGATCAGCGCCTGATTGCCGTCCCGCAGATCCACGCTGCACCATGCGGGAGCCTTTTCAATATGGTCTTTTTTTACCCAGTTGTCATAACCGGCGGGTACCGGGTAGTACCCCGGTGCGTACTTGGTAGCGTCCATCATCCTGTTGTCCTCCTGATGTTGTGGTGCATAAAAAAGCACCCCTTCCGTCTGCTCGTTTCACTCGCATCCATCTTCCCCAAGGGGACGGCTTTCCGGAATGCGGTAAAGTTTGCGGTATTGCCCAAAGGCACCCCCTTGGGGGAGCTGGCATCGCGTAGCGATGCCTGAAGGGGTATCCGCATACAAAAAGGCTCCCGTCTTTCAAGGCGAAAACCTTGAGAGACGAGAGCCTGTAAATTGCTTTTACAGGGCACCCGTGGTACCACTCTCCTTGCTGTACGGTCAGGTACAGCCACTTTGCACGATCGGCCAAAACAGCGAATCGCTGCCCCTGTAACGGTGGGCGTCCGTCAGAACCTACTTGTCCGTTCAGTTCTGCCGCTCAGGGGCCAGTATCCGAAGCCCTCTGCACCCGCCTTGCACCACCCGGCGGCTCTCTGCACGCAGAAGAAAGATCGTTTTATCCCCGTCAACGCATTTGCACTTTGTTGAAAGTGAGATAATTTTAGCACGCCTGCCAGAAAGTGTCAAGAAGTTTCGTTCAGGATAAAGATGAAAGCATTTCATAATGCCATGGGGTAAATCATGCAAAATTGAGGTCGTTGCTTCCCTGCCCCCTCATCCGGCAAGCCCTTTGCGCACCTATAATATGGTAACTGAGCGGCTTTAGCCCTCTTTGTTAAGAAACTGCTAAGTTTTTGCAAAGTTGCCCTCGCTGCGCTGTTGCTAGGCGGTAAGGTGTGGTATACTGGACGCAGCAAACGGGTGGAAGCCCACTTTATATAGAAGGAGGAACATCCCATGAAAGAAGTCAAGCCATCCAAAAAGCCGCTGGCTATCTACTATGCCATCGTGTTGCTGGTGCTGCTGGTCATCAACCTTGTGGTCATGCCGTGGCTGGCCGAGCGTCAGGTGCAGGAGGTAGACTACGGCACCTTTATGAGCATGACCGAGCAGGAAAACATCGGCAAGGTGGATATCCAGTCCAACCAGATCATTTTTACGGATAAGGACAACAAGCAGATCTACAAGACCGGCCTGATGAACGACCCCAGTCTGACCGAGCGCCTGTACGACGCAGGTGCACAGTTCTCCAGCGAGATCGTGGAGCAGGGTTCGCCGGTGCTCAGCTTTTTGCTGTGGTTCGTGCTGCCCATCCTGCTGTTCAGCTTCATCGGCAACCAGATGAACAAAAAGCTGATGGAAAAGGCAGGCGGCGGCCCGGGCTCCATGATGTTTGGCGGCGCGGGCAAATCCAACGCAAAGGTGTATGTGCAGTCCACCCACGGCATCCGCTTTGCGGATGTGGCCGGTGAGGACGAAGCCAAGGAGAACCTGCAGGAGATCGTCAATTATCTGCACGACCCCAAGCAGTATGAGGAGATCGGCGCTTCCATGCCCAAGGGCATTCTGCTGGTAGGCCCTCCGGGCACCGGTAAGACCATGCTTGCCAAGGCCGTGGCAGGTGAATCCAACGTGCCCTTCTTCTCCATCTCCGGCTCGGAGTTCGTGGAGATGTTCGTGGGCATGGGTGCCTCCAAGGTGCGTGACCTGTTCAAGCAGGCCAAAGAAAAAGCACCCTGCATCGTGTTCATTGATGAGATCGATGCCATTGGCCAGAAGCGCAACAGCGGCCAGTTTGGCGGCAACGACGAACGCGAGCAGACCCTGAACCAGCTGCTTACCGAGATGGACGGTTTTGAGGGCAACACCGGTGTCATCATTCTGGCGGCTACCAACCGCCCGGATTCCCTCGACCCTGCCCTGACCCGTCCCGGCCGGTTTGACCGCCGTGTGCCCGTGGAGCTGCCCGACCTGAAGGGCCGCGAAGAGATCTTGAGGGTACACGCCAAAAAGGTGAAGATCGCCCCGGGTGTGGACTTCAACACCGTGGCACGCATGGCCTCCGGTGCCTCCGGCGCAGAGCTGGCCAACATTGTGAACGAAGCCGCCCTGCGTGCCGTGCGGGCGGGTCGCAAGAGCGTGACGCAGGCCGACCTTGAGGAGAGCATCGAGGTGGTCATTGCCGGCTACCAGAAGAAGAACTCCATCCTGACCGACCACGAAAAGTGCATCGTAGCCTACCACGAGATCGGCCATGCCCTTGTGGCAGCCAAGCAGTCCAACTCTGCCCCGGTGCAGAAGATCACCATCATTCCCCGCACCTCCGGCGCACTGGGCTACACCATGCAGGTGGACGAGGGCAACCACTACCTGATGAACAAGGCCGAGCTGGAAAACAAAATCGCCACCCTGACCGGCGGCCGCGCCGCCGAGGAGGTAGCCTTCAATTCTATCACCACCGGCGCGTCTAACGATATCGAGCAGGCCACCAAACTTGCCCGCGCCATGCTGACCCGCTACGGCATGAGCGATGAATTTGACATGGTGGCGCTGGAGACCGTGAACAACCAGTATCTGGGCGGCGATACCTCGCTGGCCTGCAGTGCCCAGACCCAGCGCGAGATCGATCAGAAGGTGGTAGAGCTGGTCAAGACCCAGCACGAAAAGGCCATCCGCATCCTGACCGAGAACCGCGCCAAACTGGACGAGCTGGCACAGTACCTGTACCAGAAGGAGACCATCACCGGCGAGGAGTTCATGGATATCCTCAACCGCGACGACACCGAAAATAAACCAGAAAATCCCTGAAAATAAAAATTTTTGAATCTTTTGCAATAATCCGGCCGCCGTATCCGTTTACAAAGCAGATACGGCGGTTTTCCATTGTGGATGCGCCGCAGCTGAACCATGGTTCCAAAAAAGATTATGATGCAAAAAAACAAGGCAGTCCCTGCGGCTGCCGTTTTCAGGAGGTATTTCCTATGAAGATGCTGAACAAAAAGTTTGTCCGTACCCTGAGCTGTGCCGCTGTGGCGGTGTGTGCCGCTGCCATGCTGAGCGTGGGTGCCTTTGCCGCCGAGGTGGATTCCACCTGTGTGGAGGGCTATCTGCCCCCGCAGGAGCAGATGGTGCAGGGCGACATCGCACTGCACAGCGGTGACGTTGCCGTGGGCGAAAAAGACCCCAGCTACGGCGGTTACGGTGCCCCGGAGGGCAACCCCATTCAGGGCAACATTATGCTGATCTCCGGCGATGAGCTGGCCGACACCGCCAAGACCGAGGCGCGCTACACCGTCAAGGGTCTGCTGGGCAAGCAGCTGTTGTACACCGCCCGCCAGAAGGACGGCGTGCTGACGCTGGACGTCCCCGCCGAGGTGGCTACCTTCCGCACCACCATCGAGGATATGCAGACCCTGCAGGCCAACGGCGTGAAAACGCTGGTGCTGGTGACCGAGAAGAACACCACCACCCTGAACCTCTCGCTGCTGTGCGAGGGACAGAAGTCCGGCACCCGCGTCACCCTGCGGCACCTGGGCAGCAACGCTACCCTCTCTGTGGGTCTGCGCTGCCGCCGCGACCTGCTGATCGGCCGCTAATCGGAAAAACGGCAGTATAATTTGTGGTTCAGAAACGCCCACAGGCGTTTCTGAACCACTTTTTTTAATGATGACAAGACCCCCGGCGGGCAGCCGGGGGGCTTGTCGCACACTTATGGAGACTTGGACAGGAATAAAAGGAAGATCACATTCCCTTTGCGGGAAAGAGAATCGATGCTTACTTGCCGCGGACGGCTGCAAAGCCGGCTTCCAGATCGGCAAGGATATCATCAATGTGCTCGGTGCCGATGGACAGGCGGATGGTGTTCTGGTAGATCTGCTGCTCGGCCAGTTCGGCATCGGTCAGCTGGCTGTGGGTGGTGGAGGCCGGGTGGATGACAAGGCTCTTCACGTCCGCTACGTTGGCCAGCAGAGAGAAGATCTTCAGGTTATCAATGAAGGTAAAGGCCTCCTCGCGGCCGCCCTTGATGTTAAAGGTAAAGATGGATGCGCCGCCGTTGGGGAAGTACTTCTGGTACAGGGCGTGATCCGGGTGATCCGGCAGCGAGGGATGGTTCACCTTTTCCACCTGCGGGTGGTTGGCAAGGAACTCCACCACCTTTTTGGTGTTCTCCACATGACGCTCAATGCGCAGGCTCAGCGTCTCGGTGCCCTGCAGCAGCAGGAAGGCGTTGAAGGGGGAGATGGTAGCGCCGGTATCACGCAGCAGGATAGCGCGGATGTAGGTGACAAAAGCGGCAGGGCCTGCGGCATCCGCAAAGGAGACGCCGTGGTAGCTGGGGTTCGGGGCGGCAATGTTGGGGTAACGGCCGCTGGCCTTCCAGTCGAAGTTGCCGCTGTCCACGATGATGCCGCCCAGCGTGGTGCCGTGGCCGCCGATGAACTTGGTAGCAGAGTGCACCACGATGTCTGCGCCGTGCTCGATGGGACGGATGAGGTATGGGGTGCCGAAGGTGTTATCAATGACCAGCGGCAGGCCGTGCTTGTGGGCAATGGCGGCAATGGCATCAATATCCGGGATATCGCTGTTGGGGTTGCCCAGCATCTCCAGATACACAGCCTTGGTGTTGGGCTGGATAGCGGCCTCCACCTGTGCAAGGTCGTGGGCATCCACAAAGGTGGTGTTGACGCCGAACTGGGTCAGGGTGTGAGCCAGCAGGTTGTAGCTGCCGCCGTAGATGGTGTTTTGTGCCACGATGTGGTCACCGGCCTGTGCCAGTGCCTGAATGGTGTAGGTGATGGCGGCTGCACCGGAAGCGGTAGCCAGTGCTGCCACGCCGCCCTCCAGCGCTGCGATGCGCTTTTCGAACACATCCTGCGTGGAGTTGGTCAGACGGCCGTAGATGTTGCCTGCATCGGCCAGACCGAAACGGTCGGCGGCGTGCTGGCTGTTGCGGAACACATAAGACGTAGTCTGGTAGATGGGCACCGCACGGGCATCGGTGGTGGGGTCGGCCTGCTCCTGACCGACATGAAGCTGCAGGGTCTCAAATTTATATTCAGACATTGTTATTTGCCTCTCTTAATATACTAAAAGTATTATTGTTGTGTACAAAAAATCCCGATGCGTTTTCAAAGGCGCACCGGGCAGTGTGGTCTACCGGAGCTGCTGCTGTCACATTCGGGTGCACATTCGCGCAGCCGAGGGCAACATACAGTACACATCCGATGCCGGTGCCCGGTGGGTATGCATTCGCCCACAGCGATAATTCGCGTGCAGCAGTTCTTTCCAGATCAGCTTCATCTTTGTGCCCTCCTTCCGGTAAAACTTTTCCATCCCTCTATGTACCACCCGCCGGAGAACCTCTGTTTCATTTCCCTACAAGACTGGTGGATTGGATGTTTGCATTATATCCCGTTCTACCTAGTTTGTCAATAGGTTAATTCCACTTTTTTCAAGGATGTATTTTTTGCATGATAATTTTGCCCGTACCGCCCCGCCCGACAGCATTTTGTACAGCGCCCCCTCTGAACAAAAACGAAGCCCGGAACGTCTGCGGACGCTCCGGGCTTCGTTTTTTCATAAAATGGTCAGACCTGCTTTGTCTCTTCCGTCCGGGTGGAAATGCCGAACAGTACAAAGCCGATGACAAACAGGATGGCAATGGAGCCCACACCCACGTTGGCGCTGCCGGTCAGCTGGCTGCCCACGCTGACGATCATAGTGCCAAGGAAGGAGGCACCCTTGCCGCAGATATCGAACAGACCGAAGTATTCGCCGGATTTTTCCTGCGGGATGATCTTGGCAAAGTGGCTGCGGCTCAGTGCCTGCACACCGCCCTGGAACATACCCACCACCACGGCCAGCACCCAGAACTGCCACTGACTCTTCAGGAAGAAGGCAAAGACGGCAATGCCGGTATAGGCCGCGATGCACACCGGGATCAGGGTCTTGGATTCATATTTCTGGCTCAGGCGGCCAAAGATCAGCGCCGAAGGGAAGGCCACGATCTGGGTGACCAGCAGCGCCAGCAGCAAACCGGTGGTGTCCAGCCCCAGTGCCGTGCCGTAGGCGGTGGCCATATCAATGATGGTATACACGCCGTCAATGTAGCAGAAGAAGGCCAGCAGGAACCAGAACACCTGCTTGTCCTGCGGCAGATGCTTCAAGGTCTGCCCGATGCGCACAAAACTCTGGCGGATGGCGTGCTGCTCCACCTCCACATAGTTGATCTGGCGGTATTTTTTCAGCAGCGGCAGGGTGACCGCCAGCCACCACACAGCAGTAATGACCAGCGCGATAGACAGCGCGGTCATCTGGCTGAGCCCCACTGCGCTGCTGCCCAGCACCAGCGCCAGACAGACCACAAAGGGCACGCAGCTGCCGATATAGCCCCACGCGTACCCGCGGGAGGACACCATGTCCATCCGCTCCGGGGTGGTCACATCGCCCAGCATGGAGTCGTAGAACACCAGACTGCCGGAGTAGCCGATTTTGGCAATGATAAAAATGACCAGAAAGGCCAGCCAAGTGCCCGCCAGACCCATAGCGCAGCAGCCGACAACACCCACAAAGAGGCAGAGCATGAAGATAGGCTTTTTAAAGCCCTTGGTGTCGGCCAGCGTGCCCAGAATGGGGCCCAGAATGGCGGTGACCACCGTAACGATGGAGCTTGCGTAGCCCCAGTAGGCCAGATAGTCCACCTTGCTCACCCCACCGGCCTCGGCCAGTGCATTGAAGAAGATGGGCACCAGCGTGGCGATCATCAGCACAAAGGCCGAGTTGCCCACATCGTATAAGATCCATGACCGCTCCAGCGGTGTCACCTTGAATTTTTCAGTTTTCATCGTATTCCCTTTTCCCCTTGCACCGCCGGACGGTGCGTTTTTTAAAATTCCCCAAAGGTGTGGTCGTAGGCGGCGTCCAGCGGCTCGTCCGTGTCCAGCTTTGCCACATACTCTAAGATCAACCGCTCTGCCAGCGGCAAAGCCTTGGCGTACAGCGCATCCAGCTTGCGGTTGCTCTCGGTGCACTGTGGGTTCGGCTGCGGGTTTGCCACAAGGCCGTGCATTCCATCGTACTTGCCCAGCACCTTCATGCCGGTCAGCACCACCCAGCGCTTGACCGGGTTCGAGGCTTGCAGCACCTTATGCACCATGATCATCCCCTTCAGGGATTCCAGCGCGGTCTGCTCCGAGATATCCTTGTAGAACGGCGCAATGACCCGGGCGTTCTCTGCGCTGGGGTGGATATGGCTGGCGGTAAAGAAGGTCAGCGGGTCATAGCCGTCCCGGCGCAGCAGCATATTGTCGAACTCGGTCTCGATCTCGCAGTGGGTCACACCACTCTCCCGGGTAAACTGCTCCACAAAGGGGTGGCAGGTGCTGTCCAGCGCAAAATGGCACACAAAACCCAACGCGTAGGCCAGCGCAGCCTCGCGGTCGGCTTCCTCGTGCACCACCCGCCGTGCACGGTCAAAGAACGTTCTGCCCGGCTCGTCGTGCATGGCGTTGCCCAGTGCGGCGACCGGGGTGGACTTTTCTGCATGGTAATAGAACAGCAGATCCGGCCCGTGCAGACCGATATCGTACAGTTCCCGGTGCGCTTCCAGCTTTTCCCGCAGCGGCGCAGGCAGATGATCCAGCACATTTGCGCCAAAGCGGCGGTGTGCGTAGGTAGAGGGCATCTCTCATTCCTCCTTCTTGCAGTGCCAGCGCCCGCCGCCCTGTTCCGGCTGCACTGACCAATAATCCTATCGTTTTCAGTATAGCAGAAAGTTTGCCGACCTTCTACCCTTTTGTGTCTGTTTTCTGTAAAAAGTTTTAATAATTTTGCTGCACTTCCCGCCGCTCCCCCAAACAGAAAAGGGACCTCCTGAAATGCCCGCGGGCATTTCAGGAGGTCCCTTTCTAATCATTCAGGTTCACACACTCTCATAGCCCTGCGGCATCTCGCTCTTGCGGTCGCGGGACATCAGGTTGCGCAGCGCGTCGCTGGCGCTCATGCCCTCCTTGACGATGGCGTTCACCGTCTGGGCGATGGGCATTTCCACATGGTACTTCTCCGCCAGTTCCATAGCGGCGGGCAGGGCGTTGATGCCCTCCACCACCATGCCGACCTCCTTCACGGCCTGCTCCGGGCTTTCGCCCTTGCCGATCAGGATACCGGCGCGGTTGTTGCGGCTGTGCATACTGGTGGCGGTAACGATCAGGTCGCCGATACCGGCCAGACCCGCAAAGGTCTGGACATTGCAGCCCATGGCCACGCCCAGCCGGGCGATCTCGGCAATGCCGCGGGTGATCAGGGCGGCGCGGGCGTTATCACCGTAGCCAAGGCCGGTGGAGATGCCAACGCCCAGCGCGATAACGTTCTTCATGGCACCGCTCAGCTCCACGCCCTTGATATCAGAGTTGGTGTACACGCGCATACAGGTGTTGCTGAACACCTCCTGCACCACCTCGGCAGCTTCCAGATCCGGGCTGGCGGAAACGATGGTGGTGGGCAGATCCAGCGCCACCTCCTCGGCGTGGGTGGGGCCGCTGAGCGCCACCAGACGCACCGCACGGGGGCCGTTCTCGTGGCTCAGCTCGTCGGCAAGGATCTCGGTCATGGTATATAAGGTATCGGGCTCAATGCCCTTTGCCACGTCCACAATGATCTGTCCGGAGCGGATATAAGGCCGCGCCTTGGCTGCCGTGGAGCGCACGAACACCGACGGCACTGCAAACAGCAGCACGTCCTTGCCGGTGCACACTTCCTCTATGCTTTTGGTAAAACGCAGTTCCTGCGGGATGACCATCCCCGGCAGATTGGGGTGTACCCGGGTGGCGGAAAGGTTGTCCACCTCGGCTTCAATAGCCGACCACACCTGCACATCGTTGCCGCTGACAGTCAGCATCCGTGCCAGAGCCATGCCCCAGGTGCCTGCACCCAGAACACCAATACTAAACTTTTTCACGTTCGTATCCTCCGTGTCTGCACCGGGCAGGAGCTCCTGCCGGTGGATTTGCGCCGCGCCGGGCCGTTGCCCCGCAGCTGCGCACTGTTATGTTCATTGTACACGAAAGCACCCACAGCGTCAAGCATCTGCCGCATTGCACAAATATTTAACAAGTTTATGCAATTTTTCGGTCACATCACGCGTTTTGTGCAAACCGTTTGCGCTGCGGGGCATTTCATGCTATTATAGTATTCTGGTAGGTTTTGTAGGGATTGGTGATTCAGTCTCTTGACTTTGACCCTACTTTAAGGTATATACTGCTTTAGCCGGCAAAGGCTTTGCCGGTCTGCGTATTTTTATTTTGAGGAAAAACCAATGTTTGAAGCACTTTTATCCAACCGCACGGTCGGCGTGCTGGTGGAGGCGCTGCCCCGCATCCTGACGGCAGGCCTGACCATGACCATTCCGCTGACCCTTCTCTCCTTCTTTTTTGCCATGCTCATCGCGGTGGCGGTAGCGCTGGTACAGTACGCCAATGTGCCGGTGCTGCGGCAGATCGCCCGGTTCTATATCTGGGTCATCCGGGGCACACCGCTGCTGGTGCAGCTGTTCATCATCTTTTACGGTCTGCCCAGCGTGGGCATCATGCTGGACGCCTTTCCGGCGGCGGTCATCGCCTTCGCCTTCAACGAGGGTGCCTACTGCGCCGAGACCATGCGCGGTGCGCTGGAAAGCGTGCCGCAGGGGCAGCTGGAAGCCGGGTACTGTGTGGGCATGAGCTGGTGGCAGATCATGCGCCGCATCGTGCTGCCGCAGGCGCTGCGCACCGCCGTGCCTGCGCTGTCCAACTCCCTCATCGGTATGATCAAGGACACCTCGCTGGCGTCCAACATCACGGTGGCAGAGCTGTTCATGGCTGGGCAGCGGGTAGCCGCCCGCACCTACATCTTTTTGCCCATCTACTGCGAGGTGGCTGTGGTGTATCTGCTGTTCTGTACCGTCATCACCAAGCTGCAGGCGCTGCTGGAACGTCAGCTCAACGCCCGCGGCTTCCAGTAAAAAGAGAGGGTGAGCACTTATGGCTATGCTTGAGATCCGCAATGTGCAAAAAACTTTCCGCACCTACGCAAAGCCCGGCTTTTTCCACCGCCCCGGTGCGCGGAAGGTCGTCAGTGAGCTGCCCGTGTTGCGCGGGGTAGACCTGACCGTGGAAAAAGGCGATGTGGTGGCCATTCTTGGGCCGTCCGGCTCCGGCAAGACCACCCTGCTGCGCTGTTTGAACTTTCTGGAAACCGCCGATGCCGGGCAGCTGGTATTTGACGGCGAAAGCTTCGACCTTGCCCATGCCAGCCGCGCCGACATTGCCCGGCTGCGCAAAAAGACCGCCTTTGTGTTCCAGAACTACAACCTGTTCCGCAACAAGACCGCCCTGCAGAACGTGACCGAGGGGCTCATTGTGGCGCGGAAGCTGCCCAAGGAGCAGGCGGATGAAATCGGCATGAAGATGCTTGCCAAGGTAGGCCTTGCCGACCGCGCCGACTACTACCCCCGCCAGCTTTCCGGCGGGCAGCAGCAGCGGGTGGCGATTGCCCGCGCCCTTGCCGCCGACCCGGAGATCATCTATTTTGACGAGCCCACCAGCGCCCTTGACCCGGAGCTGACCGGCGAGGTGCTCAGCGTGATGCGGCAGCTGGCCGAAGAGGGCATGACCATGCTGGTGGTCACTCACGAGATGGGCTTTGCCCGCAACGTTTCCTCCAAGACCGTGTTTATGGAAAACGGCGTGGTGGTGGAGCAGGCACCCTCTCAGCAGTTCTTTGCATCCCCCAAGGAGGAGCGCACCCGAGCTTTCCTGCGCAGGATCGCCCATACGGAATAAAACCACTTCTCTTTTTGCATTTTTTACGACAGAAAGGAATATTTACTTATGAAACGCAGAACCTTTATTTCTCTGATGGGTGTTATGGCCGCAGCCGGGGTGCTGGGCCTGACCGGCTGCTCTTCCAAGGACACTGCCGCCAGTACTGCCAGTTCCGCAACGCTGAATAAGCTGGACAGCATCCAGAAGAGCGGCAAGCTGGTGGTAGCGCTGGAGGGCGCATGGCAGCCGTGGAGCTACCATGATTCCTCCGACACGCTGGTGGGCTACGATGTGGAGGTATCCCGCGCCATTGCCGAAAAGCTGGGCGTGGAGCCGGAGTATGTGGAGAGCGACTGGGACAGCCTGTTTGCCGGTCTGGACGCAGGCCGCTACGACATGGTGTGCAACGGCGTGGAAGTGACCGAGGAGCGTGCCAAGACCTACGCTTTCACCACCCCCTACGGCTACATCCACACTGCTCTGGCTGTGCGCAAGGACAATACCGACATTACCAGCTTTGAGGACCTGAAGGGCAAGACCACCGCCAACAGTCTGGCTTCCACTTACATGGAGCTGGCCGAAAGCTACGGTGCTACCGTGCAGGGCATCGACACGCTGGAGGAGACCATCCAGCTGCTGACTGCAGGCCGCATTGACGCCACCCTGAACGCGGACGTTTCCTTCTACGACTACCTGAACGTCCACCCGGACGCAGACTTCAAGCTGGTGGCGCAGACCGCCGAGGCTTCTCATGTGGCCATCCCGGTGCTCAAGAGCGAGGACACCGCCTATCTGGACGCGCTGAATACTGCTATTGAGGAGCTGCGCGCCGACGGCACCTTAAAGACCCTGAGCGAAAAGTACTTCGGACAGGATATCTCTTCTGAAAACTAAGAAGCTCGACCCTCTCAGTCTGCTCACTTCGTTCGCATCCAGCTCCCCCGAAAGGGGGAGCTTTTTTGTTAGGAACGAACTCCCTCTGGCGAAACCGGAAACTTTGCACTTGCACCAGAAACTGTACCGCCATGTCAAAGGCGCCCCCTTGGGGGAGCTGACGCCGCAGGCGGCTGAAGGGGTAAACTCCCTATTGACTTATGCAATATTATATGATATATAATATTATAGAAGCACGCCATATCGAAAGGAGGCTGTTCCTGCATGAGTTTTCCCATCAGTGCCGCGCTGCTGGACGCCATTGTACTGTCCGTGGTGGCGCAGGAGCCGGAAGGTACCTACGGCTACAAGATCACCCAACAGGTCACCCACACGCTGGAACTGAGCGAATCCACCCTGTACCCGGTGCTGCGCCGGCTGCAGAAAGACCAACTGCTCACGGTCTACGATGCGCCTTTCAATGGCCGCAACCGCCGCTATTATCAGATCACCTCCGCTGGGCGGGAGCAGCTTGCCGCCTACGCGCAGGAGTGGAGCCGCTACCGTTCTTCCATTGACACATTTTTCAGAGAGGTGGAATGATCTATGACCCGTACTGCATTTCTTGCTGCGCTGGAGCAGCTTCTGGCTCCCTTGCCGGAGTCCGAGCGCAAGGACGCTTTGAGTTATTACGAGGATTATCTGGATGCCGCCGGGCCGGAAAACGAAGCCCGCGCCATTGCGGAGTTGGGCAGCCCGGAGGAGGTCGCCCGCAAGATTCTGGACGAGCAAAGCCCGCAAGGCGCCTCTGCCGCCCCGGCATCCCCTGCCCCGCGTTCCCGCTGGCGCATGGTGCTGGGCGGCGGGCTGGCGGTGCTGGTGCTGGCCTGCTTTTTCTTCCAGCATTCCAAAGCCACCCCGGTGCAGCCGGTCGAGCCTGCGTCCTCGGCAGCGGATAGCAGCTCTGTCCCGGAGGAGGCCAGCAGCAGCTACCTCGCTGTTCTGGCCGATACCGTCCCCCTCACCATTCCTGCTGATGACCTTGGGGAAAGCACCCTGCAGATCCCGCTGGAAAAGCTGGATCAGGAACTGAAGCTCAGCCTGAACTACGGCTCTGTGACCTTTGTCACCGACCCGTCCCTTACCTCGGACAAATACGCCACCTTCCAGTTCGACAACTTCCCGCATTCGCCGGTTCTGCGCACCACCGGCGGGGATGGCCGTACTACCCTGACCTTTGAAATGCCGGAAAACTGGCAGGTAGCCGAGGATGCCCCCGAAGCCATGCTCACCGTCACCATTCCGGCAGACGCCCTCACCCGGCTGCTCATCAGCTTGGAGACCGGCGATGTCCGCCTTGCGCCCATGCAGCTGAAAACGCTGACTGTTGCGCTGACCAATGGCAGTCTGCGTGCCGAAAACCTGACCGTGACCCGCGACCTGCTGATCGAGCTTCCTGCTGGCAAATGTATGATCGATCACCTTTCCATTGCGGAATACGCCAGTATCGCTGCAACCTACTGCATCCGCCTGCATCTGGATGGCGACCCCGCCGACTACACGACCGACGCCCGCACGGATGACGTTGTACGCATCGGCAATAAGGAATATGATAAACGCTATACCTCTTCCGGTTCCAACGGGACCCTGAATCTTTACGCCAAAGGGCTGATTTATCTAAACGTTGACGAACAACGCCCTGCATAACAGAAAGCGCCCCTCTTCCATGGCTTTGCGCCAGCGAAGAGGGGCGGTTTTGTGTTTATGCCTGATGAAAATACTCGTAGATGGTCTGCGCCAGCTGTTTGCCCACACCGGGGGTGTTTTCCAGCTGGTCGGGGGTGGCTTCCTTCACCGCGCCCACGCTCTTGAACTGCGCCAGCAGGGCTTTGGCTGTTTTGGGGCCTACGCCCGGTACTTCGGTCAGGGTGGAGGAGTAGCTTTTCTGCTTCATCTGCTGCTTGCGGTAGGCGTTGGCAAAGCGGTGCGTTTCGTCCTGAATGGCGGTGATGAAGGTAAAGGTGCCCCGGTTCATGTTGATAGCAATTTCCCGCCCATCGCTGTCAACGATGGCGCGGGTGCGGTGGTGGTCATCCTTTACCATGCCGTACAGCGGCACATCTGCCAGTGCCGTACCGGCAAGCGCATCCTTTGCGGCGCTCACCTGTCCCCTGCCGCCGTCCATCAGCAAAAGATCCGGCTTCTGCCCGAACCAGTTGCCGCTGGGCTGGCCGTTTTCGGCCTGTGCAGCGTATTTTTCGTACTCTGCCGCCCGGCGGGAGACGGTCTCTGCCAGCGAGGCATAGTCATCCGTGCCTGCAACAGTTTTCATTTTGAACTTGCGGTAGCCCGCCTTGAAGGGCTTGCCATCCTTGAAGGTGACCATGCCGCAGACGCTGCTGCCATCACCCCAGTTGGAGATATCGTAGCTTTCAATGGCGCGGGGCGGCTTTGAAAGCCCCAGCACCTGCGCCAGCTCGTCCAGCAGCTTTTCCTCCCGGGCGTAGCGGCCGCTCTCCCGTGCCAGACGCTCCACCGCATTGGTGTGTGCCATCTCTACCAGATGCGCTTTATCGCCCCGCTGGGGCACATACAGCTGTACCTCGCTGCCCCGTTTCTGGTTCAGCGCCTGCTGCAAGGCATTCACGTCCGGCGGCAGTGCGTCCACCGCGATGATCTTGGGAATTTGTTCATCGTCCAGATAGTACCGGGGCAGAAATTCCTCCCGCACCGCGTCGATATCCGAGGTATCGTGGAACAAAAACTCCCGCTTGTCGGTCAGCCGTCCCTCCCGGAAGCGCAGCACCGCCGCGCACACGCTGTCCGGTGTGCCGGCAAGCGCCACCACGTCCATCTCCACGTCCGGGTCTACCACCACCTTCTGCCCTGCCGTCAGCTTGGTGATGGCGTTGATCTGGTCCCGCAGAAGGGCGGCGGTCTCAAATTCCAGCCGGTCGGAGGCCTCCTGCATCCGTTCGTTGAGGGTTTTCAGGATATCCTTTTTGCCGTAGCGGATCAGGTGCACCGCGTTTTTGACCGCCTGATTGTAGGTCTCGCAGCTGATCTTTCCGCTGCACACTGCCATACACTTGCCGATATGGGCGTTCAGGCAAGGGCGTCCTTTGCCGATCTCCTGCGGGAAGCGTTTGGAGCAGCGCGGCAGCAAAAAGGCATCCATGGCCGTTTCTGCCATCTGCCGCGCCGCAAAGCTGGAGGTGTAAGGGCCGATATACTCCGCCCCGTCCTCCTCCTTTTGCAGGGTGAAGGAAAGGCGCGGCCAGTCCTCCCGGGTGACGCGGATATAGCTGTAACCCTTGTCATCCTTGAGCAGAATGTTGTACTTGGGGGTGTGCGCCTTGATCTGGCTGGCTTCCAGTACCAGTGCCTCGAACTCGCTCTGACAGACGATGACGTCAAAGGCGTAGGCGTGGGCGATCATCTGGCTGACCTTGTTATCGTGGGGCACGCCCTCGCGGAAATACTGGCTTACCCGGATGCGCAGGCGCTTGGCCTTGCCGATATAGATGATGGTGTCGCTTTTGTCCCGGATGATATACACCCCGGGCAGCAGCGGCAGCATACAGGCTTTTTGATAGAGCTCGGCCTTGGTCATGCAGCACCTTCCTCCGTGTCTGTGGGACGGGGCTTCCGGCAATGGAAAGCCCTTTGCTCCCGGTAAAAAGCTTATCAAAAAAGCGGCAGGGAGCCCCCGCCGCTTTCTGTTGCTTGTGATACAGACTTACTCTGCAAAGCCGGACTCCACCAGCTTGATCAGGCCGTCCACGGCAGCCTGCTCATCAGCGCCGTCAGCGATGATGCGGATGGTGGTGCCGCCAACGATACCCAGAGACAGAACGCCCAGCAGGCTCTTTGCGTTCACGCGGCGTTCTTCCTTTTCGACCCAGATGGAAGACTTGAACTCGTTTGCCTTCTGGATAAAGAAGGTAGCCGGACGAGCGTGCAGACCAACCTGATTTTCAACGGTAACTTCTTTTACGTACATAGTAAAGCGCTCCTATCTAATATCGTTTTGGTGTACAAAAGCATAGTGTGCCTGTTGTGTTACACTCATTTTAGCGCAAGTCGAAACGGTTGTACAGCCCCCTTTTGCATTTTTGGCGCTTTTCCCAATGAAACAGGGAGCATTTTTCAGGTTTTGTACAAAGACAATAAAATTATACCCCGAAGGTTAGAGGGGTAATACAAAAGTTTTCAACAACTTTTAGACTGCCGGGGAGTTTTCCTCTGAATTTTGTGTATTTTCACCGACATTTCCGGTGCTAGCTTACTCCTGCACAGGGCCTGCGTAGCGCATCTGCACCAGTGCGCATTTACGCGTCACGGTGGGGTATTGCTTCGGGTCAAATTCCAGACTGGTGCTGCCGTCCAGCTGCCAGCCCATGCGGGTATACAGCGCAATGGCGCGGGTGTTGGTGTTCAGCACACTCAGCACCGGGTGTGCGTGCTCCGGCAGCTTTTTGCGGGCAAAATCCAGCAGCTTTGCGCCAATGCCGTTGCCCCGGGCTTTTTCCGTGACAAACAGGTGCTCGATATGCCCCGCCTTGTGGCTGACACACACCATGCCGTCCGGCACATCTTTGGTGGTGTGCAGGTAGCATACCCAGCCCGCCGCCTTTTCCTGCTGCAATTGCAGCAAAAACTGCGGCTCGGTCAGAGTGCGGCAGTATTCCGGCGTCCAGTTGTCGGCGCAGACAGCCTGCCGTCCCTCGGCAAACAGCTTTGCGGCGGCGGCAAACTGCTCGGCGGTCTTTACCAGCCGGACATTCTCGCCCCGCTTCCACTTGGGCACTTCGGCAATGGGGTGGCTCGTACACCACTGCTCGTACAGTTCCGGGCGGCGCAGACGGGTGCGGGTACGGCTCTGCTCGCCGCGCCACGCGTCAATTTTTGCATGGTCGCCGCCCAGCAGCACCTCGGGCACAGCACGGCCTTCCCACACCTCGGGGCGGGTGTACTGGGGGTATTCCAGCAGGCCGTCCCAGTAGCTTTCCTCCTCGTAGCCCTTCTGCTCGGCCAATACGCCGGGCTTCAGGCGCAGCACGCTGTCTGCCACCACAAGGCTGGCAAGCTCGCCGCCGGTCAGGATATAATCACCAATAGAGATCTCCTCGTCCGCAAAAGCTTCGATGACGCGCTCGTCAATGCCCTCGTAGTGGCCGCAGACCAGCGTCAGGTTGTCATATTCAGCCAAGCGCTTTGCGTGCTCCTCGGTGTAGCGCTGACCGCCCGCCGTCAGAAACACGATGTGCGGGGCAGGGCGTCCCTGTTCTGCCACCTCGTGCTGCACTGCCCGCAGGCAGTCCGCGATGGGCTGGGCGTACAGCACCATGCCGCAGCCGCCGCCGTAAGGGTAGTCGTCGGTCTGTTTCTGCTTGTTCAGGGTATAATCCCGGATCTGGTGGCAGTGGGTCTCAATATAGCCCCGCTTTGCCGCCCGGCCGATGATGCTGGCATCCAGCACCTGCTGGCACATCTCCGGGAACAGAGTCACGATGTCCACACGCATTCCCATGGCTTACTCCTCCTCCCGCTCGCTGTCAAAATCGTCATCCAGCAGACCGGGGATGGGGGTAACAAGGATATACCCCTCCGGCGGGTTACGCTCTTTCAAAAAGGCATCCACCCCGGGGAACATATACTCCTTGCCGCCGGGTGCTTTGACGGTGTAGATATCCTGCGCACCCGGGTGGTCCACGCTGGTCACCACGCCGTACACCTTGCCAGTGTCGGCATCCCGCACTTCGCACCCGATGAGGTCTGCCACATACCACCGGCCTGCAGGCAGGGTGGCATCGTTGCGATCAAAGTAGAACACCTGCCCGCGCAGCGCCCGGGCGGCATCCATATCGCTGACCCCCTCCAGCTGGAGCAGCGCCATCTGCCCCTGCGGACGGATAGAAAGGATCTTATACGCCTTGCCGCCCTGCGCCGAAGGGTACAGGCGGCCCACTTTTTTCAAAAAATCCACCCCGTCGCACCAAAGCTCCAGCTTCATTTCCCCGCGCACACCGTGGGTGGTAACAACTTTTCCGGCTTCCAGATATTGCTGCATCGTTTTCTCCTGTAAGAACCCTCTCAGTCAATGCCTGCGGCATTGCCAGCTCCCCCGAGGGGGGAGCTTTTTGACGAAGAGGTGGTGTATTGCTTGTTTGTTCAGAATGCTCCTGTGTACAGTCTGCTCCAAGCTCCCCCCTTTCGGGGGAGCTGGCGCGAAGCGCCTGAGAGGGTTTTCTATAACCAAAAAGGCCCCTTGCCGCAAGGGCAAAGGGCCAGTAGGGTGCTCAGTCGATCTCAACAAGGACCTTTTCATCGACCCGCACAGCAGCCGCGCGCATCACCACACGAATGGCTTTTGCGATCCGGCCCTGCTTGCCGATGACACGGCCCATATCTCCCTCTGCCACGCTCAGGTGGTAGACGATGGTACCGTCCTCGCGGGGCTCGTCCACCGTAACCTTGACGGCGTCCTTGTCCTCCACGAGACCGCGGGCAACTGCCAGCAACAGCTCCTGCATGAGTCAGCCCTCCCTACTTACAGAACGTTGGACTTCTTCAGCAGGACACGAACGGTATCAGTGGGCTGAGCGCCGTTAGCGATCCACTGCTTTGCCTTCTCGGCATCGATCTTCACCTCAGAGGGCTCCTTGTTGGGATCGTAAGTGCCGATCTCCTCGATGAAGCGGCCATCGCGGGGGAAGCGGCTGTCAGCAACGACAACACGATAGAAGGGAGCCTTCTTGGCGCCAACGCGGCGCAGACGAATCTTAACTGCCATAATAGATATCCTCCAAAAATTGTTGTTTTTGATATATGTTACAAACCCCGCCGGGGTTGTATACCGTTGTTATTTCAGTCCGCGAAAGGCGTTGGGGTTGCCCATCATGCCGCCCAGACGGCGGGCAAAGCCCTTGGGGCTCTTCTTGAACTGCTTCATCATCTTCTGCATCATCTCGTACTGCTTGAGCAGCTTGTTCACGTCCTCCACGCGGGTACCGCTGCCTGCGGCAATGCGGCGCTTGCGCTTGGGGTTGATGATGGAGGGCTTTTCCCGCTCCTCTTTGGTCATGGAATAGATCATGGCCTCGATGCGGTCAAAAGCTTTTTCGTCGATCTGGCTGGCGTCGATGCCGGATGCGCCGGGCAGCATACTCAGCATTGCGCCTGCGCCGCCCATTTTGCGGATCTGGGCGAACTGCTCCAGCATATCGTTCATATCGAACTTGTTTTCCATCAGACGCTTGGCGGTCTCTTCAGCAGCCTTTTCGTCGGCGGCATCCTGTGCGCGCTCGATCAGGCTGAGCACATCGCCCATGCCAAGGATACGGCTTGCCATGCGGTCCGGGTGGAACACATCCAGATCATCCAGCTTTTCGCCGGTGCCCTGGAACTTGATGGGCTTGCCGGTAACGGCCAGCACGGAAAGCGCTGCACCGCCGCGGGTATCGCCGTCGGTCTTGGTGAGGATGATGCCATCCACGCCCACCGTCTCGTTGAAGGTCTTGGCCACATTGACGGCATCCTGACCGGCCATGGCGTCCACCACCAGCAGGGTCTCATCCACGGGAACGGCGGCCTTGATGTCCACCAGCTCCTGCATCAGCACTTCGTCGATCTGCAAGCGGCCTGCGGTATCCAGAATGACGATGTCATTGCCGTAGTCCTTGGCGTGTGCCAGTGCCTTACGGGCGATCTCCGGCGGCTTTGCGCCGGGCAGGGTGAACACCGGTGCACCGGCCTGCTTGCCCACCACCTGCAGCTGGTCGATAGCCGCAGGACGGTAGATATCGCAGGCCACCAGCATGGGGCGGCGTCCCTGCTTGATATAGAACTTGGCAAGTTTTGCCGCGTGGGTGGTTTTACCGTTGCCCTGTAAACCGCAGAGCATGATGACCGTCTGGCCCTTGTTCTTGATGTTCAGGCGGGCAGCTTCGCTGCCGCCCATGAGGGCTACCAGCTCCTCATTGACGATCTTGACCACCTGCTGGGCGGGGGTCAGGCTCTCCATGACCTCCTGTCCCATGGCGCGCTCGGACACCTTTGCGCAGAAGTCCTTGGCAACCTTGTAGTTGACATCGGCTTCCAGCAAAGCCATCCGCACCTCGCGCATGGCGGCTTTGATATCTGCCTCGGTCAGCTTACCGTGACCGCGCAGCTTTTTGAATACACCGGCAAGGCGGTCGGTCAGGGATTCAAATGCCATTGTGCGGTGCTCCTTTCAAAATTCGATCAGCTTTCGTTTGCTTCATCCATCGAGCGGATGATCTCCAGCATTTTTGTCAACGTTTCCACATATTCCGTGGTGGTGATATTGGCGCGGGGCCCGGTGCACTCGAAACGGGTGTCAATGACCAGCTGTTCCAGCTGTTCCAGCTTCTGCTGCACCCGCCGGTAGCGGGCTGCAAAGCCTACCTTTTCTTCCAGTTCCTTCAGGGTGGTCTCGCCGTGCTTGATGGCGTCCCGTGCGCCCTGCCGGGTGATGCCGAAGTTTTCGCCGATCTCGCTCAGCGAAAGATCATCGTTGTAATACTGGCGCAGCATCTCGCGCTGCTTCTGGGTAAGCACCTCGCCATAAAAATCCAGCAGATACCCCATTTCCAGATCTTTTGCCATTGCTGTTGACCCCCGGTGCTCTGCTGTCTGTGCTTGCTGTGTTGTAAAGTTTTTTTGCTTTACGGATGGAGTATACCAGAACCCCTGCCCCTTGTCAAGGGGATTTTGGAGTTTTTTCTGAAATATCTGCCCAAAATTCGCTGTTTTTGCCAAAAGGCATCTTGACGCAGCTGGGGGCTTTGCGTTAGGATAATAGTGTTGTATCCCAAGAGAAAGGAGTGCCCTTGTGCCGATCTACTCTAATTTTTACCAGACCCTTACCACCGCCTGTCCCATTGTGGAGCTGCGGGGCTATGCCGCCGCCTGCGGGCTGAAGGGACATCTGTACGCGTATCTGGATTTTAACGGCCCCACCGGCACCGCCCGGGACGGCCTTGCCGAGGGGATGCTGGCGCTTGCCATTGAAAAAAAGCAGCTTGCCCCGGGGCAGCCCATCATCGAGGCGGCCTCCGGCCCCTTTGCCACCGCCCTGACGCTGGCCAGCCTGACCGCCGGGCACCCTATCGTGCTGGTGATGCCGGAGGACGCCCCTGCCCTGCGGCAGGAGTACCTGCTGCGGCTGGGTGCACAGATCCGGCACAGCCCCGCCCGCAGCGGTCTGGCCGGGGCGCGGGCGCTGGCGGCGCAGACCGCCGCCGCAAACGGCTGGTACTATATGAACTGGCTGGCCAACGATGACAACCCGGAATACCACCGCCGGGTCACCGGCCCTGCCATTGTACAAAGCATTGCCCGGCAGAACCAGAGCCTTGTGGACGCCATTACCATCGGGGTGGGCAGCGCCGGCACGGTGACCGGCGTGGGCGAGACCATCAAGGCATGGACGAACGATGTGCGCATCGTGGCGGTAGAGCCGTACGAAAATCAGGTACTGGGCGGCGGGCTTACCGGCCCCCACGGCATCCCGGATATCGGCTACGGCATCGTGCCGGAAAACTACAACAGCTATGTGGTGGATAATGTTTCCGCCGTGGCAAGCCGGGACGCCCAGCGTGCCGCCCAGCAGGTGCTGCGCACCGATGCCATCCCTGCTTCGGTCAGCGCCGGTGCTGCCCTGCACGCCGCAGCCCAGCTGCTGGCCAACTGCAACAGCCGCGCTGCGCTGGCCATTTTCAGCGGACGCGCCAGCATCGTGTAAGCGGCTGCTTCCATAAATAGGAAAGAAGGACGTCTTTCATGACCAAGGACATGACCAGCGGTGCTATTACGCCGCTGCTGATCAAATTTACCATTCCGCTGGTGCTGGGCAACCTGTTCCAGCTTACCTACAACGCCGCCGACAGCATCATCGTGGGCAAGTTTGTGGGCGAGGATGCGCTGGCTGCCGTGGGCACCTCGAACCCCCTGATGACCCTTGCCATCCTGTTCATCAACGGGATGTGTCTGGGCGCGGGCATTCTGGTCAGCACCGCCTTTGGCGCTGGGGACACCGAGCTGGTGGAGCGGCAGGTATCCACCACTGCCATTGCGGGCACGGTGTTCTCTTTGACCTTCTCTGCCCTGTGCGTGCTGCTGGCAGACCCGCTGCTGCGGCTGCTGCAGGTGCCTGCGGCTATTCTGCCCATTGCGGTGAACTACCTGCGTATCGTGTTTGCGGGGCTGATCTTCACCTTCTTCTATAATTTCCTTGCTGCCACCATGCGTGCGCTGGGCGACAGCAAGAGTGCGCTGTATTTTTTGATGATCAGCGCGGTGCTGAACATTGGCGGCGACCTGTTTTTTGTGGAGGCGCTGGGCTGGGGCAGCGAGGGTTGCGCCCTTTCCACCGTGCTCAGCGAGGCCGCCTGCTGCCTGCTGTGCGTGGTGTACATCCGTTACAAAGTGCCAGTCCTGCAGCTGGGCAGGCGGTGGCTGGTGTATGACGGCAAGCTGCTGCGCAAGACCGTGAGCTACGGCTGGGCCAGCGCCATGCAGCAGGCCACGGTGCAGCTGGGCAAAATTGCGGTGCAGGCCATCGTGAACACCATGGGCGTCAACGCCATGGCGGCTTTTACCGCTGCCTCCCGCATCGACGACTTCGCCTACACCCCGCAGCAGAACATCGGCCACGCCATGACCACCCTGATGGCGCAGAACCGGGGCGCGGGCAAGACCGACCGGGTACGGCAGGGCTACCACTGCGGTATGCGCATCGAATTTGTCTATGCGCTGCTGCTTGCCGGTGTCTGCCTGCTGTTTGCCGAGCCCATCATCCGGCTGTTTGCCGCCGACCCTGCTGTGGTGGACCTTGGCGTGCGGTTTTTGCGCACCATCTCGCTGTTTTATCTGATGCCCGCCGCCACCAACGGCATTCAGGGCTTTTTCCGGGGCATGGGCGATTTGAAGGTCACCCTGAACAGCAGTATGCTGAACATGGGCGGCCGTGTGGCTGCCGCCGCCCTGTTTGTGCTGGTGATGAAGATGGACATCGAAGCCTTGCCCTTCAGCTACGCGGTGGGCTGGCTGCTGATGCTGCTGTACGAGCTGCCCCTGCTGGTGCGTTTTCTGCGCAGCAGCGAGATGTAAGATAAAAAAACAATGCCGAAGCGCTGATGCTCCGGCATTGTTTTTTATAGATATGTTTTACTTGGTGCCGTAGATACGGTCGCCTGCATCGCCCAGACCGGGTACGATGTAGCCGTTCTCGTTCAGGCGGTCATCCTGTGCGCCCAGATAGATGTCCACATCGGGGTGTGCCTCGTGCAGAGCCTTGATGCCCTCCGGTGCGCCCAGCAGACCGATGAACTTGATGCGCTTTGCGCCGTGCTTCTTGATCTGGGTGATGGCGTCGATGGCGCTGCCGCCGGTAGCCAGCATGGGATCCAGCACCAGAACGTCACGCTCAGCGATATCCTGCGGCAGCTTGCAGAAGTACTCCACGGGCTGCAGGGTCTTTTCGTCGCGGTACAGGCCGATGAAGCCGACCTTGGCAGCGGGCAGCAGGGTCAGCATGCCGTCCAGCATACCCATGCCGGCGCGCAGGATGGGCACCAGAGCCAGCTTGCGGCCTGCCAGCACCTTGGTCTTTGCCATGGTGATGGGGGTCTCGATCTCCACCTCTTCCAGCGGCAGATCGCGGGTAGCCTCGTAGCACAGCAGCGTTGCGATCTCGCCAACGAGGTCACGGAACTCCTTGGTGCCGGTCTGTTTGTTGCGCAGCAGGCTGATCTTGTGCTGCAGCAGCGGATGTTCAACGATCATCGGGGTCATAAAAACACGCTCCTTAATTTATATAGAACATTCTATCGGGTACTGATCTGTGGCCTTGCCCGCCCGGTGGGCGCACAAATAGCTTTTTTTCACAGAGAAGCTTGCAGTGCAGGCTTCTCTGTGAAATTACAAAAATTTCAATCAGCGGTTTTCCAGTGCGGTCAGCTTGTCGATGCGGCGCTGATGACGGCCGCCCTCAAACTCGGTGTTCAGGAAGATATCCACCAGCTGGCAGGCAAGGCCTGCACCCACTACGCGGCCGCCCATGCACAGGGCGTTGGCGTCGTTGTGGCGGCGGGTATACTCGCAGCTGAAGCTGTCGGAGCAGCAGCAGGCGCGGATGCCCTTGATCTTGTTGGCTGCCATGCTGATGCCCACACCGGTGCCGCAGAACAGCAGTGCCTTCTCGCACTGGCCGCTCACCACTGCGTCACAGGCGGGCACAGCCATATCGGGGTAGTCCACGCTGTCGGTGCTGTGGGTGCCAAAGTCGATATACTCCAGACCAAGCTCCTCCAGATGTGCCTTGACAGCCTCTTTCAGTTCAAATCCGCCGTGGTCGGCGGCAAGTGCGATGGGTTTTGCCATGGAAAAACGTCCTTTCCCTGTGAGTAGTCACAGTTCCGCTTTTTTATTCTTTGCTGCGGCTTCGGCAGCCAGACGCTCCGCCCGCTCCCGCTCCGCCTGACTGAGACGGTGGTAGTCCGGCAGCAGCGCCTCCGGCAGCACAGCCTGCCCGGCTGCGGCCATCTGCTTTGCCACAAGTGCTACGGCAGCGGCACGGCCGCCCCGCAGCGCCGGGGGTGTTTGCAGCACGCCCGGCACATTGCTGTATTTATTATAGCACAGACCCGCGCCATCACCAACAAAAAACAGAGGCTTTTTGCAATTTTCTACAAAATCCGCCAGATCTGTCACCGCCCGGGCGTCATCGTCCAGCAGGCGGGTGTGGGTGGAAAGGTCAAATGCAGCACTGTATACCTGTGCGCGGCGGGCGTCCAGTGCACAGAGCACGGTGCCCTCGCCGGTATGGGCAGCGGCCAGCGCTTCCAAGGTAGACACCGGGGCGCACAACGTCTCGCGCGGGAAGGCCAACCCCTTGACAGCGGCCAGCCCGATGCGCAGGCCGGTAAAGCTGCCCGGGCCTGCGTTGACGGCGTACAGGTCGATGTCCGCGCAGGTCAGCCCGCACAGCTTTAAGCAGCTGTCGATCATGGGCATCAGCGTTTCGCTGTGGGTCATGCCGCCGTCCAGATATACCTCGTACAGCAGGCGATCATCCTGCAGCAGAGCCACACCGGCGGTCTTGCCCGCCGTATCCACGGCCAGAATATTCATACCGTCACCCCCTCAATGGTGATCTTGCGGGTGGTATCGTCCAGACGTTCGATGTTCACCCGGATGGGGTTTTCCAGCGCCAGCAGGTCGGCAAAGTTCTCGCTCCACTCTGCCGCCACCACAGCGCCCTGATCCAGATAATCGTAGAAGCCCGCCGCGCACAGATCGTTCTCGGTGGAAATGCGGTACAGGTCAAAGTGCGCCAGCGGGCGCGGACCCCGGTAGTAGTTCACGATGGCAAAGGTGGGGCTGGACACCGGGTCGGTGCAGCCCAGACCCTCGGCAAGACCCTCGGTAAAGGCGGTCTTGCCAGCGCCCAGACCGCCGGTAAAGGCGATCAGCGCCCCGGGAGCCAGCACAGCGGCCATCCGCTTGCCCAGCGCCACCGTTTCGGTGCGGGAATGGGTGATATATTCTGACATGAAGGTTACCTCATCGTTTCAAAAAAGGGATGGCAGACACTCTGCCATCCCTAAGTATAATATAAAACACACAAAAGTGCAATGGTCAGGCGGCGGCAGGGGTCTGCTGCGCCGCTGCGCCGTTCGTCAACGTGCCGGGCGCGGTGAGCCGGGCAGCGGCATCGCCCTGAATGATGGGATAGGACGCCGCCGCGTGGGGACGCCGTCCGGTGTTCTGGTTGAGATACCACACGATGTCGTTTTCGCCGTAGACCTCAAGGCCGTAATCAATGGCCTGCTGCAAGGTCTCGCCCTCGATCATGCGGTTCACGGTCGCCCACAGCATACTGCGGGAGTACACACTGTATACGTTATTCACAAAGCCTGCCACGGCCTTTGCCCCGCCGGAGAGCAGCCCGTCCGAAAGAGCGGTGTCCACATGGCCGCTGCGGCCGTAGAACTCGCAGGTCTCCGAAAGCACGATGGTGCCGTTCAGCTTACCGCCCCGGTAGGCATTGCCGAAAAAGTCCCCGGTGACGGCGTAGCAGCCGTTCACCTTGATGACCCGGTGGCTGAGCAGCTCCAAGCCGTAGCGCAGGTCGTTCCAGAAATCGGATTTTTCCAGCAGCAGGATGATGGGCGCGGTGGCCTGTTTTTTCCACAGCCAGCCGTACTCATAGGTATAGTACGCACCGTGGGCGCTGAGGACGGCAAGGTCGTAGTCTGCCATCCGCTTCAGGTCGGAGACGGTCACCATCATGTCCAGATGGGTGTCCAGCCCGTAGCCGTTCCAGTAGTCCTTCATATAAGAATAGTAGGGGTAGCGGTTACTGTTGACTCCATTATCAAAGGCATAGTAGATGACCGCATTGCCCACCGTGCCGTTCTCGGCAGCGAGCAGGGCGGGCGCATCCTCCATCTCCGGCCCGGGCAGGGCGGCGTCCGCCTCGCTCTCGGTATCGGTGAGCAGAATACCGCCCAGTGCGCCGCAGCTGTAAGTAAAGCTTACCATACCGTTTTTCGCATCCACATAGATGCTGTCTTTTTTCACAAGCCCCTGCGCCGCCAGTTCGTCCAGCTGCGCCAGCGCAGCCACCTGACGCTCTTCCTCCGACATCCCGGCGTAGGCGGCGCTGTCTGTCAGGGCGGTGACGGCGGCATCCGTCTGTTGCATCTCCTTTACCTCGGAAGCGGTCAGGGTCTGGGGGGTGCCGGTGGTTTCCTCCGGCGCGGCGGCCACTGCCGGGCACACTGCCGTAAAGGCCAGCGCAATGGCACACACCGCGCTGAGTAGACGGCGATAAAACGTATGTTCCATTTCTTCTTTTCCGTTCCTCTCCCCCGGCACACCGCCGGGGCTGTTGTGCGCAAGGCTGCGCCCACAGGTTCATTGTAGGATGCAACCGGGGCTTTGTCAAGCACCCCGGCAATGTTTTACCATTCCGTCACACCCGGCGCATTGCATTGGCGCAAAGGTTTGTGTATAATAGCAGTATGCTGGGTTTTTATCGCCTGTACACAGGCACGCCCCGGCAGATTGTTCTGACGAAAGGCGGTGCTTTCCTTGGATAGCATTCGACAATATTTTAAGCGCACCGATAAGATGTATCTGCTGCTGTGCATTTTCAGCAGCGTGATGGCGGTGCTGGCGCTGTCCTCGTGGGCAGCCAAGCAGGGCAACGGCTTTGCCACCGACGAGGTGACCGGTGCCATCATCGGCATTGGCGACTACCGCCGGGCGCTGGTGCAGGCGGGCGCTGCCGCCATTGGCATCGTGATTGCGCTGCTGCTCTCCTGCGTGGACTACCGCAGCCTTGTAAAGGTGTGGCCGGTGCACGTTGTGCTGACGTGGGGTCTGGTGCTGCCCACGCTGGTCATCCGAAACGTGTCCATCGGCCCGCTGACCATCGGCTACAACGCCGGCGATACCGACAACTACTCCTGGTACAAGCTGGGCGGCTTTACCTTTCAGCCCACAGAGCTGGCAAAGATCAGCTTTATCCTGACCTTTGCCATGCACCTGAACAACGTGCGCAGCCGTATCAATGAACCAAAGGAGCTGGCAAAGCTGCTGCTGCATCTGCTGGTGCCCATTGCCATCATCCATGTGCAGGGCGATGACGGCACGGCCATCATCTACGGCATCATCGGCTGCTGCATGATGTTTGCGGCGGGGCTGAGCTGGAAGTATATCTTTGCAGCCTTTGCGGCGGCGGGTGCTGCCGTGGCGGTGGCCTTTGCCTTTTTCAGCGATAAGATCGGCAAGGGGTACCAGTGGTACCGCATTCTGGCAGTACTGGACCCGGAAAACACCACCGGCTGGGCCCCCAGCGAGACGGTATGGAAGAACATCATCTACCAGCAGCAGCGCGGCGAGATCGCGCTGGGCTCCGGCGGCATCTTTGGCAACGGCCTATTCACCGGCAGGTATTACAGCGTGCCCAACGCCCACAATGACTTCATCCTCAGCTGGATCGGCAACGTGGCGGGCTTCGTGGGCTGCTGCGTGGTGCTGGGCGTTCTGCTGGCGCTGGTGATCAAGACCTTTGCCACCGGTGCCCGCAGCGAAGATCTGCTGGGCAGCTACATCTGCGCCGGTATCGGCGGTGCCCTGATGGCGCAGATCGCCGTAAACGTGGGCATGAACCTGCGGGTGCTGCCGGTCATCGGTGTCACCCTGCCCTTCTACTCCGCAGGCGGTAGCTCGGTGCTTATGCTGTATATCTGTGTCGGTTTAGTACTGTCTGTATACTCTCACAACACTAAAAGCCTGTTCAGTTAAAGAATGTTCTATAAGCAAGGACGTGCAGCCCGCGGGCTGCACGTCCTTGCTTTTTAGGTGATTTTAAAACAAACGCCATATTTGAAAAACAAAGATTCCTTAAATGATGCCCAGAGCAAAGCGGAGGGCATTCAAGAGCGTCCCAGCTTTTCCAGTTCCACCACCGGCCAGCCAAGGGCGCGGATAGCGCTTTCATCGTGGGTGGCCAGCAGCACCGGCTTGCCCGCGCAGCGCTGCCGCAGCAGCGCCGCTGCCCGCTGCAAGGTGTCCGGGTCCATGCCGGTAAAGGGCTCGTCCAACAGCAGGGTGTCGCTGGGTGCCCACAGCGCCCGCAGCAGCGCCACCCGCCGCTTTTGCCCGCCGGAAAGCCTGCGGGCAGGCAGCTGCAAGGCGGCAGCATCCATTCCAATCTGTTGAAAACCGCTTGTAATTTGCTTTTTGTACTGGTTTTCCGCCCCCGGAAGCACCAAGGTGACGTTCTGCACCGCATTCAGCTGAGGACAAAGGCGGTCTTCCTGAAAGACCGCCGCCACCCGGCCCACGCCCTCCACGCTGCCGGTGGTGGGGCGTTCCAGCCCCATCAGGATGCGCAGCAGGGTGGTCTTGCCCCAGCCGCTTGGTGCCCACAGCACCACGGGAGCATCCACCTCCATGCACAGGTCTGTGAAGAGCGGTGCCGCGCCGAACCGTTTTGTCAGGTGTTGAAGCTTCAGCATTTTGTCCCCTCCTCTCCCAGCACTGCGCCAACGGCTTTATCCAGTGCAAACAGGAACAGCTTTTCAAAGCCTGCGCTCAGCAGAATGATGACAAAGGTCCACGCAAACAGTTCCCCGGTGGAAAGGGTGATCTTGGCACGGTACAGCGCATCGCCGATACTGCCGTTGGGCAGGCCGATGACCTCGGCCGCCACGCCGCTTTTCCAGCAGATGCCCAGCGCCACGCTGCACCCCTGCCGGAAGGCCGGCAGCACCGCAGGCAGCCAGATTGCCCGCAGGCGGCGGCCTGCAGGCAGACGGAACACCGCTGCCATTTCCAGCAGCTGCACGTCTGCCCCGGCAATGCCGGTGCGCACCGCGCCGTACAGCACCGGCAACACCATCAGAAAGCTGATAAGCACCGAAAGGGCGCTGCCCCGCACCCAGACCAGTGCCAGAATGATAAAGCTTGCCACCGGCGTAGCCTTGACCAGCTGCATCACCGGAGCCAGCAGCGCGTCGGCGGCGCTCCACCGGGCGGCGCACACCGCCAGCACCACGCTGACCACTGCGCCCAGCACAAAACCCAGCAAAATGCGCCCGGAGCTGAAGCCCACCCGCTGCCAGAAATCCGCCCTCGGCAGCAGCTGCACCAATGTGCGCAGCGCCTGCACCGGCGATACCAAAAACACCTCCTGCCCGATGGCCATAGCTGCGGCCTGCCAGACCGCCAGCCAGAACGCCACCGCCAGCAGACGGCGGAAAAACTGCTTGTTCTGCTTCATAAACTGCCCTCTTCCCCTGCTTATTATAAGGTATAGTATACCATACCGCCCCGCAAAGGGGAATGACCTGTGCACCACCTGCGGCGGGTCGGCTTTCAATGTATATACTTTTATTCAACCGTCGTACGCTTGACATGAATTTGTATCCAGTGTAAACTGGATACAGTATACGGTGCAACTTTGGCACCGGCGCAGGAAAGAGGGGACAGTTTTGGCGCAAGCGCTCAAGGGCCGCTATCTTCATGCTGGCCTGCTTCAACACCTGTGTAGGGCTGATTGCCTGTGTGGGAGAGTATTTCCACACCCTGCTGCCCCGCATCCCCTACCCTGTTCTTGCCGCCTTTTTTGCCTCTGCCAGTATGCTGATCGCCAATCTGGGGCTGGCAGATATCCTACGGTTATCCGTCCCGGTGCTCAACGCCCTGTACCCGGTAGCCATTGTGCTGATTACGCTTTCCTTCGTGCCCGGGCTGGAGCAGCGCCGCCGGGTCTACCCGCTGTGCATCGGCTGCACCGCCGTGCAGAGCATTGCCGCCGCGCTGCCGCTTGGCCCGCTTTCTGCCCTTGCCAACGCCCTGCCGCTGGCGGCACTGGGCTTTGGCTGGGTGCTCCCGGCGGTCGTCGGGCTGCTGGCAGGCATCTTTTTAAGCTGCACTGAAGAATAAAGGAGATATTACTATGATCCAGCCTATCATGCACGACCCGTTGTTTCTGGCGCAGAAGTCCGCCCCTGCCACCCCGGAGGACGCCCCTGTTGCCCGGGACTTACTGGAGACCCTGACCGCACACGCCGACGGCTGTGTAGGCATGGCTGCCAACATGATCGGCGTGCTCAAGCGCATCATCGCAGTGGAGGCCGAGGACGGGTATCTGGTGCTGTTCAACCCGGTCATCCTGAAAAAATCCGGCCAGTACGAAGCCGAGGAGGGCTGTCTTTCGCTGGAAGGCATGCGGAAAACAAAGCGCTACCAGAGCATCAAGGTGCAGTATCAGACCATGGACGGCCAACCGCGCATCAAGACCTTTACCGGCTGGACGGCGCAGATCATCCAGCACGAGATCGACCATTGCGATGGGATCTTGATTTAAGTTTTTTTACCACGCACAAAGCCCCCGAGGGTGTGACCCCCGGGGGCTTTGCTATACTGTAACAGAGATGTCGGAATTTTAGCCTTTAACACCGCCCAGAGCAACGCCGCGGACGATGAACTTGGACAGCAGCAGGTAGACGACGATGACCGGCAGAATGGCGATGGCCACCATCATGTACACCTTGCCCATATCGAACTTCAGGAAGTCCGCGCTGCGCAGCTGAGCGATCAGGATCGGCAGGGTCTTTTTGTCGGCGGTGTCCAGCACCAGAGCCGGAATGAAGTAGTTGTTCCAGCTGGCCACGAAGGAGAAGATGGCCTGCACAGCCAGAGCCGGCTTCATGATGGGCAGCACGATCTTATTAAAGGTATAGAACTCGCCTGCACCGTCAATTCGGGCGGCCTCCACGATCTCCATGGGAAGGGAGGCGTCCAGATACTGCTTCATGAAGAAGAACACAGTGGGTGCCGCAATGCTGGGAACGATCAGCGGGATGAAGCTGTTTTTCAGCCCCATCTTGGAGATCAACTGCAGAAAGCCCAGTGCGGACACCTGTGTGGGCATGGTCATGATGAGCAGGATCAGGGCAAAGGCAGCCTTTTTGAATTTGAAGTTATAGGCGTAGATGCCGTAGGCCGTCAGAGCCGAGAAGTAAACGCTGAGCGCTGCCGAGCAGGCAGACACCAGCAGGCTGTTACGGATGCCGCTCACCACAGGGATGTTGGCGTCCGTAAGCACATTGCGGAAGTTTGTGATGATGGACTTGCCCGGCATCAGCGAGAAGCCCTTCTGGATCTCGAAGTGGGTGCGGGTGGAGTTGATGATCAGCACATAGAAGAAGAACAGGCACAGAAAGCTGATCAGCACCAGCACCAGATAGCACCACGCACGGCGGGCGGTCAAGATCGCCTTTTCGGACTGGTTTTTAGGCGTATGTGCCATACTTATTTCCCTCCTTTGGCAGCAGCCTTTTTGGCTGCCTTCAGTTCCTTGCGCTGAGCCTTGGTCAGGCCGTCATCTTCCTTGGTCAGCGAGAAGTACACGACGACGCACAGCACTGCACACACAAGGAACAGCACCACAGATACTGCACCGGCCATGCCGTAGTTCTTGCTGAACAGGTGGTTATTCAGGTACATGATCATGGTGGTGGAGGTACGGTCGGGGCCGCCCTTGCCGTTGGTCAAAATCTGCGGCACATCGAACATCTGCAAGCCGCCGATCATGGAGGTGATCATTACATAGACCAGAATGGGGCGGATCAGGGGCAGGGTGATCTTCCAGAACATCTGGTTCGGGGTGCAGCCGTCCAGCTCTGCGGCCTCGTACAGGGTGGGGTCCACGCCCATAATGGCTGCCATCAGCATGATGGTGGTGTTGCCGAACCACATCAGGAAGTTCATCAGGCCCACAAGGCCACGGTTGCCCCACACAGTATTCAGGAAGCTGATGGGGGTCTTGATCCAGCCCATGCTCAGCAGCACTGCGTTCACCGGGCCGTTATCCGAGAACAGGGCGAAGAACAGCATTGCGAAGGCCGAGGCCATGATCAGGTTGGGCATGTAGATGACCGTCTTGAAGAAGGTCTGTCCCTTCAGCTTCAGTCGCAGGTCGGTGAACCATGCCGCCAGCAGCAGCGAGACGATGATCTGCGGGACGAAACCGATGATCCAGAGGATCAGCGTGTTGCTGAAATACTTGGGCAGATCGGTCGCGAACAGGGTGATGTAGTTTTTCAGACCCACAAAGTTGGGTCCGATGATCTTCAGACCGCTGCGGTAATACTCAAAAAAGCTGTAATAGATGGTGGATGCCAGAGGGATCAGCTGGAATACCGCGAAGATGATAAAGAACGGTGCAATGAAGATATAGCCCCATTTCGCGTAGCTGATCGACCCTTTCTTCTTTGTTTTTTCTCCCATGAGATCTCCCTCCTGCCGGGTCACAGCAAAACCAAAGGGGCGGGCGAGATACGCCGCCCGCCCCTTTGCTTCAATTTTCAGTTCGGAGTAAAACCGCTTATGCGGGCCATACCACGTCGGTCAGCTCGGGGTACTTCTCCTTGATGGCGGTCTCGAAGTTTGCCTTGGCGGCATCCTCCTCCACGTTGCCGGTGAAGTAATCCTTGAAAGCGTTCTGGAAGCTCTCGTTCAGGCCCTGATCGTACGGGCCGGCGTTGGACATATCGATCTTGGTTGCAGCTTCTGCAAACAGAGCGATGTGGTTCTGGCCGCCGAGGAAGTCGGACTTGTAATCGCTGTTGGCGATCTCGTTCATGGCCTTCTCGTTGTTGGTGTAATCCTGCGTATCCATGGTGATCTGCTTCATGATGGCTTCATCGCAGGTCAGCTTCAGCATAACGTCCTTGATGGTTTCAAGGTTGTCGCTGCCGGCTGCGCCGCAGATCCAGGTGCCGCCCCAGTAGTAGGGCTGAGGGCCTTCGCACACAGCGTAGTCGCCGTAGATGCCGTTGCCAACCTCTTCCTTGCCGCCCTCAGCGGTAGGAGTTGCCAGAGAGTTGCCCAGCAGGGTGAAGTTGATGCCCCAAGTGGAGTAGAAGAAGCCGAACACCTTACCGGTGGGGCCCTGATCGGAAGCCCACTGGCTGTCCCACAGGCTGGACTTGTTGTTGTAGCCCTTGTCGGTGTACTCCTTGGTCTGGTCCACCCACTTCATCAGGTTCTCGTCCACGGTAACGGTGGTGCCGGTGACCCAAGGTGCGGAGACGTTGTTGGAGAAGGTGCGGTATGCATCGTCAAAGCCGGACAGCATCTTGTAGCCCTTGGCAGCAGCCTTGGCAGCTACATCGTTGAACTTATCCCAGTCGGACAGGTAGGTCTGCACTTCGGCGGGGTCATCGGTGCCCAGCACCTCCTTGGCAATGCTGCGGCGGTATGCGAACAGACCCGGGGTAGCCTGCCAGGTGGTGCCGCGCTGGCTGCCGTCCACAGAAACGATATCCTTGGTGTACTGGTACTGGCCGGCCAGATCGGAATCGGTCAGGCCGATATCCTTCTTGACATCCAGAACGTAGTCGGAATCCACATACTTCAGAGCGTAGTCAGCCTCGATCAGGAAAATGTCGATCTTGTCGTCATCGGCAGCGGAATCCTGATTCAGCAGAGCCTCGTCCAGCTTGTTCTGGTAGTTGTTGTTCTCGTTGGCGTTGATGGTCCACTTCACGGTGGTGCCGTCCTTCAGGGTGGTGGTGGACTTGTCGGCTGCGATCTCCTTGACCTCGGGATAGTAGTCGTTGAAGCGGCTCTGGAACTCATCATTCCAGCACCAAATGTTCAGCACCTTGCCCTCGGCGGAAGCGGGAGCGGCTGCAGAGGATGCAGGAGCAGCAGAAGAAGCAGCAGTGCTGCTGGAAGAACTGCCGCCGCAGGCTGCCAGAGCAGCACCAACAGTCACGACACCGGAAGCGAGCAGGAAATTACGACGAGAGATCTTTTTCATAAGGGTAAACCTCCTTCATGGTTTTCCATTAAAAAATTCATTCTCAAAAACTCCGCGCCGGGAGTTATGGGTCTTTGTTAAAGGATACGGACGGAGCCGCCGTCCAGCAGTTTGCCGGACACCCGGATCTGCTCCGGCAGGGTCACACGCGGATGCTCGATCAGTTCGATCAGCTTATCCGCTGCCAGCCTGCCAAGGGATTTGGTGTTCTGCTGGTAGGTCACCAGCGAGGGTTTGACCACCCGGGAGAGATAGATGCCATCGTACCCCATCACCGAGATATCCTCCGGGATGCTCAGGCCTGCCTCGCTCAGGGCGTTGTAGCCGCCCAGTGCGGAAAAGTCATCCGGGAAGATGATGCAGGTGGGCCGCTGCGGCAGTGCCAGCAGCGCCCGGGTCTCCTCTGCGCAGCGGTCCACATCGTGGTACACACCGCAGCGGACGTACTCCTCCGGCACCTTCAGCCCCAGCTCCTCGCAGGCTTGATAGAAGCCTGCCAAGCGGTTCTCGGTAACGGCGGTCTTTTCGCCGTGGATGAAGGCGATGCGCCGGTGTCCGCAGGCCCATGCCTGCTGTACCAGAGCCTTTGTGCCCACCACGTTGTCTGAAAGGATCGCCATCCGGTTGTTGAACACATGGTCGATGGTCACCACCGGCACATCGCCGTTGACCAGTTCCACCACCTGCGGATCGTAAAAGTTCACACAGGCGATCACCACGCCGTCCACACCCCGGTAGTGGCAATGTTCCAGATAGCTCATGGACTTGCCGCTGATGTTGTGGTTGATGAAGGTGATATCGTAGCCGCGCTTTTCCGCTTCTACCTTGAAGCTGTCCAGCACTGCGGAGAAGTACTCGTGGGTCAGGCCGCTCTGTTTTTCATCTACGAACAGAACGCCAAGATTGTAAGTGCGGTTGGTTTTCAGCGCCCGGGCCGCTGCGTTGGGCAGGTACCCCATGCGGCGGGCCGCTGCACGGATGCGCTCCCGCGTGGCCGGTGCGATATCCGGCTGGTCGTTTAAAGCCTTGCTGACGGTTGCGACGGATACGCCGCATTCTTTCGCCAGATCCTTCAGGGACGGCATCTTTTAGCCTCCTTCCGAGGATAGGAGCAGCGGGATGTTTCTCGCGAGTTCCTTAATCGTTTTCGCAACCTCAATATATCGCATTCTGTACCAAAAATCAAGCGGAAACGCAAAAGTTTTAGCTCAGCTGCATCACTTTTGGCATTTTGTTCCAATACGGCCTGTAAGAATTGTGCATCTCGATTCACTTTCGTTACATTTCGATTAAAACGAAAAAATTTTCGTTGCAGTTTCGTTATGGTTTTCGGTGCCGGAGGCCGTATGTATATATTACTTTTAAAATGGGGTTTCGGGTCTTTCGTTCGCCCTTTCGCCGGTGTACGCCGTGCCGAAAGTCCCAGAAAACTGCCGGGGCTTCGCAGATTATTTTAAAATTTCCGTTGAGATTTTTGCAAAAAGCTCTTGCATTTTTCGGTGGGATACGGTATGCTTAGCGTGATGAGATTGCTTCTTTCGCAGTGTCTTAATCGTTTTCGTTCATCGACACACTGCCCGCCCGACAAGGCGCAGTTTTAAGGAGGAAGCATTATGAAGTTCGGATATTTTGATGACCAGAATAAGGAATACGTCATCACCACCCCGCAGACGCCCCTGCCCTGGATCAACTACCTTGGCAGTGAGGACTTCTTCAGTCTGGTCTCCAACACAGCGGGCGGTTACAGCTTTTACCGGGACGCCCGGATGCGCCGCCTGACCCGCTACCGCTACAACAATTCCCCGCTGGACATGGACGGCCACCGGATCTACATCAAGGATGGCGAAACCGTATGGAATCCGGGCTGGCAGCCCACCAAGACCCCGCTGGACAGTTACAGCTGCCGCCACGGTCTGGGCTACACCATTCTGGAGGGCAAAAAGGACGGTGTGACCGCCCGGCAGGAGCTGTTCGTCCCCAAGGGGGATGCCTGTGAGCTGGACCGGGTGACAGTGTGCAACGGCAGCACCGTTGTCAAGGAGCTGGATCTGTTCAGCTATGTGGAGTTCTGCCTGTGGGATGCCGTGGACGACGGCTCCAACTTCCAGCGCAACTACTCCACCGGTGAGGTAGAGGTAGAGGGCAGCGTCATCTACCACAAGACCGAGTACCGCGAGCGCCGCAACCACTACGCCGTGTTCTGGGCAAACTGCCCGGTAGACAGCTTTGACACCACCCGGGATGCCTTCTGCGGCGTGTACGGCGGTCCGGCAGACCCGCAGGCCGTCCGCGCCGGGCACTGCTCCGGCAGCATTGCCCACGGCTGGGCACCGGTGGGTGCGTTGCACATCCACCTGACCCTCGCCCCCGGCGAGAGCCACAGCATCCTGTTCGGTCTGGGCTACATCGAGAACCCGCAGCAGGAGAAGTTCATTGCCCCGGGCGTCATCAACAAGACCCGCGCCCACGCCATGATGGAGCGCTACGCCACCGATGCACAGGTCGATGCCGCCCGCGCCGCCCTGCGCACCCACTGGGAGCAGCTGCTGTCCACCTACCATCTGGAATCAGGCGAGGAAAAGCTGAACCGCATGGTCAATATCTGGCACCAGTACCAGTGCATGGTCACCTTTAACATGAGCCGCTCTGCCAGCTACTACGAAAGCGGCACCGGACGCGGCATGGGCTTCCGGGACAGCTGTCAGGATCTGCTGGGCTTTGTGCACATCATCCCCTCCCGCGCCCGGGAGCGCATTCTGGATATTGCCGCCACCCAGTTTGAGGATGGCAGCGCCTACCACCAGTACCAGCCCCTGACCAAAAAGGGCAACCGGGATATCGGCACCGGTTTCAACGATGACCCGCTGTGGCTCATTGCCGGTACCGCCGCCTACCTGCGGGAGACCGGCGACTGGTCTATTCTGGAAGAACAGGTACCCTTTGATAACGACGCCACCAAGGCGCAGACTCTGATGGAGCACCTGCGCCGCAGCTTCAACTTTACCTGCACCCATCTGGGTCCCCACGGTCTGCCGCTCATCGGCCGCGCCGACTGGAATGACTGCCTGAACCTGAACTGCTTCTCCGAGCACCCGGGTGAGAGCTTCCAGATCACCGGCCCCAGCGAGGGTCCTGTGGCCGAAAGCGTTTTCATTGCCGGTATGTTCGTCAAGTACGGCCACGAATACGCCCAGCTGTGCGACCATCTGAATCTGACCGAGGAGGCCGCTGCCGCCCGCAAGCACATTGATGCCGTGGAGCAGGCCACCCTGACCGCCGGTTGGGACGGCGCTTGGTTCCGCCGTGCCTACGATGCTTTCGGCAAGCCCATCGGCAGCAAGGAGTGCACTGAGGGTCAGATCTTTATTGAGCCGCAGGGTATGTGTGTCATGGCCGGCATCGGCAAGGAGAGCGGACAGGCCGCGCAGGCGCTTGCCAGCGTGGAGGAGCGGCTGGACACCAAATACGGCGTGGTGCTGCTGCAGCCCGCCTACACCAGCTATCAGCTGAATCTGGGCGAGATCTCCAGCTATCCTCCGGGATACAAGGAGAACGCCGGTATCTTCTGCCACAACAACCCGTGGATCAGCTGCGCCGAAGCAACGCTCGGACACGGCGACCGCGCCTTTGCGGTGTACCGCAAGACCTGCCCCGCCTATATCGAGGACATTTCCGAGATCCACCGCACCGAGCCCTACGTTTACAGCCAAATGGTAGCCGGTAAGGACGCCCCCACCTTTGGTGAAGCCAAAAACAGCTGGCTGACCGGCACAGCGGCATGGACCTTCTTCAACATCAGCCAGTACATTCTGGGCATCCAGCCCACCTTGGATGGCCTGAAGGTAGACCCCTGCATTCCTCACACTCTGTCCGGCTTTACCGTGACCCGCCGCTTCCGCGGTGCGGTGTACCACATTACAGTGGATAACGCCGCCGGGGTACAGCACGGCATCAAGGCCGTTACCGTGGACGGCAAGGCCATCTCCGGCAACGTTCTGCCGCTGGCTGCCGCCGGGACTGAGGTAACGGTGCAGGTGACCATGGGTTAACCCGACTTTTTCTGCTTTTTCATATTATTCTCCTTTCTGTGACCAAAGCCGCCGCGCAGACCCCTGCACGGCGGCTTTGGTTTCTATCTCCCCTCTTGCATTTTTGGGGAAAGAGGTGTAGAATACAGTCACAATCAAACACAGGGGAGCTCGTGCAGCGGGCTGAGAGGAAGTATAGCAAGCTTCGACCCTTTTACCTGATGCGGATAATGCCGCCGTAGGAAGTCATACCCTTTATGATTTTTTGCAGGAGGAGCCGCGCCGGGCTCCTCCTGTTTTTTTGTACCTCTGCGGAGGTTCCGCAGCCGGCTGAGGGGGAGCGCCCTGAGCCTTGGATGAATGCAGCGATGGGAAGCCGTGTTCCGGCGTGAGAGGAAGCCAGTAAGCTTCGACCGCACCTTCCGTACCTGTTCCCGCCTTGTTGCGGGCACGGGCTGTTTTGTTGCGGGAGCGCCGGTGTTCGTCCTGCGCTGCCGCAGATGGTTGAAAAGGAGCTAATTTATCATGAAGAATCTCTCTGTCAAAAAGCTTGCCCTCGCCGGTATGTTCTGTGCCCTGTGCGTAGTGGGCAGCGTGTTCAGCTTTCCCATGTTCGGCAGCAAGTGCGCCCCGGTGCAGCACATGGTCAACGTGCTGTGCGCTGTTCTGCTGGGGCCCTGGTGGGGCGTGGGCGTAGCCTTTGTGGCTTCCCTGCTGCGCAACCTGCTGGGTCTGGGCAGCCTGATGGCCTTCCCGGGCAGTATGTTCGGCGCGCTGCTGTGCGGCCTTGCATACCACAAGACCAAAAACCTGCTCGCCACCGTGGTGGGTGAGGTGTTCGGCACCAGCATTCTGGGCGGCCTGTGCGCATGGCCCGTGGCCATCTTCCTGATGGGCAAGAGTGCTGCGGATATCGCTTTCTACGCCTATATTGTGCCCTTCCTCATCTCCACCGCCGTGGGTGCGGTGATCGCCGGTGCTGTGGTGTTCAGCCTGCAGCGCTCCGGCGCTCTGCGCTCCATGCAGAACAGCCTTTCCTGAGCGGAGGTGCCGGGAATGCTCAAGACCGCCTTTGAGAACCTGCGCAGCCGCAGCCCTCTGATCCACAACATCACCAACTATGTCACCGTGAACGACTGCGCCAACATGGTGCTGGCCTGCGGTGCATCCCCCATCATGGCCGATGATGCCGCCGAGGTGGAGGAGATCACCGCCATCTGCGGCGGGCTGAACATTAACATCGGCACACTGAACAGCCGCACCGTCACCAGTATGCTGCTGGCGGGCAAAAAGGCCAATCAGCTGGGTCACCCTGTGGTGCTGGACCCGGTGGGTGCCGGCGCTTCCCATCTGCGCACCGACACCGCCTTCCGCCTGCTGCGGGAGGTGCAGTTCACGGTGATCCGTGGCAACATCTCGGAGATCAAGACCCTTGCCTCCGGTGCAGGCACCACCAAAGGCGTGGATGCAGACGTGGCCGACAAGGTGACTGAGGAGAATCTGGACAACGCTGTGGCCTTTGCAAAGGCTTTTGCCGCCCGCACCGGTGCGGTGGTAGCCATTACCGGTGCTATTGACATCGTGGCCGATGCACAAAAAGCCTACTGCATCCGCAACGGCAACCCCATGATGAGCAGCATCACCGGCACGGGCTGTCAGCTTTCTGCCCTGACGGCGGCTTTTGTCACCGCCAACCCCGGCCACCCGCTGGAAGCTGCCGCTGCGGCGGTATGCGCCATGGGTCTGGCGGGTGAAGTTGCCCACCAGCGGCTCACCCCGCAGGATGGCAACGCCACCTACCGCAATTACATCATTGATGCCATTTACAACATGACCCCCGAACAGCTGGAGAAAGGCGCAAACTATGAAGTGCGATAAACACACCATGCTCCTGTACGCGGTGACCGACCGTGCATGGGTGGGCGAGCAGACGTTGTATCAGCAGGTGGAAAGTGCCCTGAAGGGCGGTGCCACCTGCGTGCAGCTGCGGGAAAAGCAGCTGGGCGATGCCGATTTTTTACAGGAGGCCATTCAGATCCACGCCCTGTGCCAGCAGTACGGTGTGCCGCTGTTCATCAACGATAACGTGGAAGTGGCACTGCAGTGCCACGCCGAGGGCATCCATGTGGGGCAGGACGATATGGCCGCCGCACAGGTGCGCCAGCGCGTGGGCGAGGGCGTGATGATCGGCGTATCCGCCCACACGGTACAGGAAGCGCTGGACGCTGTGGCGCACGGCGCGGATTATCTGGGCGTAGGCGCGGTATTTGCCACCCACACCAAGACGGACGTGAGCGAGATGCCCCGGCAGACCCTGCTGGACATCTGCAACGCTGTGGACGTGCCGGTGGTTGCCATTGGCGGCATCCACAAGGAGAACATTCTGCAACTCAAGGGCACCGGCGTGGACGGTGTGGCGTTGGTAAGCGCCATCTTTGCCGCAAAGGACATCGAGGCCGAGTGCCGCGAACTGCGCGCCCTTTCGGAGCAGATCATAAAGTAAGCTATCATCCCGCGGCAAACCGGGGGCACCACCTTGGGCCGCGTTACAAAATTCATGGAGAAAACCAACATGAAAAGCGTATTTTGCGCAGGTGCCGGCATCCAGAGCGTACTGTTTTTTCTGAATGACGGCTACCTGTCTGCCACCCTTGCCTGCGGGTCGGGAGTTTCTCCGAGGACCGTCCGCTGGGGTGGGACCCTGCTGCCGCAGGCAGTAGGGCGGGCGATGGAATGGCCTGCAACAGCAACGACCGCCGCCAGTGGCGGAAACAGGAAGTTGCTGTTGGGGCAGCGGCCAGCAGGATGCGAGTGCTGCTCAATGCACGAAGCATCCGCTGGGTGCCGCAACCCGTACTCGTGTCCGAGGAGAAAGCTCCCGGCACACAGGCTTCCCCGCATCAATGCATGACCAGCACCCTGCTGTTCAGAGATAAACTGTCATTTGGAGGAACATAGCGTATGCAGACTTATACCACCCAGATGGATGCCGCCCGCAAGGGCATCGTTACCCCGGAGATGGAGATCGTAGCCAAAAAGGAATACCGCACCACCGAGGAGATCCGCCAGTGGGTCGCTGAGGGCAAGGTAGCCATTCCCGCCAACAAGCACCACAAGTGCTTGAACCCCGAGGGTGTGGGCTCCATGCTGCGCACCAAGATCAACGTGAACCTTGGCGTCTCCCGCGATTGCAAGGACTACAACATCGAGATGCAGAAGGTGATGAGCGCCGTGAACATGGGCGCAGAAGCCATTATGGATCTGTCCAGCCACGGCAACACCCAGCCCTTCCGCCAGAAACTGACCCACGAGTGCCCGGTGATGATCGGCACTGTGCCGGTGTATGATTCGGTCATCCACTACCAGCGGGATCTGGCAGAACTGACCGCACAGGACTTCATCGATGTGGTACGCCTGCACGCAGAGGACGGCGTGGACTTTGTCACCCTGCACTGCGGCATCACCCGCAAGACCATCGAGCAGATCCGCAAGCACAAGCGCAAGATGAACATCGTGAGCCGCGGCGGCTCTCTGGTGTTTGCGTGGATGAGCATGACCGGCAACGAGAACCCCTTCTACGAGCACTTTGACGAGATCTGCGAGATCTGCGCCGAGCACGATGTGACCATCTCTCTGGGCGATGCCTGCCGTCCCGGCTGTCTGGCTGACGCCACCGACGTGTGCCAGATTGAAGAACTGGTGCGTCTGGGCGAGCTGACCAAGCGCGCATGGGCACACAACGTGCAGGTGATGGTGGAAGGCCCCGGCCATGTGCCCCTGAATCAGGTCGCTGCCAACATGGAGGTGCAGAAGAGCATCTGCATGGGCGCCCCCTTCTATGTGCTGGGACCTCTGGTCACCGATATCGCCCCCGGCTACGACCACATCACCGCTGCCATTGGCGGCGCAGTGGCAGCCGCCAGCGGTGCAGCCTTCCTGTGCTATGTGACCCCCGCCGAGCATCTGGCTCTGCCCAACGTAGATGACGTAAAGCAGGGCATCGTGGCCTCCAAGATCGCCGCTCACGCCGCCGACATCGCCAAGGGCATCCCCCACGCCCGGGACATTGACGACAAGATGGGCGATGCCCGCCGCGTACTGGACTGGGATGCACAGTTCGCCTGCGCGCTGGACCCCGAGACCGCCAAGGCCATCCGCGACGCCCGCCTGCCCGAGGACGACCACAGCGACACCTGCAGCATGTGCGGCAAGTTCTGCGCCGTGCGCAGCATGAACAAGGCGCTGGCCGGTGAATACATCGATATCCTGTAAGCTTTCCCCGCGCTGAAAGGCGCTTCTTCCTCCGGGACTGCTGCACAAACCGTGCGGCAGTCCTTTTTTTGTGGGACGATTTAAAATGCCCTCCGCTGCCGAGCTGCGGCACATTCAGTGGAATTATTATTTTGCATTTGCTGCACTGCGTTCAGTTTGGTGAATCCACACTATCAATATTTTAGATTTTACAATTCTTCTGTGCTGTACTATAATGAAGTAACAACTTTATTTTTCAAAAGTACAGGAGGCTGTTTTCTTGATAATTGATCTGATCGAAGCGTTTTACCGCCTGCTGTGGGGTGATTTATTCACCCTGCCGGTGGCGGGCGGCATTGGCATCTCCTTTATGGTGGTGCTGCTGTTTGCAGCCGGTATCGGCTTTACCCTGCGCACAAGGCTACTGCCGGTACGGCTATTCCGGGATATGATCGGCGCAGTGTGCGAAAAAAAGCAGGCTGCGGGCGGGCTTTCCTCCTTCCAGACGCTGGTCATCTCCACCGCTACCCGGGTGGGCATGGGCAACCTTGTAGGCGTGGTGGCCGCTGTTTCGGCGGGCGGTGCGGGCGCGGTGTTCTGGATGTGGGTCACTGCGCTGCTGGGTGCTTCCACCTCCTTTGTGGAGTCCACTCTGGCGCAGAAATACCGCGTGCCGGACCCGCTGTACGGTGGCTGGCGCGGCGGCCCGGCCTACTACCTGCATGTGCTGGCCGAGCGCAAACGGGGCAAAAAGCTCAAGCGCTCTGTGTGTGCAGCGCTGTTTGCAGTGTCCGGTCTAATCTGCTGGTGCGGTATCAGCCAAGTCATCTCCAACTCAGTCAGTTCTGCCTTTGAAAACGCCTTTCACGTCCCGCCATTGGCCACCACCGTGGTGCTTACCCTGCTGGCAGCGCTGATCGTGCTGCGCAAGAATGCCACCGTAAAAAGCCTTGACTTCATCGTGCCGGTCATGGCGGTGTGCTACTTTGTCATCACGGTGGGCATCGTGGTGCTGAATTTCCGGCAGCTGCCCGCCGTGCTGGCACGCATCTTTGCCGAGGCCTTCGGCCTGCGTCAGGTGGCCGCAGGCGGCTTTGGCGCGGTGCTGATGAACGGTGTCAAGCGCGGGCTGTTCTCCAACGAGGCGGGCAGCGGCTCGGCCCCCTGCGCCGCTGCCGCTGCGGAGTGCGACGACCCGGTAAAGATGGGTCTTGTACAGGCGCTGGGCGTATTGATCGATACCGTGGTCATCTGCAGCTGCACTGCTTTTCTGATGCTGCTGGTGCCGCAGGAGATCACCGCCGGGCTGACCGGCATGAACCTTTTACAGACCGCCATGCAGTACCATCTGGGCAGCTTTGGCATCGTGTTCATTGCGGTGATCTTAGCACTGTTCAGCTTTTCCACCTTTTTGGGGGTGCTGTACTACGCCCGGGGCAATGTGGCCTACCTGTGCGGCGACAACTGGTGGAGCCAGACCGCCTACAAGCTGCTGGCGCTGGCCATGCTGCTGGTGGGCGGCACACAGGCCTACACCGTGGTGTGGGATCTGGGCGACGTTGGCATCGGGCTGATGACCATCTTCAATATGCTGGCGCTCGTTCCCCTTTCCGGCGAGGCGCTGACCGCCCTGAACGACTACGAAAAGCGCAAGAAAATAAAATAAGATCAAAAAAACGGGCTGCTGCACAAAGTTCTGTGCAACAGCCCGTTTTGTAATATGCGAAAGCTTTCAGTTATGCTGCTTCAGGGCGCAGACGGCGATGCTCAGGGCGCTCCATGCGGCCTGATACATCAGCACCGTGGCAATGGAAAGCTGCCAGATGCTGCCCGCGTAGGTCAGCAGCACCGCAATGAACACCGAGAAGCACACCGACACCAGCTGCACCGTAGTAGCGCTGGTCTCGGCATTCTGTGCCTGATCTGCAGCCTGCAAGCCGCCGGTCAGGCTGGCAAAGCCCCGGTGGTGGTACAGGCAGCAGTCGGGCTTTTCCGGGGCAGCATCGGCGGCTTCAATGGCCTGACACTGGTCGCCGTCCAGCACGGTGACCATGCCCTCCGGCAGATGATAAGCCTCGGTGATGTGCCGTGCCGTCAGGCTGGGATCCTTGCTGGTGACCAGCAGACGGATGTTTTCCCTTTGCAGGGAGGCAAGGCTGCGTGCCACATTGCGGCCGCCCACATAGCGCAGCACGAACATGGCGTGCAGGTTGCCGGACACTGCCAGATACAAAATTTGCAGCTCACCGTTTTTGGAGTGGCCGTCCTCGTAATCCTGCTCCGGCAGGGTCACGCCCTCCTGCTCCATGTAGCGGCGGGTGCCGATGAGGATGCGGTTATTGTCGCACCATGCCGAGAAGCCCAGCCCGGTGTGCTGCTCCAGATCCTTGACCGGGAACAGGATATCGATGCGGTCCTCGATGATCTGGCTGAACAGCCCGCGCAGGGTGTCGCAGCTTTCGTTCAGCACACTGGCCGCATACAGGATAGCGCGGTCGATGCGGCCGCCCTTGAAGATGCGGATATCCTCCAGCGTTACGCTGTCGGCGGTAAACAGGTCGTCGGCGTCCAGCTCAATGGTGTCGATGCCGCCCAGCTCCTCAATGGCCGCCCAGCCGGGCACCACAGCGCCCACAGCGGCAGCCGCTCTTTGCAGCCGCAGCGCCGCCAGACCGGGCACCAGCACCGAGGAAAGGGGTGCGCCCATGCACAGCACGGCAGCCGCCGCAGCCACGGCGCAGTTGATCCCGCCGCCGAACAGCAGGAAGGCTACGCAGCTGAGCACTGCTGCCGCCAGCAGGATACAGGCCACCTTCCGGGCGCGGCGCTCGCTGGCGCGCTCGCTGAGGCTCTGCTCCACAAAGTCATTGCTGGCGGTCTGTACCGGGCGGCTCAGCAGCACCCACGGGTCCTTCTGCTCCAGATCCCGGGCGAGGGCGCGGATCAGGTCTTTATCGCGGGTGCGGTAAGCGCCCCGCAGTTCGCCGCCCTCTGCTGCCAGCGCATAGCCGCCCTGCACGGCAGCCAGCATCACCCGGCTGCCCACCAGCGCCAGAAACAGCCCCAGCGCAGCCATACCGGTCAGCAGACCGATGCCCTCGGTGCTACGGTAGGCGTTGGCATTCAGCATGGCCACCACCGCCTGCAGCAGGGCCGCCACAGCGGCCAGCGCGGGCATGGTGTCTGCACTGGGACGGCCGCGCAGACCGGTCAGACCGTCCCGCAGCACCGGGTAGCCCACAAACAGGCTGGCGGCAAACAGCAGCAGATTTGCGGCATAGAACGCCGCCGGGGCTGCGTCCGGGTCCAGCACCGAAAGCGGCGGCAGCAGACGCTCTGCCGTCAGCCCAAGGTGCAGCAGCACTACGGCCAGAATGCCCGCCAACACACACCGCAGGGTCAGTTCTGCAGCCATGTGGTGCAGCTTGTCGGCGGTGGATTCCGGCACAGTTTCCTCGGCAGGGGCAGCCGCTTGCGCTTCCGGTGCGGTCTCCGGCTGTGCCGGGGTCGCGGCAGCTGCCGGTGCGGATACAGAGGCGGCAGTCTCCGCTGCGGGGGTGCCGTCCTGCTCCAGCGGGAGCAGGGGCAGGCTCATAGTATCCTCTTTTTCCGGCTTGCGGGCAGCGGGCTTTTCGTCCTCTGCCGTGCCGAACATCTGGAAAATAGACTTTTTCTCCGGCTTTTTTGGCAGCGTTTCCGGGTCTGCCGGCGCGCTGGCAAACACCACCGGCGGCAACTCCTCGGCGGCGTTCTGTGCAGCCTTTGCCGGGGCTTTCTCCGGCTCTGCCGCAGGCTGTGCAGGCGCGGGCTGCACCTTGGGCTGCGGCGCTGCCTGTACGGGTTTTGCGGGCTGCGGGGCAGGCTTTGCCTTGCCGCTCATGCCGTTGAGCATATCCTTCAGCTGCTGCATCTCCCGCTGCTCCAGTTCCTCCTGCGGCAGCAGCGTCTCCGGGGCGTTCTTCGCCTTAGGCTGCTTTTTGGGGGCCGCAGCAGGCTGCGGCTCCGGCTGGGGTGCAGGCTTTTCCGGCTGCGGCTTCATGGCAGCAGCCGCCTTGGGTACAGACACCGGCTCTGCAGGGACGGCCTTGGCAGGCTCTGGGCTGGCGGGCTGCATCGGCATTGCCGGAACAGGGTCTGCGGTACGCAGTTCCAGCGCCATGTCCTCCTGCTCCGGCTGTACCGGCTTTGCATCTGCCCCCAGCAGGATCTCACCGGTGGGGATCTCCAGCACCGGCTGTGCGGGGGCGGGAGCCTGTTCTTTATCGTGGCTGAACAGCTTGCCCAGCAACCCGGCCTTGGGCTTTCCCTCCACCGGGGCAGGCACGTCCCGGCGGGTCATCTCCTCGGGCAGATCGATCACACTAGTGCTGAAAAAGTTGCGGAACCGCTCTTCTGCCGAGAGCTCCCCCGCCTGCTTGCCCTTGCGTTCATTTGTATTGTTCGGCATCCTTGTCCCTCCCACTGTTCTGGATGGAGTTTACCGCTTGTTTTATTCTTCTACGGCGCGCTGCGACTGGATCTCGTACAGGATGATGCCAGCTGCCACCGAAACGTTATAGCTGTCCACGCCGGTGCCGGGGGCAGCCATGTCCAGCCGCACCACGCCGTCACACAGCTTCTTGACCAGCTGGGATACCCCGCTGCCCTCGCTGCCCAGTACCAGTGCGATGGGGCCGGTCAGGTTATTCTTGCGCAGGGACACACCGTCCATGTCGGCGCAGTAGACAAACACGCCCTGCTCCTTCAGACGGCGGATGGTCTCACCGATGTTAGCCACCCGCGCCACCGGCAGGCGCTCGGCAGCGCCTGCGCTGGACTTGATGACGGTAGGGGTGACGGATGCGCCGCCCCTCTTGGGAATGACGATGCCGTGGGCACCGCACAGCAGTGCGCTGCGCATGACTGCGCCCAGATTGTGGGGGTCCTCAATGCCATCGCTCAGCACCAGAAAGGGCGGCTCGCCCTTGGCCTTGGCTGCGGCCAACAGATCCTCCACGGTCGCGTACTCGATCTCGCTGGCAAAGGCCGCCACGCCCTGATGGCTCTCGGTGCCGGTCATCAGGCGCAGCTTGTTAGGGTGCACCCGCTTGACCGTTGCACCGGCCTCCTTGGCCAGTGCCGTATAGTATGCCGCCACTGCCGGGGCCATCCCCTCGGCAATGAGCACGGTGTCCACACCGGAGCCGCTCTTGAGCAGCTCGGTCACCGGGTTTTTGCCGTAGATCAGGCTCTCACTTTTCTGCTGCGGCTGCTCTGCATCGCGGCGCGGACGGCGCGGCTGGTTACGTTCTTCCATCTTTTTATGCTCCTTCCGTTCCGGGCGGGCTGCGCCGCACCGGAACGTTTTATTTTGTTTATGATAATCCAAGATAAAGTATACCATATCTCGCCCGGCTTCGCCACAAATTGCTGGGATTTTATTTTCTGACGCCTAAAATTTTTTCAGTAAAACGCAGCTTCCCCGCCGGACAGGGCAGCTGTAAAAATGTTTTGCCCGCTGCCCGGGCAGCACGGCGCATTTCCGCTGTTTTGCCAAAGCAAAAAGTTTTCCACAAAATGTGTCTATACATTCCGTAAACAGCCTATGATTTTTCCACAAGTTGAAAACTCAGTGGAAAGTGTGTAAAAGTCCAGCCGCAGCGCCTGTTTTTCGGGTGGAATTAAACAATTTCCACTGGGTTTTCAACAGCAGGTTCCCCCATATCCTGGCAAAAGCCTTACAATTTGTAAAATTCAAGTTGGAATTATGACAATTTTTTGAACCGGAAATTGTCCGCTTTTGCAATTTCCTCCAACATCATTTTGACGAATGTTAAAATATGTTGAAAACCCGCGCCGCTTCCGCGCAAGGCAGATGTTGCATTGTATATGGATTTTTGTCGCCAAGCGCAGAGTATTTCTGCCGCAGCCGCATCAGCCGCTTTGTGCCGTGCCCGTTCCGCAGCAGCTCTGCGCAAGAAAAAGCGCCTGTCCGGATTGATTTTAGGCGCAGTTTGGGGTATACTAACCATGTGGGCTCGTTAAACCATGCACAATGCGGTGTGTGGCAGAGCCGGAACCCCGATAATTTTTGGAGGTAATGAATAATGTTGGTAAATGCAACCGAAATGCTGCTCAAGGCACGCGATGGCCACTACGGTGTGCCGCAGTTCAACATCAATAATCTGGAGTGGACCAAGGCAGTCCTGACCGCCTGCGAGGAAATGAAGAGCCCCGTCATTCTGGGCGTTTCCGAGGGTGCTGGTAAGTACATGACCGGTTTCAAGACCGTTGCCGCCATGGTCAGCGCCATGGTCGATTCCATGGGCATCACTGTTCCCGTTGCTCTGCATCTGGATCACGGCACCTACGAGGGCTGCAAGGCCTGCGTTGAGGCCGGCTTCTCCTCCATCATGTTCGATGGCAGCCACTACTCCATCGAGGAGAACGTGGAAAAGACCAAGGAGCTGGTTGCTCTGGCACACGCTCATGGTATGAGCATCGAGGCCGAGGTCGGCTCCATCGGCGGCGTTGAGGACGGCGTTGTAGGCGCTGGCGAGATTGCTGATCCCGAAGAGTGTGCAAAGATCACCGCTCTGGGCATCGACTTCCTGGCTGCCGGCATCGGCAACATTCACGGCGTCTACCCGGCAAACTGGAAGGGTCTGGACTTCGAGGCTCTGGACCGCATCCACAAGGCCACCAACAACATTCCTCTGGTTCTGCACGGCGGCACCGGCATCCCCGATGAGATGATCGCAAAGGCCATCAGCCTGGGCGTTTCCAAGATCAACATCAACACCGAGTGCCAGCTGGTGTTTGCTGAAGCCACCCGTAAGTACATCGAAGAAGGCAAGGATCAGCAGGGCAAGGGCTTCGACCCCCGCAAGCTGCTGGCTCCCGGCGCAAAGGCCATCGAGGCTAAGTGCAAGGAGAAGATCGAGCTGTTCGGCTGCGCAGGCAAGGGCTAAGCTGAGGCTTGTATCGTAACCGGTACACCACCCAATAAAGTATGCGGCCCCGCCGCACTGTTATGCACAGTGCAGCGGGGCCGCTTTTTATTTTGAAATTCGATAATGCCCCACGATGTCGGTTCGTTTTTCCAGAATGTCCTGTTCGTAAGCTGTCTGCCATGGGTCATTGTGGTGAATGATATAAGGCACTCCGTTTTTATTTCGCCGGTCGGACACGATGCCGATATGTCTTTCAAAGATCACAATATCGCCGCCCTGCCATTCCTCTATTTCTGAGACATCTGTGGTCAGGGCAGCTGCTGTGTGTGCAAAAAACACCTTCAGGTTTCGTACCCGTCGGAAATCAATGTTTGCATCCGGTTCTTCCACCATATAATCCTGTGGCTGCTCCCGGATATCTGCGTCCACAAGCTCTTGTAGATCATATCCCGCATTCTTCAACGCATATGCAACTACATCGGTGCAAACGCCATAACCATCGTCAGGATAACCGGTCTCATAATAGCGGCTTTTGTATTTTGGATGTGTGCTCACATAGGCCAGTGCGCCGTTCAGAATATCCAACTGATCGTCTACGCCGTCATCATCCCGATCTACGCTGCTATGAAACTGCGATATCCTGCCCCGATAATCGTCATCCGGCCGGATTGCCGTGGTGCGCTGATAATGTGTCTGCATATAAAATACGATGCTGCAGAACAGTAAAAGCGCCAGTACCGCTATATAACGCTTTGCTGTATCCTTGCGGGTTCTGTCCGAACGCATATTCTCACCCTTTCCTGCTTTGAGGATACCAGCTTTTTCCCTGTTCTGCAACCCCTTAGCATATAGCGCAACAAAAAAGCCCTGAGACTTTCATCTCAGAGCTCTTTGTTAAGTCGGCGACTACCTATTTTCACAAGCCGTTTCCAGCTAACTATCTTCGGCACAAGTAAGCTTAACTTCTGTGTTC
>NZ_PXUP01000072.1 GCF_003324185.1 Faecalibacterium prausnitzii
ACCATCTTCATGACCTCTGCACTGAAAGAGGAATTGAAGAAGTGGCTGAATCAGTTGGCGGCAGACGAGATGAAAGACCCGGCACGCTACCATGATAGCGGAATGCTGTTCCGTCTACCCAATGGTCTGGCAGTGGAGCCGGTGCTGATCCGCAAGAAGTTCCTCAAATGGCAGGATGCCCACCCGGAATTCCCCCGCATTGTGTTCCACGGTTTGCGGCATTCCAGTGCCACCTATCAACTGATGATTTCCGGCGGCGATGTGAAAGCCGTTCAGGGCACCACAGGGCACGCCACGGCGGATATGCTGGTGAACACCTACGCTCATATCCAGCAGTCCTCTCGTGTAGAACTGGGCAGGAAATTTGAGGAAGGGTTCTATGCTAAACAGGAAAGCCCCAGCCCGCAGGCTGTACCCGCCGCAGGCGAACCGACCATCTCCATGACCGCTCTGCTGGAACTTCTGAAGGACGCAGACCCCGAAGTAAAGGCGCAGCTCCGTCTGGCTCTGCTGACCTGATGCAAAATTTACCACGCATTTCAAAGCAATTCCAGCCCATGCAGAGGATTCCCACGAAAACACCAACCGTGCAGAAACCGTGCATTGACCGTGCAAGCCCCGATTTTTCGGGGTTACATAACAAAAAAGAACG
>NZ_PXUP01000073.1 GCF_003324185.1 Faecalibacterium prausnitzii
AAATCGGAATTGACGGAGGAACAGTTATGGATATATTAGTAAGAGATGCAAAGCTTGAAGATGCTGAACGTATTTTAGATATTTATGCTTATTATGTTGAGAATACTGCCATTACATTTGAATATGTCGTTCCAACACTCATGGATTTTCAAAAGCGTATGGAAATGACTATGAAAAGATACCCCTATCTTGTTATTGAAAAAGACGGAGCAATTCAAGGCTATGCGTATGCAGGTGCTTTTGTAGGCAGGGCGGCTTATGATTGGTCATGTGAACTGACGGTATATCTTGACCATACTGCTCAAAAATGCGGTTTGGGAAGAAAGATATATGAGGCACTTGAAAATAGATTGAGTGAAATGGGAATTTTGAACTTGTATGCTTGTATTGGTTATCCGAGAGTTGAAGATGAATACCTTAACAGCAACAGCGCAGAATTTCATGCACATTTGGGTTTTTCAAAAGTTGGGGAATTTTATAAATGCGGTTATAAATTTGGACGTTGGTACAACATGATTTGGATGGAAAAGATTATCGGAAAACATCATGAGGACCAACCGTCTGTAAAATTTCCTGAATAAATCAGAATGACTCGTTAGTTTCGCAGCTTCCAGTTTG
>NZ_PXUP01000074.1 GCF_003324185.1 Faecalibacterium prausnitzii
GCTGCGAAAAGCGTTTTTTCAAAAAGTATGGGTTTTCGTGAGAGCAAGAATCGTCCCGTGGCCACAAATTTTCAATTCTTGAAAATTCTTGCCCTTTTGGGACAGCTTCTTGTTGGGGCGTGCCTGCCCCAAACCCTGCTTAGGAGTGAGTGCAATATACTAGGAATTTATTTATTGCTTGCATCGGTTTTGTCGTTTCCCTTTTTCTTACGAGACAAACCTAAACAAAGATGCGTCGAGCCAAGGCAAAGAAATGATGAACCAAGACACAACCATACAACAGCCATAGAATTATCATTTCCACTTATGAAGCTAATAAGTGAAGCCATATATAACAGAGCAGAAGCTGCATAGAATAAGATAGATTTCTTGGTTTCTTTTTTCATAAATAATCGCCTCCACAAATCGATTTGTTGAGTCAATTATACCACGTTCTTTATCGAAATTACACCCTCTACATGGGAGAACTTGGCCGATTTACTGCGTACGTGCGTACCCATCTTCCGTATACACGTATGCGGCGATTTGCCCGAAACGCACTCTATACAGCCGTTCCCCCTCGGAGAGCCCACTACACTTTGCAGACCACAGGGATGAAAGTGTCATAGTGGGTTATTA
>NZ_PXUP01000009.1 GCF_003324185.1 Faecalibacterium prausnitzii
GGTGAATACTGAACACAAACCGTTCGATTTTGTTCTTATCAGCCACACGTACTATTGACTTTGCTTAATTGGTCTACGGCTATGAAAGCCTTTTGAATTGCAAAATGATTTTTCAGTTGCTATACTGGGCTTATCAAAGTTTTTTCGGGAGGATGCCGCAGTGACTGCACAGATAATGCAAATCGGGAACAGGCCTTGCCGTATTTACGGCGAAGCCCATGCAGAATACCTACTGCTCCAAATGACCGGCGAGCACGAGCTGCAAAGCATGGACAGCGAGGTTGCCGCTATTGCACAGAGTGCGCACCACTTTCTGTTTGCGGCCGTGCCCGTGGAAAGCTGGAACGATGCACTTTCTCCGTGGAAGTCTCCTGCAGTGTGGGGAAAACAAGGCTTCGGCGGCAATGCTGCGGAAACCCTGCGCTTTCTGACAGAACAGGTCGTTCCCACACTGAAGCAGCAGTTTCATCTCCCGGAGGACGTCAAAATCATTCTGGGCGGCTACTCGCTGGCCGGGTTGTTTGCATTGTGGGCATCCACCCAGACTGATCTGTTCTACGGTATCGCTGCCGCCTCGCCCTCTGTTTGGTTTCCGGGCTGGATGGAGTTTGAACAGCAGTGCCCGATACAGGCACAGCACATTTATCTGAGCCTTGGCGACAAGGAGGAACACACGAAAAACACCGTCATGGCTGCGGTGGGCGATAACATCCGCGCCCTGCACAGTCGGCTTGCAGAGCGTGGCACAGACTGCACCCTTGAATGGAACAGCGGCGGGCATTTCAAAGACGCTGACCTGCGCACGGCGAAAGCCTTTCGGTGGGTGATGGAGGAAAGTCGATGAATATTTTGGTCGATGCCGACGGCTGCCCAGTCGTTAATCTGACGTTGCAGATTGCAAAGCGGTTTGGCGTTCCGGTCATCATCCTGTGCGACACCTCTCACCAAATCGAGCGAGAAGGTGCGCAGACGCTGGTGTTCGACAAAGGAGCGGACAGCGTGGACTTTGCGCTGGTCAACCGGGTCAAACCGGGGGATGTGGTCGTAACACAGGACTACGGGCTGGCGAGTATGTGCCTTGCCAAGTGCGCCCGGGTGCTGAACCAGAATGGTCTGGAATACACCGCCGACAACATAGACGCTCTCATGCTGCGGCGGTATGAAAACAAAAAGCTCCTCCGTGCCGGAAAGCACCCCAAGGGGAGCCCAAAGCGGACGAAGGAGCAGGATGTCAGGTTTGCGGACACGCTTGAGAAAATCTTGAACTACAACCATTGATACATACTTTTGGAAGGCTGGAAAAATCCGGTTGGATATGCAAAAAAGCACCAGCCTGAGCCGGTGCTTTTTGTTGGCGGAGATGGTGGGATTCGAACCCACGTGCCCGATTAAGGACAAAACGATTTCGAGTCGTTCTCGTTACGACCGCTTCGATACATCTCCATAATAAACCTTATACAGTATAACAAAAAAGCCTGCTGCCGTCAACACTTTTCTCCAAGTGCCTCGCAAAGCGCGGTGCAGCGCCGGGTGCTGTGCCTGAATCATCCGCACACAGTACAAAACGGCCTGCACACAAAAACAGACCGCCGCACAAAGTCTTGTGCAGCAGCCTGCGGTCATAGTTCAGCTATGATATGCTCAGTTCTTGCTGGTGCTCTGATTTGCGATGAACTCTTCGTACACTTCCTTGGTGATCTCCCAAGTCATGGAATACTCGGAGTTCTCGCGGATGGGCATAAACTTGAACACCACGGTCTGACCTTCTTCCAGAGTGGGGAAGTGGTCGGCGGCCAGATGGATGGTGATGGGCTTTTTCTGTTGGATCAGGCTGTTCTCAGCGTCTAGAATGCGCACGCCGCCCCAGTTATCGCTGAAGTAGACCGGCTTGTCCTCGGTGCCCTTGACGGCAACAGAGAAGCGGTAGGGATCCAGCGGGATGGGGTTTGCACGGGCAGACTCAATGTCCACCTCCAGAGTGCAGGTGCCGCCGGCGATCTTCATGGTCTTCAGGCCGGCAATGACCTGCAGCTCGCTGGTGATCGCACTGGGCAGTTTTTTGCTCACCGGGTTTTGGGGGTCCTGATATTCACAGCCGCCCAGCAGACTGGCACCGGCTACAGCCACTGCGGTGGCTGCCGAATACTTCAGGAATGCGCGGCGGGAAAATGTATAAGACATGGCTTATTCCTCCGTTTTTACCAGAATGTTAGGGCTCAGGTCGTAGACTTCAAAGCGTCTGCGGTCAGTTCCCAGTTCGCGTTGAACTCACTGTACTCCAGATCGGGATAGAAGGTAAGGGTCACCGGACCGTCCGTCCGTGCATTCAGACCCTTTGCGGTCACATAATAAGTAACGGTCTCGCCCTTTTTGACCTGATGGCTCAGCGCATCCGGGCTGGTCACCTGCAGCTTGTCGTTCTGGTAGGCCAGATATCCGTCTGCCTTCACGGCAAAGTTTGCTCTGGTCACGTCCAGCGCATTATTGCGGCCGTTTTTCACCACCAACTTAAAGGTGGTGAAAGTTGCAGTGCATTCTACCTGCTCCAGCGTGGATACGACCTTCAGCACCTTGTTGCTGGTGCCAACGGCGTGCTGTACCGGGGCATACCCGGAGCAGCCGGTCAGCAGGCTGCTGCCCGCCACAGCCACAGCGGTGAGGGCGGTATATTTCAGGAAAGAGCGGCGGGAAAATTCCCCAGTCATATTCGTTCCTCCTTTGGGACACATCAATAATACAGATTCTGCCATAAGGCACTACCTATACAATAGGCGAAACAGAGAAAAATGTCAATGATTTTTCACAAAACAAATGTGAAGATTTTGTGGCAGCATCGCGCATTTTAGACGAAGCTTAAGTGATTTTTCTGGTGATTTTGTCAGCTGCGGATCACGTCAGAGGCATTCATGACGAAGGTCAGGCTCTTACCCTCCAGGAAGGTGGGCACATAAGTGACCTTCAGCTGCTTCCAGTCCTTGGGCACCATGAGCATCAGCACGATGTAGGCGCTGCCCTGCGGGGGCAGGCTCTCCACATCGGAAAAGCTCTGGGAATTGGCGTTATACAACGAGATATTGGCGCAGCAGGCTGCGGGCTGGCCATCGCAGACGGCGGTAAAGTCCGGGGTAGCGGCGGCCATGGCCTGAAAGTTTGCGTCCACGTTCTCCAGCGGGGGCACGGGGTAGGCCTCGTTGATGGCGTCAATGCCCTGTGCGCCGATGGCGTAGCTCTCGGTCTTGCTGCGGTTGACGGTGGTCACCCGCACGCCCAGATACTCGTAGCCTGCCGGCTGTACGGGGTCCTGCGTCAGGTGGAACACGCTGGTCAGCTGCACGCCCAAGCCGTTCCAGTTGCGGACGGTATCGCCGACCTTGACCTCCACCACGGTGTCGTCGCCGTTGGACTTGCAGCCGCCCAGCAGGCTGGCTGCGCCCAGTACGGCGGCAGATGCACCGGTGCACTTGAGGAAGCTGCGGCGGGAAATGACAGTAGACATAAGGTATATCCTCCTTGAAGGGTCAGTTTCTTTTTCTTCTTTCTCTGGTTATACCGTTTCCGGCGCACAGATGCAAGAGCTCGGGCTGATTATTTACAACAATTTCACAAGCCGGGTCACTCCTGCGGCGAAAGCCCCTTGACATGGGTCTCGCTGGTTTTGACCAGATTTAACAGGCTGGGCGTGTACAGCGGAAATTCCCGCGTCAGGCTTTCGGTGGTCATGGCAAGGCAGGCGGGGTCCTTGACGCCCTCGCCGCCGTTCACGTCCTGCCCGTCCAGCAGCGCCTCCACGTTGGCTTCCGCCATTCGCATCACCGCATCGGAATAGCCGTGCCAGCGGTGGGGCTCAATGCTGAACATGCTGGAGGCGTTGTGCGGCTCCGCAGAGTAGAGCAGCCGGAACATCTTGGCCACCGCCATCATCAGGTAGGCGCTCACCTCGGTGGTCAACGCCTTGCTGTGGCACTGGCCGATCTTGGCGTAGAGCACGTTCAGGCTGTTAGAGATAAGTTTTTTGTTCATGGTGGGCAGTACGCTGCCGTGGTAGACGTTGTCCTTCATCTTTTCGGGGTTGGGCAGATCCTCGGCAGAGAGCATCATGCCGTTGCGCTCGGCGCTGCGCCCCAGCAGATAATCGCAGGAAACATTATAGTAATCTGCCACCCGCACCACAAAGTCCAATCCGCACTCGCGGATGCCTTTTTCGTAGTGGGACAGCAGCGCCTGAGAGACCCCCAGATCCTCTGCCGCCTGCTTTTGGGTAATGCCGCGCTCCTTGCGCAGCAGCTTGATGATACGATTGAACTCCATGGTGTGCTCTCCTCAATGTCCGCAGGATCTGTTTTTTGGTAACATCCTTGTTTTTGGTTTACAACAGGTTGATTATACACATTGGAAAACGGCTTGTAAAGCAAGAAAAATGCCGATATTTTTCGTCTTTTTTCGTCATTATTGTCAAAAGTCTTGCCGGAGACCCCACATCTATGCTAAACTATGGGTATTAACACATAGATTTTGTGTTTCCGCTGCGGCAAAAAAACGACAGGCGTAGTGAAAGCAGGTCTTTTTCGAAACAAAATTTTTTCAAAGAGGTGGTTCCATCTTTCTGCAGTTTGTGCTATAATCTCTTTTTGGCGACTGTTCTTGACCGGCGCACAAATCCGCGAAGGGCAAGGCAGACGCTATAAAAGGTAATATACCAAGAATAAGAAAGAGGAAACTTCATCATGAAACTCGAGCGCAAAGTCCGTCTGTGCAGCGCTGCCGCTGCCGTCCTGATCGCCGCCATCGCCCTGACCGGCTGCGGCGGCTCCAAGACCACTGCTTCTTCCGCAGCCGCTTCTTCTGTGGCTGCTTCCACCGCTGCTGCCACCAACAACAGCTGCGGCGAGGGTGTGACCTGGGCACTGGCTGACGGCACCCTGACCATCAGCGGCACCGGCCGTATGACCAACTTCACCAAGGACGCTCCGGCTCCTTGGGCTGATCAGGCCGACCAGATCACCACCGTTGAGGTGGAAGGCACCGTTACCAGCGTGGGCGCTACCGCCTTCAAGGACTGCACTGCCCTGACCACCGTGAACATCGCCGACGGTGTGGAGTACATCGAGGCCGGCGCTTTCAACGGCTGCACCGCCCTGACCGAGGTCAACATCCCCCTGAGCGTGGGCTACATCAAGACCGGCGCTTTCAAGGACTGCAACGCCCTGACCAGCGTGACCATCCGCGACAACTGCCGTCTGGACATGAATGTGTTCCCCGCTACCGTGGAGGTCAACTACGCCGAGGGCTAAGCCCTATCCGGAACTTTAAACCAAAAGAGGTGTGATCCATGAAAACCTTCAAGCTTCATCTCATCCGCCACGGCATGACCGCGGGCAACCTGCAGGGCCTGTACATCGGCAGCGGCACCGACCTGCCCCTGTGCGACGAGGGCCGTGCGCAGCTTGCCGAGCTGAAAGAGCGGTTCGTCTACCCGCAGGTAGATACTGTTTTCTCCTCCCCCCTGCTGCGTGCGGTGGAGACCGCCAACATCCTGTTCCCCGGGGCTGCCCACCAGTTTACGGTGCACGATCTGCGGGAGGCCGGTTTTGGCAAGTTTGAGGGGCGCCCGGTGAAGGATCTCGTCCACGACGAGGACTTCAAAAAGTGGATCACCCCGGGCTCCGGCTATCTGCCGGAGGGCGCTGAGCCCACCGAGCAGTTCCACGCCCGCTGTGCCGACAGCCTTATGAAGCTGTTTGAGTACATGATCCGCATGGACGTTACCGAGGCCGCCTGCGTGACCCACGGCGGTGTGATCATGAGTATGCTCAGCCAGCGCGCCGTACCCACCCGCCGCCCCGAGCAGTGGATGGCAGACCCGGGCTGCGGCTACACCGTGCAGACCGATGTACAGCTGTGGATGCGGGACAAGCTGGTAGAGGCCATCGACATCGTACCCTTTGGCTACGCCGACACCCTGCAGGGGCAGGCCGAAGCCGAGGAGAACGAGGCCTACGAATAAGTTACAGTTTCCCGCCGCCCCTTGACAGAACGCGCAGAATCCTTTATTGTTAAAGGGTAGTGTATTGTATCATATACAGGAGGAACGCTGTCATGTCCCAATCCATCTCCCGCCGGTCATTCCTGAAATGTGCCGGTTCCGGTGCGGTCAGCCTTGCGGCTGCCCTGCTTACCGGGGTCTGTGCTGCGGCGCAGCAGCCGTGTCTTGCGGGCGAGCCTGCCCTGCTGGACGGCAAAGCCGCCGTGGAGCTGCTGGGCTATGCCCCGGCACCGGAGCTGGGCGGTGTGCTGGTGTACCTCTCGGTGGAAAACCTCTCGGCAGCCAGCCTGCCGGTGGATACCAGCTACCTGCAAAGTCGGGGTCTGCGTACCCGGGAGCAGCTGTATAGCATGGGCACCGGCGTGACCGCTGCCTGCAACGGCCAGAGCGTGCCCTGCGGCAGCTTTGCCGCCCCGCTGTACAACGAGAACGCGGCGGACGCCTCGGTGTTCACCCTGAACCTTGCCGCCGGACGCGGTGCGCTGCTGCACTGCTTCTGCGCCGTGCCGGAGGACTGGCAGACCCTTGCGCTGACATGGCACCCGGACTTTGCCGCCGGACGCAGCGCCATCTTTACGGTGCGCCGCGATGCCGACGAGGCCGCTCTGGGCCCCGTGCCCACCACCCCCGCCGAGGTCGGCAGCGTGGTGGATCTGTAACAGCATACCAAAAGAGCCATTGCACAAATTGCGTGCAATGGCTCTTTTTTTGTAGCAAATGCCGTTCGCCGCTGTGGCCCCTCCCGTGAAAAAGCGGCTCAGAAACGTCCGCAGACGTTTCTGAGCCGCAAATTATGATAATAAATTTTCCGCTGAATATGCGCAAAGCAACGCAGAGCGCATTCAAAATCGTCCCGTTGCCGGAGATCAACCGGCTCCCACCAGCGCTTCGCCGGTGCTGCTTTGCACCAGCAGCTCCTGCCCCGTAAGGCTGGAGAGCAGGGCGATGTAGCTGCGCCCTGCCGGGAGCTCCAGCGGCTTGCCATTGGAATCGTAGAGGGCAAGGGTGCTCTGGGTGCCCTGCGTCCATGTGACCTGCCACAGGTGCCCGCCATTCAGCCAGACGCCGCCGCCCATGGAAAGGTCGTAGTCCAGCGTGCGGCCATCGTCCCGCAGGGAGGAGCCGCTGTACAGGATGAGCAGGTTGTCAAAGACCGCCTGTGTGCCGGTGTTGGCATCCAGCTGGGGGGTGCCGTCGGCGTGCAGCATCCCGTAGGCGGCAAGGGCATCGTCATAGACAAAGCCGGTGGCACCGCCGGACTGGAAATTCACGGTCGCCTTTACCGCATCGGCGGCGTTTGCGTCCGGCAGATGGCCGGTGTCCCGCTGGGGCAGCAGGGCGGGCAGAACGCCTGCCGTTTCACTCTCGCTGCCGGAAGCGCTCTGGTTCACGGCGGTGGAGATGCTCAGGCTGTCCAGCACCGAGGCGACCGCCTTGCCGCTGGTGCGCCACAAAGGGGTGTTGTCCCAGCTGTAACCGGTGCTGACAAAGGCATTGCGTCCCACCTCCTGCGCGTCCACCGCGCGGAGATTATAGTATTCCAGATACCGCTTGGCATAGGCGCTGCTGCCGCACTGGATGGGCAGCACCTGCTGTCCGCTGAGCAGCCGCCAGTATAAGTCCTGCCCGCGCGTCACCGGCCCTACCACAGGCATGGCGCTGAGGGCGGGGTACACCAGACACAGCTCGGTGGAGCTGCCGCTCTCGGTCATTGCTTCCAGCACCACCGAGGCGCTGCCGATGCCCCACTGGGTGGTGCTGTCGGTGGTGTTTTCAATGACCACCGCCGCCGCCCGCTGCTCCGGGTACAGCAGCTGCTGCCCGGTAAGCGGATCTGCCGGGGCGGTGCTTTCTGCGGGCGCAGCGGCGGTGCTCCCGCAGCTGCCCAGCAGCACCGCGCACAGCACGGCTGCACCAAGGCGCAGACTCCATTTGCGTTTCATGGGCTTCTCCCCTTACTGATAGTTGAAGTTTTGCCACTCGTCATCGTCCACGATGGCCAGATAGGTCTTGCCCCGGTTGAAGCAGATCTCGCTGCCGTCGGCGGCGTAGACCTTGAGCGGGTGCTCCGGGGAGGCCTTCTGCCATGTGCCGCGCTGCACTGCGCCCCGGGTAAAGAAATAGGCCTCGCCGCCGGACACATAGTCCACCTGCTGCACGCCGCCGGAGTTGCCGGGGTAGTCTGCGATGCCCGCAAAGCAGACCAGCAGGTTGGTAAAGCCAAGCTGCTTGCCGGTCAGCTCGTCCACGGTGTTTTCAAAGGCACCGGCGGCGCGGCTGTACATGGACATTTTATAAAGGTGATCCCAGCGGTTGTAGCTGAAGGTGGTCTTGTAGCTGTCCGAGTGCACGATGTTGATGGTCTTGGCGGCGGCAGCGCCGGACATCTTGTTCTCTGCGCCGGTGCGGTAGTCCGCAAAGCGGAAGAAGGTGCTCTCATAAGGGTATTGCAGCCCGATCCCCGCGTTGGCGGCAGCTTTCCGGATCTCGGCACCGGAGGTAAATTCGGTGTGCTCGTAAGCCACGTTGCGGCCGCGACTGTCGCGGTGCGCCACATGTGGATGGGTGGGGGTGTTGAAGTAGCTCTTGCCGCCGATGTTCAGGCCGGAGTAGTTGTACACGTTGATGAACTTGGTGCAGGGGGCACTTTCGCCATCGTGGTAGTACAGCGCCTGCCACGGCATGAGCAGCTGCAGGAACTGGTCACGGCCGGAGCGCAGCGGGCCCACCTCCGGGATGGCGTTGGCGTCATAATACACCGCGCAGAAGCGGGAGATGCCGCCCTCCACCTTGCTCTCGATGAGCAGGTCGGCAGAACCGATGCCGCGCTGCGGGCGGGCGTTCTGCCGCTGGGTGTTGCTGATATTGTTCACCATCACGCCCACCATGCGGCCGTTGCTGCGGCGCGGCTCGCCGGTAAGGGGGTCGGCGTTGTAGGCGGGCAGGCTGGTGTCGGCACTTTCCGCAGGGGGTTCAGACGCCGCTCCGGCGTCCGGGGTTCCTGCATCCGGGGCTGCGGCCTCTGCGCTTTCAGAAGAGGCGGCGCTGTCCTTCCCGAAGGTCTGCTTCAGCCAGTCGGAAAAACCGTTGCCCACACAGGCGCTGCCGGCGGGCGCGCAGCCGGACAGAGCCAGCGAGGCGGCTGCCAGCCCCGAGGCACGGAGAATGGTACGACGCGTGATCTTTTTCATGCAAAAAACCTCCTGATAAGAGCGTTTTGCGCAGCCCCGGCGCTGTCGGAACGGTTGCGCGCGGTGGATGAAAACGAACGGCCTTTCGGCACTGCTTTGATTGTAATTGTAACGGTTCTTGCGGCGTTTGTAAAGTGAAAATTAGCGGCAGCGTAGAAGAGGGGTCACCGCCGGGAAGTGACCCTTCCGGGGCAGCCCCCGGCAAAAAGGCAGAATCCTCTGCCATGATAGCATGGAGAAAAAGTCCCGGAGAAAAAGTCCCCGCGTTTCTTGCATTTTGGTGCGCGGTATGGTATCTTTTATACAGGTAAACCATTCAGGGTCGGCAAACATTTTGTTACCTTTGCCGCCCTTGCATGATGACAGGAAGGAATGATACTTATGGGTTTTTTTGACAAGCTTTTTGGCGGCAAGTCCAAGGACGAAAACACCGCTAAGTTCACCAACCAGAGCAAGACCGTGCTGACCCCGCTGCAGGGCAAGGTGCTGGCACAGGCCGACATCCCGGACGAGACCTTTGCACAGGGCATTCTGGGCCCCGGCTGTGGCATTGAGCCCACCGGCGACACCGTGTACGCCCCCTTTGACGGCACTGTGACCCAGATCGCCACCACCCTGCACGCTGTGGGCATTACCAGCAACGACGGCATCGAGCTGCTGATCCACGTCGGCATGGACACCGTGGACATGAAGGGTCAGGGCTTTACCGTTCTGGTCAAGGAGAACCAGAAGGTCACCGCCGGCACCCCGCTGCTGAAGGTGGATCTGGACGCCATCCGCGCCGCCGGCCACCCCACCGCCACCGCCATCATCGTGACCGATGGTGCAGGCGACGAAGTGAAGATGCTGGCAGAGGGCGATGTCGCTCCCGGCACCCCGCTGTTCAAGGTCTGATTTTCTGCATCACAAAAGAGGCCGCTGCAATTGCGCAGCGGCCTCTTTTTGCAGAAAGCATCTTTTTACAGCGTGATGCCGGGCAGTCTGCGGCTGCCCGGCATCACTTTTTTACAAAGCTCAGACGATGCGGACGCCCTTCTGGATGACGGCCTTGAGGTTCAGTTCCTTGTCCGCAAGGATGACGTTGCCGTAGCGTCCGGCGGCAAGGCTGCCGTAGTCGTTATCCACGCCGATGCTCTTGGCGGGGGTCTCGCTGGCGGCGCGGACAGCGCTTTCCAGCGGCACGTTCATTTCCAGCACAGCACGCTTCATGCAGTCGTACAGGCAGGTGTTGCTGCCTGCAATGGTGTCCGGGTGCTCGGTCAGGGTAGCGCGGGGTCCCTTGACTGTAATAGCCTGTCCGCCCAGACTGTACTGGCCGTCCGGCAGGCCGCAGGACATGGCGCTGTCTGCGATCAGGCAGACGTGGTCGTCCCCGAAGGTGTTGAAGGTGAACCGCACCACGGCGGGGTGGATGTGCACGTTATCGGTGATGAGTTCCACCTCGGCGTCGTGCTCCATGGCCGCAATGATGGGGCCGGGCGCACGGTGGGTGATGCCGGGCATGGCGTTGTACAGGTGGGTCATGTGGGTGGCACCGGCCTCAAAGGCCTTGACGGCGGTGTCGTAGTCGGTGCAGGTGTGGGCGATGGAGATGCGCACCTCGTTATGGCACTCCCGGATAAAGTCCAGATTGCCCGGCTCCTCGGGGGCAACGTCCACCAGCTTGATCAGACCGTTTGCACGCTTTTGCAGGCGGCGGAACATGGCGGCGTCTGCGCCCTGCACATACTCCGGGTTCTGTGCGCCCACCTTTTTGGGGCTGATGAAGGGGCCCTCCATGTTGATGCCCACAAGGTCGGCACCCTTGCCGTTTTTATGGGCGGCAGCGGCGTCCATCACCTTGTTCAGAAACTCCTCCGGGTAGGTCATGGTAGCAGGGCAGATGGCCAGCACGCCCTTGCTGGCCTCAAAATCTGCCAGCGTCTGGATGGCCTCCTCGGTGCCGTCGCAGAAATCCTTGCCCATTGCCCCGTGGAAGTGGATATCCACAAGGCCCGGCAGGGCGTACAGACCCTCGGCGTCCAGCACCTCCTCGCCCTCTTCCGGGGCGGCAAAGGGCACGATGCGGCCATCGCGGATGACGATGGTGCCGCGCTCAAAGGTGTGGCGCGGGGTATAGACCAGTGCATTCTGAAGGATCATAAAAACACCTCGTTTTTTCTTCTTTTCACCCAGTATAGCACGCCGGGTGTTTTTTCAAAAGTCCTTTTGTGTGAACATTGTACCGCCGTGCATAAAAATCGGGCCGCCGGAAGGGGGCGCTGTGCACCCCGCCCCCGGCGGCCCGGTTCATACTGCAAAATCAACCAGACTTTTGCAGTTCATTCTTTTTCAGAAGTGCAGGATCACAGCATCTTCTTCAGCTCGTCGTAGACGAACTGCACCTTGGTGCCGATGATGACCTGGCAAGCGTTCTTGCTGGGACGGATGACACCGGCAGCACCGGCAGCCTTGACAGCCTTCTCATCGACCTTAGCGTTATCCTTCACCTCAAAACGCAGACGGGTTGCGCAGTAACCAACGTCCTTCACGTTCTCCTTGCCGCCGACAGCAGCCAGAACAGCAGAAGCGACTTCGGTGTAGTTGTTGTTAGCCAGAACAACCTTCTTCTCAGCTTCCTCGTCGTCATCCTCACGGCCGGGGGTCTTCAGGTCGAACTTGGTGATAGCGAAGTAGAACACTGCGTAGAACACCAGGAATGCTGCGATGCCCAGAGGAATGATCATCCAGGTCTTAGCAGCTGCGGGCAGGGATGCAGAGAAGATCAGGTCGGTAGCACCTGCGGAGAAGCAGAAGCCAGCACGGAAACCGGAGTAGTAGGTGATGATGGTGAAGATGCCGTACAGAGCGGAGTACACAACGTACAGCGGGAAGCACAGGAACATGAAGCCGAACTCGAAGGGCTCGGTAACGCCGCAGACGAATGCGCAGATTGCAGCGGACAGAACCAGACCGATGGCGGCCTTCTTGTTCTTAGCGGTCTTGACCATAGCCAGAGCAGCACCGGCAACACCGAACATCATGCAGGGGAAGAAGCCGGACATATACATACCAAGGCTCCAGCCCACATCAGCGCTGGTCTCACCTGCCCAGAAGTGGGTCAGGTCGCCCAGACCGATGGTATCGAACCAGAACACGTTGTTCAGAGCGTGGTGCAGACCGGTGGGGATGAGCAGACGGTTCAGGAAGGCGTAGATGCCGGCGCCGATGCCGTCCATGTCAGCGATGCCGTTGCCGATTGCGATCAGAGCGTCGAAGATGACGGGCCAGACGAACAGCAGAACAACGGACACCAGAATGGAGATCAGACCGGTAGCGATTGCAACGAAGCGCTTGCCGGAGAAGAATGCCAGCCAGTCAGGCAGCTGGGTATTCTTGAACTTGTTGTAGCAGGCAGCACCCACAACAGCGGCCAGAATACCGATGAAGGAGTTGCCGGCGACCTTCTGGAAAGCGATGTAGGTAGCGGTGCCCTCTTCCAGGGTGCGCACCATGCCGACCACGCCGGGGCTCAGCAGCTGCTGCATCATCAGGTAGCTGACCAGACCGGCCAGACCTGCGGTACCGTCGTTGTCAGCCAGGCCGACAGCGGCACCAATGGCAAACAGCCATGCCATGTTATCGATCAGAGCGCCGCCTGCCTTGACCAGCAGGAAGCCGACGGTGTAAGCTGCACCGGAGGTTGCAGCACCGGGAACGCCCATAACGCCCGGAGCGAGGGCATAACCAAGACCCATCAGGATGCCGCAGATCGGCAGCACAGCGACGGGAAGCATCAGCGCTTTGCCCAGTTTCTGGAGATACTTCATCATAAGACACATTCCTCCTTAAGAAATGTTTGTGTTTACAGACAGTCTCTGGTTGTAGGCTGTCCACAGTTCCGTAACAGAATAGTAACATATTTTTGCAAAAAAAGAAAGTGGTTTTTTCTTTTTTCTATTAAAATGCGTCAAAAGTCCTTATTCGATGGCACATCTGTCAGTATTTTTTGTTTTTTCTGCACGCGTCCTGATTTAAGTGCTGAAAAATCTTTTCTTTTTATGTCTATTTTGTCCAAAGGGTTGCATCCCACCATAAGTCCATATATTTTGCACCTTTTTATACGATGCGTTTTCCGTCCAGCACGGCCTGTTTGAGGGTGTCGCCGTCATACACCAGCTTGAGGGAAAAGTAGGGGTGCTCTTCCTCCAGCAGACGGAAAAAGAGCTTGTCCCCCTCCCAGATGGGCAGTTTTTGCACCTCAGACTTTTGCACCCACTGCAGTTCTCCCTCGGCGCAGGCATCGCCCCGGATCATCTCGCCCTCCCACCGGTCGGCGGTGTACAGGTGGATGAACTCGGTCATGTTGCCCCACACAAAGGTCAGCAGTCCCCGGGCACGGTAGCGCGTCAGGGTAAGGCCGGTCTCCTCCCGCACCTCCCGTACAAGGCAGTCCTCCGGGCTTTCAAACCGCTCAAATTTGCCGCCCACGCCCACCCATTTGTCGTGGTTGTAGTCGTCCTGCTTTTTGATGCGGTGCAGCATCAGGTAGGCGTCCTCCCGCTCCAGATAGCAAAGAGTAGTGCTGAAGATGGGAAATTCCGGGTCCATAAATGCGCCTAAGTTCATGGGTCGTTCTCCTTTTTTGTCCGATGTTTTTTCGCCAGAGGGCGAGAATGCTTACCGTATGCCGCCGCGCAGCGGCGGCATACGCGTATCTTTTTTCATAAGAAAGGGCTGCTGCATGAAACGCTGTGCAGCAGCCCTTTGGGAAGTGTTTCCGCTGCGGATGCCCACAAAGCAGCGGAAGCGTTTTTCGATTTATGCCTTGCGCCCGGCGCGGCCCTTGCCTGCGCTGTTCAGCTTGCGCACCAAGTCGTTCTGGTGCTTGCGCTGGCTGGGGGTGGGCTGGGGGTCTTTTGCCTCGCCGGCGCGCTTGCCGGTCTGGGCAGCATCGGGGTCGATGCGTTCCAGCGTCCACTCCTGATTGCCGCCCGCCACATAGTTCCAGATCTGCGCCTGTGCGCCGTTGGCGGTGTTCATGCCCACAAGGTCGATGTATTTATCCGCCAGCACATTGCGGATGCGGGTGCGCCCGCTGCGGGTGGGCTCCAGCGCCCAGCACTGGCTCAGCCCGCTGGTGCGGCTCCACTGGTGCAGCCATGTGCCCTCCACCACGCCGCCAAGTGCCAGATCGATCATCTTGCCGGTAAAGCGGTTCTGGATGCGCCAGCGTCCCTCGCCCGCGTCCACAAACTGCCACTGCTGCCACGGATGACCCGCATAGCTCCACAGCTGGATGCCGGCGCCGTTCTCCGTGTTGAAATCCTTTACTTCCAGTACCTTCCCGTTGGGGGACTTGATAATGTAGTATTCCCCCTCCATAATGACGACCTGCGATGCCTTTGCCATAGAGCACAACTCCTTTCCGCTATGGTAGCCCTATTATACCCGATTTGTCCGCTGGCAACAAGAATGCTTTTCCATAATCTTTCTTTTGTTTTTTGTGCATTCTGTCGTGTTTTTGCAGCGCAAACGTTTTCGGAAGCCGATCATGATTTTTACCGGCGGGCACTTTGCACTCCGGCGCAGGTTGTGGTACAATAAAGCCATCCACTATTAAGGAGGGGATCTTTCATGACTAACGAGACTTTACAAACCATTCGCAGCCGCCGCAGCTGCCGCGCCTACGAGCCCCGGCAGATCACGGATGCAGAGCTGGACGCCGTACTGGAGGCCGGCACCTACGCCGCCAGCGCTATGGGACGCCAGAGCGCTAAGATCGTGGTCGTGCAGGATGCCGCCACCCGCGCCCAGCTGACCCGGATGAACGCCGCCGTCATGGGCACCGACAGCGACCCCATGTACGGCGCACCCACCATTCTGGTGGTGCTGGCCGATGCACACGCAAACTGCGCCGTGCAGGACGGCAGCCTTGTTATGGGCAACCTGATGCTGGCTGCTGCATCGCTGGGGCTGGGCAGCTGCTGGATCAACCGTGCCCGGGAGGAGTTCGACTCCGCCGAGGGCAAGGCACTGCTGAAAAAGTGGGGCATCGAGGGGGACTGGATCGGCGTAGGCCACTGCATTCTGGGCTACCCCGCCGCCGCGCCCAAGCCCGCCGCGCCCCGCAAGCCAAATTACATCGTAAAAGTATAAGGAGTTTTATGAAGCCTGATTACAAGCTGGTCGCAAAGGCCAAATACATCCACAACACCGCCGACCTTGCCAGCGAGCTGTGGCACGAGGTCTACAAGCGCTACTACCCCGCAAAGCAGCTGGACACCCTTGTGGAGGAGCTGCAAAGTGCCGATGCCATTGAAGCGGACATCGACAATGACGTGAACTATTTTCTGGTGTTTCTGGGGGGCAAGCTCATCGGCTACTTTGCGTGGAAGATGGAGAACACCGCCCTGCACCTGATGCACCTGTACCTCAAGCCGGAATACCGCGGCAAAGCCATCGGCCGGGATATCGTGCAGACCTGTGAGCGGCTGGCCAAGGGCGAGGGCAAAGGCCGGGTGTGGTGCACCATCCATGCCAAGGCACTGCCGGTGCAGCAGTTCTTCAAGGCACTGCGCTACCGTGAACTGCGCCCCGCCGAGCAGGAAAACGGCACCGTGCCCCGCAACGAGCTGGTGTATGAGCACACCCTGAGTTGATTTCCGAAAAATCACAAAATAGCCATTGAAATTTATCCGCGTTTGTACTACACTGATGTAGTGTAATAAAGCCGCTGTTTGCGGGCATTCTGTGCAAAAAGGAGACTATCATGGCGAAAGATCATCCCACCGGCAACTCCGGCCTGTACCGGGCTTTTCTGCAGCTCAAGACCCCGGAGGAATGCTATCGTTTTCTGCAGGACGTGTGCAGCTATTCGGAGCTCAGCGCAATGGAGCAGCGCTACAACATTGCCGAGTTGCTGGCCGACAAGTGCATCTACACCGAGATCATGGACAAGACCGGCGCGTCCAGCGCCATCATCAGCCGGGTCAGCCGGGTGCTGAGCGCGGACGACAGTGTGCTGCGTGCGCTGCTGGAAGCTGAAAAAAAGTCCGCTGACTGATACAAAAGCCGCGTACCGCCCAAAGCTGCGGCACGCGGCTTTTCTTTTTAAGATTTGAACAGGAGGTTTTTCTTATGGCAAAAGCTGTTGTATTTTTTGCGGAGGGCACCGAGGAGTGCGAAGCACTGCTGGTGGTGGATCTGCTCCGCCGCGCCAAGGTGGAGGTGCTGGTGGCCAGTGCTTCCGGCAGCCGGGAGATTTTGAGCAGCCATAAGGTGCACATCACCGCCGATGCGCTGGCAGAGGAGGTCGATTATTCCGATGTGGATCTGGTGGTGCTGCCCGGCGGCATTCCCGGCACGCCGAACCTTGCCGCCAACAAGACGGTGACCGACACCTGCATCGCCTTTGCAAAGGCGGGCAAAAAGGTAGCCGCCATCTGTGCCGCACCCAGCGTGCTGGCAGCACTGGGTCTGCTGGAGGGCAAAAACGCCACCGCTCACGCCGCATTTCAGGACAAGCTGGCCGGCGCCCATGTGCTGGACACCGAGGTCGTGGTGGACGGCAACATCACCACCAGCTACGGTCTGGGCGGCGCTATCCCCTTTGCGCTGGAGCTGGTGCGCCAGCTGGCGGGAGAAGCGGAAGCCGACCGCATCCGCAGCGCCATCGCCTACCGGCACTGAGGGGAGGGAGACTATATGCGTTTTGTCACCTGCCGCCTGCCGGACGGTGTGGAGGACCCCGCCATCCTCTCGCAGGACGGCACACAGGTCTGGCCGCTGAGCTGGCTGGGGCTCTCCTACGAGACCCTGTCTGACGCCATCCCCTTTCTCACCCCGCAGGTGCGGTTCGGTTTGCAGCTGGCCATCAGCGGCATCCCCGCACTGCCGGTGGAGGCCGTCACCCTGCAAAGCCCCATCCCCTGCCCCGCGCAGGACGTGGTCTGTCTGGGCATCAACTATATGGCGCACTCGGACGAAGCCGAAAAATACTCTGCGGATGCCTTTTCCACCCAGCATCAGGACGCCATCTACTTCTCCAAGCGGGTCAGCCGCGCGGTACCGGACGGCGGCTTTATCGAGGCGCACACCGACCTTGTGCAGAAGTTGGACTACGAGTGTGAGCTGGCTGTGGTGCTGGGCAAGGATGCCAAGGATGTGCCCGCCGGGCAGACCAAAGACTATGTGTTCGGCTACACCATCCTGAACGATGTCTCCGCCCGGGACGTGCAGACCGCCCACAAGCAGTGGTACTTCGGCAAAAGTCTGGACGGCTTTACCCCCATGGGGCCCTGCATCGTCACGGCCGATGAATTTGACACCTACCCGCCCGCACTGCCTATCCGCAGCCGGGTGAACGGCGAGCTGCGGCAGGATTCCAACACCAAGCTGCAAATTTTTGATATCGACCATGTCATCCACGAGCTTTCGCAGGGCATGACCCTGAAAGCCGGTACCATCATCGCCACCGGCACCCCTGCCGGGGTGGGCATGGGCATGGACCCGCCGCAATTTTTGCACCCGGGCGACACCGTGCAGTGCGAGATCGAAGGAATTGGCACGCTGACCAACACCGTGCGCTGAATTCCCTTGTGGAACTGCCCAAAATTTTACACAGATTTCAGTCCGATTGCACGAAATGCCGCCGCAGTACTGCTCTTTTGCGGAAAAATATGGTATACTATAAAATACTGATAAAAAATGCGGCGCATCCGCATCAAAGGGGTAAATGACATGAAGGAATATGCATTTGGCATCGATCTGGGCGGCACTACCGCCAAGGTCGGCCTGTTCACCACCAGCGGCAAGCTGCTGGAAAAGTGGGAGGTAAGCACCGATACCTCTAATAACGGTGCTCACATTCTGGAAAATCTGGCTGCTGCCGTGCAGCAGAAGATGCAGGAAAAGGGTCTGTCCGCAGACGAGGTCGAGGGTGTCGGTCTGGGTGTGCCCGGCCCGGTGCTGGATTCCAGCATTGTGCCCATCGTGTGTGCAAACCTTGGCGGCTGGGGCAATCGCAACGTCTCCATTGAGCTCAGCGAGCTGCTGGGCGGCATCCGGGTGCTGGTGGGCAACGACGCCAACGTGGCTGCGCTGGGCGAGATTTGGATGGGCACGGCACAGGGCTGCCGCAGCGCCGTCATGGTCACGCTGGGCACCGGCGTGGGCGGCGGTGTCATCGTAAACGGCAAGGTCATCGACGGCGCTCATGGTGCCGGCGGCGAGATCGGCCACATCACCGTCAACCCCCACGAGACCGCCGTCTGCGGCTGCGGCAAGCACGGCTGCCTTGAGCAGTACTCCAGCGCCACCGGCGTTGTGCGCTGCATGAAGAAACTGCTGGACGCAAACCCGGACACCGCCTGCACCCTGCGCGGCAAGGACTTTGAAGCCAAGGACGTGTTCGACGCCGCCCGCGCCGGGGACGCACTGGCTGCCCGTGAGGTGGACGAGATGGCCTCCACGCTGGGCATGGCACTGGCAAACATTGCCGCCACCACCGACCCCGAAATGTTCATGATCGGCGGCGGCGTGGCCCGCGCCGGGGAAGTCCTGTTCAACCCGCTGGTGCGCCACTACAAGGAGTACGCCTTCCAGTCCTGCAAGGAGACCCCCATCAAGGCCGCCAGCCTTGGCAACGACGCCGGCATCTACGGTGCCGTGCGCCTGATCGTGGGTGCCTGATCAGGGAATAGCGATCGCTTTCAAACCAGCCAAGCCTGCGGGCTTGGCTGGTTTTGTTTTTACAGGAGACAAAACAAGTCTGATTTTCCAAAAGCGTTGCATATCGGCGCAAAAAGGCAACTGCCGTCTTGTTTATTTTGTGCATTTATGCTAAAATAGCGTGCAGATAGTTGATTTTTATAGAGTGGTATTACTTTTTCTGATGCTGTAAAAATTCGGCTGAGCCGAAAAAATAAGGACGCAACAAAGGAGAACACGCCATGAAAAAACTTTTTGCCATGACGGTGGCCGTGCTGCTGCTGTTTTCAGTGCTGCTGGGCATTCCCGCCGCCTATGGGCAGGCACCGGAGACAGGCAAAACGCTGGACATCCTGTTCAGCCACGACACCCACTCCCACCTGAACGCCTTCACCACCGTTGTGGAGGACGAGGAAACGGACATCGGCGGCTTTGCCCGCGCCAACACCCTCATCAAGGCACAGCGCGCCAAAGACCCGGACACCCTTGTGATCGACGGCGGTGACTTTTCCATGGGCACCCTGATCCAGACCGTGTTTGAAACGCAGGCCGCAGAGCTGCGGATGCTGGGCTACATGGGCTACGATGTGACCACCTTCGGCAACCACGAGTTCGATTACCGCTCCAAGGGTCTTGCCAATATGCTTACCAGCGCCCGCACCTCCGGCGATGCCGTCCCGTCCATCGTGGTCTGCAATGTGGACTGGGATGCCATGGAGGCCGCCGGCCTCACTGAGGGTCAGCAGCTGCTCAAAGACGCCTTTGCCGCCTATGGCGTGCAGGACTACACCGTGGTGCAGAAGGGCGATGTGCGCATTGCCGTGGTGGGCGTTTTCGGCAAGGATGCCCTCTCCTGCGCGCCCACCTGTGAACTGAAATTCAAGGACCCGGTACAGGCGGTAAAAGCCACCGTGGCAGAGATCAAGGCGAACGAAACCGCGGACATGATCGTCTGCGTTTCCCACAGCGGCACATGGGACGACCCCAAAAAGTCTGAGGACGAGCTGCTGGCTAAAGGTGTGCCTGAGCTCGACCTTATCCTGAGCGGCCACACCCACAGCCGCATTCAGGAACCCATCCGGCACGGGGACACCTATGTGGTATCCTGCGGCGAATACGGCAAAAATCTGGGCAGCCTGTCCATGGCGCAAAAAGCGGACGGACGCTGGCAGGTGACCGATTACCAGCTGATCCCCATCACTTCCGATATTCCCGCCGATGTGGAAACGCAAGAGGTCATCGACCGCTTTATGGACACAGTGGACGAAGATTATCTGGCGCAGTTCGGCTACACCAAGGATCAGGTTCTGGCGGAAAATGACGTTGTTTTCTCCAACCTGAAAGATCTGGGCAAGGTGCACACCGAGCACAATCTGGGCGATCTCATCGCGGATGCCTATGTGTACGCGGTGGAGAACGCCGCCGACTATGACGGCGTGCCGGTAGATCTGGCGGTGGTGCCCAGCGGCACCGTGCGCGACACCTACGCCCGGGGCGATATCACGGTGGAGCAGGTGTTCAACTCCTTCTCGCTGGGCATCGGCGCGGACGGCGTGCCGGGCTATCCTCTCATCGAAGTCTACCTCACCGGCAAGGAACTGCGCACCGCCGCCGAGATCGACGCTTCCGTGTCGGATTTCATGACCACCGCGCGACTGTATTGCAGCGGCCTGAACTTTACCTACAACCCCCACCGTCTGCTGCTGAACAAGGTGACGGACGTCTATCTGGTCAAGGACGGTCAGCGTGTGGAGCTGCAGGACGACAAGCTGTACCGCATCGTAGCAGACCTTTACAGCGGGCAGATGCTGAGCGCTGTGACGGATATGTCCTACGGCATTTTGTCCATCGTGCCGAAGTACGCCGACGGCACTCCCATCGAAGATTTTGAGGATGTGATCCTGACCGAAAACGGCAAAGAGCTGAAGGGCTGGGACGCCATTGCGCGGTACATGGCCTCGTTCGAGGATACCGACGGCGACGGCATCGGCAACGTGCCGGACTACTACAGCACCCTGCACGACCGCAAAAAGGTAGAGGACAGCCGCAGCCTTTCCGCGCTGCTGAAAAAGCCCAACCGCTTTACCTTTATCCTCCTTGGTCTGATCCTCACCGTCATTCTGCTGGTGGTGTGCCTTGTGCTGCTGCTCCGTAAGCTGGTGCGCAAACTCCGCCGCAGAAAAAAAGCACGTTAAAATAGCACAATGCCGGACAGCCTGCGGGCTGTCCGGCATTGTATTTTCACAATCAGAATCTCCCCTTCTGCAAGCCTTCCAGCACCTCGTACAGGTCGCAGCACTCGGCGGTGTACAGACGGCGCATCTCGTCGTTGGCGGGGGCCATGTCCGGCACCATCACGGTGACAAAGTGCCCGGCGGCACCGGCGCGCACGCCGTTGTAACTGTCCTCCAGCACAAGGGTGCGGCCGGGCTGGGTGCCCAGCGCCTCCGCTGCCCGCAAAAAAATTTCCGGGTCGGGCTTGGAGGCTGAGAACTGCTCGCCGGAGACGATCACCTTGAAGTAGTGGGTCAAGCCCCAGCCGTCCAAATGGTGCCGGATAGACGCCATCCGGCTGGAGGAGGCCACTGCCATGGGGATGTGCTGCGCGTCCAGCCATGTCAGAATTTCGTCCAGTCCGGGCTTTTTGGGCGGCGGTGCCTGAAACGCCTTTTCCGCCTGTGCGTGCAGCGCCTCGATGATGGCGTCCGTGTCGCAGTTTTCCCCGTAGAAGCGGCGCAGCACCGCCCGCATGGTGTCCCCTGCCGTGCCGCGGGCGGCAACGTCCAGCCCTTCCTTATAAGAAAGCCCAAGGGTGGCAAGTGCAGGCTCCCACAGGGTAGCCCAGACCCGCTCGGTGTCAAACATCAGACCGTCCATATCAAAAATAACGCTGTCGATCATGGCAGTATGCTCCTTCCGTAGAAAAGCGGAGCTGTGCTCCGCAAAAGTGCTCTGTGCCCCTATTGTACCATAGATTTGGCAGTTTGCACACCATTGTGCTCACAATCTGGTGCAACTTTACCGGTGGAAAGATGAAACATTTTTTGATTCCTTGCAAAACCGCTCCGGAATATTATAATAGAAACCAACATTTGTGTCATAAAGCGCCGGAAATCGTGCGCACGCGCATAAAAGGAAAGAGGGAAACTCACTATGTTGGATATCAAGATCACCCGCACGGCTACGCCCAAGGCAAAGCCCACCGATGAGACGAAGCTCGGCTTCGGCAAAAAGTTCTCCGACCACATGTTCGTCATGGATTACACCGAGGGCGAGGGCTGGCACGATGCCCGCATCGTCCCCTATGGCCCCTTTGAGCTGGACCCCGCTACCGTGGTGTTCCACTACGCACAGGAGATCTTTGAGGGCATGAAGGCCTACCGCACCGCCGACGACACCGTGCAGCTGTTCCGCCCGGACTGCAACGCCAAGCGTTTTCAGGATTCTGCTGACCGTCTGTGCATCCCCAAGATCCCGGTAGAGGACTACATTCAGGCTGTTGAGGCTCTGGTGGACGTGGACCGCGACTGGGTGCCCCACACCGACGGCGCTTCCCTGTACATCCGTCCCTTCATCTTTGCCAATGATGTGGGTCTGGGCGTGCACGCTTCCAAGCACTATATCTTCTGCATCATCTGCGCTCCCTCCGGTGCTTACTACGCCGAGGGCATCAATCCCGTGCGCATCTACGTGGAAGATGAGTATATCCGCGCCGCCCCGGGCCTGACCGGCTTTACCAAGTGCGGCGGCAACTATGCAGCTTCCATCAAGGCCGGCGAGCTGGCCGAGGAGCAGGGCTACGCACAGGTGCTGTGGCTGGACGGCGTGGAGAAGAAGTACGTTGAAGAAGTTGGCAGCATGAACATCATGTTCAAGATCGACGGCAAGGTGTACACCGCCGCTACCGTAGGCACCGTGCTGCCCGGCGTCACCCGCCGCAGCTGCATCGAGCTGCTGAAGGACTGGGGCTACGAGGTCGTTGAGGGCAAGATCGCCATTGCCGACATCATGGCTGCTGCCCGCGAAGGCAAGCTGGAAGAGGTGTTCGGCACCGGTACTGCTGCTGTCGTCTCCCCCGTCAAGGAGCTGGTCTGGAAGGGCGAGCACGCCTTCATCGGTGACGGCAAGATCGGCCCTGTCACCCAGAAGCTGTACGACACCATGACCGGTATGCAGTGGGGCAAGATCCCCGATACCAAGGGCTGGATCGTGCCTGTGGAAAAGAAATATTGAGCCGCCTGTCACCCTACGGCTTTTAAAGGGACTGTTGCACACCGTCTGGGGCAGCAGTCCCTTTGCTCTATAATCATTGCAATTCCCGCCGCATGGTGCTACACTACCTATAAAGGGCGTGGGCTTGCCGCCTGTGCCCCTTGCAGGAAGATTTGAGAGGAAAGAAGCACCATGATCAAAAAATGGAGCATGAGTTACCCGGCGGTCAACGGCACCGAACAGCGCCGGGCGTATGTCTATCTGCCCACCATGTACGAGGCACAGCCGGAGCGCCGGTTTCCCGTGCTGTATATGTTCGATGGGCAGAACGTGTTTTTCAACGAAGATGCCACCTACGGCAAAAGCTGGGGCGTGGCAGATTATCTGGACTATACCGACACCCCGCTGATCGTGGCGGCCATCGAGTGCAACGCCGGGGCGAACAACGAGCGTCTGGTGGAGTATTCCCCCTACCGCTTCGATGACCCCACCTACGGCCACTTTGACGGCAAGGGACAGGCCACCATGAGCTGGTTCGTCCACCGGTTCAAGCCTTTGATCGACCAGAATTTCCGCACCCTGCCGGACAGGGCAAATACCTTTATCGGCGGCAGCAGCATGGGCGGACTGATGAGCTTGTACGCCCTGCTGCAATATAACGATACTTACAGCCGCGCCGCAGCGCTGTCGCCCTCTATCTGGGTGGCACCGGATAAGCTTTCCGGCCTTGTGGGGCGCGCAAAACTTGCCCCCGGCACGGTGTTGTACATGGACTACGGCTCCCGGGAGATGGGCAACCACGATGGCATCCGCCGGGAGTTTTCCAACTTGAGCGGCAAGCTGATGACCCGGGGCATCCACCTGACCAGCCGCATCGTGCCCGGCGGCACCCACTGCGAGGCCAGCTGGGAAAAACAGCTGCCCTTCGTGTTCCACACCCTGCTGTATGAGGTGGAGGAATAAAAGAAGGGTGACACCATCACCACACCAAAGGAGGAAACACCATGGAGATGCAGTATTTCAAGGAGTACAGCCCGGAACTGGGACGGGATATGGAGTGCAAGCTTTACGGCCATGCAGGCCGCCCGATGCTGTATATCCCCTGTCAGGACGGTCGATTCTTCGATTTTGAAAACTTCCACATGACCGATGCCCTTGCCCCGTGGATCGAGTCCGGGCAGATCATGGTGCTTTCCATCGACACCATGGATCAGGAAACCTGGTCGGACGCGCAGGGCAACCCCTACTGGCGCATCCGCCGCTATGAGCAGTGGCTGCGCTACATCACCCGCGAGGTCGCTCCGATGCTTCAGCATCTGGCGCAGCAGCGCAACGGCTGGAGCGACCTGCCCGGCATCATCGCCTTCGGGTGCAGTCTGGGCGCCACCCACGCGGTAAACCTGTACCTGCGCCGCCCGGATATCTTCTGCGGCTGTCTGGCACTCAGCGGCATCTACACTGCTCACTACGGCTTTGGCGACTATATGGACGAGCTGGTGTACATGAACTCCCCCGTGGACTACATGAAGAACTTCCCGGAGGATCACCCCTATATGCAGCTGTTCCGCAGCCAGAAGGCCGTTATCTGCTGCGGTCAGGGCGACTGGGAACAGCCGGACACCACATGGCTGCTCAAGCGCATCTTTGAGGCAAAGCATATCCCCATCTGGGTAGACCTGTGGGGTCACGATGTCAACCACGACTGGAACTGGTGGTACAAGCAGGTGGCCTACTATATGCCCTACGTTCTGGGCCAGCAGTGACCCATCCTGTGAAAATGGCACAACGGCGCGTCCATGGACGCGCCGTTGTTTCCCAATATTAAAATCTGTCCCGCCCCGCAGGGGCATTGCAATCATAGAGGTAACGGAAAGAGGAATCAACAAATACTATGCAGAACTTTATTTTTATCTCCCCCAACTTCCCCACGAACTACTGGCAGTTCTGCCGGGAGCTGAAAAACAACGGCCTGAACGTGCTGGGCATCGGCGACCAGCCCTACGAGGAGCTGAAGCCGGAGCTGAAGGCAAGCCTGAACGAGTACTACAAGGTGAACAGCTTGGAAAACTACGACGAGGTATACCGCGCCGTGGCCTTTTTCACCTTCAAGTATGGCCGCATCGACTGGCTGGAGTCCAACAATGAATACTGGCTGGAGCGAGATGCCGCCCTGCGCACCGATTTCCACATTACCAGCGGCTTCCAGACCTCTGATATGCCCCGCATCAAGTACAAGAGCAAGATGAAGGAGTACTATCAGAAGGCCGGTATCGCCACCGCCCGCTACCACATGGTGGATGACCTTGCAGGCTGCAAGGCCTTTGTGGAACAGGTGGGCTACCCGGTGGTGGTCAAGCCGGACAATGGCGTGGGCGCTTCGGATACCCACCGCCTTTCCAGCGACAAGGAGCTGGAGGCATTTCTGACCTACAAGGAAAAAGAGCACCCGGATGTGGCTTACATCATGGAGGAGTTCGTCCGTGCCGAGGTGAACAGCTACGATGCCATCATTGACGCCCACGGCAACCCCATCTTTGAGGCGGGCAACGTGAGCCCGGTATCCATCATGGACATCGTGAACAACGACGATAACTCCATCTACTACATCATCAAAGATCTGCCGGAGGACACCCGCGCTGCGGGCCGTGCCGCCGTCAAGAGCTTTGGGGTGAAGAGCCGCTTTGTCCACTTCGAGTTCTTCCGCATGACCGAGAATCAGTCCAGCATGGGCAAAAAGGGTCAAATCGTGGCGCTGGAAGTCAACATGCGTCCCTGCGGCGGCTTTACCCCGGACATGATCGACTTTGCCCGCTCCACCAACGTGTACAAGATCTGGGCGGACATGATTGCCTTCGGCGGCACCGATATGCCGGTGGGTGAGCACTACTATTGCGCCTTTGCCGGCCGCCGGGACGGCAAGAGCTTCGTTTACAGCCACGAGCAGCTGATGCAGAAGTATCAGGACAACATGCGCATGGTAGACCGCATCCCCGAGGCCCTGTCCGGTGCCATGGGCAACCAGATGTATGTGGCCACCTTCTCCACCCGTGACGAGATGGAAAAGTTCTATTCCGATGTGCTGGCCGTCACCGATGCCACCAACGCAAAGGTGCAGGCCGAGCTGACGAAAGTACTGGCTCTTGGTGAGCCGGAGGCCGTTTAAAGCCAAAAATTCAAGCCCGGAAAGTCCGCAGACTTTCCGGGCTTGTTCTATTTCATTACACCTTCGCAGCGCCCCGTTCCAGAATACCGTTGAAGCGGGAGAAGAAGGTGATGGTGGTAATGGTGGCTGCCAGAATATCGCTGACCGGCTCTGCCAGAAAAACACCGAATACCGGGTCCGGCAGCAGGTGCGGCAGGATGAAGATGAGCGGGATCAGCAAAATGATCTTGCGCAGACAGGCCAGCAGCAGGCTGACCTTGGCCTGACCCAGCGCCATAAAGCTCTGCTGACAGGCGATCTGGAAGCCCATGGCAAAGATACCGGCCATGTAGATGCGCATGGACCATGTGGTGTAGGAAATGAGCGCCGTATCCGAGGTGAAGATGCCCGCCACAGCCCCCGGCGCCAGCATCATGAGCAGCCAGAACAGACAGGTGTAGCAGCTGCACAGCAGCAGCTGGAAGCGGAACGCCTCCTTGACGCGGAGCTTTTTGCCCGCGCCGAAATTGAAGCTCATCACCGGCTGACCGCCCTGACAGATGCCCTGAATGGGCAGGGTGCACAGCTGGGAAGCGCTGGTGATGACGGTCATGGCGCCCACAGCCACGTCGCCGCCGTACCGCGCCAGACTGGAACTGAAGCTGATGGACAGCAGACTCTCAGTGGACATCATCACAAAGGTGGAGACGCCCAGCGCCATCACCGGCAGAATGACCTTCTTTTCCGGGCGCATATAGTCCTTGCGCAGGCGCAGGATGGTCTTTTTGCCGGTGAGGAAGTGCAGGATCCACACCGCGCCCACAGCCTGACTGAGCACGGTGGCAATGGCAGCGCCCCGCACGCCCAGACCCAGACCAAAGATCAGGATGGGGTCGAGAATAATGTTGATGACCGCACCGATGACGGTGGTAAGCATACTGGTCTTGGCAAAGCCCTGCGTGGTGATGAAGGGGTTCATGCCCAGCACCAGCAGCACAAACACCGAGCCCAGAATGTAGATGCGGCTGTAACTCAGCGCATAGGGCAGGGTGGCGTCACTGGCACCAAAGAGCCGCAGCAGGGTGGGTGCTCCGGCGTAGAACACCACGGTCAGCACCACCGAAAAGAGCAGCAGCATGGTAAAGCTGTTGGAGATGATCTTCTCCGCCTGCTCCTTGTCGCCCTGTCCCAGCGCAATGGCGGTGCGGGGTGCGCCGCCCGCGCCCACCAGCATGGCGAATGCGTTCAGCAGCATAAGGATGGGGGTGAACAGTCCCACGCCGGTCAGCGCTGCCGCGCCGATGCCGGCAATATGTCCGATGTAAATGCGGTCCACGATGTTATACAGCAGGTTGACCACCTGTGCAACGACCGCCGGGATCATGAGCTGCAGCATCAGCTTTTTTACGCTGCCGGAACCCATATCCTGTTTTGCCTGTGCCATGGATGTGATTCTCCTTTTACTTCAAATTTGAACTATCTCTTATATTATACTCAAAACCCGCAAAAATACCAGTCCCTTTTTGCAAAATTTTCCGTGTTGCGCAAAAAGGCACACTTCTCCCCTGTCATAGCGCCGGGCTTGCCGCTGTGCCCCCTTTGCGGTGCGGCATTCCGGGCGGCAGCGGCCTTTGCATCCAAGTTTTCGGCGATATGTCTGTAAAAAAGCAAGGTTTTTCGTCAGGTTTGTGTCTTGTGCACAGCGGCATTTTTCAGTACAATAAAGAGGCAGAGAAGAAAAATAAGCGCTGCGACCGGAACGGGTTGCCGCGCTGTTTTGTATTTTGCGGCGCAGCTGCGCCCGGTGAAAAAAGGAGTGCTGTACAATGATCAACATGGTCAAGCTTCCCACCAGCAAAAGCGAACTGTTCCTGCGGGTGGCCAAGGGACATTTTGCCACCAGCCACAGCCACATCAACTATTACATCGACGTGACCACCCAAAAGACCCGCCTTTCCGAGGCAAAAGCCGTGGCAAAGGAGCTGGTCAGCGCTTATCAGCACAGCACCATCGTGGATACCGTGCTTTGCTTGGACGGCACGCAGGTCATTGGCACCTGCCTTGCCAACGAGCTGACCAAGGACGGCTTTACCAATATGAACGCCCACAAGACCATCTACATCGTCACGCCGGAATACACCTCCGGCAGCCAGATCATTCTGCGGGATAATCTTGCTCCCATGGTCAAGGGCAAGCACGTCCTCATTCTGGCCGCATCCATCACCACCGGCTACACCATTCAGGCAGCCGTGGAAGCCGTAAACTACTACGGCGGCATCGTGGCTGGGCTTTCGGCGATTTTTGCCACCACCCACGAGTGCCTTGGCTACCCGGTCACCTCTATCTTCGACCCCACCAGCCTGCCGGATTACGCCAGCTTCGACTCCCGCGACTGCCCCTTGTGCAAGGCCGGGCAGCACATTGACGCGCTGGTGAACAGCTTCGGCTACTCGGCGCTGTAAGCAAAACTGTTATAGGCTGTTGCACAAACCGCTGTGCAGCAGCCTTTTTGTTGCAGAACGATCAAAAATGGCTTCCGCTTCGCTCTAGCCATATTCAGCGGAAATATTATTTTTATTTCGGGATAGCGGAGCGTCTGCGGACGCTCCGCTATCCCATTTTCACGGGAGGGGTCGTAAAGGCAAACGGCATCTACAACGCCGCTTCCAGTGGAAGCGCATTCCAAATCGTCCCACACAAAAGGAACGGCAGCGCCGCCGTTCCTTTTTGTTGTCCCATGGGCGGGATTGTGCTATACTGATACCAGACGAAACTAGGAGAACGAGGTATCAAGTCCATGAAAATTCCCGCAAACGGTTTTACCCACGCCGGCAAGTTCCATGCCGATGACGTGTTTGCTACGGCGCTATTGCAAATTCTGCGCCCGGATATCAAGATCACCCGCGGCTTTACCGTGCCTGACGATTTTTACGGCATCGTGTACGATATCGGCTTTGGGATGTTCGACCACCATCAGGAGCCCCGGGAGTACCGCGCCAACGGCGTGCCTTACGCGGCCTTTGGCCTGCTGTGGCGGGTGCTGGGCCCCGGCCTTGTGGGCGAGCGGCAGGCGCGGCTCATTGACGAAAACTTCATCCAGCCGCTGGACCTGAACGACAACACCGGCGAGCAGAACAGCCTGTGCGATGCCATTGGCTTTTTCAACCCGGTGTGGGACTCCAAGGAGGATCAGGACAGCTGCTTTTTCAAGGCGGTTGCTGTGGCAAAGCAGATCCTGGAAAACCAGATCGACAGCGCCAACGCCGTGAACCGCGCGGACGAAAAAGTGCAGCAGGCCTACCGCAGCTCCCGCGACGGCATCGTGGTGCTGCCCTGCTATCTGCCGTGGAAAAACGGCCTGTACAAGACTGATGCTCTGTTTGTGGTGTACCCCAGCCAGCGCGGCGGGTGGAGCGCCCAGTGCGTCACCGACCACAAGACCAAAAAGTCCAAGCTGCCCTTTCCCCAGTCTTGGGCGGGGCAGCCGCAGGAGGTCATCGAGCAGAAGAGTGGCATCCCGGGCATCAGCTTCTGCCACGCCAGCCGCTTCCTCATCACCGCCAAGGACAAGGAGACCGCCCTTGCCGCCTGCCGTCAGGTGTTGAAAAACAATGGACGCCTTGCCTGACGTCGCCTACGTCTATATGGTGCGCTGCACCGGCGGGCAGCTGTACACCGGTTGGACGAACCACCCCGCCGCCCGGCTGAAAGCGCACCAGAGCGGCAAGGGTGCCCGCTACACCCGCGCCCACGGCGCGGTAGGCTTTGCCTATCTGGAGCGCTGCGCGGACAAACGCACCGCCCTGCGCCGGGAAGCCGCCCTGAAAAAGCTCTCCAAGCCGGAAAAAGAGGTACTGTGCGCCGCATGGCGCACCGCCGGGTGCCCCGGGGTGGAGAACGATTGAAAATGCCCTCCGCTGCGCTTTGGGCATATTCAGCGGAAGAATTATTTTAATTTTCGGGATAGCGGAGCGTCTGCGGACGCTCCGCTATCCCATTTTCACGGGTGGGGCAATGCAGCAAGGCCGTCCGGCGAATGCCGGACGGCCTTGCTGCGCTTATTGGAAAGGATCGATCGGGAGATGGCAATTGTTATTTCGCCAGACCCAGCTTTTTCAGCCGGTTCCATGCGCGGATGACCTGTACCTTGGTCACACGCTTGCCGGGCGTAAAGGCGCCCTCGCCCATGTCGGGCAGCAGCCCGGCCTCCACAGCCCAGCGGGCTGCCTTGGCGGTGTCGGGCGGGGCGCTCTGGGCAAGGGCGGGCAGCGGCATTGCGGTCAGTGCCATGCTCAGCGCCAGAACCATGCTGATGAGCCGTTTTTGCATAAGATTCTCTCCTTCTCAAGCGCCCTCCAAGCCGGGCGCTTTTGTTGTACCCAGTGTACCACGTTTTGCCCGCTTTGGACGGTTTTGGACACGAATCGCCCCGCAAATGCGCTGAAACGACCCGGTGCACCACACGCACCCGCAAAAAACAGAAAACCGCCCGGTTTGCGGTTACCGGACGGTTTTCTGCTCTATAGGAATTACGGGAATGGCATATTGAACAGAGCACTGCTCTGTGTCTGTAGTATACCACGAACGGCGGCAAAAGTAGAGCAATTCTGCGTGAATGGCCCCTGAAATGCATCGAATCGCCCTGAAAAACCCCAAAAAAGCCCTTGCGCACCCTTTTGGGACGCAAAAAAAGGGTTGCAAACGAATGTGCGCCTGAGAGGCTTTCCACCGCAATCTCTCCCATAAAAAAGCAGTTCCGAAACGCCCGCAGGCGTTTCGGAACTGCAAATAAAAAATACTCTTTCCGCTCTTTATGCCCAAAGTGCAACGACGACCGCCGCCAGCGGCGGAAACAGGGAGGAGTTGTTGGGGCAGCGGCCAGCAAGACGCGCGTGCCGCCCAAGGCACGATGCGGATGCTGGGTGCCGCAACCCGATAGCGGCGGGCATTCAAAATCGTTTTACTTGCCCGCCAGCAGCACCGCCAGCACGGCTTTCTGGACGTGCAGACGGTTCTCCGCCTCGTCAAAGATCTCGTCCGCATGCTGCTCGAACAGGGCGGTGGAGATCTCCTCGCCCCGGTGGGCGGGCAGACAGTGCAGCACCAGCGCGTTGGGCTTTGCGTTTTCCAGCAGACGGCCGGTGAGCTGGAAGCCCACAAAATCCCGCAGACGCTGCTCGCTCTCGGCAGTGCCGGGGGCGGTGGTGTTCCACGCGGCGGTGGCCACGATATCCGCATCCCGCAGGCCCTCGGCGGGGTCGGTGGTCAGGTGGAAGGCATCGCCGTATTTGTGGGCAAACATCAGCACATCCGCTGCCGGGCGGTAGCCCGGAGGACAGACGCAGGATACCTGCATCCCCGCCAAAAGGCCGCCCACGATCAGGCTGTTGGCCATGTTGCTGCCGTCACCCACAAAGCAGAGCTTCAGCCCTGCCAGCGTGCCCCGGCGCTCCCGAATGGTCATCAGGTCAGCCAGCACCTGACAGGGGTGTGCGTAGTCGGTCAGGCCGTTGATCACCGGAATGCCGGAAAGCTCCGCCAGCTCCTCCAAGTCCCGCTGGCGGTAGGTGCGCCAGACGGCGCAGTCGTAGTAGCGCCCCAGCACCCGGGCAGTGTCCCGCAGGGGCTCGCCGCGCCCGGCCTGCAGCTCGGCGGTGTTCATGTAGTTGCCAAGGCCGCCCATCTGGTACACGCCCACCTCAAAGCTGGTGCGGGTGCGGGTGGACGCTTTAGAGAACAGCAACGCCACGCTTTTGCCCGCCAGCAGCGGCTCGGTGCGGCCCGCCTTGCAGTCCGCCTTCAGCTGGTCTGCCACATCCAGAATGTGGGTTAGCTCGGCGGGGGAAAGGTCGCTCATTTTCAGCAGATTTTTCATGCCTGCTCCTTCGGAGCCGTCGGCTCCATCGTGCCCAGCACCTCGGCCAGCACCTCCAGCGCCATGTCTACTTCGTGCTCGGAGACGGTCAGCGGCGGCAGCAGACGCAGCCGGGTCTTTGCAGTAAGCACCAGCAAGCCCTTTTCGCGGCAGGCAGCCAGCACATCCGCAGCCTGCACGTCAAAGAATTCGATGCCCACCATCAGGCCGATGCCGGAAATGTTCTTGACGTGGGGCAGCTTTGCCAGACCGGTGCGCAGCTGTACGGCGCGCTCGCTGACCTGTGCAAGGAAGCTCTGGTCCAGACGATCCACCACCACGTTGGCACCGGCGCAGACCACCGGGTTGCCGCCAAAGGTGGAGCCGTGGGTGCCGGGGCCCATGCCCTCGGCTACCTTTTCATTCATCAGCACCGCGCCGATGGGCAAGCCGCCGCCCAGCCCCTTGGCAAGGGTGACGATATCCGGCTTGAGGTTATAGTGCTCACAGCACAGGAAGGTGCCGGTGCGGCCTACGCCGGTCTGCACTTCGTCCACGATGAGCACAAGGTCTTTTTCGTCGCACAAAGCGCGCACGGCCTGCACATACTCCGGGTCCAGCGCCATCACGCCGCCTTCGCCCTGAATCAGCTCCATCATCACGGCGCAGGTGTGGCGGTCTACCAGTTCCCGCAGCGCCTCGATATCCCCCGCCGGGACGTACTGGAAGCCCTCGTTGAAGGGGCCGAAGTAGTTGTGGAACACCTCCTGCCCGGTGGCGGTCAGGGTGGCAAGGGTGCGGCCATGGAAGCTGTTGACCAGCGTGATGACGTTGTAGCGGTCTTTGCCATAGTGGTCTACGCTGTACTTGCGGGCGGCCTTGATGGCGCCCTCGTTGGCTTCGGCGCCGGAGTTGCCGAAGAACACCTTGCTCATGCCGGTGCGCTTGCACAGCTTTTTCGCCAGCTTGCCGCAGGGCGCGGTATAGTAGAGGTTGGAGGTGTGCTGCAGCTTGTGTGCCTGCTGGGACACGGCTTCTGCCCAAGCAAGGTCGCAGTAGCCAAGGCTGTTTACCCCGATGCCGCTGGTGAAGTCCAGATACTTCTGTCCCTCAGGGCCCTCGGCGTACAGCCCGTGGCCTTTTTCCAGCACGATGGGGCTGCGGTTATAGGTGTGCAGGACGTACTCGTTGTCCCGCTTGATGACTTTTTCAGAATCCATAGGTGTACCTCCTGTAACATGGAGCGATTGCGCAAAGCCTTGCGGCTGACGCTCGGAACATTGCTGCACACGGGCAGCGTCCTCGCCCTCTCCGTCACCTACGGTGACACCTCTCCCAAAGGGAGAGGCCTTGGCAAAAAGATGAACCTTGCGTGGACTGCCAAGGGCTCCCACTTTGGGGGAGCTGGCATCGCGCAGCGATGACTGAGAGGGCGAGCCCGCTAAAATAAAAGCATCAGCATTATGCCAACCGCCGCGCAGCAGCGGATCGGGCTCGTTGCCTTTATTATAACTTTCCGCCGGCGATTGCGCAATCTTTTTATTCGCGGTGGCTGCGGCGGTAGAAGCGGGTACCGGAGCCGCGGTCGGAGAACAGTTCCAGCAGGATGGAGTGTGGCACGCGGCCATCAATGATGACTGCTTCGTGCACGCCCTGATAGATGGCATCCGCCATGCCGCCGATCTTGGGGATCATGCCGCCCGCAATGATGCCGGCGGACTTGTAGCCCTCGATCTCGGTCACTTCCACCTCGGGGATGAGGGTGGTCTCGTCCTCCTTATCCCGCAGCAGACCCGCGATATCGGTCATGGACACCAGCTTTTCGGCCTTGAGGGCAATAGCGATCTGCGCCGCGGCGGTGTCCGCGTTGACGTTGTACGCCTGCCCGAGGTCATCCATGCCCACGGTGGCGATGACCGGGATAAAGCCGCCGTCCAGCAGGCTTTCGATCAGGGTGGCGTCCACATGGACGATCTCGCCCACATGACCCAGCTGGGGGTCCAGCTCGGTGCAGCGGAGCATCTGTCCGTCCATGCCGCACAGACCCACGCCGCGCCCGCGCAGCTTTGCCACAAGGTCCTTGTTCACCTTACCGGCCAGCACCTGCTGCACGATCTCCATGGTGGCATCGTCCGTCACCCGCAGACCGCCCGCAAAGTGGCTCTCCACGCCCACCTTCTTGAGCATCTCGTTGATGGCAGGCCCGCCGCCGTGCACCAGCACTACCCGCACGCCCAGCAGCGTCAGGGTGACAAGGTCGTTCATCACGGCGTTTTTCAAGCTCTCGTTGATCATGGCGTTGCCGCCGTACTTGATGACCATGGTCCTGCCATGGTACTTTTGGATATAAGGGGTGGCTTCCGAAAAAAGCCGCGCCATTTCTTCGTTTTTCATCTGTTTCGCGCTCCTGTCAGGTTCTGTAATCGCCGTTGATCTTCACATAGTCGTAGGTCAGGTCACAGCCCCATGCCTTGGCGCTTGCATCGCCGGTGCCCATATCCACCTTGACCAGAATATCGTGCTCAGCCAGCACCTTGGCGGCTTCGTCCTCGCTGTAAGGGTGGTAGGCGGCGTTCTCGCACACATACACCTCGCCCGCCTTGCTGGAAAGCCAGACGCAGACTTTATCAATGGAGAAATCCCCGGGGGTGTAGCCGATGGCGCACAGGATGCGTCCCCAGTTGGCATCGCGGCCAAAGACCGCTGCCTTGAACAGGTTGGAGCAGACCACGCTGCGGCTGACGGCGCGGGCGGTTTTCAGGTCGGGCGCGTGGGTCACCTCGCAGGTGATCAGGTGGGTGGCACCCTCGCCGTCTCCGGCGTGCTCGGCGCACATGTGCTCTGCAATGGCGGTCAGCGCTGCCACAAAGGCGGCGTAGTCCGCGTTCTCCTCGCAGATCTCCGGGTTGCCCGCAAGACCGGATGCCATGATGATGAGGGTATCGTTGGTGGAGGTGTCCAGATCCACGCTCATCTGGTTATAGGTGCCGGGCACAACGGTCTTGAGCGCCTTTTCCAGCAGCGCGGGCGAGACGGCGGCGTCGGTGGTGTAGAACGCCAGCATGGTAGCCATGTTGGGGGCGATCATGCCGCTGCCCTTGCCGATGGCACCCACGGTGCACACCTTGCCGCCCAGCTCGAACTGGATGGCGTACTCCTTTTTATGGGTGTCGGTGGTCATGATGGCAGTGGCGGCGTCCGTGCTGCCCTGCGCGGTGGCAGCCAGCTTTTCCGCCGCCGCCGGGATTCCCCGGGCAAAGGGGTCGATGACCATGGGCTGACCGATGACGCCGGTGGAGGCGGGCAGAACGTCCTTTTCGTCAATGTTCAGCGCCTTGCCTACCAGGGCACAGCACTCCTCAGCCAGCGCCACGCCGTTGGCGGCGCAGGTGTTGGCGTTGCCGCTGTTTACCACAATGGCCTGTGCATAGCCATCGGCCAGATGGGCGCGGTCCACCTTGATGGGCGCACCGCAGACCTTGTTGGTGGTGTACACGCCCGCAGCAGCGCAGCGCACCTCGGCCTTGATGAGCGCCAGATCGTATTTTTCGCTGTGATTTGCCCGGATGCCGCAATGGACACCGGCGGCGGCAAAGCCCTTGGGCGCGCAGATGCCGCCCGCAACTTTCTTATACTGCATAACGATTTTCCTTTCCCACAAAGAAAAACAAGTTTATTCCAACCCTTTGGTCTCTTCCAGACCCAGCATCAGATTCATGCACTGGACGGCGGCACCGGAGGAGCCCTTGCCCAGATTATCAAACAACGAGACCAGCATCATCTGATCTCCGGCGGCGTTCACGGTCAGGTACAGCTCCATGCGGTCGGTGCCCGCCATGGCATTGGAGTACAGGCCGTTTTCCGGCAGCGGCTCGTTCAGGCCGTGCACCTTGACGGTGGCGGCGTCCTTGTAGTAGTCCGCAAGGGCGGCAGCTACGGCTTCGGCAGTGGTGCCCGCAAGGCCAAGATCCAGCGGCACCAGCACCTGCATCCCGCAGTAGTAGTCACACACCACCGGCACGAACATCGGCGTGTGCGCAAGGCCGCTGATCTTCTGCATCTCCGGCAGGTGCTTGTGGCCAAGGCTCAGGCCGTAGCTTTTGGGCGCATCCAGCTTGCTGTGCGCTGGGCGGTCGGGGCTTTCGTAGTCCGCGATCATCTTTTTACCGCCGCCGGAGTAGCCGGAGATGCCGGTGCAGCTAAAGGGGTAGTCCTTTGCCACCAGCCCCAGCTCCACCAGTGGGCGGGCAATGCTGATAAAGCCGCTGGCATAGCAGCCGGGCACTGCCACGCGGTAAGAGTTCTGAATTTTTTCCTTCTGTCCCTTCAGCTCCGGGAAGCCGTAGTCCCATGCGGCGTCGGTGCGGAAGGCGGTGGAGGTGTCCAGCACCTTCACGTCCGGGCGCAGCAGGGGCATGACTTCTTTAGAAGCCGCATCCGGCAGGCAGAGGAAGGCAAGGTCGGCAGAATTGATGACCTTTGCCCGCTCGTGCACGTCCTTGCGCCCTTCGGCAGAGATGGACAGCAGCTCGATCTCCGGCCGGACTGCCAGACGGTCGGCGATGCGCAGGCCGGTGGTGCCGGAAGAGCCATCAATAAATACCTTTACCTTCATGCGTTTTCCTCCTCCCATGCGTCCAGCCGCGCCGTTGCCAGCGCGATCTGGCGCTGGACGCTGGCGGCGCTGGGGCCACCGTAGCTGGTGCGTCCCTCGCAGCAGTGCACAAGGTCGATGGCATCATAGATATCGTCCTCAAACAGCGGGCTGTAGGTCTGGAACTGGGTCAGGGTCAGCTCTTCCAGCGTTTTGTCGGCGGCAATGCAGTCCGACACCATGCAGCCGGTCAGCTTGTAGGCATCCCGGAAGGGCATTCCCTTCTTGGTCAGGTAGTCGGCGCAGTCGGTGGCGTTGATAAAGCCCTTTGCGGCGGCGCGGCGCATATTGGCGGGCAGGGTCTTCATGGTATCCAGCATGGGGGTGATGGTCTTGAGACAGAGTTCCAAGGTATCCACTGCATCAAAGATGGCTTCCTTGTCCTCCTGCATATCCTTGTTGTAGGCCAGCGGCAGGCCCTTCATCATCACCAGCAGGGTGTTCAGGTCGCCGTACACCCGGCCGGTCTTGCCGCGGATGAGTTCGGTCACGTCGGGGTTCTTCTTCTGGGGCATGATGGACGAGCCGGTGGTAAAGGCATCGTCCAGCTCGATGAACTTGAACTCCCAGCTGCACCACAGGATGATCTCCTCCGAAAGGCGGGACAGGTGCATCATGCAGATGGAGATGGCGCTTGCCAGCTCGATGCAGAAATCACGGTCAGACACGCCGTCCAGACTGTTGGCGCAGGGGGCGGCAAAGCCCAGCTTTTCGGCGGTGAAATCCCGGTCCAGCGGGTAGGTGGTGCCTGCCAGAGCGCCAGAGCCCAGCGGGCACTGGCTGTCCATGCGGGCGGTGGCGTCCGCAAAGCGGTCAAGGTCGCGCAGCAGCATGGAAGCGTAGGCCATCAGCGCGTGACCAAAGGTGATGGGCTGGGCGCGCTGCAGGTGGGTATAGCCGGGCATGACGGCGGCGGTATTCTCCGCAGCCTTTTTGCACAGCACCCGCACCAGCTCCACGATGTAAGCCTGCAGGGTCTTGCTGTAATCCCGCAAAGTCAGGCGGATATCCAGCGCCACCTGATCGTTGCGGCTGCGGCCGGTGTGCAGCCGCTTGCCCGCATCCCCGATGCGGGCGGTCAGGGTCTGCTCCACAAAGGTGTGCACGTCCTCGGCGGCGGGGTCGATGGTCAGCGCACCGCTGGACAGGTCGTCCGCGATGGAAGCCAGACCGCTGAGGATGTCCGCACAGTCCTGCTCCGAGATGATGCCCTGCCGTGCCAGCATGGCGGCATGGACGCCGCTGCCGCGCATATCCTGCGCGATCATCCGCTGGTCGAAGCGGATGGAGGAGTTGAAGTCGTTGACGCGGCTGTCCACCGCCTTGGAAAACCGACCCTTCCAGAGTTGTTCTGCCATAATATAAACTCCTTATAAAAACGGCAAAGCCGCCGCAGGGGAAAACGCTCCTGCGGCGGTGCCGCCGGCAACGATGCCGGTGTGAGAACCCGCGTGTGAAAGTGTGAAAACACACGCAGTCGAAAATGTTGCGATTACTTGACCTCCGGCCAGTTCTTGGACAGCTTTGCGCGCTCCTTGATGGACAGGCCGAACAGGTTGATGAAGCCGGTGGCATCGGACTGGTCGTAATCCTTATCGACGCCGAAGGAAGCGGTCTGCTCATCGTACAGGGTGTACGGAGAGGTCACACCGGCGTTGATCATGTTGCCCTTGTAGAGCTTCAGCTTGACATCGCCGGTCACAGTCTTCTCCAGGCTGTCGGCAAAGGCATCCAGTGCCTCGCGCAGCGGGGTGAACCACTGGCCGTTGTACACGATGTCGGCGTACTTCTGTGCCAGCTGTGCCTTGAAGTGAGCGCTCTCCTTATCCAGCGTAATGGTCTCCAGCACGTCGATGGCCTTGTACAGGATAGCGCCGCCGGGGGTCTCGTACACGCCGCGGCTCTTCATGCCCACCAGACGGTTCTCCACGATGTCCAGCAGACCGATGCCGTTTGCACCACCCAGCTTATTCAGGTACTCCACCAGCTCCACAGCGCCCATCTCCTTGCCGTCCACGGCAGTGGGGATGCCCTTTTCAAAGTGAATGGTCACATAGGTGGGAACATCGGGTGCCTGCTCGGGGCTGACACCCAGCTCCAGGAAGCCGGGCTTATTGTACTGGGGCTCGTTGGCGGGGTTCTCCAGATCCAGACCCTCGTGGCTCAGATGCCACAGGTTCTTGTCCTTGGAGTAGTTGGTCTCACGGTTGATCTTCAGGGGGATGTTGTGCGCCTCGGCGTAGTCGATCTCCTCGTCACGGCTCTCGATGTCCCACTCACGCCACGGAGCGATGATGGCCATATCCGGGCACAGTGCCTTGAGGGTCAGCTCAAAACGCACCTGATCGTTGCCCTTGCCGGTGCAGCCGTGGCAGATGGCATCTGCACCCTCCTTGATGGCGATATCAGCCAGTGCCTTGGCGATGCACGGACGTGCAAAGCTGGTGCCCAGCAGGTAGTCCTCGTACTTAGCGCCGAACTTCAGGGTGGGGAAGATGTAGTTCTCCACAAAGTCCTTCTTCAGGTCCAGCACATACAGCTTGGATGCGCCGGTAGCCTTGGCCTTTTCTTCCAGACCGTCCAGCTCGGTGCCCTGACCCACGTCACCGGAAACAGCAACGACCTCGCAGTTATTGTAGTTTTCCTTCAGCCAGGGAATGATGATGGAGGTATCCAGACCGCCGGAGTAAGCCAGCACAACTTTTTTGATGTTTTCCTTTTTCATGATAAACGCGCTCCTTTTAATAAAAATACACTTTTGTTCTCTGATGCGCATTTCCCTTCGCATCCTCTGTCTTTCGTTTGCGGTTGATGCTTTTATTATACGCAGCGCGGGTTTTCCGTCAATGCTAAAAACTGCCAAACATAGCGCCCGTTTCGCTTTTCTTTTGGTTTAATCTGTATCTTTATGCAAATATTTTTAAATATATGCGTATTTTATGCAATCTGAGTGTATTTTTTCATGGGATTTTGCGGGGACTCCCTCAGGCAAAGCCTGACGGCTTTGCCAGCTCCCTCGGGGAGGGAGCCTCTGGCGCGGCGGTAAAGTTTGCGGTCAAACCATAAATCTTATGGGTGCGCTAAAGCCTTCCCCCGGTCGGGGGAAGGTGGATGCGAACGCAGTGAGCAGACGGATGAGGGCGCAGGCAAGCAGCAGCTTACGGCAAATTACCCCTCATCCGGCGCTGCGCGCCACCTTCCCCCCAAGGGGGGAAGGCTTCAGCGGTAGCGGCAAACTTTGCGGTTTAGCCGGAAACTGTGCCGCCATGCCAAAGGCCCCATCCCAGAGGGGGCTGGCACGGCGCAGCCGTGACTGGGGGAGTTCATCCCCCCACAAACAAACCACCGGAGCATCCGCAGACGCTCCGGTGGTTTTACTATAACTATTTAGTTCAGCTTCAAATCGCCTTCCTTGATCCAGCCCAGCTTGCGCTCCACCGCGCAGAACACCACGCTGAGCACGGCGGGCAGCACAAAGCACAGCAGCACCATGGCAGCCCAGTCCATGGGGGTGATAGCGGCCTTGGTACCGGCGGCAATGTCGCTGACCCAGCCGGTGTAAACGCCGATCTGACCCACCAGACCGCAGGTGCCCATGCCGGAGGAGACCGCTGCGCCGTTCATCTCAAAGTGGAACAGGCAGGTAGCCAGCGGGCCGGTGATGGCACTGGCCAGCGTGGGGGCGATCCAGATGCGGGGGTTCTTGATGATGTTGCCCATCTGCAGCATACTGGTGCCCAGACCCTGACTGACAAGGCCGCCCACGCCGTTCTCCTTGTAGCTCATCACGGCAAAGCCCACCATCTGGGCGCAGCAGCCTGCCACGGCAGCGCCGCCTGCAAGGCCGGTCAGACCCAGTGCGGCGCAGATGGCAGCGGAGGAGATGGGCAGGGTCAGCGCCACGCCCACGATGACCGACACCAGAATGCCCATGACCAGCGGAGCCTGTTCGGTGGCCCACATGATCAGGGTGCCCACCTGACTTGCGGCTGCACCGATGGGGGCGGCGATGAGCATGGACAGCCCGACGCCCGCAAAGATGGTCACCAGCGGGGTGACAAGGATATCCACCTTGGTCTCCTTGCTCACGGCCTTGCCCAGCTCTGCCGCCACAATGGCGATGATGAGCACAGCCAGCGGGCCGCCTGCGCCGCCCAGCGCATTGGCCGAGTAGCCCACGGTGATCAGGCTGAACAGCACCAGCGGCGGGCAATGCAGTGCCCAGCCGATGGCGCAGGCCATGGCGGGGCCGCTCATGGCAGTGGCGTAGCCGCCCAGATCCACCAGCAGGGCAAGACCGGTCTGCTGACCCACCGTCTTGATGATGGTGCCGATCAGCAGGCTGGCGAACAGACCCTGTGCCATTGCGCCCAGCGCGTCAATGAGGTAACGCTGCGGAGAGATGACGATATCCTTCCGCGCCAAAAATTCTTTCAGCTTCGACATAAAACTTGCCTTTCTATCCAAAACAGATCGTTAAAGTTACGAACGTATGCCCTGTATCATACCATACACCTGTCAAGACAGCAAGGGGTTGCTGGAAAAAATGTGAAATTTCGGCTTTGTGCAATGTTCTGCCCCACCGGAACGTATTCCATTTGGAACATTTTCCGACACACTGCCCCGGTGGAGAATTTGTGTAGAAGCCCGCTGTGCCGTTGACTGCTCCCCGCGTGCGGGTGTATACTAGAGGAAACGTAAAGTTATCATCCGCCGTCCTTTTTATCCTGAATCCATGGGCGGCGTGGAATAAAAGCAGGCCCGCCCCGGGCAAGGGGGCAAAGACCCGGGCAGCGCTACGCTGCACCACCGGGAGATTCGGAGGCAGAGACGACAGATGAAAAAACGATTTGACCGATCCGGCACAGCCCGCCGCAAAGCGGCGGCAGCCGTTGCAGCGCTGACCATGGCGCTGGTTCTGGCTGTGGGCGGCGCAGGGGCAGCGACCCTGCTGTCTGCACAGCCGGAAACTTTGACCGTGGGCGCAGTCGTGCCCCACATCACCGCCGGGACGCCGCAGGCAAGCAGCCCGGCAGCGGCTGACCGGGAGGTTTGCACCGCCCCGGAAGCCGAGAGCATAGTGACCGCCGCCCCGGAGCCGGCAGCAGAAAGCGCCGCACAGCCGCAGCAGACTGCGCCCGCCCCGGAACAGACAGAAAAGCCGGAAACCACTGAAACCGCCCCGTCTGAACCGGAAGAAGCTGTTGAAACGCCGGAAACACCGGCACAGCCCGCTGAGGATACCGCCCTGGAAGAGGAAAACTCTCCCACACGGCTGCTGGAGGAGACCCCGGAGCTGGCCGCACAGGACCCGCAGGCTCCCGCAGCGGACGGCACCGCCCAGAACGATACCGCCAGCCAGCACACCCCGGAGGGCAGCGTGCTGCTGACCCCGGAGCAGATCCAGCAGGCACTGGATTCCGGCGCGCTGGAGGATGCCGAAGCGCAGTGCATCGACCTGACCGATGAAAACGGCTTTTTCCGGTGGCTGTTCAACTGGCTGTTCGGCACCAAAGACAGGGAAGAAGAGCCGGTGTACTCCGGCTGGCGCACCGAGAACGGCAAGACCTACTACTACGCGCAGGACACCAACAAAAAGGTCACCGGGCTGCGCTCCATTGACGGCAAGCTGTATTATTTCGATGCCAACGGCGTTAAACAGGACAATGTGACTTTTGGCATCGATGTGTCCAAGTATCAGTCCGGGCTGGACTGGAACAAGATCAAAAAATCCGGCGTGAGCTTCGTCATCATCCGCATCGGCTACCGGGGCTACGGTGCTGCGGGAAACCTGGTCAAGGACCCCATGTTCGAAGAGCACTTCACCAATGCCCGCAACGCGGGGTTGAAGGTTGGCGTGTATTTCTTTACGCAGGCCGTAAACGAGGCCGAAGCGCAGGAGGAGGCCGAGGGCTGCAACTGGGCGCTGAACGGCCGGATGCTGGACTACCCCATTTTCTATGACACCGAGGCTTCCACCGCCCCGGGCGGCACCGGCCGCGCCGACGGTCTGGGCGCTGAGGACCGCACCAAGTGCGCCATCGCCTTCTGCGAGCGGGTAAAGGAACTGGGCTACAAGCCCGGCGTGTACGCTTCCACCACATGGTACCGCAAGCGGGTGGATTATAACACCCTGCGCAGCCGCTACACCATCTGGAACGCCCACTACGGCGTCTCTTCCAGCCCCATCGGCTGCGATCTGTGGCAGGGCACCGAGAAAGCCCGCATCAACGGTTACAGCGGCGAGCTGGACGCCAATATCAGCTATATCGGGTAAAAGAGACTAAACACCCCCGGTCAGCGGCGCAAGCCCTGACCGGGGGTGTTTTTATCATACTTCCCTGTTTTTGTGCATAAGCTGGTGGCAGAGTATGCAAGCGCAAATGGCGGGGAGGCATGGGGATATGTTTGTGGTAACACTGAGCAAGACGAGCCTGAAAAAACTGGGAGCAGGGGCGGCGTGCTGCGCACTGGTGGTGTTCAGCGCCATGCTGGGGCGGTTCATCAGTACCCGGACGGTGGCGGTGGCTGCCCCGGTGAACCGTATCGAGAGCGCACAGGACATCCAGACATGGTTCACCGGCTACGGGCTGGAGGTGGACGGCGCGTCCATCACGGCGGATAAGGTCAAAATTCCCCGCAGGTGGGACGACAGCTTTTCCGCTTTCAACGGGGTGGTGCAGCAAAGCGGCATGGATCTTGCCCGCTACAAGGGCAAAACGGTGGAAAAATGGTCGGCGCTGCTCCCGGCGGCAAGCAACGGCGAGACCAGCCGCTACGGGGTGCTGCTGGTGTACAAAAAGAAAGCCGTGGGCGCGTATCTGCTGGAAAAGCCCTCCGGCACGGTGCTGGGGCTGCAGGACGCCCAGAACGAGCTGGCAAAGCAGACCTCCGGCGAGGATTACAGCGGCGACTGGGGCGAGCGGCACGACGAGCAGCTGACCAACAGCACCGCACAGCAGACTTCCGGCGAACCGGAGACAGAGCCCGAAGCCGCCCCGCAGGCAGCCCCCTACACCGAGCTGCCGCTGGACGCAGAAGGCTACCCCGTGGAATAGGGACGGCATCCGGGGGAAAAACGACCTTTTTTAAGCTCTTGTCCGGCAGTTGCACAAACTGCCTAGTTTTTACAAACGATTCGGCAAAAATTAGGCAAAACACGGATTTTTGTAGCATCCGTATGTTCAAATATAACAAAAAATTCTTGTAAAAATCGGCAATATGAAACGGTGCAAAAATACCGGGACGGGTTTATAATAGTAGTATACCAATCCCCATTGGCAAAGCCATGTTCCGGGGCTGAATGTGCAGTCCGGGCAGAGGGATCAAGTAAGGAGAAAATGATTATGAAGGAATTTCAGTACACTGTTAAGGATGCCTGCGGCATCCATGCCCGTCCCGCCGGTCTGCTGGTCAAGACCGTGAAGGGCTTTGCAAGCACCGCTACCCTCGAGAAGGACGGCAAGAGCTGCGATATGCGCAAGCTGATGGCTCTGATGGGCATGGGCGTCAAGCAGGGCGAGACCGTGACCATCAAGGTCGAAGGCGATGATGAAGAAGCAGCCGCAGAGGCCATCCAGAAGTTCCTGAGCGAGAACGTCTGAGCCGCGGCTTAAAAGCCGAGCCCTCGCGGGAAAACTGCGGGGGCTTTTTTGACAAAACGCCGGGCGCTGCACGCCCGGCTGTAAGTGGAAGGAGAACGTGCTATGCAGGTAGGCACCGGCAAGAGCGTGCTCAATGGCATCGCCATTGGCAAGCTGAAGATCTATAAGAAAAAAGATACCGCGATTTCCACCGCTCCTGTGGCAGATACTGCCGCAGAACTGGAGCGTTTTGAAGCTGCCCGCCAGAAGGCCATTGAGCAGCAGACCGCCCTGTACGAAAAGGCACTGGCAGAGGCCGGTGAGGACATCGCCGAGGTGTTCAACATCCACGCCATGATGCTGGATGACGACGACTTTGTGGATGCCATCAAGGAGATCATCAACGGGCAGAAGATGTGCGCCGAGTACGCCGTCAAGACCGCCGGCAACAATCAGGCTGCGGTGTTCTCTGCCATGGACGACCCGTATCTGCAGGCCCGCAGCGCGGATGTGCTGGACATTGCGCAGGCCATGCTGGACATTCTGCAGGGGGTGGACAACGCTTCCCTGCAGGGCACCGAGCCCAGCATTCTGGTAGCCGAGGATCTGGCTCCCTCCGAGACCGTGCGCATGGACAAGAGCCTGCTGCTGGGCTTTATCACCCGCGAGGGCAGCTCCAACAGCCACACCGCCATTCTGGCACGCAGCATGAACATCCCCGCCCTGATCCAGTGCAAGGATATTCAGGAGGACTGGGACGGCAAGATGGCTGTGGTGGACGGCTACAACGCCTGTGTGTATGTGGACCCCACCCCCGACCTGCTCAAGAGCCTGAAAAAGCGCCAGCAGGAGGACCAGAAAAAGCAGGCTCTGCTGCAGGAGCTGAAGGGCAAGCCCAACACCACGCTGGACGGCAAGACCATCAATGTGTTCGCCAACATCGGCGGCATGGGCGACGTGGGCGCAGTGCAGCAGAACGACGCCGGCGGCGTAGGTCTGTTCCGCACCGAGTTCGTCTACCTGAACTGCAAGGACTTCCCCACCGAGGACTACCAGTTCGAGGCTTACAAGCAGGTGGTGGAAAGCCTTGCACCCCGCAAGGTGGTGGTGCGCACCTGTGATATCGGCGCAGACAAGACCGTGGATTACATGAAGCTGGACCACGAGGACAACCCCGCACTGGGCTACCGCGCCATCCGCATCTGCCTGACCCGCAAGGACTTTTTCAAGACCCAGCTGCGCGCACTGCTGCGGGCTTCCGCCTACGGCAACATGAGCATCATGTTCCCCATGATCACCAGCCTGCGGGAGCTGCAGGACGCAAAGGCTGTTCTGGAAGAGTGCCGCGCCGAGCTGACCGCCGAGGGCGTCAAGATGGGGCAGAACATTGAAGTGGGCACCATGATCGAGACCCCCGCCGCCGTGCTCATCGCGGACGAGCTGGCCGCCGAGTGCGACTTCTTCTCCATCGGCACCAACGACCTGACCCAGTACACCTGCGCGCTGGACCGCCAGAACGCAAAGCTGGAGCCCTTCTTCAACCCCCATCACCCCGCCGTGCTGCGCGCCATCAAGATGACCATTGAAGCCGGTCACCGCCACGGCATCTGGGTGGGCATCTGCGGCGAGCTGGGCGCTGACACCGCCCTGACCGAGACCTTCCTGCGCATGGGCGTGGACGAGCTGTCCATGAACGCCAAGAGCATCCTGCCGGTGCGCAAGATCATCCGCAGCGTAGACCTGAGCAAGCCCTCTGAGAAGGCTTGAACCGCGGAAAAAATATTATTATAATTTGTGGCTCCGAAACGCCTGCGGGCGTTTCTGAGCCACTTTTTTCACAGAAGGGGTAACTCCCGGACAGGCAAACCTTGCCGCCACACAAAAAAGCTCCCCCTTTCGGGGGAGCTGGCACGCCGTAAGGCGTGACTGAGAGGGTTCGCGCAATGCGCATACCCAATCATTTCCGCTGTTCCAGCATGGTCTGGATGCGGGTCTTGGCGCGGTAATAGGTCACCCGCGCCCATGCGGCATTGTGGCCGAAAATCGCCCCGATGCGGTCAAAGGGCAGCTCGCCAAACACCCGCAGGCTGAACACCTCTTTGTAAGGCTCTTCCAGCGCGTGCAGACACTGATGCACCGTAAAGGCGGCATCCTTGTCCACCAGCAGCTGCGCGATATCCGGGCTGTCGGCGGCTTTTGTTTCGGCATCTTCCAGCGGGGCTGCGTGCTTTGCGCGGCGGCAGTGGTCGTAGTAGGCGTTGCGCGCCACCGTAAACAGCCACGCCCGCACATCCTGCTTGCCGTCATAGTCTTTCAGGCCATCCAGTGCCCGGAAAAAGTTCTCCTGCGTCAGCTCCTCGGCCAGCGCTTCGCTGCGGGTAAGTCCCTGCAAAAACAGGCAGACGTCCCGGAAGTAGAGCCGATAGATGGTTTCAATGTCCATAGGCATCACTCCGGCCATTCGACCTCATCCCATGCCGCAGGCTCGCTGCCCACTGCATACCATGTACCGTCCTGACCGTTGAACGCCGCCGTCATGTCCGCTGCATCCACCACCGCCGAGTGGTCAGTGCGCATCCATCCGGTGCTACGGAGCAGGTCTGTGTCCTTTTTCAACAGCTTGTCAAGGGTATCGTGCACCCACGGGATGCGGTAGCGGATGGCCTCGTAGTGCCAGTCGGCATGGGTCGGCTTCAGGTATACGTCCTCGGCGCGGGTCTCCAGCACCCAACCGTTTGCACCGTTTTCCGCCTGCTGGTAGTAAGCCTGCAATCGTGCATCAAAAAAGGATACCCGGTCGCAGGCGGTGTAGCCGTACCAGCCAAAGCCGCACACCGCCGCCAGCGCCAGCGCTGCCGCAAAGCTGCACAGCATGGTGCGCAGACGGCGGCGGTTCAGGCTGCTGCGGATGTTTTTCAGCGGTGCATCCGGCTGGGGTTCCGGCTGCACCGGCACCGGCTTTTCCATCTGTTCCAGCTCTGCACGGCAGGCAGGGCACGCTGCAAGGTGCTGCTCCACCAGCGCACTGCTGGCGGGGCTGGCAAGCTTTTCGGCGTACAGGGGCAGTAAGTCGCGGATCACGTCACATTCCAGCTTCATGGTCATTTCCTCCTTTGCGGGCTTTCGTGCGCCCTTTCACCCCAATAACGCACAAAGAGGAAAAACGTTACAGGTTTTTTCAAAAAACTCCCCCAGCCACGCAGAAGCGAAGACTGAGGGAGTTTGTTCAGTTTTCCTTCCAGAACAGCCCGCCGGAGGTCTGGAACAGCAGGCGCGGGTTCACGCTTCTGCTGCCCAGCTTGAAGTCCATGGTCAGCTCCTCGCCCAGTGCGCCCACAGCCTGTCCCTTTTCCACGGTCTGTCCCCTGCTGACCGAAAGCTCCTGCAAGCCGTACAGGTAGCTGCGCAGCCCGCAGCCGTGGTCGATGACCACCGTGTTGCCGGTAAGTTCCAGACTGCCCGCAAACACCACCGTGCCGTTGGCTGCGGCGCGGCAGGGCGCGCCCGGGATGGTGTACAGCTTTGTGGAGTTGGAGCGGCTGCCCTGCTGGCCGTTCGTTACCTTGATTTGCCCGTAGTCCACCAAGGTCATGGAGTCCTCAGCCGGGGGCACAAAGCCGCCCTGCCACTGCTTGGCGGTGACGGCAGCCTCGTACAGCGGCCAGATGGCACTGCGGAACTGGGCGTTGGCGCTCTCCGCAGCCGGTTCTTCGGCTTCCACCTCCACCGTGCCGAAGTCCTTCGGCAGCACGGTCAGGGTGCGGGTGATGGTCTCGCCGTTCACCGTGATGTTTATCTCGTGCCCGCCGGAGGAGGCGTTATAGGCTGCCGGGATATAGGCGCGCCAGCCCTCGGCGGCGCGCACGCACTGCACGCTGCCAAGGTCGGTCTCGATGGTGGGCACGGCGTCTCCGGTCATGCCGGAGATGCGCACGCCTACCGTGCCGCCCTGCTCCACCCGCTCGGCGGAAAGCTCCACCTCCGCACTGGCCTGCAGGGTGAACCGGAAGCTGTACCGGTACCAGCCGGTGGGCTTTGCGGGGCGCTCCAGACCTAAGTTTTTGCGCAGCTGTCCGGTGCTGCCGCCCTCGAACTGGGTGATGACCCCGCCCTTGGGCACACGCCACGCGGTCAGCTCCGCCTTATACTCGCCGTTCGCAGGGAAGAGGAAGTTCTGGTACTCCCCCGCGCTGCCCGCAAACAGCACATCCCCCGCCGCATTCTGGATGGTCAGGGCGGTGTAGCAGGTCCACTCCGGCAAGGCAAGTTCCGGGTGAGCGGTGTACAGCACACCCAGCTTCTGCACACTCAGGGTGGCGGGGCTGGCGAACACCTTATCCAGCTGACCACCCAGCAACGGCACCTGCCAGCAGGAGCCGTTGGCTTCCAGCGCCTGCCCGCCGAACTGTGCCGCACCGTCCGGACAGCCGCCCTCGGTGGTAAAGGCATAGCTTACCCCCATCACAGCCGCCAGCAGCACCACCACACCCAGCGCCACACTGATGATCCAGAGCAAAAAACGCTTCATGTTCCTTCTCCTTATGTACAAAAAGGGCGCACCGGGGCAAGTCCGTTCAGACAGACTGCTCCGTGCGCCCCGATGTGCTCATCTTCCCGGCAGTTTCCGGTATTTCAGGGAATTATTCTGCGTCGGTCTCGTCCTCGGCAGCGGCTTCCTCCGGCTCTACGGTTTCTGCGTCATCCTCGCCGAACAGCAGACGCTCGTATTCGTCCAGCTCCTTCTCGCGGCGGTTCAGGTAAAGTGCCACAGCAGCCAGCGCACCAGCCACAGCAGCCAGAACGGCGATCACAGCGACCAAGCAAGATTTTTTCATAGATTCAGTACACTCCTTTTTGCAGTTGAAACGTTGTTTCAGCTTGATTTTTCCAGCGGGCGTCCCGCAAAAGGATCTTGATGCAAACGGCGATCAGCGCCGCTTTGTAGCTTTTATTATACCCGTTCCCGCCCAAAATTACAACCGTTGCACCCCAATTTTCACGCCCCGAAAGTGCTGCGGGGCGCAGTTTGGGCAGTGTGCCGGTTTTGGCGCGGTGCTTTTCGGCAGAATGCCAATATCACAGCAGCAGCGGCTTATATGCTCGGAACGCCCCGGGCAGGGTGTAGGTGGTGCGCAGCTGCTCCCGGCTTGCCCAGACATAGCCTGCCGGGGCACTCTGCACCGGAACGTGCAGCTGTACCCCGGACATGAGCCACTCGATGTGGGTAAAGATGTGCTTTGCGGCGGGCAGGGCGGCGGGAGCTGCCGTGCCGGTGTCCAGCCCCAGTGCCGCAAGCCGCGCCAGCACCTCGGCCTGCAAAAGATGCTCGCCCTCCCACAAGACCGGCTGCCACAGCCCGGCCAGCAGGCCTTTTTCCGGCCGCTGCTGCACCAGAAAGCCCGCCGGGCTTTCCACCAGTGCCAGCGTTACCGGCACAATCTTGCGGGGCTTTGGCTTTGCCTTTTGGGGCAGCTGGGCGGTGGTGCCCGCCGCCCGGGCAAGGCAGAGCGCCGCCAGCGGGCACTGTCCGCACAGGGGTGCGCCGTTGGGTACGCAGACCAGCGCACCCAGCTCCATCAGCGCCTGATTGTAGTCCCCGGCCTTTTCCGGCGGCTGATGCTCCATGACCCGGGCGGTAAAGGCCTTTTTTACCGCCGGTTCTGTAATCACACCCGGGTCATTATACAGACGGGAAAACACCCGCAGCACATTGCCGTCCACGGCGGGCACGGGAAGTCCGAAGCTGATGGATGCGATGGCTCCGGCGGTGTACTCCCCGATGCCGGGCAAAGCAAGCAGGGCGGCGTAGTCGGCGGGCAGCTGCCCGCCGTACTGCGCACAGACGAGCTTTGCGGCCTTTTGCAGGTTGCGCACCCGGCTGTAATAGCCCAGCCCCTCCCACAGCTTATGCAGCTTTTCTTCCTCGCAGGCGGCAAGCGCCGGGATATCCGGCAGCGCTTCCAGAAAGCGGTAGTAATACGGCAGCACCGCCGACACTCGGGTCTGCTGCAGCATCACCTCACTGAGCCACACATGGTAGGGGGTGGGGTCCTCCCGGAAGGGCAGGCTGCGGCGGTTCTTGTAAAACCACTCCAGCAGGGCAGGCGAAATGTTTTCCACTTGTTTTGTGCTCCTTGTTGAAAAATAAAGAACTAAGAAAGCCGCCGCAAAGGCGGCGGCTTTCTTGATTACAGTATGCGTGCTTCTCAGAAGCCGTATGCGGTGCGGGGGAAGGGCAGCACGTCACGGATGTTCTGGATGCCGGTGAGGTACATGATCATGCGCTCAAAGCCCAAGCCGTAGCCTGCGTGCTCCACGCCGCCGAACTTGCGCAGATTCAGGTACCACTCGTAGTTGGTCTTGTCCATGCCCAGCTCGTCCATGCGAGCCACCAGCTTGCCGTAGTCCTCTTCACGCTGGCTGCCGCCGATCAGCTCGCCGATGCCGGGCACCAGCATATCTGCTGCTGCCACAGTCTTACCGTCGGCATTCTGCTTCATGTAGAAGCTCTTGATCTCCTTGGGGTAGTCGGTGACAAAGACCGGCTTCTTGAACACCACCTCGGTCAGGTAGCGCTCGTGCTCGGTCTGGATATCCACGCCCCACTCCACGGGGTACTGGAACTTCTTGTTGTTCTTTTCCAAGATCTCAATGGCTTCGGTGTAGCTGATGCGGCCGAACTCGCTGTTTGCCACCAGCTCCAGACGCTCGACAAGACCCTTGTCGATGAACTGGTTGAAGAAGGCCATCTCGTCCGGGCAGTTGTCCAGCACATAGCGGATGACGTACTTGATCATAGCTTCGGCGTTGTCCATATAGCCGTTCAGGTCGCAGAAGGCCATCTCCGGCTCGATCATCCAGAACTCCGCAGCGTGGCGGGTGGTAAAGCTCTTCTCGGCGCGGAAGGTGGGGCCAAAGGTGTAAACCTTGCCAAAGGCCATCGCCATGGCCTCGGCTTCCAGCTGACCGGAAACGGTCAGGTTGACCGGCTTTTCAAAGAAGTCCTTGCTGTAATCCACAGCGCCATCCTCGGTCTTGGGCACATTGTCCAGATCCAGTGTAGTCACGCGGAACATCTCGCCTGCACCCTCGCAGTCGGAGGCGGTGATCAGCGGAGAGTGGGCGTAGACAAAGCCGTTCTCCTGGAAAAACTTGTGGATGGCATAGGCAGCCACGCTGCGCACGCGGAAAGCGGCGTTGAAGGTGTTGGTGCGGGGACGCAGGGTGGGCATGGTGCGCAGATACTCCATGCTCATCTTCTTTTTCTGCAGGGGGTACTCGTCGGCGGGGCAGTCGCCCAAGATCTCCACGCTCTCGGCGTTCAGCTCAAAGGGCTGCTTTGCCTGCGGGGTGAGCACCAGCTTGCCCTTGATGCGCAGGCTGCTGTACAGACCGGTGTGGATGACTTCATCGTAGTTTGCCAGCTTACCGGCTTCCAGCACGACCTGCAGGGTCTTGAAGCAGCCGCCGTCCGACAGGGCGATGAAGCCGATGTTCTTGGAGTCGCGGATGTTCTTTGCCCAGCCGCAGACGGTGATCTCGGTGCCGTCTGCCGGGGTGTTCTTGAACAGCGAAAGGATCTCGGTACGTTCCATAGTAGTTCTCCTTTATAAACAAAAAAGACAGCTTTTGCCCTGAAAGTTCAGGGCGAACAAGCTGTCTTGTAATGTCCGCGGTGCCACCTGAATTACCGGAAGTGTCCGGTCGCTCACGCGCTCTTTGTTTAAGCGCTGTCCCTGTAACGCTGGACCTGCGGCGCACCTACTTAACGGCAGACACACTGCCGTGTTCAGTTTGCTGCTCCCGGGTGTTCGTTCACGCGGCGCACGGGCGCGGCTCTCAGCTGTGCCGCACTCTCTGGGCCGGACGGCCCGCGCTACTTTTCCCGTTCCTTGCATTTGCTGTTTTAAAATAGCACGTTGGCGGCATTTTGTCAACCTTACCGCGCGGCATCGGGGAAAATTCTGTGTTTTTTCTTGTCAGAACGCCTTTTCTCTGATAAAATGGGAAAAAGCGGTATTCCGCAAAAACAGATTCTGGAGGAGATCATGAAGCACACACACCGCATCATCCGTCTGCTGACCCTCGCTGTGGTCAGCTGCGCACTGGCCGCCCTGCTGAGCGGCTGCACCAAAGAGGAATTCATTGCCGGGTACAACGAGTTTTTGTTCGGCGACTGGTTCCCCTCTCCCCCAAGCGCCGGGGAGACCACCGCTGCGGAAGGTTCCGCATCGGGGGACTCCGGTCACGTCTACGCCGAGCCCAACCCCGAGTGCGACGCCAAGATCTCGTCGCTGATGAGCGAGCTGTACTCGCTGGAGTCCTCTGCACGGTCGGATGTCAGCAGTGCCATCCAGAGCGCAAAGGATGAATACCACGCTCTGCCCGCCTCTCAGCGGACCTTTGCCAATAAAGTCAGCATCGCCTACAAGCATCTTTCCTCGGTGGAGAGCACCTACGACAGTGCCGTCTCCTCGGTGGTCAGCGAGATGCGCAGTGTGCTGCGGGAGTATAACCAGCCCGAGACCATAGCCGATCAGGCCTGGAGCTACTATCAGTCTGCCAAGAGCAGCATGATCTCCAGCCTTGGCGGCTGATTCAGGGCAATACCGCATAATTCTAAGTGCCGATACGGCGAGTGAGGTGCGGCAGATGCTAAGCCAAAAGCACAGATAATACTTTGTGTATTATCGAGCATTTTGGCAACGCAGATGCCGTGCCGCAGCCGCCGGAGTGGTGCTTAAGCCGTAAGGCGGGAATTGTGCGGTGTTGCCTCAGCCTAATAATGTTTCCGCGAGGCCCTGTGCTGCCAGATATCCGGCGTACAGGGCCTCATTTAAGTTGTTGCCGTGCCCGCCGATCTCGATCAGCAGACTGCCGGTGGTCAGGTCCTGATTATAGAACCGGTAGCTGAACAGCACCGGGCGGGTAAGGCCGGGGTATTTTGCTTCCATGCTGCGCTCCCACGCAGCGGCAAAGCGCAGGTTCTGCCGCCATGCGGGCAGCTGCACGCTGGTGCCGTTGTCGCACCCGCAGATGATCATCACCTGCGCCGCCTGCCGTCCGTCTATGGTGCATACCGGGGCGCAGCGGGTGCCGTTTTCCCGCTCGATGGCGTCGCGGTGGACGTCCAGCACCACCTTGATGCTGGGGTACTGCGCCAGATACTGCTGCACCACCGCCCGGCTGTTGGCGTAGCTGCCGGTGTAGCTGGGGTAGTCGTTCAGGGTCTCGTCGTGCAGGGTGCAGATCCCCGCCGCGTTGAGGGTATCGGCCATCACCCGCCCCACCGCGCACATATTGATGCTGCGGTCGGTGCTGCGCGCCCCGTCCCCGGGGGTGAACCACAGCCCGGCAGAAAGGCGGTAGTCCTCGGTGGCGTGGGTGTGCATGATGAGCACCTGCGGCGCGGCGCTGTCTTTTTCGATGGCAAAGGGCAGGGGCTGCGCCGCCTCGGCGGCAATGTCTGCCGCCGTCTGCCGGGTGTTATTCTTGATGCTGCCCGCACCGCAGGGAATGTACTTTTCGCCGCTGCCGTGCCCAAACTGCTGCTCCGTCACCGTACCTGCATCGGCGGGGCGGGCTTCGTCCGGCTGCAGCGCCACAAAATACCGCTCCACTCCGGTCTGCACCGGGACGGCAGCTTCCTGCGCCGGAGAGGGCGCGGACACGTCCTCCGGCACGCTTTCCGCAGATGCCGCAGCGCGGCTCTCCACGGCCTGCTGTCCCAGATGCAGCAAAGTCTGCGCGGCAGGCACCGGCGCTGCCAGAAAGGCCGCCAGCACCAGCGCGGCGCTGCGGGCAAAGATGCACAGCGCTGCAAACAGCACCGCAGCCTGCAAAAAGGGCACTGCTCTGCTCTGCCCCGCAGGCAGACGCCAAGGCTCTCTGCTGCGCATGGCAAGACCTCCTTTCTTCACCCCGTCAGCCAGCAGAGCTGCTGCACGGTAAGGCGGGGCTGCAAGGCGCGGTTGACGCTGCCCGCCAGCAGAGCCGCGCCGTGGGCGATGACGCTGTCCAGTGCGCGGGGCGTGACCACAAGATCTGCGCCCTCCTGCGCCTGCATCAGGGTAGGGATGCCCGCCGCCACCACCGGCACGCCAAGGGTGTCCCGGGTCAGGTGGCGGGTGTGGTCGGCCTGCGCCGGGTAGAGCCCCGTGTCCGAAAACTGCACCGTGCGCCCCAGCCGCTGCCCCTCGGCGGAGCAGAGACTGTCCACGCAGACCACCGCCGCCGGGTGCAGCTGCCCCACCAGCGCCGCCGCCAGCTGCTGAAGCGAAAGCCCGGTGGCCGCCGCCACCCCGGGCGCAACGGCTGCTACCGGGCGCAAGCCCCGCACCGGCGGGGCAGCGCCCGCGCCCATGGTGACAAGGATGCGCTGCACCGTGCGCGGGCCAAGGGCATCGGCGGTGATGCGGCGGTTGCCCACACCCAGCACCAGCACCGGCCCTTCCGGCGGCAAAAGGGCGCGCAGCTCCCGGGCGCACACCTCGATGACGGCGGCGTCCCGCTCGTCCAGCACGCTGACGCTGGGCATTTCCAGCGTCACATACCTGCCCCGGGGACGGCTGAGCCCCTCGCGGGCGATCTCCACCCGGGTCACTGTCACCCCGCCGTGGCGGGCGGTGGCCAGCCGCACCCCTGCGGGCAGCGGCTGCGCCGCGCCGCTGAACAGCTCGTCAGCCATATCCGTAGTACGCATTTTCCACACTCTCCGTTCCTTTTTTGGGGCAAAAGCCCGCCTTATTGCCGGAAAGTATGGGAAAAACAAAACTTTTCCAAACAAAAATCAAAAAAACGCTTGCGCTGGTACGCGAAATATGGTATCATAGGGTGCGCTGTTATAGGTAGCCAAGGAGGTGGAACGAATGCCTAACATCAAATCTCAGAAGGACCGCGTCGTGCAGGCTGCTGCAGAGCAGGCTCACAACAAGGCCATTAAGACCAACCTGAAAACAGTCGTCAAGAAGGCAGACGCTGCCATCGATGCGAATGCCGCTGACAAGGACGCAACCGTCCTGGCTGCTGTTTCCGCGATCGACAAGGCTCGCGCTAAGGGTGTCATCAAGAAGAACACCGCCAGCCGCAAGATCAGCCGTATGGCAAAGCGTGCTAACAAGAACGCTTGATCGCGCAGTTTGATTGACGAACAAAACCTCTGTACCGGGTAACCGGCACAGGGGTTTTTGTTTTTTTCGCTGTTATGTCCCGCACAGTGCGGCAAGGCTCTGCCGCTGTACCGGTTCCAGCAGCTGCTCCGGCGGCAACGGCTGCGGCGGCACCACCACCCACCACACCGCCCACGCTGCGGGAACCACCGCCGCCAGCGAAAGTCCCGGGTACAAAAGCGCCGGCTCGTGCAGCCACGGACTGCCCGGCGGCAGCACCAGCGCCGTGCACAGGCACAGCGCCGCCCACAGCTCCCACAATACGGTCTGTCCGCTGTGTTTCATGCGCCTCACCTCCGTTTTGCCCCCAGTTTACCAGCCGCCGGGCGCAAAATGTGGCGAAGCAGCGCGGACAAAACATCAGTTCTGGTCGTGGCTTTTGCCCACAAGGCTGCATACCACGCCGCAGACAAGGCTTGCGGTGATGCCCGCAGAAGCCGCGGTCAGCCCGCCGGTCAGGATGCCGATGGCACCCTTTTCCGCCACGGCGGTGCGCACCCCCTTTGCCAGCAGATGCCCAAAGCCCAGCAGGGGCACGCTCGCCCCCGCACCGGCAAACTCTGCCAGCGGCGCATACAGCCCCACCGCCGAGAGCACCACCCCCGCCACCACATAGCCGGTGAGGATGCGTGCCGGGGTCAGCTTTGTCAGGTCGATGAACAGCTGCCCCACCGCGCAGAGGACACCGCCTATTAAAAATGCCCACAGATAGTTCATTTCAGTTCTCCTTTTCCGGCGCGGTCAGCTCTACCAAGTGCGCCACCGCCGGGATGCTCTCCTTCTGCAAAAAGGTAGTCTGACTCATCAGTGCCCCGGTGGCGATGAACAGCACCCGGCGGCTGCCACGGCGCAGCAGCTTTGGCAGGATATGCCCACAGAGCACGGCGGCGCAGCAGCCCGCGCCCGAGCCGCCGCTTTTCACCCGCTGCTCCCCGGCATCGTAGAGCAGACAGCCGCAGTCCGCGTGGTTTTTCAGCAGCAGACCCTCTGCTGCCAACAGCTCCCGCAGCATCTGACTGCCCACCAGCCCAAGGTCGCCGGTGTAGATGCAGTCAAAATCCCGCAGTTCTGCATGGGTATCGGCAAGATAGTGCAGCAGGGTGGCAGCTGCTGCCGGTGCCATGGCTGCGCCCATATTGTTGATATCCTTGATGTTATAATCCTGCACCCGCCCAAGGGTGGCGGCGGCAACGCCCACCCCCTGCCCTGCCGGACGCAGCAGGCAGCACCCGGCGGCGGTGGCCGTCCACTGCGCGGTAGGAGTGCGCACCGCGCCGTAGCTCAGCGGGGTGCGGAACTGACGTTCTGCCGCGCAGAAATGGCTGGAGGTCATAGCCAGCAGGTTCTGCGCCGCCCCGCTGCTGCACAGCGCCGCGCCCAGCGCCAGCGCCTCGGCCATGGTGCTGCACGCCCCGAACAGCCCCGCAAAGGGCACGCCCAGCTCCCGCAGCGCGTAGCCGGAGGCGGTGCACTGCGCCTGCAAGTCCCCTGCCAGCGCAAGGTCCACCCGCTCGGCGGGCAGAGCCGCCTTTTGCAGGCAGAGCCGTGCCGCCCGCAGCTGCAATTGCTTTTCGGCGGCCTCCCAGCTGCGCTGTCCCAGCCGGTTGTCGGTGGTCAGCTCGTCAAAGCCCGCCGCCAGCGGGCCCTCGCTCTCTTTTTTGCCGCCCACCGCCGCCTGTGCGGCGATGACCGGCGGGGTATGGAACAACAGGGTATCACCCCGGCGCTCTGTCATAAAATTTTCTCCTTTTTTCTACAAAAAATGCCCCGGCACGTGCTATACTGGTGCTGCGGCGCTGCAATATCCGGCGGGGCTGTTCCGTATTATAAAGCAGAGGCCCCCAGCAGCCAGAGCACCGCGCCGTACACCACCGCCGCCAGCGTGCCGTACACGATGACCGGCCCGGCGATGAGGAACATCTTGGCTCCCGTGCCCGTCACCCGTCCCTCGGCCTTGAACTCGATGGCCGCACTGACCACCGCGTTGGCAAAGCCGGTGATGGGTACCAGCGACCCCGCCCCGGCCTTTGCCGCCAGCTTCTGGTACCAGCCCAGCGTGGTCAGCACCGCCGAGAGCAATATCAAGGTGCAGCTGGTCAGGGTACCCGCCGCTTCGGCGTCCGCGCCCTGCCGCAGAAACAGCTGGCGCAGCCCTTCACCCAGCAGGCAGATGCCGCCGCCTACACAGAACGCCCACAGGCAGTCTGCCAGAAGCGGCGAATGCGGCCCCGCCTTCTGCACCCGGCGTGCGTATTCCTGCGCTGTCATCTTCATCTTCCCGCGCCCCCTTTTGCGGATAGTCTGCCCGGGGCGGCGGGTGCTTATCCTTTTTTGTGAAAGAAGGTAGGTTCTATGCGTTCTTCCCATCACCGTAACCATCACGCCCGGCGTCTGCTCTGCCTGACGGCGCTGGCCTGCTTTGTGGCAGGCGGCACCGCCTACGCCTGCACCCGCAAGGCTGCGGTGCCGCAGCTGCCCGAGCTGCCTGCCGAGAGCCTTGCGCTGCCCGCCGAGAACGGCGCGCAGCAGAGCCTCCTTACCGCCGCACAGGCGCAGGCGCTGCTGGACGACCCCCGTATGATCCTTGTGAGCCGCACCCACCCGATAACGGAGGACTACCCTGTCGAGACCAAGGAATGCGGCTCGGCTACCGCCATCAACAAGACCTTGCAGACCGAAGCCGCCGAGGCCTTTCTCTCCATGCAGGCCGCTGCCGCCAGGGACGGCGTGGACGTGCGGATGCAGAGCGGCTACCGCAGCGTCAGCTACCAGAAAAAGCTGTACGACAACAAGACCCAGTACTACCGCAACAAGGGTCTGAGCGAAGCCGCCGCCCGGGAAAAGGCGGCTGCCATCGTCAACCCGCCGGGCTGCTCGGAGCACAACTGCGGCCTTGCCGCCGACCTGAACAGCCCGGAGCACACCGCCCTTGACACCGGCTTTGCCGACACCGCCGCTTTCCGCTGGCTGTGCGAGAACGCAGAGCAGTACGGCTTTATCCTGCGCTACCCCAAGGAAGCCGAAAGCGTGACCGGCATCACCTACGAGCCGTGGCACTGGCGCTATGTGGGCGCGGAAAACGCCGCCCTGCTCAACCGGAGCGGCCTGTGTCTGGAGGACGCAGTAGCCGTTTTGCAGCGCATTGCCGCCGGGGAGACCGTGACCGGTTAAAATCCGATGAAAACTGCCGGAAAACCCTGTGGGGTGCGTTGCAATTTACCTGCTGTTATGGTAAGATAAATACAGTTTGCCCGTGTGCGCGGCGCAGCCCCGCACCCCGACAAACGAATTCAACAAAAGAAGGAATATTTTATGATAAACCGCACAAAACTCTCTGTGATCGCCGTCAGCGCCGTGCTGGCTGTTGCCCTGACCGGCTGCGGCGGCAGCGCTTCTTCCGCGCCGTCCTCCGTGTCCAGCGCCTCTGCCTCTGCACCGGCTTCCAGCACTGCCGCCCCGGCGGCGGATACCGCTGAAAACGGCACTGCCGATCTGGACAGCGCTGTGGAGACCCTGCTGGCTGCGAACCCCATCTCCAACCAGTTCGAGATCGCTGCCATGAACATCGAGTACGACTTCGGCCTGAAGGCCGAGGACGTAGCCGCCTACAAGGGCGTAAAGAGCAACGACAATGGCGATGCCGGCCTTGTGCTGGTGGTGGAAGCCGCTTCCGGCAAGGCACAGGACGTGGTGACCGCGCTGGAAAGCTACAAGCAGGATCAGGTGGCTTTCTACGGCAACTACGCCGAGTTTGCACAGGCACAGAGCAACGTGGAAAACGCTATCATCTCCTCCAAGGGCGACCGTGTGGTCATGGTGATCGCCTCCAACGAGTGCACCGCAGACCTGAACAGTGCTGTGGACAGCGCCCTGAACAGCTGAATCTGACCTTCCGAGCCGGTGCCATCTGCGGCATCGGCTTTTTTCAGTAGAAAGCCCCTGATGAGGGGTATTTCTGCTGAAGCTGCGCCCGCATCCGTCATGCCACCTTCCCCCGGCCGGGGGAAGGCTGAGTCTGTAATTCCGTGTAAAAAAGGAGGCTGACCCCTTGGTTTTCAGCACCATCATCTTCCTGTTCCGCTTTTTGCCCATCACGCTGGCGCTGTACTATCTTGCCCCCGCAAAACTGAAGAACACCGTGCTGTTTTTGTGCAGTCTGGTGTTCTACTGCTGGGGCGAGGTGCGCTTTTTCCCGGTCATGGTGGCGCTTATCCTCATCAACTATCTCAGCGGCCTTGCCATCGAGCACTTTGATGCAAAGCCCGCGCTGCGCCGCTTTTTTCTGCTGGTGGCGCTCATTGGCAGCTTAGGGATGCTGTTCTACTTCAAGTACGCAAACTTTGTGCTGCGCAGCGCCAATGCCCTGCTGGGCACCGCCTTTGCCGAAATTCAAGGCATCGGCACCCTGCCGCTGGGCATCAGCTTCTACACCTTCCAGACCCTTTCCTACTCCATCGACGTCTACCGCCGGGATGTAAAAGCCGAGCGCAACATCATCGATTTCGGCGCTTATGTGGTCATGTTCCCGCAGCTCATCGCGGGGCCCATCGTCAAGTACCGGGACGTCTCCGACCAGCTGCACGTCTACAGGCACCGCTATAACCTCAAACAAATTGAAGAGGGCATGACCCTGTTCACCTTCGGTCTTGCCAAAAAGGTGCTGCTGGCGGACGCCGTGGGCGCATTGTGGACAGATATTATCGGAGTAGCCGACAGCCCCTCCACCACCTTTGTGGGTCTGGCAAACGCCTCCACCCCGCTGGTGTGGCTGGGCATCATCGCATACAGTTTGCAGCTGTACTTCGATTTCTCCGGCTACTCCCTCATGGGCATCGGCATGGGCAAGATGCTGGGCTTCGACTTCCCTGCAAACTTCAACTACCCCTATATCTCCGCTTCCATCACCGAGTTCTGGCGGCGCTGGCACATGACCCTGTCCGGCTGGTTTAGGGAGTATGTGTATATCCCGCTGGGCGGCAACCGCAAGGGGCTCAAGCGGCAGATCTTGAACCTGTTCATCGTGGAGCTGCTCACCGGCATCTGGCACGGCGCGAACTGGAACTTTATCTGCTGGGGTCTTTACTACTTTGTGCTGCTGGCGGCTGAAAAGCTGTTTTTGCTGCCCTACCTGAAAAAAGGCAGGGTGTGGCCGCATTTCTACACCCTGTTCCTTGTGGTGGTAGGCTGGGCGATGTTCGTGGGCAACGACACCGGCGTGTCCTTCGGGCTGCTGTTCCAAAAGCTCTTTATCCCCTCCGGCGGGGTGTCGCCGCTGTATTTCCTGCGGAATTACGGCGTGCTGCTGGCGGTAAGCGTGGTGTGCTGCACCCCGCTGATCGAAAAGCTGTGGGATGTGCTGCGCAAGAACGTGGTCACCCGCTGCGCCGCCATCCTGACGCTGCTGGTGGTCTCCACCGCCTATGTGGTGGGCAGCACCAACAGCCCGTTCCTGTATTTTAACTTTTAAGGAGGCGGGAAGATGTCCAAACACGAGAAAAAGACCTCCTCCCTTTTGCACTACCCGGTGCTGGTGGTGTTCAGCCTGTTCTTTATCGGGCTGTTCGCGCTGGATATGGTCACCCCGGATCGCAGCTACAGTGAGCTGGAGAATACCACCCTGAGCCAGCGCCCGGCGCTGACCCAGTTCACCGCCAAGGGGCTGAACAGCTACTTTACCGCCTACACCAAATACGTCAAGGATCAGGTGGCGGGGCGCGACCAGTGGATCAGCCTGCAGAGCGTGGTGGAGACCACCCTGCTGCAAAAGCAGCAGAACGGCGGCATCCTGCTGGGCAAGGAGCACATGATGTTCCCCCGCACCTACGGGCTGCTTTCCAGCGAGGAGCGCACCCTGCCCAAAAATACCGCAGCGCTCACCAGCCTGTGCCAGCGCTACCCGGGCAAGGTGAATGTGCTGCTGGCACCCGCTGCCAGCGATATCTATAAAGAAAACGTGCCCGCAAACGCCCCCCTGCTGGACGAGGACGGCTACCTTGACCAGCTTTCCGCTGCGGTGCAGGCGGCCGGCGGCAGCTTTGTGGACGTGCGCCAGACCCTTGCCGCCCACAAGAGCGAGTATATCTACTACCGCACCGACCACCACTGGACGAGCCTTGGCGCCTACTACGCTTACAGCCAGCTGTGCCAGACCCTTGGCCTTACCCCCTTTGATACCGCCGCCCACACTGCGCTGACTGCCGACGGCTTTTACGGCACCCACTACGCCAAGGCGCGCACATGGAACGCCGTGCCGGACGTGATCACCTACTACGACCTTGCCAACACCCTGACGGTATGGAACGTGACGGCGGCAGGCCAGCCCACCGAGGGGCAGGCCACCGGCCTGTACGACACAGAGAAGCTCTCCGTTTATGATAAATACGCCATGTTCCTGCACGGCAACAACGGTTTAAGCCGGGTGCAGGGCAACGGCAGCGGGCGCATCCTTGTCATCAAGGACAGCTACGCCAACTGCTTTGTACCCTACCTGACCGCCAACTACGCTGACATCGACGTGGTGGACTTCCGCAACTACAACTACGGCTTGGATCAGCTGATCGCCGATAACGGCTACGACCAGATCCTTGTGCTGTATAACTTTGACAGCTTCAAGAGCGACCCCTACCTCTACCGCGTCGGGGTACAGGGGTAAACAGCCAAAAGCCTAAATTATTGCAGTCTATTTTCACAAATTTATAGCCGCAATTTCATGCGTCCCGCCAGTTTTTGCACAGATGTGCCAAAACCCCTTGATAAAATCCGACCACTGTTGTAGAATGGTCATATAGAGAACAATGCTCTATCGGCAATTGGGTATAGACGCCGGGGGATCGGGATGCAATGCGGCATTTCCCTTTGACAAAGGAGTATTGAAGATGAAAAAGATGAATTATCCCGCAGATTATGCGGTACTTTCCAACGAAGAAATGACCTATACCACCGGCGGCGGCGCAGTGGATGATGCTGCCAGTCTCGCCACTACTGCCGCAACGGTCGTAGGTGCTGTGGTGCTGGCCTCCAGCTACATCTGGGGCATCAAGCAGGCACGCACATGGTTGCAGCAGGACGGCAACAAGGACGGCAACTTCTTTACCGTGATGGGCCGCGCCACCGATGCCCTTGCCGCCGATATGGGCAAATCCGCCGGCAACTTTGTGCGGGATGCCGTTTCCACCACCATGGTGGTGGCGCTGGCTCCCCTGAGCGCCGTTCTGCTGATCGTGCGCTGACCTTTTTAATCAGATAAAACGGTGCTTTTTTGGATGCACCGTTTTGGATAGCTTTGTTTCAAAAGGAGTGTTATTATGGAAAAAATGATGATGCCCGCGTACTACAATGTACTGTCCACTGAGGAAATGACCTACACCGAAGGCGGCGCCAATGCTACCATGTCTGAGGCTCTGCTGTGCTGGCTGATTCCCCCGTACGGCTGGTTCAAGGGTCTGACCGCTGTCCGCAATTACCGCCGTAAGAACCCCAACACTTGGACTGAGACCGGTCTGGATGCTCTGACTGCCGATATGGAGAAGAGCACTGCCAACGCCATCCGTGACATCGCCTGCACCGCTTACATGATCAGCTCCACCGCTACCGGTGTCGGCCTGATCATCAATGCAGCAGTCATCCTGCTCTGATCCATCTTATCTCATAAGACCGGCTCGGAGTACACCAAAGAACAAAGCAGGCGGAGGCGCTGCCCGAAAGGGCAGCGCCTCCGCTGTTTTTATGCTCATTCTTCCGGCAAAGAATCCTCTTCCAAAGGTTCTTCCCTTGTTTTATCAAACAACACGCTCAGATAGTCCCTGCGGCCATAGAGTACACGGTCGACCGTGACCACCGATTTTCCGGTATGGTAAAAAATCAAATAGTTCTCGCATACAAGGAACCGTTCTTCTCCTATTACTTCCGATATGGATGAAAGCAGCATTCCGCTCTCCGCAAAATCTTCCAGCTGATCTACTCTGTCCATGATTTTATTGACAAGTCTTTCCGCCGCCTGCTGATTTTGCAGATCAAGTGCAATATAATCCCAGATCGAATCCAAATCACAGCGTGCCTCGTCTGTGTATAAGATCTTATTTTTCATTTGCTCTTGCACGGAAATGCGCCCTCATTTCTTCACTGGTCAGACAGCCTTTCTCTTCCCCGGAGCGGCGACCTTTTGCGATCTCACTCATCAGACGGATCGTTGCCTGTGCTTTCTCATAATCACGCAGTTCCACAATGGCATATTTTCCGCGGCCGTTCTTGGTCAGAAAGACCGGCGAGCCTTCCTCCACATCCCGCAATACCTCGTTATAATTTCGCAAATCAGAGATCGGTTTAATATTCGGCATATTATCCACTCCTTTCAGTTTTAGTATAACGCATCTTGTTGTAAAATTCAACGTAAAATTTGCAGCAAAAAACAAAAATCCCCTGAACTGCTGTTCCCGGCAGCTCAGGGGATTTCATACCTTATGCGTTGAACATATCCTTCAGCTTTTTGAAGAAGCCCTTACGCTTTTCGTAGTTTTCTTCTTTCAGCGTGCCCTCAAATTTTTTCAGGGCATCGCGCTGCGCCTTGTTCAGCTTTTTGGGGATCTCCACCTCGCACTTGACGTACATATCGCCGCGGCCACGGCCGTTCAGGTACTGGATACCCTTGCCGCGCAGGCGGAAGGTGGTGCCGCTCTGGGTGCCCTCGGGCACGGTGTACTCCACCTTGCCGTCAATGGAGGGCACGGTGACGCTGTCGCCCAGCACAGCCTGACTGTAAGTGATGGGCACGGTGACCCACACATCGTAGCCATCGCGCTGGAACACCTCGCTGGGGCGCACGGTGACCATGACGATGACGTCACCGGCGGGACCGCCGTTGGTACCGGCATCGCCCATGCCGCGCAGTGCAAAGCTCTGGTCGTCGTCGATGCCCATGGGGATGGACACCTCCAGCGTCTTTTTGGTAGCCACCTTGCCGCTGCCGTGGCAGACCTTGCAGGGGTTCTTTACCAGCTTGCCCTTGCCGCCGCAGCGGGAGCAGGGCTGCTGGGTCTGCATCACGCCAAAGGGGGTGCGCTGCTGGCGGATGACAAAGCCGCGTCCGCCGCAGTCCGGGCAGGTCTCGGGGCTGGTACCGGCGGCGCAGCCGGAGCCGTGGCACTCAGTACACTCCTGCTGGCGGGTGATGGTAATGTTCTTCTTGCAGCCGTGCACGGCCTCGTCAAAACTCAGGGTGATGCGCACCCGGATGTCCTGACCCTTGCGGGGGGCGTTGGGGTTTGCCTGACGGGACGAGCCGCCGAAGCCGCCAAAGCCGCCGCCGAAGATATCGCCAAAAATGTCGCCCAAGTCCACACCGTCGCCGCCAAAACCGCTAAAGCCGCCGGGGCCGCCGCCGTTCTGTGCTGCATAAGTGGGGTCAACACCGGCAAAGCCGTACTGGTCGTACAGCTGGCGCTTTTTCGGGTCCGAAAGCACCTCGTTTGCCTCGTTGATCTCCTTGAACTTTGCCTCGGCGTCCTTATCGCCGGGGTTATAGTCCGGGTGGTACTTCATGGCAAGCTTGCGGTATGCCTTTTTGATCTCGGCATCGCTTGCGCCCTTGGATACCCCCAGCACTTCGTAATAATCACGCTTTTCCTGTGCCATATCCACTCACCTCTCCGGGAACGCCCTCCCCGGGTAACGCCCCGGTCGGTTCCTCCTGTTCAAAAGCTCCCGCTTCGGTCTTTCGCAGCTGTTGTCTGCGCCCTCATCCGTCATGCCGCTTCGCGTCATGCCACCTTCCCCCGTCCGGGGGAAGGCTTTTGCGGCAGCGAGAACTCTTTTACTTATAAACCAGCAAGAGCCGCTCCGGCCTAAACCGGAGCGGCTTTTGCTCTATTGCGCGTGTGCCCGCCGGTTTGGCCGGACACAGCGCTTTGTGTCAAACTTAGACTTCCTTGAAGTCGGCATCCACAACGCCATCATCGTTGGGCTTTTCGTTGGTTGCGCCTGCGTCAGCACCGGGCTGTGCACCGGCGGCCTGCTGTGCGGCAGCGGCTGCCTGATACATCTTCTCGAACACCTGGCTCAGGGCTTCCTGCTTTGCCTTGATGTCGTCCACGTTGCCGGACTGGACAGCGGTCTTCAGGTCAGCAAGCTTTGCCTCGGCATCGCTCTTCACGTCTGCGGGCAGCTTGTCGCCGTTCTCCTTCAGCATCTTCTCGGTCTGGAACACCATCTGGTCGGCACCGTTGCGGATATCGACCTCTTCACGCTTCTTCTTATCGTCGGCAGCAAACTGCTCAGCTTCCTTCACAGCCTTGTCGATGTCCTCCTTGGACATATTGGTGGAAGCGGTGATGGTGATGTTCTGCTCCTTGCCGGTGCCCAGATCCTTAGCGCTGACCTTCACAATGCCGTTGGCATCGATATCGAAGGTAACTTCGATCTGAGGCACGCCACGGGGAGCCGGAGCAATGCCGTCCAGATGGAACACACCCAGACTCTTGTTGTCGCGGGCAAACTCACGCTCGCCCTGCAGCACGTTGACCTCAACAGAGGGCTGGTTATCGGCTGCGGTGGAGAACACCTGGCTCTTGTGGGTGGGGATGGTGGTGTTGCGGTCGATGATCTTGGTGCACACGCCGCCCAGAGTCTCAATGCCGAGGCTCAGCGGGGTGACATCCAGCAGCAGCAGACCCTTCTTCTCGCCGTTCAGAACGCCGCCCTGAATAGCAGCACCGACAGCCACGCACTCATCGGGGTTGATGCCCTTGAAGGGCTCGCAGTTCAGTTCCTTCTTCACGGCATCGTAGACAGCGGGGATACGAGTGGAACCACCGACCATCAGGACCTTCTTCAGGTCGGAAGCGCGCAGACCTGCATCCTGCAGAGCCTTGCGCACGGGGGTCATGGTGCGATCGACCAGATCAGCGGTCAGCTCGTTGAACTTTGCGCGGGTCAGGGTCATATCCAAGTGCTTGGGGCCGGTAGCATCAGCGGTGATGAAGGGCAGGTTGATCTGGCTGCTCATTGCGCTGGACAGCTCGATCTTAGCCTTCTCGGCAGCTTCCTTCAGGCGCTGTGCAGCCATCTTGTCCTTGCGCAGGTCGATGCCGTTCTCGGTCTGGAAAGCGTCTGCCATCCAGTCGATGATGCGCTGGTCGAAGTCATCGCCGCCCAGATGGGTATCGCCGTTGGTGGCCAGAACCTCGGTAACGCCGTCGCCCATCTCGATGATGGACACATCGAAGGTGCCGCCGCCCAGATCGTAGACCATGATCTTCTGGTCGTCCTCTTTATCCACACCGTAAGCCAGAGCAGCTGCGGTGGGCTCGTTGATGATACGGCGGACGTTCAGGCCTGCAATAGTGCCTGCGTCCTTGGTTGCCTGACGCTGGCTGTCGTTGAAGTAGGCAGGCACAGTGATGACAGCCTCGGTGACGGTCTCGCCCAGATAAGCCTCGGCGTCAGCCTTCAGCTTCTGCAGGATCATAGCGCTGACCTGCTGGGGAGTGTACTCCTTGCCGTTCAGGGTCACCTTGTGGTCGGTGCCCATCTGACGCTTGATGGAAGAAACGGTGTTGTCGGGGTTGGTGATAGCCTGACGCTTTGCAACCTGACCTACCAGACGGTCGCCGGTCTTGGTGAAGCCGACAACGGACGGGGTGGTGCGGGCACCCTCAGAGTTGGCGATAACAACAGGCTCGCCGCCCTCCATAACAGCCACGCAGCTGTTGGTAGTACCAAGGTCGATACCAATAATCTTACTCATAATGAAGTCTCCTCTCGAAAGAACAAATCTTGTTTATATGATGCTTATGATGATGTCAAGCGGATGTTATTGCAAACTCCCTTGCGGGAGGTTCGGCTTATTTATTCGGCCACCACAACGGTTGCATGGCGGATGATCTTGTCACCCAGCTTGTAACCCTTCTGGAAAACGGTGACCACCGTGCCGCTCTCCTGCCCGTCCGGGGCGGGGATCTGCTGCACAGCATTCATAAAGTTGGGGTCAAAGGGCTTGCCCAGCACCTCGATCTCCTCCACATGGAGGGCTTCCAGTGCCTTTGCCGCCTTATCCAGCGTCATGACCACGCCCTTTTTGTAATTCTCATCGGTGGTGGGGGCGTTGGCAGCCATATCCAGCGTATCCAGAATGGGGATGATCTTTTCCACTGCATGGGAAACACCGTCGCCAAACTTCTGGTCGGCCTCGCGGGTGGAGCGCTTACGGTAGTTGTCGTACTCGGCAGCCATGCGCAGCAGCTGATCCTTAGCCTGTGCAGCGTTCTTTTCCGCTGCATCCAGCTTTGCCTTAACGGCTTCCATCTCCCGGGCCTTCTTGTTGAACCAGCCGCCGTCCTTCTTCTTGTCCTCTTCGGTGGCAGCTTCGGCAGCAGCCTGTTCGGGCGCTGCGGCAGCGGTCTTTTCCTCGGGGGCAGTCTCCGGCTGCTCGTTCTCGGGCACCGTGTTCTTTGCTTCTTCGCTCATTCCAGATCCTCCTTATAGATCACAGTCCGCCGTGGTACGGCAGCCTGCGGGGTGTCTTTTCGTTTGCCGCTCATGCCCTCGCCCAGCTGGTCTGCAAACTCGTGCAGCAGGGGCATCAGCTTCTGGAAGGGCATCCGGGTGGGGCCGATCAGGGCAATGGAGCCCCACAGCCCGCCGCCTACCAGATACCGGTCGCTCACGATGCACAGCCCGGGGATCTGCGGTTCCAGATCCTCGCCCAGCAGCACGCTTTCGCTGCGGTTTTCCGGGGGTGCGATCAGGCTTGCGGCCTGTTCCTCGTCGTTCAGCAGGGTAAGGATATCACCCACTCTGCCGTCCAGCTGCGGCCAGTCCAGCAGGTACTGCTCGCCGCCCAGAAATACATGGGGCTTTACGCTGTCCTGCAGAATTGCGGCTGCGGCGCTGACCACCGGCACAAGCTCCGGTGCGATCTGGCTGCACAGCTCGCTGAGCATCCGGGTGGAAAGATCCACCGGTGCCACAAAGGTAAGGTTGCGGTTGAGCAGCGCCGCAAGGGCGGCTGCATTTTCCCGGGAAAGCCCGGTGCGTACCCGCGCCACCCGGGTGCGGACGTAACCGGCGGTGGTCACAGCCAGCACAGCGGCTGCGCTGCGGCCCACCTGCACCACCTCGTAATGGGCGATGCACAGATCCTCGGCGCAGGGAGTGCTGACGGCGGCGGTGCAGCCGCTGATGGCGGCCAGCGCCTTGGCAGCGCCCTGTGCCAGCTTTTCCGGCTCGTGGTCAAGGCTGGCGAACACCGCATCCACCCGGGCGCGGGTAACGCGGTCCAGCGGCTGATCATCGGTCAGCAGGTTGTCCAGATAATACCGGTAGCCCTTGGCGCTGGGCACACGCCCTGCGCTGGTGTGGGGCTGCTCCAGCAGGCCCAGCTTTGTCAGCGCCGCCATCTCGTTGCGCAGCGTTGCGCTGGACACTGCCATGTCAAAGTAGTTTGCCAGCACGCTGCTGCCCACCGGCTCGCCCTCAAGGCCATACAGCGCCACGATCGCCTGCAAGACCCGTTGCTTGCGTGCATCCATCGTCATAGCGCCTGCCTCCTTTTTGTATCGCTTTCGTTTGTTTAGCACTCCTTGTTCCTGAGTGCTAAGACCATTATAATCGTTTTTGCCCTGCTGTCAAGCCCTTTGCAAAAATGTTTATAAAGATTCATAATTCTGTCATAAAGGGGGTTACCCCCTCAGGCGCCCTCCGGCGCCAGCTCCCCCAAGGGGGCGCCTTATGGCTATACCATAAACTTTCCCTCCACAGCAAAAGCCGTCCCCTTGGGGAAGGTGGCACGGCGAAAGCCGTGACGGAAGGGGTGATCCCCCCGTGAAAAAGTAGTTCCGAAACGCCCGCAGGCGTTTCGGAACTACCAATAAAAATATTCTTTCCGCTTTTTATGCGCAAAGCAGCGCGGCTCGCATTTAAAATCGTCCCGCCTTATTCCTCCATCTGCTTTGCCAGAAAGGCCGCTGCCACTGCCACCGCCTTGCACTGGGCGTCCTCCGGGCAGGCGGTGCGGTCCTCGGTCAACAGACCCACCGCGCCGGTCACGTCCCCGCCCGCCAGCACCGGCGCGGCGCATAGCAGCACCCGGGGTGCGCCCTCGCAGGGCAGCAGGGTCTTTTCCGGGCTGCCCGGGCTCTGGTAGGGCTTGCGGGCTTCCATCAGCTTTTCCAGCGGCTGGCTGATGCTGCGGTCGGTCAGCTCCCGCCGCCCGCTGCCGCTGACTGCCAGAATGCGGTCCCTGTCGCACACAAAGGCGGTCAGTGCAAACTGGCGGCTGAGCACCTCTGCCAGCTGGGCGGCAAGGGTGTTCACCTCGCCCATGGGCGAGTACTTTTTAAAGATCACTTCCCCGTCGCCGGTGGTAAAGATCTCCAGCGGGTCGCCCCGCCGGATGCGCTGGGTGCGGCGGATCTCCTTGGGGATCACCACCCTGCCAAGCTCGTCGATGCGGCGCACGATACCGGTTGCTTTCATTATTTTGCCCTCCTTGCGGTTTCCTTTGTATGTAGTATCTGTCAGCGGCGGCAAATTATACCGGCAGCACATTTTTTGCTTTGCCCGCCGCATTGCGTTCCGGGCGGGGTTCTGCTACAATAAATAGGAATAAACCCAAAGAAAGCAGGTGTCCGCATGGCACACATCCTTATTCTGGGCGGCGGTGCCGCCGGACTGGCCGCTGCGCTGGCGGCTGCACAGGCCGCGCCCGCTGCCCGCGTCACGGTGCTGGAGCGCAACCCCAAGGTGGGCAAAAAGCTGCTGGCTACCGGCAACGGCCGCTGCAATCTGGACAACACCGCCATTGCGCCGGAAAAATACTTCACCGCCGACCCCGCCGCACTGCGCCCCCTGCTGGCGGCGGTGGATGCCGCCGCGCCGCTGACGTGGTTTGAGCAGCTGGGGCTGTACACCCGCACCGATGAAGCCGGGCGGGTGTATCCCTATTCCAATCAGGCGGCAGACGTGCTGGCGCTGCTGGAGCTGCATTTGCAGCGGCACACCGTACAGCTGCGCACCGGCTGCACGGTAAGCACCCTGCGGCAGAGCAAAGGCGGCTACGCGGTGCAGTTTACCACCGCCGAGGGCGGCACCGAAAGCCTGCGGGCAGATGCCGTTATCTGCGCCATGGGCGGCGCCGCCGGGCCGCAGTTCGGCACGGACGGCTTCGGCACCCGCTTTGCCGCCGACTGCGGCGGGCAGATGCGCCCGCTTTACCCCTGCCTGACCGCCCTGCAATGCGCAAAGCCGAACAAGAGCCTTGCGGGCATCCGCGCCAAAGCCGCCGCCCGCCTGCTGGACGGCGACCGGGTATTGGCTGAAGAGATGGGCGAAGTACAGTTTACCGACTACGGGCTTTCCGGCATCTGCATCATGCAGCTGTCCGGCCTGCTTGCCCCCGGGCGCAGGCTGAGAGACCCTGTCGTGGAACTTGACCTGTTCCCGGAGCTGAGCGAGATAGACCTGACCCGTCTGCTTGCCCGGCACGCCATCCAAACCGCATCCGACACCCTCGCCGGGTTCTGGACAGGGCTGTTGAACGTCAAGCTGGGTTACGCCCTCTGGGAAGCTGCCAATATGCCCAACAACCGCTCGGTCAAGCAGATGCAGCCCCTTGCCCACACCGCCAAGCACTGGCGGTTCGAGGGGCTTGCCCCCTGCGGCTGGCGGCAGGCGCAGACCACCGGCGGCGGGCTTGCCCTGACCGAGGTGGAACCGACCTTCCAGTTCAAGGGCTGTCCGGGGCTGTACTTCGTGGGTGAAACGTTGGACTGCGCCGGAAGCTGCGGCGGCTTCAACCTGCACTGGGCGTTCGGCAGCGGCCTTGCCGCCGGGCGGGACGCCGCAAAGCACCTTTGCAGCCGAAAACGGTAACAAAAAAGGGATCCTGAAGCGCCAGCTGGCGCTTCAGGATCCCTTTTTATTTTTACTCGCCCTTGGAAAGCAGCTTTGCACGCTCCAGTGCGGGGCGCAGTGCCAGATACAGCACCACGGCGCAGGCAGTGGAAGCCACACTGTTCACAAAGGTGACGCCGCCGGCGATCTTGGTCAGCGCCTGTGCCACGGTGTACTCCTGCCCAAAGATGTACACGTTGCGGAAGTAGCCAAGGAAGGGGTCGGTGAACACGTTCAGCAGCAGACCGGAACCCGCAGAGACGATCACCTTGACCAGATACCCGGCGCTGTGACGATCCTGATCCCGCAGCTTGAACACCTTATGTGCCACGGCACCGCAGGTGATGCCGATGATGAACTTGAGCACGAAGGTGGTAATAGCGTAGCCCGGGTCACCGGCAAGGATATCCGCCAGCGCCAGACCGATGGCACCCGCCAGACCGCCGGATACACCGTCCAGCAGCAGCGCCGTCAAGGCAGTAAAGGTGTTGCCCAGATGGAACGAAGAACCGCCGTAGAAGGGGATGCGGAAGAACAGGTAGGCCACAAGGCTCAGTGCAGCCATCACACCGGTAAGCGCCAGCTCGTGCACCGTAAAGCGGCGCTTGTACAGCACACTGAAAAAAAGGATCAGGATAACGACGACTGCCAGCAGCAGCCACATTGCAGTAGTAGACATGATACTTTCCCTCCAATCGCGCCGATAACCCCACAAAACCACTTGACATTTGGGTGTCCGGCGGGTATGCTCCTATTATACGCAAAACTGACCCCATGAAAATACCCAGAACAAAGTTTTTTTATGGGGTCAGTTTGACGCAATACCCAGATGGGAGGGACATTCTATGGTACATCTGACCACGGCACTGGACCCGGCTTCGGCGGTGCCGCTGTACGAGCAGCTCTACCGCAGCCTTGCCGCCGAGATGCGGGCGGGCACCCTGACAGCGGGCACCCGGATGCCCGGCAAACGGCGGCTGGCGGCAGAGCTGTCGGTCTCGGTGAACACGGTGGACACTGCCTACCAGATGCTGGCAGCCGAGGGCTACCTGACCGCCCGGGAGCGCAGCGGCTTCACGGTGCAGGAGTATCTTGCCCTGCCGCAGGGGGTGCAGCCGCCCGCCGCGCCCTCTGCGCCGGTGGCAGCGCCCCCCGCCGAAACCACCCCGCCGGTGCAGTTCGATTTATCTACCCGGGGCGTGGACCCGGGGCTGTTCCCCTTCCGCACATGGGCACGGCTGCAAAAGGAACTGCTCTATTCCGCGCCGGAGCTGCTCACCCCCGGGGATGCCCGGGGCGACGCTGCTCTGCGGCAGGCGCTGGCAGAGTATCTGGCCGAGTACCGGGGCGTGCAGTGCGACCCGGAGCAGCTGGTGGTGGGTGCAGGGCTGGAATATCTTCTAGGGCTGCTGGCACCGCTGCTGCCCGGCCCTGCCGCCGTGGAGACTCCCGGCTACCCCCGCGCCCGGCAGGTGCTGGAAAACAACGGCGTGCCCTGCCGCTGCCTGCCGGTGGACGCGGACGGCCTGTCCCTGACGGCTCTTTCCGCCAGCGATGCGGCGGTGTGCTACGTCACTCCCAGCCACCAGTTCCCCACCGGGGTCACCATGCCCGCCGGACGCCGGGCCGAGCTGCTGCACTGGGCAGCCCGCGCCCCGGGGCGGCGGTACATCATTGAGGACGACTACGACTCCGAGTTCCGCTTTGATACCCGCCCGCTGCCCAGCTTGCAGGGCATGGCGGGCGCAGACGGCCCGGTGGTGTACCTGTCCACCTGCTCCCGCAGCCTTGCCCCGGGCATCCGCATTGCCTATATGGTACTGCCCCGGCAGCTGCTGGGCGCGTGGCAGGCCAAGTACCGGCTGTACTCCGGCACGGTGGGACGGTTTGAGCAGCAGACGCTGGCGCGCTTTATCACCGGGGGCTATTTCACCCGGCACTTAGCGCGGGAACGCACCGCCTACAAAGCCCGCCGGGATGCGCTGGTGGCGGCACTGCGCACCTCCTTTGCACCGGAAGAGCTGACCCTTGCGGGGCTGCACACCGGTCTGCACCTGCTGGCACAGCTGAAAGACCCGCCGCCGGACGCCGCCCTGCGGGCTGCTGCCCGGCAGTACGGGGTGCGCTGTTCCCTGCTGAGCGACTACGACCTGACCGGCACGGCGCACTCTGCCGCCGGGACGCTGGTGCTGGGTTATGGCTCACTGCCGGACGCGGACTGCGCCGCCGCCGGGGAGAGGTTGAAAAAGCTCTGCACCGCCGCCCGGGAGGCATCGGACACCGTATAGTGTCCGCCTGCCCAGTCCCCGGGCAGGGCGTCAGCGGTGATATCCACCGGCTCGGCGCTGGTGGCTAAAAATTCCAGCGTGCGTTCCAGTGTAGCAAGGTCTACGGCGGTCAGGCTGGTCAGCAGACTGCTGCTCACCTCCCGCAGACCCTGCGGCAGGGTGGTGGGCAGCAGCTCCAGCGCCTGCCGGAAAAACGCATCCCACACCGCCGCCCGGGCGGCGGCGCTGCGCCGGGGCGAAAGAACAGTGTCGGCATCCAGCGCCGCTAAAAAGCTGTGGGCATCGGCGGCGGAGATGCCCTGCACCCCGGTGCCTTTGCCGTACCGCGCCAGCTGCTCCGGGGTGAGCGCCCCGGTAAAACCCACCCGCACTGCGCCGTACCGCGCCGCAAGCTTTGTCAGCACCGCCGGGGCGATGGCAAGATAATCGGTATCCTCCGGCAGGGCGAACACCTCGCCCAGCGCCTCCCGGCAGCGGGCGGGTCCTGCGGCGGCGTAACAGTCCGCAAGAGGGACGTTCTTGCCCCCAAAGGGCACTTCCAGCGCGGCGGGCACCGCCAGCAGATGGATACAGTTCTGCCCGGCGTTCAGGTAAGCCAGCACAAAGCCCGGGGTCTCGTCTGCCACGCACAGCAGCACGGTGCACTGGTCGGCGGCTTTGGGCAGACGGATGGGCACCCCGCTTTGGCTTTTTGCAGCCTGCCGCAGACTGCTGCGCAGCTGGGCGCGGCTGAGCAGCACTGTGCCGCCCACCAGCGGCAGCAACACCAGCAGGGCGGCGCACAGCGCCGCCCAGAAGGGACGCCAGCCGCTGCGTTTTGCGTGTTTCATGGCTCTGCCTCCTTTTTGTGCATAAAGCATAGCCCACCGGGCGACCCTTTATGCAGAAAGGCAGGGATGCTGTATGGATAAAGCAGAAAACCCCAACGAAAAAGACCGCGAGGAACAGGAGGACTTCTGGCTGACGCTGGAACCCCTTCCCGCCCCAGACCCCGAAAAGCCCTCCGCACCGCATGAGGACTAAGGCTGCTGCATAAAATGCGGTAAAGGGGTGAGCCGTTTCTCGTTACGCCCCTTCTGTGAAAATGTGTTTGGAGCGGCCCGCAGGCCGCGACAAACACGAAATTATAAATAATTTTTCCGCTGAATATGCCCAGAGTGTAACGGAGGGCATTTCAAATCGTACCACCACAAAGGAGGCCACGAGATGCCAGAGCGGTTCATGCGGGGAGTCGAGGCCGTGAACGGCATCGTGTGGGGGCCGATGGGGCTGGGGCTGCTCTTCGGCACCGGGCTGCTGCTGACGGTGCGCACCGGGGGCTTCCAGCTGCGGCGGTGGGGCTACTGGATGCGGCACACCCTCGGTGCCATCCTGACCGACCAGAGCGTCACCGCCCATACCGCCCGCGAGGAGCAGGCCATCAGCCAGTTCCAAAGCCTGTGCACCGCGCTGGCGTCCACCATCGGCACCGGCAACCTTGTGGGGGTGGCAACAGCCATCCTTTCCGGCGGGGCGGGGGCGGTGTTCTGGATGTGGGTCATGGCGCTGCTGGGCATGATGACCAGCTACGCCGAGAATGTGCTGGGCATCTACTACCGCCGCAAAGACCCGGCGGGCGGCTGGCGCGGCGGGCCGATGTACTACCTGCGGGACGGCCTTGGCGGCAAGCCGGGGCGGGTGCTGGCGGTGCTGTTTGCTGCGTTCTGCGCGCTGGCAAGCTTTGGCATCGGCAACCTGAGCCAGCTCAATTCCATCGCGGGCAACCTGAAAGCGGCGTTTGGCGTGCCGGAGGCCGTTACCGGCGCAGTGCTGGCGGCAGTGTCGGCGGTGATTTTGCTGGGCGGGCTGAAGCGTGTGGCTGCGGTGGCAGAAAGGCTTGTCCCCGCCATGGCGCTGCTGTACATCGTGGGTGCGCTCACCGTAGTGGGGGTGCATATCACCGCCGTCCCGGCGGCGCTTGCCGCCATCCTGAAAGGCGCGTTCGGGCTGCGGGCCGCCGGTGGGGGCATCGTAGGCTACGGCCTGTCCCGGGCGGTCACTTGGGGCTTCAAGCGGGGTGCTTTTTCCAACGAAGCGGGGCTTGGCTCCTCGGTGATGGTGCACGCGGCTTCCAACGTAAAGGAGCCGGTGCAGCAGGGCATGTGGGGCATTTTTGAGGTGTTTGCAGACACCATGGTGGTGTGCACCCTGACGGCGCTGGTGGTGCTGACCTCCGGCTTTGTGGAGCCGGACACCGGGCGCATTGCCGCCAGGGCGGCGGGCAGTGCACTGGTGGGGCAGGCCTTTGACGCCGTGTTCGGCACGCTGGGGTCCAAGCTCATTGCGGTGTGCATCCTGCTGTTCGCCTATTCCACCGTGCTGGGCTGGAGCTGCTACGGCTGCAAGGCTGTGGAGTATCTCTTCGGCGCAGGGGCAGGGGCATTTTACCGGGTGCTGTTCGTAGCGCTGATGCCGGTGGGCGCGGTGATACGGCTGGACCTTGCATGGACGCTTTCCGACACCTTCAACGGCCTGATGATGCTGCCGAACCTCATCGGCGTGGTGGCGCTGTCCGGTACGGTGGTGAAGATCACCCAAAACTACCTTGCCCGCAAGCTGCACGGCAGCGCCGCGCCGCCGCTGTTGTCTGCGGGTGAGACAATTTAAAATCGTCAGCCCTGCCCCTTGTCCCAAGGCGGGGTTTGTGCTATGCTAAGGGGTACAAGCGATTTTTTGCGCTGAGAGGAGGAGCCCCATGGCCGCCGTAAAAACACGGAATACCGCTACCCTTATGACCGAGGGCAGCATTGTAAAAAGCCTGCTGCTGTTTGCCCTGCCGCTGATCTTCGGCAACCTGCTGCAGCAGATGTACAACACCGCCGACAGCATCATCGTGGGCAATTTTGTGGGCAGCAATGCCCTTGCCGCCGTGGGCTCCAGCGGGTCGCCCATCTACCTGCTCATCGGCTTCAGTCAGGGGCTTGCCGTGGGCGCGGGCGTGGTGGTGTCGCAGTATCTGGGCGCGGGCGACCACAAGGAGACCCGCGAGGCGGTGCACACCTCCCTTGCCATTGCGGTGGTCATGGGGCTTTTGCTGACGGTGGGCGGCGTTGCCTGCGGGCGCGCTTTGCTGGTGGCCATGAACACCCCCGCCGAGGTGCTGGCCGATGCCGTGACCTATATCCGCATCTACTTCGGCGGGGTGCTGTTCAGCGTGGTGTATAACATGACCGCCGGCATCCTGAACGCCGCCGGCAACTCCCGCCGCTCGCTGGTGTATCTGGCATGGGCGTCGGTGACCAACATCGTGCTGGACTTTGTGTTCATCGTGGGGCTGCGGATGGGGGTGGCGGGCGCTGCCATCGCCACAGACCTGAGCCAGCTGGTGTCCTGCGTGCTGAGCCTGCGTTTTCTGATGAAAAGCGAGGACGCCTGCCGGGTGGAACTTTCCGCCATCCGGCTGCACCGCAAAATGGCAGGCCGCATCATCCGGGTGGGTCTGCCCACCGGCATCCAGAACATGGTCATCTCCTTTTCCAACGTGCTGGTGCAGGCCAGCGTGAACAGCTACGGTGCCGCCGCCATGGCGGGCTTTGCGGCCTACATGAAGATCGACGGCTTCAACATCCTGCCGGTGAGCAGCATCAGCATGGCTGCCACCACCTTTGTGGGGCAGAACTACGGTGCGGGGCGTCTGGACCGGGTAAAGCGCTCGGTGTGGGTCACCCTTGCCATCGGGGTCATCTACACCCTTTGCACCGGCGCGGCGCTATTGGCCGGACAGGACGCCATTCTGCACCTGTTCACCGCCGACGAGGCCGTGGTCACCTACGGCAAGCTGGCCATGCGGTGGTTCTGCCCGTTCTACTTCCTGCTCAGCATCCTTCACGGCCTTGCCGGTGCCGTGCGCGGCACGGGTGCCAGCATCCCGCCCATGGTGGTGCTGCTGGTCTCGCTGTGCCTGTTCCGTGTGGTGTGGATCCAGTTCCTGCTGCCCTTCTTCTCCGGCATCGAGGGCGTGTTCATCCTCTACCCCGTCAGCTGGGGTCTGGGCGCATTGCTCATGATCCTGTATGCGTGGAAGGGCAAATGGATGGAGTATCATACATAACATTATTTTACAAAAAACGACCCGCCGCACTGAAAGAGATGCGGCGGGTCGTTTTTTTTCAGGTACTCCTGTCGGGGCAGCTTACCATGCAAAGCCCACGGAGTCCATGTCGATCTTCTTTTCCATCAGCCCCAGACGGCTCTCGATGAAGTTGACAGCCATATCCGGCCACTGGGCGATCTGGGTATAGTAATCCACATAGCCCTTGGTGCCAGTGCCCAGACCCACACCGTGGGGTGCATCAGGTGCCAGATAGAAGCTGAAATCTTTGAAGATATTCGCGCACTCCGGCAGAGCGGGCAGCATCATCGCACTCAGGCCGTCTTTCTGACCCACAACACCAAAGACCGGAGGCAGGTTGGGGTTCTTCGTGAAGTTCAGACCGGTGACGAACAGTCCGTAGATGGGGATCGCCACGTTCAGGTCAGCGCTCTCATGGTCCACAGCATCGCAGACGTAGCTGGGGTAGACCTTATCCGGGGTATTCGTAGTGCCGAACTGGTCGGCCACCACCTGCATCACATTCATGCCGCCAGCAGAGAAGCCCACCGCGATCATGATATCGGTCTTGCCGATGTGTTTTTCAGAGGCGTTGTGGCGGATGTAGCGGATAGCACGGGCCAGATCCAGCTGCTGATCCACAGCGGCATAAGGGTTGACGCGGCGCTGCAGCACAAAGGCGTTGTAGCCGTTCTTGTTGAAGAACTCGGCCACCGGGTAGCCTTCCACCACGTTGTTGCGGTGGGTGCTGCCGCCGCCTGCAATAATGATCACGTTGCCCTTCACCTTGCCCTGATCTCGCAACAGGTACGGGTTCAGGAAGGGACGGAAGCCCTCGTTATCGTAGCAATTTTCCCAGTTGGTGGGCAGCGGAGATTCCACGGCCATCTGATCTCCCCAAATTTCCCAAACGGTGCTCTTGGGGTCCTTGATCTGGCGCAGCGCCTTGCGGGCATTGGTCAGAGCAACACACATCTCGTAGTGAGAAGCATTGATGCCGGGCACAGCTGCACCGTCCACCTTCTCGTACTGAGCGCGGGACAGCTTGTGGAACAGCACATAGAACTTGTCAAAATCGCCCCGGAAAGCAGCCGGATAAAAGGCTACCTCGCGGGAGAGGCGGAGTTCCTCTGCCACCATGGCCTGCACCTCAGCATCGGTGTGCACGCCAGCGTTTTCAGCAAAGGATGCTGGCGCCATGCCAGCCACTGCGCCCATGGTCACGGCAGAAGCGGCGGAAAGCTTCATAAAGTCTCTTCTGTTCATCATCATTTCTCCTTTTAAATGCAGACGGCTCATTTGTGCGGAGCAAAGCCGCCCAAAGCTGTGCAGCAAACGCCCTGCTGCCGGGCCCGATAGACATTCCAGTTGTATCATGCCATCGAAATCTACACAAATCGTACCACAATATAACGCACTTGTAAATAGATTTTATTGTTTTTGTGCTAAATTGATATATTAGTATGCCAGTTCTTGTGAAAATCAACAAGCATGAGAATGGGCATAAAAAAGGACTGCCGTGCACTCTGCACGGCAGTCCTTTTTATCTTATTACAGCTTTTCAAACACCAGAAAGCGGAAAGCAATGGTGGTGGTCAGCTGCGGCAGAGCCGCAAGGCGGGCGGCACCGTCGCGGGGTGTTTTCCAGTAGTAGGGGGTCATGGCGAACAGGGCTTCCAGCTGGGCGGCGGGCACGGTGATGGTACCCTGCACCTCACGCTCATCAATGGCGCGGAAGCCCGGGTACTCCACCTGCTGCACCGGGTTTTTGTAGGGCTTTTCGTAGAGCACAGCCTTCATCTGGTACAGATGCTCTGCCCCCGGCACAACGTAGATCATGCGCCCGCCCGGGCGCAGCACCCGGCTGAACTCCTCCTGCGCAAAGGGCGAAAAGCAGTTCAGCAGCACGTCTGCCCAGCCGGTGCGCACCGGCTGGCTGAAGCTGGACGCCACCGCATACTGCGCGGCGGGCAGCGCCTTTGCCGCCAGCCGCACGGCGGGCTTTGCGATATCGAACCCGGCCAGCTGCAACGGCTTTTCCGCCGCCGCGAACTGCTGCGCGATGCAGCGGTCGTACCAGCCCTCGCCGCAGCCTGCGTCCAGCAGATGCAGTGGGGCGTCCTTCGCGGCGGGCACGCCGTGGGCAAGGCACAACTCCCCCAGCGCCTGCCCGAAGATGCCGTAGTATCCGGCGTTCAGGAAGGCGCGGCGGGCAGCTACCATCTCCTTGCTGTCCCCGGGGGCTTTGGTGCGCATACTCTGCACCGGCAAAAGATGCCAGTAGCCCTCCCGGGCGCGGTCAAAGCAGTGGCCTTTTTCACATTTCAGATCGTTCTCCCCTTGCAGCGCGCCGCCGCACAGGGGGCACTGCCACGGGGTAAAGGCTTCGTTCCGGCTCATACTTCTTCGCTGTGATCCTCAATGGGTGCGGTGGCACCGCCGTGGGCGTCCATATATTCCTCAAAGCTGGTGTACTTCTGCTGGGGCGGGCGGCGGCTGATGAGCATCAGCCCCGGGTCCTCGTCCCGGGCGGCGGCATTGCGGCCGCGGCGGGCAGGCTCGGCCTTGGCAGCGCGGGGTGCGCTGCCGGTGCGGCTCTGGCTTCCTGCATTGCCGCGCTCGTTGCGGGCAGGACGGGCGTTATTGCTCTGGGCTGCGGGGCGGGCATTGCGCTGTTCACCCCGGTCGTTGCGGTCGTTGCGGCGGCTGCCGCTGCGGTTTGCGTTCTGGATATTCTGAGGCTCCTGTGCGCTACGGATGGCGGGTGCTGCCGGAGCGGCAGGGGTCTTGCGTGCCGGGCGCAGCGGAGTAGCCTCCGGGGCGCTGACAAAATGGGGGTCAAACTTGGGCTGGACGTTGCTGCCCCGGGCGGGGGCGGCATTCTCGCGGCGGGCGCGGGGCGCTGCCGTCTCCTTGGGGGCGTTTGCGCCCCGGTTGTTGGCGCGGCGGTCGTTGCGGGCCCCGCGCTTTGCGTTGCTGTCTTGCATCAGTGTTTCCTCTTTTTTCGGTTTTGCAGGCACCGCGTTCTTTGCAGCCTTCGGCTCCTGCTTCGGCGCGGGCGCAGCTGCCTTTGCAGCCTTTGCGGGCGCAGTTTCGGCCTGTTTTTTCGGCGCTTCGGCCAAGTTTTCCGCTTCGGGGCGGGGCTTTTTGCCGCGCACGGGCAGCACCGGGCGCACCGGGGCGGGCACGCCGTCCCACGGGTGGCCGGATACCACCGGGATCTTGCGGCGGTTCAGCTTTTCAATGCCTGCCAGATACTCCTGCTCCTCCGGGGCGCAGAAGCTGACGGCGGTGCCGTCCGCACCGGCGCGGGCGGTGCGCCCGATGCGGTGCACATAGGTCTCCGGCACCTCGGGCAGGTCGTAGTTGAACACATGGGAAAGCTCGCTGATATCAATGCCGCGTGCGGCGATATCGGTGGCCACCAGCACCCGGGTCTTGCCGGACTTGAAATCCTCCAGCGCGGTGACGCGGGCGGTCTGACTCTTGTTGCCGTGGATGGCGGCGGCGGGGATGCCCTGCTTTGTCAGATCCTTTGCGATCTTATCCGCGCCGTGCTTGGTGCGGCTGAACACCAGCGCATTGACCACCGGCGGCTGCAGATTTTTGATGAGCCACGGCAGCAAAAGCTTTTTGTTGCCCTTTTCCACATAGTACAGGCTCTGCTGGATGCGGTCCACGGTGCTGGACACCGGGTCCACCTTGACAAAGGCGGGGTCGTGCAGGATGCCGGAAGCCAGCTGCTCGATCTCGGCGGGCATGGTGGCGCTGAACATCAGGTTTTGGCGCTGGGCGGGCAGCTTTGCAATGACCTTTTTCACGTCATGGACAAAGCCCATGTCCAGCATCCGGTCGGCCTCGTCCAGCACAAAAATTTCCAAAGCGGACAGGTCGATAAAGCCCTGCCCGATCAGGTCGTTCAGCCGTCCCGGGCAGGCGATGAGGATATCCACGCCCTTTTTCAGCGCTTCCACCTGCGGTGCCTGTCCCACGCCGCCAAAGATGACGGTGCTGCGCAATTTCAGGTACTTGCCGTAGGCTTCAAAGCTTTCGCCGATCTGCAAAGCCAGCTCCCGGGTGGGGGTCAGGATCAGCGCACGGACAGCGCCCTTGCGGCGGGGTGCGTTGGCGGTGAGCCGGTCCAGCATGGGCAGCGCAAAGGCCGCCGTCTTGCCGGTGCCGGTCTGGGCGCAGCCCATCAGATCCCGGCCTGCCAGCACCGGCGGGATGGCCGCTGCCTGAATGGGCGAGGGGGTCTCGTAGCCCGCTTCCTGCACAGCGCGCAGCAGCGGGGCGGACAGATTCAGTTCTTTAAATGTCATGGTTCTCCTATTATTCTGTGATCTTCCGGCACTCGATGTAGTAGCGCTTTTCCTCCGCATGTCCCATGCTGAAGGTCTTGCGGGGCAGCACGCCGCCCATCACAACGCCGCGGAACAGGTCGCTCTTGGCGAAGGGCGGCATCAAAAACGCCACTGCGCCCTGCTTGCACAGCGCACGCACAGCCGGCTCGTCATGCACATAGTCCACCTTTGCTTCCGGGTGGCGCTCGATATAATCCGAAATAAAATCGTCGATGGTGCCCACGGTCAGCGGCTCGGTGGGGTCCTCAAAGCTGAGCACATTGGCCATGTGGGGGCCCGCCAGCGTAAAAGGCTGCTTTTTGCTGCCGCCAAAGCAGCAGCCTGCCATGTTGGAATCGCTCCATGTAATGAGGCTCAGCAGCACGGTGGCGCAGTCCACGTTGAACAGCACCCGGTGGATGGGCTCGATCTCGATGGCCGGGGAGTGCACGTTGCACACCTCTGCCAGACACCAGCGGGCGGGGTGATTTTCTGCCTGTTCCGGGGTCAGAGTCTTTTTCAGCTCCTCCCAGCAGGCCTTTGCGGTAGCCAGCGAGTGGTTGCCATCGCCCACGGCCAGCGTCAGCGGGTCGCGGCGGGTGGCATCGGGGTATTTCTTGTCAAATTCTTCCTGACTGCCCAGCACGGTCAGCGCATTTTCGATCTGTGCGATGAGGGCGGGGTCCTCCACCGCCCAGCCTGCCACATGGCCGCCGCCCAGCATCAGCTCGCCCTCGTATACCTTGGGCAGGCTGTCCTTGTGGGCGGCAATGGGCTCGATGAGGGTGCAGTCCGGGTCATCCGCCAGCATCATGATGTGGGGCGTTTCCAGCGCAGCGCCGGTGCGCACCTTCATGCGGGGCGGGATGCGGCTTTCCACGGTGCACTCGCTGGGGCGCACGGTACATTTTTCGCCACGGCGGTAGCTGTAAGCTTCCAAGTCCACACGCCCTACAAGACCCTGCCGCACCCGGCCGCTCTGCTCGGTGCGCTCCACATAGATAAAGCCGTCCACCGCCCGGGTGAGCACATTTTTGGCGTAATCCTGCATGGTGGCGTGGATCTTTTCCACCCGCGCATCGGCGTCTCCGTCCTCCAGATACACCTCCGGCAGGATCAGGTTCAGGGTGCTGGGCGCACCCGCAGCGGTCTCTTCTGCCCGCTGCCAATAGCTGCGGTCACTGGTGAACTGGTCACAGGCGATGCAGCCCCACTGCTCCAGCGGCACCTGCTCCGAAGGCAGCAGGATGTGTGCGGGTGCAAAACAGGTAGTCGGTTTCATAGTCGTTTCCTCCCCTCTCTATCAAAGCCGCTTCTCAGCGGAACGCTGCGGTGTCGTGCACCACAATGTGCTGCACACCGGCGTCGGCAGCGGCCTGCTCCAGCGCAGCGCGGCTGTCCGCATCCAGTGCGGTGCTGCTGGTGACCAGCAGGTTTTCCATGCCAAGGGACGTGCCGGTGGTGCCAAGGGCATCGGTAGCGGCGGTGCACAGTGCGTCCGGGTAGCTGACCCACAGGGTCACGCTGCCTGCAAAGCGGGTCTGCCATGCGGCGATATCCGCCGTCAGCTGGGCGGCGCGTCCCTCCCGGCTCTTGCCGCCGGAGGCACCGAAGTCCTGCTTGCGGGTGATGATATTGGGGAACTGCACCCCGGTAAGCACCACCTGCTCGTAGCCCATGCCCTGCACCTCCTCAATGAGGTCGCCGACATACTGCACCGCGCTTGCGGCAAAGGGGTTCATCCATGCCTTGCCGCCCTTGGCTGCGCTGACGTTGTCCAGCCAGAGGCTGTTGCCATCGTAGTGCACGCCCATGCTGCGGTCGGTGTACACCGACACCGGGTCGGTAAAGGCGGCAAGCTGTGCCGCCGGGATAATGCCCTCCTCCCGCAGGATGGCGGCGATATTGGCCGCATCCACCGGGTTTTCGGTGATGCTCTGGGCAGCGGCTGCCACCCCGGAAGCGTAGTACACCGTGCCAGCGGCGTCCTTCAGGGTGACAAGGGCGTAGTCTGCGCCCTGCTGCTTCAGCTGCCGGACGGCGGTGCGGATGGCGGCTTCATCGGTCAGGGTGGTCACGTCCAGCTCTGCCCAGCTGCCGCCGGTAATGGCCTTGCCGTCCAGCGGCTTTTCCTCCTCCGGCTCAGACGCTGCCTGCGAAGCAGCAGCGCTGCTTGCCGCCGCAGAGGAGGCGGCTGCCTCGGCGCGGGAAGCGCTTTCGGCCTCCAGATCCCGATCCTTGACCACGGTATACCAAGTGTGGGTGGCCCAATCCAGCACATGGGGTGCGGCAAACCATGCTGCTGCCAGCACTGCCACTACCAGCACCGCAATGCCGATGCCGCGCTTGACGCGCATTTCACGGCTGTAAAAGCTGCGGTGATAATGCTTGACCTTCTGACGTTTATACTTAGCCATGGTATCTTTTCCTCCCTGTCTGCATTACAGGATAACGGAATGTCCGGTAAAGCCATAGATCGCCAGCGCCAGCACGCCGATATACACCAGCGTGATGGGCAGGCCGCGGAATGCTTTGGGGATCGCTTTGCTGCGCAGGCGGTGGCGCGCCTCGGTGACCAGCAGCACCGCCAGCACATAGCCAAGGCCGCTGCCAAGGCCAAAGCCAAGGCTCTGGCCAAGGGTAAAGGACTGGGTGCGCTCCACCAGCACCGTGCCCAGCACGCCGCTGTTCAGCGCGGCCAGCGGCACGATGCGCAGCAGCTGGGCGCGGCGGGGCAGGCTGCGCAGCAGCCACAGCACCAGATGCTCCGCCAGACACACCACGGCAATGCTGGCAATATACACCAGCGGGCGCAGCTGGGCGCGGTTATCCAGCGGGGCAATGAACCGCCCGGCAAGAAAAGCCACCGGCGCCACCAGCACCTGCGTGATGCACAGCATCATGCCGAACAAGGCGCTGCTGGTGCGGTCGTCCCCCACCAGCTGCACCATGCGGGACACGCCCAGTGCACGGGTAAAGACAGCGTTCTGTGCAAAAATGGCCAGCAGTGCATAGCTGAAAAACACTGCCGAGCTGCTTACAACTTCCTTCACGGTTCGCGGTCCACCTCCTTCTGGTAGTGCACGGTCAGGGTATCCCGTGCTTCCTTTTTCAGATATTCCTTGCGCTTTGCAGCCGCAGCGCGCCAGATGGCGCACAGGATGCCCAGCACGATAAAGCCGCCCGCCGGCATCTTAGCCAGCGGCAGCAGCGCCCAGCGCCCCACCGGGGCACCGAACACGGTGCCAAGGCTGAGCCACTCGCGCACCACGCCCACCACGAGCAGCAGCAGCGCGTAGCCCACGGTGATGCGCACGCCCTTGGAAACGGCCTTGTGCACTGTCTCCTGCACGCGGCCGAAGCGGTAGGTCAGAAGCGGCTCCACCACCAGCATGGGCAGGTAGATGCCAAGGTTCAAAAGCCCGGTGCCAAACACGAAGTTCAAAATGGGATATGCCGCCAGGTACACCACAGCGGCGCTGGCTGCGTACAAAAGTGCGCGGGGCAGCAGCTTTTTTTGCAGCTGCTCCGGGGTAGGCTCCTCGTCCCGCAGGGGTACAAGGCGGCTGAGCAGGCAGGCCAGCACGCGGGAGGGCACCAGCAGCAGCGTCACCGCCGCCGCCAGCATCAGGCCGTTCTGCCCGGTGGTAGCCACGACCACCAGCGGTGCCAGACCCATGCCCTGCATGACCACCGGGTTATTCAGGAACACACGGTCATGATGGGCAAACTTTTCGGGGTCCTTTAAAATCAGTTCCGCAGTACGCTTTTTCATTCCGCAGCCTCCTTTCGTTCGGACGGCAGACGGTGCAGCAGACGGTACAGCCGCTCCTCGGTGCGGTCAATGAGCGCGGACACGCTGTTGACTGCCAGCAGTGCAAAGCAGACGCCGGTCTCGTACACGCCGAAATAGCGGAAGCCCATGGTGGCAGCACCCACTAGGGCGCCGTACAGGATGCGTCCGAGCCGGTGATGGGCGCAGGTGTAGGGCTCGTTGAGCAGGAACACCGCACAGAACAGCACCGCACCGGTGTGCAGCTCGTCCCGGATGCCCTGCAGGCGGGGCAGCAGGCTGCTGAAGAGGGTGCTGTCCGCCAAACCCACCTGACGCGGGAAGAAGAAGGCGATGAGCCCGCAGGTGATGAGAAAGCTCGCTGATGCGCCGATGTGCACGTCCTTCTGGGTCCACAGCACAAGGCCGCAGGCCAGAATGACCAGCGCCGCACCGGTGCCCATGGGGGCAGCAAACTCGCCCAGCACAACGGCGAGGGCGTTCAGGTTCAGGATGCCGCCGCTGCGCAGGGTATCCTCGATGGTGCTGCTCACCGGCACGGCAGAGGCGTTCCACAGGGGCAGCGGCGTATAGGGCTGCGGGTAGCGCACCACCTGCTCCGGCCACGATACCGCCGCCACGGCGTAGCCCACGGCAGCGGGGTTGAAGGGATAGCTGCCGTAGCCGCCAAAGACCTCCTTGCCGATGAGCACGCCCGCCAGCACTGCCACCACCAGCACATAGATGTCCACGGTGGCGGGCATGAGCAGGGCGATGATCAGGCTGAAACTCTCGTTGGAGAGATCTTTATTGGTGTACACCCGATGGCGCAGCAGCGCCACCAGACGGTCGCACAGGTTGCCGGTAAGCAGGGCGATGCCGCACAGCAGCAGCGGACGCGCCCCATAGAAATAGCAGGCCATGCACAGCAGCGGCACACACAGCCAGAAAACGTGCTTATAGTACCGGCCGGTCTTTTGCAGCTGCCGCTCCTGCTCTTGGATCAAAGCTTCATCCATATACGGGCCTCCTTACAGGCTGGCCAGTGCGCCCACAGCCGCAGCAGGGTCGGCGGCGCCGAACACGGCACTGCCTGCCACCAGCACGTCGGCACCGGCTTCTACGCACAAGGGTGCGGTGGCGGCATCCACGCCGCCGTCCACCTCCAGCAGGTAGGAAAGGCCGCGTGCTTCCCGCTCTGCCTTGAGCCAGCGGAGCTTGTCCAGCGCCGAGGGCATGAACTTCTGCCCGCCGAAGCCGGGTTCCACGCTCATCACCAGCACCAGATCCAGCTGGTTCAGCCACGGGGCCAGCGCCTCGGCCGGGGTGCCGGGCTTAATGGTCAGACCCACCTTGCAGCCCAGCGCACGAACGGCATCAATGGTGGCCTGAATATCATCTTCGCACTCCAGATGGAAGTTATACAGGGTAGCACCAGCCTTGATAAAGGGCTCGGCGTATTGCAGCGGGTGGCTGATCATCAGATGCACGTCATAAAAGGCATCCGGCAGCGCCTTGTGCAGGCTTTTGAGCACCGGCACACCAAAGCTGATGTTGGGCACAAAATGCCCGTCCATCACGTCATAGTGCAGCATCTGTGCGCCGGCGTCCAACACCATGCGGCAGTCTGCACCCAGCTTGCCAAAATCAGCAGAAAGAATCGAAGGACTTACGATGGCCATAATATTTCATTACGCTCCGTTATTTTTAGCAATTTTTATCCCATGTGTTGCGCGTTTTGCAGGGTTCTGCCGGGCAAAAAATACGCGGGCATGGTTATCTTTTAGTTTACATGAAAACGGCCAAAAAATCAAACCCGCAGCCGTTTTTTTCACCGAAAAGTCGTAAATGGCGCAAAAAGTCCATTGCGCGGCAGCATCTCCATGTGCCGCGCAGCTGCCGCCGAAGGCTTGCCATTTTGCAGCAGCTTTCTTTGAAGCAGAACGATTTGGAATGGCCTCCGCGTTGCTCTGGCCATATTCAGCGGAAAATAGATTTTTAATTCCGCGTTTGTCGCACTCTGCGGAGTGCTCCAAACGCATTTTCACAAGAGGGGGTCACAGCGGTAAGCAGAATTTTTATTCCAACAACGCCAAAGCAGCCAGACCGCCCGGGCGGGGCAGTCTGGCTGCGGGGTCTTATTCTACCGGCTTCATGCTGGCGGGTTCCTCCACTGCGCCGGGCTGCCCGGCGGCGTCCGGCAGGCGCTTCATGCCGCCGGGGTTGGGGGAACAGGTGGGCAGGGTGAACACAAAGCGGCACCACTCGCCCTGCTGGCTCTCCACGCGGATCTGCCCGCCGGACAGATTGACCAGCACCTTGCAGATGTTCAGTCCCAAACCGGAGCCGCGGGCGTGCAGGCCGCGGGAACGATCCTCCTTGTAGAACCGCTCGAACACATAGGGCAGCGCCTCCGGGCTGATGCCCTGCCCGGAGTTCCAGATGGAGATCTCGGCCTCGGGGCCAAGCTTTTCCACGCTGAAGCGGATGGTGCCGCCCGCCGGGGTGAACTTGATGGCGTTGTCCAGCAAATTATACGCCACCTGATGGATCAGGTCGGGGTCGGCGTAGACCAGCACCTTTTCATCCATGGTCAGGCCTTCCAGCTCGATCATGCCATCGTTGATGCGCTGCTCTGCGGCAAGCGCCACGCCGGTCAGGGTCTCCCAGATATTGAACATCCGGGCGTTCACCTGATACTCTCCGCTTTCCAGCTTGGAGAGATCCAGCATATTCTGGATGAGCCGTGCCAGACGGCCGGTCTCCTCGCTGACCAGCTGCAGGTAGTGGTTCTGCATCTCGGGCGGGATGGTGCCGTCCAGAATGCCGTCCACAAAGCCCTTGATGGTGGTCATGGGGGTGCGCAGTTCGTGGGCGATGTTGCCCATGAACTGACCCCGGGAGTTATCGTTGGACTGGATGTTCTCCGCCATCTGGTTGAAGGTGCGGGCAAGGTCTGCCACCTCGCCATCACCCTCCACGCCCTCCACGCGGACAGAGAGGTCGCCGCCGCCAAAGCGCTGGGCGGCATCGGTGACCTTTTGCAGCGGGTCGGTGAGCTGACGCATCAACAGGCGGGTCAGCACGCTGGCGCACAGCAGCATCACGCAGGCGGACATGAGGAAGTTGGACCAGAACTGCTGCTTGAAGTCGGTGAGCTGCGCGCCGGAGGAGCACAAAAACAGCCAGCCGCTGAACAGGCTCTGGTCATCGATGGTCTCCACCGCCGCGATATAGCTTTTTTCGGTCAGGGCGCCTCCCAAATCGCCGAAAGCGTGGTAGTGCCGGGCGTCCGGGTCAGCCACTGCGTTGGCGCGCTGGCAGATATCCAGCGGCACGGTGGTGGTAGTAAGCTTGTCCGGGTCGGAGGCGATGAGCACATTGCCCTGTCGGTCGGTGAAAAACAGATAAGCCTCGGCGCTCTCGCCGATGATCTCCAGCTTGGTGTTCAAAGCGTCCAGCTCTGCGCCCTGCGGCATGGTCTCGCTGTTTACCAGATACTCTGCGGTGCGCTTGGCGACATTTACCACCTGATCCAGTGTTTCGTAGCGATCCTTCGCAAAATAATTCTTGAACAGCACCCACTCCGAGCAGCCCATCAGCACGATGCCCAGCACCATCAGGGTGGACACCATGGAGAAAAAGGCCGTGGAGATACTTTTACGCATTATTGACGCACCTCGAACTTATAGCCCACGCCCCAGACGGTTTTCAGTTCCCACTTATCGGAAGCACCGGCCAGCTTTTCGCGCAGGCGCTTGACGTGGACATCAATGGTGCGGCTGTCGCCGTAGTACTCAAAGCCCCACACCTCGTCCAGCAGCTGGTCGCGGGTGTACACGCGGTTGGGGTGGGAAGCCAGACAGTTCAGCAGTTCCAGCTCCTTGGGGGGAGCCTCCACCACCTTGCCCTTGACCCGCAGCTCGTAGCTGTTCATATCCAGACGGAGGTTGTCGAACTCAATAACGCCCTCGGTGCTCTCGGCGGCAGCGGAGGTAGTCTGGCAGCGGCGCAGCACCGCCTTGATGCGTGCCACCACTTCTTTTGCGTCAAAGGGCTTGACCATGTAATCGTCTGCGCCAAGCTCCAAGCCCAGCACCTTGTCAAAGGTCTCGCCCTTGGCGGTAAGCATCATCACCGGGGTGTTGCCCGCCTTGCGGATGCGGCGGCAGACCTCAAGACCGTCCATGCGGGGCATCATCACGTCCAGCAGCACCATGTCCGGCTTGACCGCGTTGAACTTTTCCAGCCCTTCTTCGCCATCGTTTGCCACCGTGACCTGATAGCCCTCCTTGGTCAGGTACAGCCGCAGCAGCTCGCAGATGTTGGCGTCGTCGTCCACCACAAGGATCTTTTCGTTTGCCATAAGTGTTTTCCTCCCCTTTTATGCAGGTTTTTGCTGTATCTTCAGCCCTTCCGGGCGTTTTGACCGGCTCTTTCCTTTCTATTATACGGGACAGTTATGACAAAATAAAGAAGGAAGTGTAGTTTTTTTCACATTTCTGCCTAGGGTACACCTTACGCAGCCGCGCTATCAGCAAGAAACGTTTGCAGCAGAAGCCCCGAAATTTGATTTCTTGCCGATAACCCATCCCGGATTATTTCAGGATTCCTGATTCAAGATAGCCCTGCCCCCTTGCGCTGGCGGGGTTCATCGCGTATAATGGTAGATGTATCGTTATGCCAAAAAACGTGTAAGGAGCGTATTTTATATGAAGTTAGGTATCGTCGGCCTGCCCAACGTGGGCAAGTCCACTCTGTTCAACGCCATCACCTCCACCAAGAACGCGGAGGCTGCAAACTATCCCTTCTGCACCATCGAGCCGAACTCCGGCATCGTGGCTGTGCCGGACAAGCGGCTGGACAAGCTGGCCGAGATCTGGCAGACCAACAAAAAGACCCCCGCCATCGTGGAGTTCGTGGACATTGCCGGTCTTGTGAAGGGTGCAAGTCAGGGCGCAGGCCTTGGCAACAAGTTCCTTGGCCACATCCGCGAGTGTGACGCCATCGTGCACGTGGTGCGCTGCTTTGACGATGACAACATCATCCATGTGGTGGAGGACGTGACCAAGGCCGAGGCCGTGGACCCCATTGCCGATATTGAAGCCATCGACTACGAGCTGATCCTCTCCGACCTTGAGGTGGTGCAGAACCGCGCAGGCCGCATGGCAAAGGCTGCCAAGAGCGGCAACAACAAGGGCGCTGCCGCCGAGGCCGCATGGCTGCAGCAGCTGGCCGACCATCTGAGCGCCGGTAAGCCCGCCCGCAGCTTTGATTTTGACCCCACCGACACCGAGCAGCAGACCGTTCTGCACGAGATGGGTCTGCTGAGCGCAAAGCCGGTGCTGTACGCCTGCAACGTGGGCGAGGATGACCTGATGGAGGGCATCGAGAACAACAAGTACGTCCCGCTGGTGGCTGCCCGCGCCAAGGAGGAGGGCGCCCGCTACATCCCCATCTGCGCCAAGACCGAGGAGGACATTGCGGATTACAGCCCCGAGGAAAAGAAGGCATTTCTGGCCGAGATGGGCATCGAGGCCAGCGGTCTGGACAACCTCATCACCGCCAGCTACGACCTGCTGGGTCTGATCTCCTTCCTGACCGACGGCAAGAAGGAGTGCCGCGCATGGACCATCCGCAAGGGCACCAAGGCTCCGCAGGCTGCCGGTAAGATCCACAGCGACTTCGAGCGCGGCTTCATCCGCGCCAGCGTCATCGGCTACAACGATCTGGAAGCCAACAACTTCGACTACGCCGCCGTCAAGGCCAAGGGTCTGCAGCGCACCGAGGGCAAGGAGTATGTTGTGCAGGATGGCGATGTCATCGAGTTCCTGTTTAATGTTTAAAGGAGTCCACCATGATCTTTGGTATTATGGGCGCTATGCCCGATGAAGTAGACCAGCTGTGTGCAAAGCTGGAAAATGTCACCGTTGAGCCCTACGGCGGCGTGGAGTACCACAAGGGTATGCTGGCCGGCAAGCAGGTGGTGGTGTGCTGCGCCGGTATGGGCAAGGCCAATGCCGCCGCTACCACGCAGGTGCTCATCACCAAGTTCGGCGCGGAGAAGATCATCTTCTCTGGCATTGCGGGCAACATGACCAGCAAGATCGGCATCGGGGATGTGGTCATCGGCAAGACGGTGCTGTACCACGATGCCCAGCTGGATATGATCTGCCAGAACCCGCCGTTCCTGAAGGAATACACCGGCGACCCGGAACTGATCGCCGCTGCCGAAGCCGCCTGCGCCGAAGCCGGGGTAAAGGCACTGGTGGGCAAGATCGCCACCGGCGATCTGTTCGTGGGCGACAGCGAGACGAAGGCCGCCATTGAGGCCAAGTGCGCCCCGGACTGCGTGGAGATGGAGGGCGCTGCGGTAAGCCAGATCGCCGCCAAGAACGGCGTGCCCTGCGTCATCCTGCGCGCCATGAGCGACAACGCCGACGAGGACGGCCACGAGGTGCTGGTGGTGAAGAAGTTCTCTATCAGCGAGTATGTCGCCACCGCCACTAAGATCGTAGCAGCGATGGTGGAAAAGCTGTAAATTTCCCCAAAACAACAACAGCCAGACCGGCAGTGCCGGTCTGGCTGTTTTGCGTTTATGTCAGTTTTTGGTCAGGTCTTTGGTATACAGGGCGCGGGTGGCGTTGAGCACGGCGATGACCATCACGCCCACATCTGCAAAGATGGCTGCCCACATTCCGGCAATGCCCAGTGCGCCCAGCAGCAGGCACAGCGCCTTGATGCCCAGCGCGAACACGATGTTCTGGTGCACGATGCGCAGGGTGCGGCGGGCAATGCGCATAGCCAGCGCGATCTTGGCGGGGTCGTCATCCATCAGCACCACGTCTGCGGCCTCGATGGCGGCGTCCGAGCCCAGCGCACCCATGGCGATGCCCACGTCTGCGCGGGAGAGCACCGGCGCATCGTTGATGCCGTCACCCACAAAGGCAAGGTTCTCCTTGGGCTGCTTTTCAGCCAGCAGCTTTTCGATCTGGTCTACCTTGTCGCCGGGCAAAAGACCGGCGTGGTACTCGTCCAGACCCAGCTGCTGCGCTACCGCCTGTGCCACCGGCTGTGCATCGCCGGTCAGCATGACCGTCTTGCGCACGCCGGAAGCCTTCAAAGCGCGGATGGCATCGGCGCTGTGGGGCTTTACCACGTCCGAAATCAGCAGATAGCCCGCATAGCTGCCCTCCACGGCAACGTGCACGATGGTGCCCACGCCGTCCACGGCGGGCACGGCAAGGCCAAGCTTTTCCATCAGGCGGGCGTTACCGGCAGCAACGCTCTTGCCGTCCACCTTCGCGGTCACGCCATGACCGCCCAGCTCCTGCACGTCCGTGACCCGGGCGGCGTCAATGGGCTTGCCGTAGGCGGCCTTGATGCTCAGGGAGATGGGGTGCTTGGACCAGCTTTCTGCCAGCGCAGCGGCTTCCACCAGTGCGGCGTCGGTCACGCCCTCGGCCGGGTGGATGCCGGTGACCTTAAAGGTGCCCTGCGTCAGGGTGCCGGTCTTATCGAACACCACAACGCCGGTGTTGGCAAGCTCTTCCAGATAGGTAGAGCCCTTGATGAGGATGCCGCAGGAGGAAGCGCCGCCGATGCCGCCGAAGAAGCTCAGCGGAATGGAGATGACCAGCGCACAGGGGCAGCTGATGACAAGGAAGGTCAGGGCGCGGTAGACCCAGTCGCCAAAGCGGGCGGGCTGTCCCATGAGCAGCAGCACCACCGGCGGCAGAAGAGCCAGCGCCAGTGCGCCGTAGCAGACGGCGGGGGTATACACCCGGGCAAAGCGGGTGATAAAGTTTTCTGCTCGGGCTTTTTTCATGCTGGAATTTTCCACAAGATCCAGAATTTTAGAGACGGTGGACTCGCCAAATTCCTTGGTGGTGCGCACCTTCAAAAGGCCGGTCATGTTCACGCAGCCGCTGATGACCTCGTCCCCGGCGTTCACGTCCCGGGGCAGGCTCTCGCCGGTCAGGGCGGCAGTGTTCAGGGCAGAAGCGCCCTCCACGATGACGCCGTCAATGGGCACCCGCTCGCCGGGCTGCACCACGATGACGGTGCCCACCTCGACCTCATCCGGGTCCACCTGTTCCAGCTTGCCGTCCTCGCCCTCGATGTTGGCGTAGTCCGGGCGAATGTCCATCAGGCTGGCAATGCTCTGGCGGCTCTTGCCCACGGCGACGCTCTGGAACAGCTCGCCGATCTGGTAGAAGATGATAACGGCGCAGCCCTCCACATAGTCGCCCAGCGCAAACGCGCCCACGGTGGCCACTGCCATCAGAAAGCACTCGTCAAAGGGCTGACGGTTCTTGATGCCCTTCAGCGCCTTGCGCAGCACGTCCCAGCCCACCACAAGGTAGGGGATGCAGTAGAGCGCCAGCTCTACCGGCATGGGCAAGGCGGGCAAAAGCTTGAGCACGATCACCAGTGCCACGGCGATCAGAATGCGCTCAAGGGTCTTTTTTTGTTTCTTGTTCATAAGCAACGCTCCTCATTTTGCGGTGCAGCGGATGAAAAACGGGTGGTTTTCCACAAGTTTTTCGGCAAAAAATGGTTATTCCACAGTTTTACCCGCGTTTTCCACACAGTTTTCCTGTAAAAAAGCGCTTTTCCACGCTTCTTTTTCTCTTTTTCCGCAAAGCGTGTTGAAAACCCGGTGGAAATTGTTGAAAAGTGGTGGATTTTTCCACAGAAAAACTCCCCCAGTCCGTACCGACCGGGAGAGCTTTGCCGCACATCAGATATCAAAGATCTCGCAGTCGTCCTCTACCTTCTTGCAGGCAGACAGCACATTCTCCATGGTGGCGTGGGGGTCGGCACCCTCGGCGAACTCCACCTTCATCTTCTGGGTCATAAAGCTGACGGTCGCCTTTTCCACACCGGCTACGGTGTTGGCGGCATCCTCCATCTTCTGGGCGCAGTTGGCGCAGTCCACTTCGATCTTGTAGGTCTTTTTCATAATAAGTACCAGCCTTTCTTTTTGTGCGGGCGTGCGCCCGGTCATTCTTCGATATGGTCCATCCCCATGGAGAGGATGCTGCGCACATGGTCATCGTCCAGTGCGTAGAAAACAGTTTTGCCCTCCCGCCGGAAGCGCACAAGCTTGGAATCCTTGAGCACCCGCAGCTGGTGGCTGACGGCAGACTGGCTCAGCTGCACGGCGTCCGCGATATCCTGCACGCAAAGTTCGCTGTCATGTAAGGCATACAAAATTTTGATGCGGGTGGAATCGCCAAACACGCGGAACAGATCTGCCAGTTCGTACAGCACCTCGTCATCCGGCATCTCCACCGGCTGTTTTTCCTTTTCCGGTGCGGCTTGTTCTAGCCCGGTCATGCTGTCCTCTCCCTTCGTTTCGATATATGAGCATCTGTTCATGTGTTCATGATAACACGCAGACAGCCCCCTGTCAAGCAAAATCCGCAAAGTTTTTTACATTGCCGCAAAATTGCTGAAAATCGCCGTAAAACGCAAAAAAGATGCAATTTTAATTTGCAAACAGGGTGCGGGTTGGGCAGCAGAACGATTTGAAATGGCTTCCGCTTCTTCCGGGTTGCGGCACCCAGCATCCGCATCGTGCCTTGGGCGGCACGTGCGTCTTGCTGGCCGCTGCCCCAACAACTCCTCCCTGTTTCCGCCGCTGGCGGCGGTCGTCGTCGTTGCTAGCCATATTCAGTGGAAAAATCATTTTCAATTTCGCGTTTGGAGCGACCGCGTTTGCGGAGCGCAGCGCAGCAATGAAAGCCCCAGTGGGGCTTTTAAGCGGCAGAGCGGTCTGCGTTAGCAGATGGAGGGGCTTTGCCCTGACAAGCTCTGCGGAGCGCTCCAAACGCATTTTCACGGGAGGAGTCGTAACGGAAAACGGCATTTGCAGCGCCGCTTTCTGCGAAAGCGCAGCGCTGCGGGCGGGCGCTCGCTCCCCCTCGGGGGAGCTGTCGCGCAGCGACTGAGGGGCTATGGATGGAGAAGCGAAAAAAGCGTTAAAGCGATAGCGCCGACTGGCGCAGCGCTAGCTTTTTTGTGCTTCGACTTCTTCTTTAGGATTGTCAAGGGCGAGCAGCCCCTGGCCCGTTGCGGGGTGGGTGGAGTCCAGAGGTAGGGAGGGGGGGAGTCGGAACACCCCTCCCTGCCTCTGGCCCAGCGGAGCGTCCCTGCACGCTGCTGGCAGGCAGAAACGTTCCCCGCGGAGCGCGACACGCTTCCAGTCCTCCCGCTTTCCGGGCGCTTCCCTGAAAAAATATGCAAAAAATAGTGCATTCCGGCGCGTTTTGTGATATCTTATAAAGGTGTATGACCACAAATAACACAACTGCGTCCAAAGGACGCATAAGGAGGAACTGTATATGAAGCTGGAAACCGGTATCTGCGGCGAGCAGAGCGTGCGCGTGAGCGCAGAGAACACTGCAAAGACCATGGGCAGCGGCACACTGGACGTGTTTGCCACCCCCGCACTGGTGGCACTGGCCGAAAAGACCTGCTGGCAGAGCGTTGCCCCTGCGCTGGAAGCAGGCAGCGGCACCGTGGGTACCAAGCTGGAGCTGGAGCACACCGCACCCACCCCTGTGGGCATGACTGTGACCTGCCGCAGCGAGCTGGTGGCAGTGGAGGGCCGCAAGCTGACCTTTAAGGTGACGCTTGCGGACGAGAAAGGCCCTGTGGGCGGCGGCACCCACGAGCGCTTTGTCATCTTTGAGGAAAAGTTTGCTGCTAAGGCCGAGGCCAAAAAGGGCTAAGAGTCGCTTTTGTCTGTTTCGTCCAGCCGCAGCGGCGGCAAGTCTGCAGCCAGCAGCTGCTGCTCGGCGCGGGTCTGCGCGTCCTGCAAAAGCTGCACAGCCTGCACACTGGCGCGGAACAGCTCAAAGTACATGGCCTTGTAATCCGGCACGGTGCACACCCCCTTTGCGTTTCTGTGGGTAGTCTGCCCCGCAGCCTGCGCCCCGATACGCCGGACGAACCCCGCAGACAATGATTGACACCTGATATGAGGAGCTTATGAAAAACAAAAACTTATCCTGGGCGGGGGCGCTGTTCGTCTTTGCCCTGCTGCTGTGGTGCACGGCGGTGACCCCCGGCAAGGTGGCCGACCCCGCCACCTACACCTGTGCGGTGTACAGCACTTTCTTTTCCCTGCTGCCGCCGGTCATTGCCATCGTGCTGGCGCTGAACACCAAGGAGGTGTACACCTCGCTGCTGGTGGGCATTGCTTCCGGTGCGCTGCTGTATGCCAACGGCAACCTTGAGCTGGCGCTGAACACCCTGTTCTTCAACGAGGACGGCGGCATGATCACCAAGCTGTCGGACTCCGGCAACGTGGGCATTCTGGCCTTTCTGGTGATGCTGGGCATTCTGGTGGCGCTGATGAACAAGGCGGGCGGCTCGGCAGCCTTCGGGCGCTGGGCGTCCACCCACATCCACAGCCGGGCGGGCGCACAGTTTGCCACCCTGCTGCTGGGCGTGATGATCTTTGTGGACGACTACTTCAACTGCCTGACCGTTGGCTCGGTGATGCGCCCGGTGACCGACCGGCAGAAGGTGTCCCGCGCAAAGCTGGCTTACCTGATCGATTCCACCGCCGCGCCCATCTGCATCATTGCGCCGGTGTCCAGCTGGGCGGCTGCGGTCACCTCCAGCGTCCCGGCGGGCTCTGGCATCAACGGCTTTACCATGTTCCTGCGCACCATTCCTTATAACTATTACGCCGTCATGACCGTTGTGATGAGCCTGTTCCTCATCTTTACCGGGGCGGAGTTCGGCCCCATGAAGCTGAACGAGGACAACGCCAAAAACGGCGACCTGTTTACCACCGCCGACCGTCCCTATGGCGACGATGTGGACGATGGGAATGACACCAACGGTCACGTCATCGACCTGATCGCACCGGTGCTGGTGCTGATCGCGGCCTGCATCTTCGGCATGGTGTACACCGGCGGCTTCTTTGAGGGCGTGGACTTCATCACCGCCTTTGCGGACTGCAACGCTTCGGCGGGTCTGGTGCTGGGCAGCAGCATCGCCCTGCTGTTCACCTTTGTATTTTACCGGGTACGCGGCGTGATGACCTTTCAGGACTTTGCCGCCTGCATCCCCGAGGGCTTCAAGGCCATGGTCAGCCCCATGCTGATTTTGTCCCTTGCATGGACGCTGTCCGGCATGACCGGCCTGCTGGGCGCAAAGTATTATGTGGCAAACCTGCTGGGCAATTCTGCGGCGGCGCTGCAGTATCTGCTGCCGTTCATCATCTTCCTTGTGGCGGTGTTCCTTGCCTTTGCCACCGGCACTTCCTGGGGCACCTTCTCCATCCTGATCCCCATCGTCTGTCAGGCATTCCCGGACGGCGAGATGCTGGTGGTGTCCATTGCCGCCTGCCTGTCCGGCGCGGTGTGCGGCGACCACTGCTCTCCCATCTCGGATACCACCATTATGGCTTCGGCGGGCGCACATTGCAGCCATGTGAACCACGTTTCCACCCAGCTGCCTTACGCCATTACGGCGGCAGCCTGCTCGGCGGTGTGCTACATCATCACCGGCCTTGCACAGGCAGTGCTGGGCAGCCGCGCAAGCCTTGTCACCTCGCTGGTGCTGCTGGTGGTAGCCATCGTGCTGGAACTGGCGGTGCTCAGCGTCATCCGCGCCCGCACCCGGGCAAAAACTTCCGGGGATGCTGTGTAAAAATTCCGCTATGCAGCGGGGCATTTTCGTGGTATACTAGCCGTATAGCAAGAAAACTAAAGCATTGGAGGCGCATGACCCATGCTGGAAAAAGCTTTTCAGGACGTCTACACCAAATTCAAGCTGCATTTTTACCAGAACGTGTTCCAGCGCTTTGCCACCCGTGAGGCTACCCTGACCACGGTGGAGTCCTTCTGCATGGAGGGCATCATGGCGATGGGCGAGCCCACCATCGCGGAGTTTTCCCGCATGATGCAGATCTCCACCCCCAATGCGGCGTACAAGATCGGCAGTCTGGTGAAAAAGGGCTATGTGGAAAAGATCCAGTCCACCACCGACCGGCGGGAGTACCATCTGCGCCCCACCCAGAAGTATATCGACTACTACAACATCAGTTACTCTTACCTGCACACCGTAGTGGAGCGTGCCCGGCAGCGCTTTACCCCCGAGGAATGCGCAAAGCTGGAGCAAATGCTTACCATCGTGAGCACCGAGCTGATGCCGGAACTGGACATACTGAAAAAAGGCGAGGAATAAAAACGATAAAACGGCTGCTGCACAAGAACGTGCAGCAGCCGTTTTGCATATCTCGTTACAGCACCATAAACAGCGTACCGGCGGTGATGAGGGCGCAGCCGATGAGGTTTTTGGCGGTGAAGGGCTCGTGCAGCACCACAAAGGCCAGCGCAAGGGTGATGACCACGCTCAGCTTATCAATGGGCACTACCTTGGACGCTGCACCCACCTGCAAGGCGTGGTAGTAGCACAGCCAGCTTGCACCCGTGGCAAGGCCGGACAGCACCAGAAACAGCCAGCTGCGGCGGGAGATATCCGCAATGCCGGTCTGGGTGCCGGTGAGGAACACCATGCCCCAGCTCATCAGCAGCACTACCGCCGTGCGGATGGCGGTGGCAAGGGTGGAGTTGACCCCCTCGATGCCGATCTTCGCCAGAATCGAGGTAAGGGCAGCGAACACCGCAGACCCCAGCGCGTAAACGAACCACATGGCAAACACCTCCTTTTTGCCCCAGTATACGCCTTTGTGTGACGGAATACAAGGTTGCCGGGAGGAGGACGATTTGGATTGCGCGCCGCGTTGCTCTGCGCATCATCAGCGGAAAGAATATTTATAATTTCGGAGCACCGGAGCGTCTGCGGACACTCCGGTGCTCCATTTTCACGAGAGGGGCTGATGGGTTGAAAAAATTTCGCCTTCCTGTACAAACGCACTGAAAAATTGTAGGATAAGAATGGAAAAGACGTTCACTTTCACGCTTTACAGCTTTACCTAGATAAAGTAAAATAAGAACAGAAGCCTTTCATCCTATGGGCGCGGAGGATGCCGCGCCGGATGTTTTTGTGTATAGAGACGCCGGAATTGTGCCGGCGCAGGGAAAGAAACAAGGGAAAGGAAACGAGGGAGCGAAATGGAGTTCAGTCTGGAGCATTTGCAGCCAAAGGAGCGCGCCTCCTTTGCGCTGCGCAGCCTGTACGAGACGGCAGGCTGCCGCAAGTACCACATGGGACGGTTCGAGGAGTACAGCCTGTATCAGGAGAACCGCAGCTTTCTGTCGTCGGAGCAGGTCATCACCTTTACCGATTTGGACGGCCGTCTGCTGGCACTCAAGCCGGACGTGACCCTGTCCATCGCAAAGACGGCGCAGCCCGCCCCGGGCGAGACGCTGCGGTACTACTACCACGAGAACGTCTACCGCCCCTCCGCCGAAAGCCACACCTTTAAAGAGATCTCCCAGATGGGTCTGGAGCTGCTGGGCGCTGTGGGCGAAGCCGAGGTGCAGCAGGCGGTATGTCTGGCGGCGCAGTCGCTTGCGGCGCTGGGCGCAGAGTGGGTGCTGGAAGTCAGCCACATGGGCTACCTGTTCGGCCTGTTCGATGCGCTGGGCGTGCCGGAGGCCGCCCGGGCGCAGCTGCTGGAAAAGCTGCGGCAGAAAAACGCCCACGAACTGCGCGCCGCCGCGCTTTCTGCGGGGCTTTCCGAAACGGCGGCGGACGCCTTGTGCGGGGTGCTGGAACTTTCCGGCGGGTACGCTACCACCCTTTCCAAGGCGGCGGCGCTCTGCCGCAACCCCGCCATGACCGCCGCCGTGGCAGAGCTGACCGCCCTAGCGCCCACGCTGGGACGGGCGGGCGGCAGCATCCGGCTGGACCTGACCTTAGCCGGTGAGATGGAATACTACAACGGCCTTGTGTTTCAGGGCTATCTCAAGGCTTTGCCCCGTCCGCTGCTGAAGGGCGGACGGTACGATTTACTGCTGCAAAAGTTCACCCCCGGGGCGGGTGCTATCGGCTTTGCGGTGTATCTGGACGAGCTGGACCGGCTGAACGCGATGCCGCCGGTGCAGCATCAGGACACCGGCAAGGTGATGCTGAACGTGGCGCTGCCCAAGGGGCGGCTGGGCGACAAGGTCTATCATCTGCTGGCTGGCATCGGCTACGGCTGCCCGGAGGACTACAACGCCACCCGCAAGCTGGTGGTGGAAAACCCGGCAGCGGGCATCCGGTATTTTCTGGTCAAACCCAGCGACGTGGCCATCTATGTGGAGCACGGCGCTGCCGATGTGGGCATCGTGGGCAAGGATATCCTGACCGAGGCCGCCGCAGACGTGTACGAGCTGCTGGACACCGGTCTTGGCCGCTGCCGGATGTGCGTAGCCGCCCCGGCGGGCTACCGGGACGACCCCAGCCGCCCGGTGCGGGTGGCCACCAAGTTCGTCAACATTGCAAAGCGCTACTACGCCTCCATGGGGCGGGATATCGATATCATCAAGCTGAACGGCTCCATTGAGCTGGCCCCCATCCTTGGGCTTTCGGATGTCATCGTGGACATCGTGGAGACCGGCACCACCCTGCGGGAAAACGGCTTGCAGGTGGTCACCGAATTCATGCCCATCTCGGCGCGGTTCATCGCCAACAAGGCCAGCTACCAGTTCAAGCACCGGCAGATGGACACCATGCTGGAAAAGCTGCGCGACACCTTGCACAAGCAGGAGGAAGAGAAATGATCAAGCTGTATAATTTTGACGAGCTGAAGCCGGAGGAAATTCTGAACCGGGACATCCGCGCCGAAAAGAACGTAGAGGACGTGGTGGACGCCATCATTGCGGACGTGCGCACCCGGGGCGACGATGCCCTGAAGGACTACGCCCTGAAATTTGACGGTGCAACAATCGAAAATTTACAGGTGACGCAGGCGGAGATCGACGAAGCCTTTGCGGGCATGGACCCCTATTTTCTCGAGACCCTGCGGCAGGCGGCGGAGAACATCGAGCAGTTCCACCGCCAGCAGGTACACAAGAATTTTGTGATGAACGACCGCCCCGGCATTGTACTGGGGCAGAAATACACCCCCATTGAAAAAGCCGGTGTGTATGTGCCCGGCGGCACGGCGGCGTACCCTTCCACCGTGCTCATGGACGTCATTCCTGCCAAGGTGGCAGGGGTGTCCGAGATCGTCATGACCACCCCCGCCGGGAAGGACGGCAAGGTGAACCCGGTCATTCTGGCCGCTGCCGCCACCGCCGGGGTGACCAAAATTTTCAAGACCGGCGGCGCACAGGCCGTGGCGGCGCTGGCCTACGGTACCCAGAGCATCCCGGCGGTGGATAAGATCGTAGGCCCCGGCAACATCTACGTTGCTACCGCCAAACGCAAGGTGTTCGGCAAGGTGGGCATTGATATGATCGCTGGCCCCAGCGAAATTCTGGTGCTGGCAGACGGCAGCTGCAATCCCGCGTGGGTGGCGGCAGACCTGTTAAGTCAGGCCGAGCACGACAGGCTGGCAAGCCCGGTGCTTGTCACCGACAGCGCAGACCTTGCCAAAGCGGTACAGGCCGAGCTGGAAGTACAAATTCCGCAGCTGCCCCGCGCCGCCATTGCCCGCGCCAGCGTGGACGACAACGGCAAGATCATCCTCTGCACCGACCTGCACAAGGCCATCGAGGCCTGCAATATCATCGCGCCGGAACACTTGGAGGTCTGCGTGGAGGACCCCTTTGGGGTGCTGAACGAGATCCGCAACGCGGGCAGCATTTTCCTTGGCCGCAACGTACCAGAGGCGCTGGGCGATTACTTTGCGGGCCCCAACCACACCCTGCCCACCAGCGGCACCGCACGCTTTTCCAGCCCGCTGGGCGTGGACGACTTCGTCAAGAAGTCCAGCTTCATTTACTACACCCGGGACGCGCTGGAAGCCGTTGCGCCCCGCATTGCAGACTTTGCCGAGCGCGAGGGTCTGCACGCCCACGCCCGCAGCGTGACCATTCGATATGAGAAGTAAGAGGAAACCATTATGAGCCGTTTTCTTTCCCCTGCCCTGTCCGCTGTCACCCCCTACACGCCCGGGGAGCAGCCGCAGGATCAGCAGTACATCAAACTGAATACCAACGAAAGCCCCTATCTGCCGTCGCCCCGGGTGGTGGCAGCCGTGAGCGAAGCCGAGGTGGAAAAGCTGCGTCTTTACTCCGACCCCGCCTGTGCCCAGCTGCTGCGCACGGCGGCGGCGCATTTCGGCTTGCAGCCTTCCCAGGTCATGCCCGGCAACGGCAGCGACGAGAACCTGTTCTTTGCGCTGCGGGCCTTCTGTGACGAGAGCCACCCGCTGGCCTTTGCGGATATCACCTACGGCTGCTACGGCGTGTGGTGCGGTCTGCTGCACATTCCTGCCCATATCATTCCGTTAAAAGAGGACTTCACCCTTGACCCCGCCGATTACCACGGCCTGCACGAGACCATCGTCATTGCAAACCCCAACGCCCCCACCGGGCTGTGCCTGCCCCGGGATGCCATCGAGGGCATTTTGCGATCGAACCCGGACAGCGTGGTCATTGTGGACGAAGCCTATGTGGACTTTGGCGGCGAGAGCTGCGTGCCCCTCATCGACCAATACGAAAACCTGCTGGTGGTGCAGACCTTCTCCAAATCCCGGCAGCTGGCGGGTGCGCGGCTGGGGCTTGCCATGGGCAATGCGGCGCTGATCGCTGACCTGAACCGGGTCAAGTTCAGCCTGAACCCCTACAACATCAACCGCCTGACCCTGAAAGCCGGGCAGGCTGCGCTGGAAGATACCGCCTACTTTGAAAAGACCCGCACCGCCGTTATGGACACCCGCGCATGGACGATGCAGCAGCTGACCGACCGGGGCTTTACCGTACTGGACAGCCGCGCAAACTTTGTGTTTGCCAGCACAGGGCGGATAAACGGCGGTGAGCTATACAAAGAGTTAAAGAAAAGCGGCATTCTGGTGCGGCATTTTGATGCGCCGCGCATTGAAAACTGGCTGCGCATCACCATCGGCACGCCGGAGCAGATGCAGGCGCTGATGGACGCCGTGGACAAAATACTGGAGGTGTGACAATGGCAGAGCGCATGGTAACGCTGGAACGCAACACCAACGAGACCCAGATCGAGCTGACCCTTGATCTGGACGGCACCGGCCGCTACGAGATCGACACCGGCTGCGGCTTTCTGAACCACATGCTGGAGCTGTTTGCCCGGCACGGACGGTTTGATCTGGTGCTCACCTGCCACGGCGATGTGCAGGTGGACTACCACCACACCACCGAGGACGTGGGCATTGCGCTGGGACAGGCCTTTGCCCGGGCGCTGGGCGAGATGCGCGGCATCTGCCGCTACGGCAGCTTCTACCTGCCCATGGACGAGGCGCTGGTGCTGTGCGCGGTGGATCTTTCCGGCCGGTGCACCCTGAACTGGGACATCCGCTGCCAGACCGAAAAGGTGGGCGATTTTGACGTGGAGTGCGCCAAGGAGTTCTGGTACGGCTTTGCCCGCTGCGTGCCCGCAACCGTCCACTTTGTGCAGTTTGCGGGCGAGAACACCCACCACATTCTGGAAGCCTGCTTCAAGGGCGCGGGGCACGCATTGGCCGAGGCCGTGCGCATCGACGCGGCACACCGGGACGAGATTCCCTCCACGAAAGGACTGCTGGTATGATCGCCATTCTTGATTACGGCGTGGGCAATCTGTTCAGCCTGCGTTCCAGCTTGCAGCAGCTGGGGCTGCAGGCGGTGGTCACCGCCGACGCCGCTGCCATCCGCGCCGCCGACCGGCTTATCCTGCCGGGGGTGGGCGCATTCGGGGATGCCATGGCAAAGCTTACCGCCACAGGCCTTGTGCCGGTGCTGAAGGATCAGGCGGAACAGAAGCCCCTGCTGGGCATCTGCCTTGGGATGCAGCTGCTGTTTGAAAAAAGCTACGAATACGGCGAGCACGCCGGGCTGGGCTTTATCAAAGGCGAGGTCTGCCCGCTGGGGCCCGACCTTGCGGACAAAAGTCTGAAAGTGCCGCAGATGGGCTGGAACGCCTTGCACATCGTAAAGGATGACCCCCTGTTCCGCTACATCCGCGAGGGCGAGTATGTGTACTACGTCCACAGCTACTACGGCAAAAACTGCACCGAAAGCACCCTTGCCGTCAGTGATTATTCCATCCCGGTCACCGGCGCGGTGCGGGCGGGGCGGGTGTACGGCACCCAGTTCCACCCGGAAAAGAGCGGCGACACCGGGCTCAGAATTCTGAAGGCGTTCAGCGAATTGTGAGCGGGCGAGGACGCTAAAGGAGAAACAACTATGCAGCTATTTCCAGCCATTGACCTGCGCGGCGGGCAGGTGGTGCGCCTGACACAGGGCGACTACGACCGCATGACCGTTTACGGGCAGGACCCCTGCGCACAGGCACGCAGCTTTGTGGCCGCCGGGGCAAAAAATCTTCATGTGGTGGACTTGGACGGTGCCAAGGACGGCACCCTTTCCAACTACGATACCATTGCCGCACTGGCAAAGCAGGGCGGTTTGTACATCGAGGTAGGCGGCGGCATCCGCACCGAGGAGCGCATTGAAAAATACCTTTCCCTCGGGGTGGGGCGCTGCATTCTGGGCAGCGTGGCGGTGACGGATTTTGCCTTTACCGCCCGGATGCTGCAAAAATACGGCGATAAAATTGCCGTGGGCGTGGACGCCAAGGACGGCTATGTGGCCATCCACGGCTGGAAGGAGGTCAGCGCCGAGCCGGGCGTAGCCTTCTGCAAGCGGCTGGCAGAGGCCGGCTGCACCGCCATCATCTACACCGACATTGCCTGTGACGGCGCGATGCAGGGCACAAACCTGAGCCTTTACCGGCAATTAGCGGCCCAAGTGCCCGGGGTGGCCTTTACCGCCAGCGGCGGCATCTCCTCTGAGGCAGAGCTGCTGGAATTGCAGCGCATGGGCACGGCAGCGGCCATTCTGGGCAAAAGTCTGTACACCGGCGCGCTGGACCTTGCCCGCTGCGTGCAGCTGGTGCAGGACTGAGAAAGAGGGAGCTTTATGATAACCAAACGCATCATCCCCTGTCTGGACGTGCGCGACGGCCGGGTGGTCAAGGGCACGAACTTTGAGGGCATTAAAGACGTGGCCGACCCGGTGGAGATGGCACGACTGTACAACGCCGCCGGGGCGGACGAACTGGTGTTCTACGATATCACCGCCAGCTTTGAGGGACGCGCCCTCTTTACCGACATCCTGACCCGGGTGGCGGGAGAGATTTTTATCCCCCTGACCGTGGGCGGCGGCATCAACACACTGGAGGATTTTGACCGGGTGCTGAAATGCGGCGCGGATAAGGTAAGCGTCAACTCCGGTGCGCTGAAGGACCCCGGGCTCATCCCCGCCGCCGCCCAGCGGTACGGCGACCAGTGCGTGGTGCTTTCCGCAGATGTGAAGCGTGTGAACGGGCAGTTCCGGGTGTTCGCCAAGGGCGGGCGTGAGGATACCGGCCGGGATGCGCTGGACTGGATCAGCTGGTGCGCCGCCCACGGCGCGGGCGAAATATGCCTGAACAGCATCGACACCGATGGCGTGCGCAACGGCTTCGACCTTGAAATGCTGGACGCGGTGGCTGCCCGGGTGAACATCCCCATCATTGCCAGCGGCGGCGCGGGCAAAAAAGAGGATTTTCTGGAGCTGTTCCACCACAAGGGCATCGACGCTGGGCTGGCGGCGGGCATCTTCCACCAGAAGCTGCTGGGCATCCGGGAGCTGAAGGAATACCTGAACGCCAACGGCGTGGAGATGCGGCTGTAAAAACGCATAAAACCCTTGCATTTTTGTCTTGAATACGATAAAATACACAATATCCCCATCCGGGGAGGGAGAACCGTCATGGAACTGAAATTTGATGAAAAAGGCCTGATCCCCGCCATCGTGCAGGATCACTACACAAAGCAGGTGCTCACCCTTGCCTACATGAACGCCGAAACGCTGGCGCTGACCATTGCCGAGGGGCGCACCGTATTCTGGAGCCGCAGCCGTCAGGAGATCTGGCGCAAGGGCGAGACCAGCGGCAATGTGCAGCGGGTGGTGTCCATTACCGCTGACTGCGATGCCGATGCACTGGTGGTAGAGGTCGTAAAGGACGGCCCCGCCTGCCACACCGGGGCAGAGAGCTGCTTTTTCAACGAGGTATACGTCTCCCCGGAGCTGAAGCAGTTCAGCTGGCAGGGGCTGTATAACCTCATCAAGGGCCGCAAGGATACCCCCACGGAGGGCAGCTACACCACCTACCTGTTTGAAAAGGGCAAGGAGAAGATCCTGAAAAAGGTGGGCGAAGAGTGCACCGAGGTCATCATTGCGGGTGAAAAAGAGGACAAGGCCGAGACGGTCTACGAGATCAGCGACCTTGCCTATCATGTACTGGTGCTGATGGTCAGCGCGGGCATTACCGTAGAGGATGTGACCCGGGAGCTGGAAAAGCGCCATGTCATCGACCACAAGGTCAAGCAGGAAAGGATGCAGTGAGAAGCCTATGGCAGATTACAGAAAATCCAGCGTACATTGCCACTCTACCCTGTGTGACGGCAAAAACACCCTGCAGCAGATGGCGGGTGCCGCCTGTGCGCAGGGGTTGACCACCCTTGGCTTCAGCGGCCACAGCTACACAACGCCCGACCGCGAATACTGCATGACCCCCGGCCGCACTGCGCAGTACCGCGCCACCATTGCCAAGCTGAAAAACGAGTACCGTGGCAAGGTGGACATCCTGTGCGGCATCGAGTGGGACCTGCTGAGCGAGGGCACGCCCAAAGGCTTTGATTACTGGATCGGCAGCGCGCACCATCTGTACGGCAAAAATACCGGCAAATACTACGAGATCGATTTCCGCCCCGAGGATCTGCGGGACTGCATCAGCAACGATTTTGACGGCGATTCGCTGGCAGCGGTGGAAGCCTATTTTGCCGAGGTGGAGAAGATCGCCGCCAAAAAACCGGATATTCTGGGACATATCGACCTTGTCAAAAAGCTGAACGCGGACGGCAGCTTCTTTGATGAGGAGTCTCCCCGCTACAAGGCAGCGGCGTTCAAGGCGCTGCAAGCTGCCCGGGAGAACGACTGCATTCTGGAGGTAAACACCGGCGGCGTATACCGGGGCTACCGCAAGGACTTCTACCCCGGCGCATGGCTGCTGGGCGAGTGGAACAAGCTGGGCGGCAGGGTGATCATCACCGCCGACGCTCACGACACCGCTGCACTGACCTTCGGCTTTGACGAAGCCGCCGCCGCCATCAAGGCCGCAGGCTTTACCGCCCTGACAGTGCTGACCGTCAACGGGTTTGAGCAGCAGGAGTTATAAAAAAGCAGTTGCGAAACACCTACGGTGTTTCGCAACTACACAAATAAATTTTTTTTAAATCGTTTTACCGCAAAAGAGGCCACTGCACAGTTTTTGTGCAACGGCCTCCTTTTTGCGCGAAGAAAGGAATCCTATGACCCAGACGCGACCCCTGAAAACAAACCTCTTTAACCGGAATGCAGACCTGCTGCACGGGCCTATTTTCAAGAATCTTTTTCTGTTCATGCTGCCCATTCTGGTGTCCAATTTATTCCAGCAGCTGTATAATACCGTGGATACCATGATCGTGGGCAACGTGCTGGGCGATACCGCACTGGCTGCCATCGGCTCCTGCGGGTCCATCTACGAGCTGCTGGTGGGCTTTGGCATCGGCATCGGCAACGGGCTTTCCATCGTGGCTGCACGCTCCTACGGGGCACAGGACGAGGATCTGCTCAAAAGGACGGTGGCCGGGGCGCTGGTCATCGGGCTTTGCGCAAGCTTTGTCATTACCACGGCGGGCTTTTTCGGCCTGCGGCCGCTTTTGCAGCTGCTGGACACCCCCGCCGAAATTTTAGAGGACGCCTACCGGTATATCATCGTCATCGATTTGGGCGTGCTGGTGATGTTCTTTTATAACCTGTGCGCCGGGCTGCTGCGCGCCATCGGCAACAGCGTGATGCCGCTGGTGTTCCTGCTCATCAGTTCGGGGCTGAACGTGGCGCTGGACCTGTGGTTCATTGCCGGGCTGGGCATGGGCGTGCAGGGCGCAGCGGTGGCTACCGTCATTGCGCAGGGCATCTCGGTGGTGCTGTGCATTCTGTATGTGATGCGCCGCGTGCCGCTGCTGCTGCCCGCCCGCAAGCACTGGGCGGTGGGGCAGCATTTGTACTGGGAACTGTTCAGCCAGAGCATCTCCATGGGACTGATGAGCAGCATCGTGTCGGCGGGGTCGGTGGTGCTGCAATACGGCATCAACGGGCTGGGCACGCTGACCATTGCGGGGCACACCGCCGCGCGCAAGCTGTTCTCCTTTACCAGTATGCCGCTGATCTCCATGGCAAACGCCGGCTCCACCTTTGTCTCTCAGAACCGGGGTGCAGCCCAGCCGGAGCGGGTGCGCAAGGGAATGCGCACCATGTACCTGTGCTCGGTGGTCATCATGGCGGCAGAGGTGGTGCTGATGCAGCTTTTTGCCCGGCAGCTGGTGCAGCTGATCTCCGGTTCCTCCGCGCCCCTCGTGCTGGAAAACGGCGCACGGTATCTGATGTGGAACGCGCCGTTCTACGCGGTGCTGGGGGTGCTGCTGTGCACCCGGTACGCCTTGCAGAGCCTTGGGCAGAAGGTGCTGCCGCTGTTTTCCAGCGTCATCGAGCTGGTGGGCAAGGTGATCTTTGTGCTGGTGTTCATCCCGCGCTACGCCTACAACGCCGTCATCCTGTGCGAGCCCATCATCTGGTGCTTCATGGCGGCATATCTCGTGGCAGTGTACCGCCGCGACGCCTTTGTGTATCCGAGGAAGAAAACCATCTGAATGCGCTCCGCTTGCGCTCTGCGCATATTCAGCGGAAAATTTATTTTGAATTTTGGGGTTCTGAAAAGTCTGCGGAGCTTGTCGGGGCAAAGCCCCTCCATCTGCTTGCGCAGACCGCTCTGCCGCTTAAAAGCCCCACTGGGGCTTTCATTGCTGCGCAAACGCGGACTTTTCAGAACCCCTTTTTCACAGAAGAGAACCATAAAGACACCCCCGGACAGCACGCAGAGCTGTCCGGGGGTGTTGTGTTATGATTTATGATACTTTTACCATGCGGAAGGTCTTTCCGCGCTTAATGCAGTCCAGCAGCAGGTCGTATTCTGCGGGCACTTCACCGATGACGTTTACCTTTTCGTCTGCGGGTAAGTCAGCGCGCACAAGCTGGATCTCGCCGGAGTAGCGGCCGTAGCCGATGTTATCCATGGTCACGCAGCGGCGGCGGCGCTCCACGCAGTTGTCCGGCTGCACGGTGCTGCCAAAGCAGGAGTAGAGCCGGGATTCCTGATACCGCACAAGCCCTTTGGGCGAATCCGGGCGGCAGGTAAAGGTGCGGTCGTACAGAGTCTCATAGCCGGGGCGCAGGGCGACCGGCAGGCAGAGTTCGCCGGTGGTGCAGAAGTGCCGGATGTACTCCTGCTCCCGGGTGCTGACCTCCGGGTCGCCCGCAAAAATGCCGTCCAGCCCGTAGTTCAGCGCCAAGTCCGCAAAGGCCGCCGAGGGGGCAGCGGTGCGGTGGGCTTCCAGCGTGGGCAGACCCTGATACAGCGGCCCACGCAGCAGGGCGTCGCCGGGGATAAAGCCGTACACCTGCAAGCCCTCTGCCTGCAAAGCTGCGGTGCTCTCGCGCAAAAATTCCGGGTCAAGGCCGGTCTCCGGGCGGGGGTAGAAGTTGTGCATGGCGATGACCGTGCCGCCGCCTGCCGCCAGCTGCCGCGCCACCTCCGGGGTGGTGGTGGAGGCGTTGACGGCAACGGGCAGCTGCTGCGCAAGGGCGCACATTTCCTCCAGCGAGAAGCCGTAATCCAGTCGCAGACCCCACAGGTGCAGCCGCTTTGCCAGCGCGGTCAGGTCGGCACAGCCAAACTGCCGGATGGTCTTTTCCGACACGTCTGCCAGAATGCGCCAGCCCTGTGCGGAGAGAAAATCGCACATTTCCTGCACGCGGGCGCAGTAAGCGGCATCAAATTCTTCGCTGATATGCAGTGAGATAAAAACAGGCGCGCCGCCTGCCGCAAAAGCGGAAAGCGACGCACGCTGTTCCTCAAACTGCGTCAGATACACTGACCGTCCGAGTGTTTTAAGCATTGGCAACGTCCTCAACAGAGACCATTGCGTTGGTCACGATAAAGCCCATGATGTAGCAGATGACCAGACCCACTGCGTAGCAGCCAACGGAAGCAGCCACACCGTGAGGGCCGGCGGTCATGACGAACAGAGCCAGCAGACCGGAGGGGCCCCAAGCAGTAGCAGCCACCTGCATGGCCATAACGAAGGCACCGCCGAAGCCGGCACCCAGACCGGCGCTGATGAAGGGCTTGCCCATGGGCAGGGTGACGCCGTAGATCAGCGGCTCGCCGATGCCCAGCAGACCTGCGGGCAGTGCGCCGGTGATAACGTTCTTCAGGCGGGTGTTGCCGCACTTCTTAGCCTTGAAGTAGATAGCGACAGCAGCGCCAACCTGACCTGCACCGGCCATAGCCAGAGCGGGGTACAGGGTAACGTAGCCAAAGCTCTCCAGCTGCACGGAGTACAGAGCAACCAGACCATGGTGCATGCCCATAGCGACCATGGGCAGGAACAGAGCGGTGGAAATATAACCGGCAATGATGCGCACGATCAGGATATCGCTCATGCACAGCTTTTCAACCACCCAGCACAGCGCGGTGGAAACATAGCCGGTAGCGGGCATGATGATCAGGATATAGGGCACGAGGCACAGGATCATGGTGATCAGCGGGGTGAACACGATGTCCAGAGATTCGGGCATCCACTTACGCACCCAGCGCTCGATCTTGACAAGGCACCATGCGCCCAGCACAACGGCCAGCACGCCGCCGCGGCCTGCACGCAGGATGGAATCCAGCGGCACAGCCTCGTTGAAGAGACCCAGAATGGAAGAGATCTTGTTGATACCGTCCAAACCGGTGATCATGCCCAGCATACCGCCCAGAATGGGGGTGCCGCCGAACTTTTCGGCTGCGCGGTAGCCGACCCATGCGGTCAGGTAGCCCAGGAAGCAGGTATTCATCAGACCCAGCAGGGTGCTGATAAGGGCCAGTGCGGGGATGTCGGCGTAGTTCGGCACCACCTGACCGATCAGGGAGTTGATGCCGGCGCACAGACCGGAAGCCACAACGCCCGGGATCAGGGGGATAAAGATATCGCCGAAGGTCTTGAACAGCTCCTTGACCTTGCTCTGCTTCTGCCCGGCCTTGACTGCGGCCTTGTTGGTCTGCCAGTCGTTGGCGGTGGAAGCGGCGGCGTCTGCCGGGATGCCCATGTCGCGGCAGATATCTGCGCACTTGCGGCACTTGCCGGGGCCGACCACGATCTCCACATAGCCGGTACGGTCATGCACGATGCCCATCACGCCCTCGATGGCCTTCAGGCCCTCGTCGTCGATCTTGGCGTCATCTTTAACGCGCACCCGCAGACGGGTCATACAGTTGGTTGCGGTGAGAACGTTGCTCTTTCCGCCGACCTTCTCCAGCGCCGCGCGGACCAGTTCTTCATTCGTCATAAGTGGGTCCTCCTTTAAAACAGGTGTATATCCGATGCGGCCTTTGCCGCTAAGGAACTTAGAGATATCTTACAGCACTTCCAGCCGGATGGCCTCCCGCACATGGCCGCGGGCCTTTTCCAGCCGCCGGGCGGCTTCTGCGGCATCGCAGTCTGCCAGCAGCATGGTGATGGCGGTCTTTACGCTGCCGCCCGCTGCGTCAATGGCGGCGCGGGCTTTCTCCCGCTCCACGCCGGTGGCGTCAATGACGATATTCTCGGCGCGGGTGTGCAGCTTTTCGTTGGTCTGCTGCACGTCCACCATCAGGTTCTGGTAGGCCTTGCCGGTGCGCACCATAGAGCCGGTGGAGATCATGTTCAGGATCAGCTTCTGTGCTGTGCCGGACTTGAGCCGGGTGGAACCGGTCAATACCTCGGGGCCGCAATTCACCTCAATGGCAAGCTCTGCGGCCTTGCCGATGGCGCTGCCGATATTGCAGGCAATGGCGGCGGTGTGGCAGCCCACGCTCTTGGCGTAGTCCAGACCGCCCAGCACATAGGGCGTGCGGCCGGAAGCGGCAATGCCCACCACAAAGTCATTCGCGGTCAGGCCGTGGGCTTTCAGATCCTCAACAGCCAGCTCCCGGCTGTCCTCTGCGCCCTCCACAGCCTCGATAAAGGCTTTTTCGCCGCCGGCGATGAGCCCTACCACCATCTCCTTCGGCACACCGAAGGTGGGCGGGCACTCGGCGGCATCCAACACGCCTAAGCGGCCGGAGGTACCGGCGCCCATATAGAACAGCCGTCCGCCTTTTTCAAAGGATTCTGCCGCCCATGTGACCGCCTGCGCGATCTGCGGCAGGCACTTGGCAATGGCCAGCGGTACCCGGGCGTCCTCCTCGTTCATGACAGTCACGATCTCCAGCGGGGACATCTGGTCCAGCTGCATCGTGCGCGGGTTGCGGGTCTCGGTGGTCATCCCACTCAGATTCAAACCCATATCCTGCACCTCCAGTTTCCGCCGCACCCCTTGCGGCGTGATTGTGACCAAAGTATAAACTTTTTCAAACAAAATGTCCATAAAAAGACTATTTTGTGGTACAATGTTTTATGCAAGCATTATTTTTGAAATTTTCGCTTACAAGTACGACTTTTTTGTGCAGCTTGTTCAATCCATCCTGAAATACAACAGAGGTATCTATATGCAGAACGTTCTTTTACGCCTGCGGGAGGTGCAGCCCTCCCTCAGCAGCACCGAGCGGCAGATCGCGCAGTTCATTCTGGAAAACCCGGACGAGACCACCACCCTTACCATCCGGGATCTGGCGCGGCGCTCCTTCTCCTCCCCTTCCAGCGTGGTGCGCATCTGCCGGGTGATCGGCTTTCAGGGCTACAAGGAGCTGCGCCACGCCCTGACGCTGGAGCTTGCCACCCTTGGGGAGAACGGCAGCCACCGGGAAAAGGACATCACCCCGCAGGACAGCCTGCAGGAGATCGTGGACAAGGTGACCCACAAGAACATCCAGAGCCTGCTGGACACCCAGCGGCTGCTTTTGCTGGACGAACTGGAGCAGTGCGTAGAGCTGATCGCCAACGCCCGCACGGTGCTGCTGTTCGGCATCGGTTCCTCGCTGTGCGTGGCAAAAGACACCTACCTGAAATTTCTGCGTCTGGACAAGCCCTGCGTGGTCAACGAGGACTCCCACTCGCAGCTTTTGCAGGCACGCAACGCCACTGCGCAGGATGTGGGCATCGTGTTCTCCTACTCCGGGCAGACCATGGAGATGATCCAGTGCATCAAGGAGATGAAGGCGGGCGGCGCACCGGTGATCGCAGTGACCCGCTACTACCCCTCCGAGGTGGCACAGCTGGCCGACCATGTGCTGTATGTGGCCGCCAACGAGAGCCTGTTCCGCAACGGCGCCATGTCCTCCCGCCTTTCCCAGCTGAACGTAATGGATATTCTGTACACCGCCTACGCCAGCCGCAACCACGAGGACACCATGCGCCGTCTGGCCAAGACTCATATCTATAAGCCCGGTGACCCGGAGGTGCTCACCCAGCCGTAAAACAAAGACCGTCCCGCAGGGTACAATAACCAAAACCCCCGGCCTGACAAAGCAGACCGGGGGCAAGGAAGTATCTCCGGGAATGTCACATGGTAAACTGGATAGCGCAGAAGGCAGCGTAGATGCACAGCAGAATAATGCCCTGTGCACGGGACAGCTTGCCGCGCTTCAGTGCGGGAAGGGTCATGATCATCATGACAGCCAGCATGACCGGGATCTCCAGCACAAGGCTGGAATTGATGCCGAACAAAGTAGAGCTCTGCGGCACGGTGAAGGGTGCCAGCGTGACGGACACGCCGCTGACCAGCACCAGATTGAACACGTTTGCGCCCACGATGTTGCCAAGGGACAAATCGCTGCAGCCCTTGACCAGCGAGGTGATGGCGGTGACCAGCTCCGGCAGAGAGGTGCCCAGCGCCACAAAGGTCAGCGCGATGACCGACTCCGGCACGCCCAGTGCCTGTGCGATGAGGGTGCCGTTATCCACCAGCAGGTTTGCGCCCAGTGCGATCAGCACAGCGCCCAGCACCAGCAGCACCAGCGTTTTGGTAAGGGACATTTCTTCCCCGGCATTTTCGGCCTCGGCCTCCGCTTCGGCGGCGGCAGGGGCTTTTTTCATCTGCAATACGTTTGCCACCATGTAGGCCACGAACATGGCCAGCATCACAAAGCCCAGCGGGCGGGTGAACTCGCCCATGGCGTAAGCAGCCACGCAGTAGATGGCGGCTGCGGCAAAGAAGAAGGCTACCGGCACCCGCAGGGTCTTGGGGTCTACCTTGCCCGGACGGACGGCGATGGTGATGGCCGCGATCAGGGCAGAGTTGCAGATGACCGAGCCGATGGCGTTGCCGTAGGCGATCTCACCATGACCGGACACGGCGGACATGGTGGACACCATGACCTCCGGCAGGGTGGTGCCGATGGACACCACCGTTGCGCCGATGAGCAGCTCCGGCAGGTGGAACCGCCGTGCCAGTGCCGAAGCACCGTCCACGAACCAGTCGCCGCCCTTGATCAGGAACAGCAGACCGACGATAAATAACAATACAGGAACCAGCATAGTTTTTCTCCTCTGATTTTTCGCGGGGCGTGAACCACAGAACCGGGAACGGATTGCTCCATCCCCGGTTCTGCACAAGATCGGTCAGTTGGCGTTATTTCTGCATGATGTGGATGGCAAAACCGCCGTACTCGCCCTCAAGATACACATTCTTGATGCGGCCGTCCTCAAAATAGGCGGCAGTCTCCATGCGGAAGCGGAAGCCATTTTCCTCCAGCTCCTCCATCGCAGCCTTCAGGTCGGGGGTGCGCATTGCGATGTGGCCGTTCTTGCCCAGAAAGGGGCTCTTCATGCACTCGAAATAGTTGCCGGCAAACTCGGACTTCTGTCCGTGGCGGGGCTCTAAGTTGAACAGCTTGCACAGCAGCAGCGCCAGCTGCTCGGCCTCGCCTGCGTTGTCGGTGTTGATGCCGACGTGCTCCAGCTCAAACGTGTTTTTCATTTTGCGTTTCTCCTGTTACTTCATGGGGAAGATCAGCACAGCGCCCACCGTCAGCGCCAGCAGACGGATGAAGTACTGCGGAATGGTGAACTTCCAGAACTCGGTGATCTTGTAGTCACCGGCGCCCATGATCATGGCGGGCATACCGTCAATGGGCAGGAAGTGTCCGCACCAGCCGGAGACCACGATAGCGGCAGCGGCTGCGGTGGGGTCCAGACCCAGATTGACGCAGGTGGCAATGGCCATGGGAGCAAAGACGTACACGGTGCCGATGGTGGAACCGGTCAGGGTTGCCAGCACACTGGTCAGGATGCAGAAGGCGAAGATCAGCACGAAGGGGTTGACGTTGGTGCCCAGCATCTTGGCAACGGTCTCGCCGACCAGACTGGTCAGGCCGGTGTTGCCCAGAGCATCGGCAATGCCGATGACGCCTGCGGACATCAGGATGATGGGTGCGCTGATGGAGTTGCGGATTTCGTTGAAGTCCATGACGCCGGAGATCAGGATGATGCCCACGGCCAGACCGGTGATGGCGTAGCCTGCGTCACCGATCTTGCTCTGCAGGATCATGCCCACAACGGCGAGCACAAAGCTGAAGTAGGTGATAAGCTCCTGATTCTTGGTCAGAGCGACCTTCTGCTCACCGGCGTGGAGAGCCTCTTCCTTGGCCTCGGCAATGGGGTGGTCGGGCATGATCTTGTAGGCCAGGATGCACCACACCAGGAAGCCGATGGACAGGCACAGGTTGACCAGAGAGAACTTGACCAGATTGACGTTTGCCGCAACGCCTGCGCTTTCCAGAACGGCGATCACGATACCGTACTGCAGAGCGGTGTTGAAGGGCAGCAGCGGATGGTTTGCTGCAAAGCCCGCAGGCATCAGAACCTTGGACGGGGGCAGCTGCTTGGAGTAGGGCAGAGTGGACAGCAGGCCGATGACCAGCACATAGTAGGCGGTGGAACCGGTGCCGAACAGGCTGCAGCCCAGCATAACGATGAGGATCAGCAGGACGTAGGCCTTAAAGCCGCCCTTGCTGGCCATGTTGAACATGGTCTGCTTGAACTTGACGATGAAGCTGGTCTTTTGCAGGGCCGCGATGATGGCCATGAAGGATGCCAGCATGACGATGGTGGGGTTTGCGAAGCCGCCGAAGGCGGTCTTGATGTCGGTAACGCCGAACACCACCAGCAGCAGCAGCGCCAGCAGCGGGGGTGCACCGAAGGGCAGTTTATCCACCATGATCAGGATGATCATGAGGACAGTCACTGCCAGAGCAATGATCATGGGAAGTGTCATAGAACGTGTCCTCCTTTTTTGTGTCCGCAGTCCCTGTTGCGCAAGAGCCCGACCCTTTGCACAATTCCGATGCGGCTTTCTTGATTAAAAGTATATAGTTTTCCGCTGTGCGTCACAATCATTTTTTGGCTTGTTGTGTTCTTTTTTGAAACATATTCAGAATTTGTTCAATTCTTTTGCTGCAATGCGTTGCTTTTTGAAACACATTGCGGTTAGTTTCGGCTGATTTGTTGCTTTTTGAAACAGGGCAAAACCAGAAAAAGCCGCCGCACCGTACGGGGTGCAGCGGCTCTCTCTGGAAGAAAATGAAGAATTGGTTGGGATGGGGATAACTTAGTTGGCGCGGCCGGTCATTTTGACCGCATACTTGATGGCGTTGACAAGGCTCAGCTCGTTGCCGTTGCCCTTACCGGCGTGGTAGAAGTCGGTGCCGTGATCCACGCTGGCGCGGATGATGGGCAGACCCAGCGTGACGTTGACGCCCTCCACGGCCTTCCACTCCTGCTTTTCGCGGTCGTAGACAAAGCCCACGGTCTTGAGCGGGATGTGACCCTGATCGTGGTACATACACACCACGATGTCGTACCAGCCGCCGATGGCCTGCGAGAACACGCTGTCCGGCGGGCAGGGACCCACGACACCGGTGATGCCCTCGGCCTTGGCAGCCTCAATGGCGGGGGTGATCTCCTCGATCTCCTCCCGGCCGAACAGGCCGTTCTCACCGCAGTGGGGGTTCAGACCTGCCACAGCGATGCGGGGGTTCTCGATGCCCATATCCTTGCAGGCCTTGTTGGCGATCTCGATGACCTCCAGCACGCGATCCTTCTTGACCCGGTCGCAGGCTTCCCGCAGGGAAACGTGGGTGGAAACGTGCACCACGCGCAGGTCGTGATGAGCCAGCATCATGGTGTACTTTTTGGTGTGGGTGTAGGTGGCGTAGATCTCGGTATGGCCGTCAAAGTGGGTGTAGCCGTCCGACTTTTCGCCGTGGTAGTACTCCAGTGCCTTGTTCATGGCTTCCTTGTTCAGGGCGTTGGTGCAGGTGGCATCCACCTCACCGGCCATAGCAAGCTCAATGACCTTTTTCACGCACTGGAAGGCTGCGTTGCCGCCCTCCACGCTGACCTTTGCTATCTCGAACTTGCTGATGTCCTCGATCAGATCCAGATGCAGCACGTCGATGGTGCCGGGGGTGAACAGGGCATCCGACACCTTCTCGCAGCGGTGGATGACGATGTCCTCGCGGCCAACGAACTTCTTGGCCTGCTCCATCACCTTCACATCGCCCACCACGATGGGGCGGCAGTAGCTGTACTGCTCCGGGTCAGCCAGAGCCTTGATGGTGATCTCCGGGCCGGAACCGGCGGGATCGCCCATGGTAATACCGACAATGGGTTTATTCATAGCAGCCTTCTCCTTGCTTCAGCGCGTTTCAGTGCAGACCCTTGGCCTCATTCTCGGCCAGAACCTTCTTGATGGCCTCCATGCCCTCTTCCGGCACATAGTTGAAGGGTGCGCGGCACTTGCCAACGGGGTGACCCTGCAGGGCAACGGCGGTCTTGATGATGGTGTTGGGGTTGCCGTACTTGAAGGTCTGCTGCAGGATGGCAATGGCGTCCTGTGCAGCCTGTGCGCCCTCCAGATCTCCGGCCTTGAAGCAATCGTAGATCTTGGCAACGGTCTCCGGCCAGATGTTGGCGCGGCCTGCAATGCCGCCTGCGCCGCCCTCTTTCAGGCAGGTCAGGATGGCGCCGTCGTTACCGGCCAGAATGGCAACTTCCTTATCCAGCTCGCGGGTCAGGCGGATGTAGGCCTTCAGGTTCTCGATATCGCCGCTGGAATCCTTTGCGCCCACGATGTTCTCCACGTCACGGCACAGTGCCTGCACGGTCTCGGGCAGCAGCTTGTTGCCGGTGCGGGCGGGGATGTTGTACAGGATGATGGGCAGGTTCACAGCCTTTGCCACAGCGGTGTAGTGGTCGTACAGCTCCTTCTGGGAGGCCAGTGCAAAGCTGGGGGTGATGATGGACAGTGCGTCTGCGCCCAGCTCCTCGGCACGCTTGCTCAGGCGGATGGTCTCGGCGGTGGTGATGCAGCCGGTGCCTGCGTAGACCGGTACGCGGCCCTTTACCTGATCGATGACAGTGGCAAGGATCTCTTCCTTCTCCTGGAAGGACAGGGCGTAGGCTTCGCCGTTGGTGCCCATGGGGAAGATGCCGTGCACGCCGCCTGCCAGCAGGCGCTCCACCTGCTCGCGCAGAGCCTGATGGTTGACCGTCTGCTCAGGGTCGTTATTCATAGGGGTGATTACGGGAGGGATGATGCCCTTGATATCGCTGGTCTTCATAAGTCTTTACTCCTTTTCTGTTACATGATTTCCTGATACAGCTTGCGTGCGTCGTCGGCGGTAACGGGGCGCATATTGTTCACCAGCAGGCGCTGTACCTGCATACCGGCGTTGACCAGACCTTCCAGATCCTCGGCAGGCACGCCGAACTCCTTGAGGCTGGTGGGGATATCCAGATGCTTGACGATGTGCTCCAGACGGGCGATCATCCATGCAGTCTTTTCCTCCACGGTGGTGCAGGTCTTTTCCTCGTGGCAGCAGCGGTCGTAGGCGGTAGCCAGACGCTCGCGCACGGCGGGGTGCTCGCTGTTGAAGCGCATGACCGGTGCCAGCAGGATGGCGTTGGACACGCCGTGTGCAATGTGGTACTTGCCGCCCAGCGGGTAGCTCAGTGCGTGCACAGCGGTGGTGCCGGAAGCGGTGATGGCCAGACCGCCGTAGTAGGCTGCGATCTGCATCCGGTTCTTCTCTGCCATGGCCTCGGGGTCATCGCAGGCTTTTTCGATGTTGTTCAGGATCAGGTCCAAGCCTTCCAGTGCGTACAGATCGCTGAAGGGGTTGGCCTTGTTGCTGGTAAAGCACTCGATGCAGTGTGCCAGCGCATCCACGCCGGTAGCGGCCGCGATCTTGCGGGGCAGGTTCTTGATCATGCGGGCGTCCAGAATGACGTAGTCCGCGATCATGTTCTCGTTGACGATGCCCACCTTCAGCTCCTTCTCAGGCACAGCCACGATGGCGTTGGGGGTAACCTCGGCGCCGGTACCGGCGGTGGTGGGGATCAGCACGATGGGCACGCACTTCTGTGCCATGCCGGGGTTATCCAGCAGCTCCTTCACACCGTAGGCGTCGGTCACCAGCACGCTTGCCAGCTTGGCAGCGTCCATCACGGAGCCGCCGCCACAGGCCACGATCAGGTCTGCACCGGAGACCTTGAACTCGTCCACCAGCTTCTGCACAGCCATGTAGCTGGGCTCCGGGGGCAGCTCGTCCAGCACATAGTACTCTGCGCCGGAGGCCTTGACGGCCTCTTCCGGCAGAGCAAACAGGCCTGCGCCCTCAATGCCCTTATCGGTGAACATGGCTACCTTTTTTGCGCCGCGCGCCTTGATGATGGCGGTGATATTGTCCATAGCGTTCTCGCCGCCGTAAACTGCGTGCGGCATTTTAAGATTGTACTGGGTCAGCATACTGATCAACCTCCTGAATGATGTTCTGATCTATAAAAAGGATGAAACTCTCGAAAAGCTTTTTCAGCGGCTCTGCGCTGCGGTGGGGTTATACAGACCCACGGTCTCCCGCTTTGCGCCCAGCACGTCCTGCTCCGAGAAGCGGACATACTTGATGCCCTGCCGGGTGCGGGCAGCGTAGGCCAGATGCAGCATGCCGTCCCGTCCCTGCATCAGGTAGGGGTACTCGTACTGCTTGTTGTTGGTCTTGTTCTCATCGCCCATGTAGCCCTCGCCGCGCTCCATCCAGCGGATGATGGGGAAGGTCAGGCCGCCGTCCTCCGAAAGCGCCACCGCCACCGGGCAGCGCAGGCCGGGCCATGCAGCCTTGCCGGGCACGGGGTTGGGGGTGCAGGTGGGGTTATAGGCAATGGCGATGCGGCCGCTCTGCAGCTTGACCGCGCTGATGCTGGAGTTGTTATTGGGCAGCGGGGTGGGTGCAGGCACCGTCCAAGTCTCGCCCCAGTCAAAGGACTCGCTGCGGTGGATGCGGTAGGCCTCGCGGTTGCGCATAAAGGCCACCAGATGCCCCGGTTCCAGCTCGATGACATTGGCGTGGACGTGGCCGTTGCTGCCGGGCATCATGACCATGCGCCAAGTCTTGCCCTCATCGTCCGAGATGCGGAAGGCGGTGGGGTCGCCGGACAGACCCTCGGCAGAGTCGGTGCACAGCCAGTTGGCAAAGATCCAGCGGCCGTTGGACAGCACCTGAATGGGCTGGCGGCAGAAGGTGCCTTCCTCCGGGAACACGGTGGTGTAGTCGCCCCATGTTTTGCCGCCGTCGGTGCTCTTCTGGCAGCGCACCACAGCGGTGAACTGCATATTGTCCTTACCCTCTACGCGGTCCAGCTGGGCGGTGTACATCGCCCACACGGCGTTGTCCGGGCCGTAGAACAGCGAGGGGTTCTGCTCGCTGCGGGTGGGGTCGCCGGAGATATTCACCGGCTCCAGCCACTTGGTACCGTCATGCGGCAGCACCGAGCAGATGATGTGCACATCTGCGCTGCCCTCATAAGTACCGGCGAACCAGCAGCAGAGCAGGTCACCGTTGGGCAGCTCCACCATGGCAGGTGCGTGGGCGGTGGGCCAGCCGCCGGTGGGCAGCAGGGCTTCCAGTGTGCCCATCTCCTCGTTCTCGTACACGGTGCCGTCCCAGGTCAGGCCGGGCAGTTTTGCATAGGTCATGGTCGTTCTCCTTCTGTTACATTTATCTTCTGTTCCAGCCGCAAAGGGCTGTCTGCTTCTGTTCTCAATGCTTTGCAATGCGGTCTGCCAGCTCCACCAGCAGATCCTCCTGCCCAAAGCCGCCGGACTTGGTAATGACGTAGCGGGTGCGCCCCTGATAGGTGAACCGCGCCAGCACGATGCCGCTTTCCAGTTCGCACACCGGTTCCAGCTCCCGTGCGCCCACGCTGTTCATACATTGCAGCAGGGTGTCGCCGCCGGTGAGCAGCAGCGTACCCAGATGTTCGCTGCCGAACAGCGCCCCGAACATCTGCCCGACGCTGCCGGAAATGCCCACCCGCATGCCGTCCAAGTCAATGCCCCGGGCGGCGGCGTAATCGGCGGTAAGCTGGTTGCCCCCGGCGTCATTCGTCTCGATGATGCAGCGGGGGTTTGCTGCCAGCATCTGTTCAATTTCTGCCAGCGCAGCCTTGCCGTCGGCGCTTGCCCAGTAGCCGGGCTCCAGCTTCTGCCGGGGGGTCAGCCGCAGGCGGGCAAAGCCTGCCTTTTCGGCGGTGTCCATCTGCCGCAGGGTGATGGGGTTCACGCTGCCGCAGAGCACCAGCAGCCGGGGGTCCAGCTGCGGGGGCTCGACCACGCTGCCGTCCGAAAGCCCCAGCAGCTCCGGCAGAAAGGCGGCAAAGCCTGCACAGCCTGCCAGCACCGGGGGTGTTCCATTCTGGAACAGCTGCCGCCCGGCGGTTTCCAGATCTGCGGCGGTTGCAGCGTCATACACCAGAATGCCGGTCTTGTCCGCTGCCGTCTCACCGGGGCGCAGGTTCTGTGCGGGGATCTCAGTCTGCAAATGGATCAGCTTTGTCACCTCGGCACAGCGCACCGGCTCGAAGGGGTCGATGCCGAAGGGGCTTTCGTTCACCGGCACGCCTTTGATGTAATGGACGCCCTTTTCGGTGGTGCGTCCGATCTGCGGGAAGGCCGGCAGAAAGGGTAAATTGCGTGCGCCGCTTGCCTTGAGCAGGGCGGCAAGCTCTGCGCCGATGTTGCCGCGCAGGGCAGAATCCGTCTTTTTATAGATGCAGCCCACGCCGTTTTCCACCGCGCTGCGGGTCAGCTCTTCAACAGCCTTGGCAGCCTTTGCGGCGGGCAGATGCCGCGTTTCGGTATCCACCACCAGCACGGTGCTGCTGCACGCGGAAAGGTCTGCCTGCCCCACCACGACCTGCGTGGGGATGCCGTGTGCCGCAAGCTGTACGCCGGTATCCAGCGCACCCGTAAAATCATCTGCAATCATCAGCAGGCGAAGCATTCGTTCGTGCCTCCTCACTTGTTTTTGTGCTTTCATTATGCCGTATCCACCGCGGGAATGCACCCGGCGCAAGCGGGAAAAGCGTTTCATTTTAGCACGTTTTCAATTTTCTTTTTGTTTTGTTGGCAAAAACGTTCTATTTTGAAACCATATTCTGTTTTCTTTTTGAACCAGACCGTTTATAATAGTTTCAAAGAGAAACACGGAGGGACGTTTTATGGTCGAGACTCACACCCGCATTCTGGGCATTGCCCCCTACGACGGAATGCGCACCGCCATGGAGCAGGCGGCGCAGGCCTACCCCAACGTTGAGCTGGAGGTGTACACCGGCGATCTGGAAGAGGGACAGGCCATCGTGCAGCGCATGGCCCCCAACAGCTACGACTGCATTATCTCCCGCGGCGGCACCGCCACCCTGATCCGGCAGGTGACCGACCTGCCGGTGGTGGATATCCATATCTCGGTGTATGATGTGCTGCGCACCATGAAACTGGCAGAGAACTACACCAGCCTGTACGCCATCGTGGGCTTTCCCAGCATCACCGAACCCGCCCACACCCTTTGCAGCCTGCTGAACTTTGATCTGGACATCCTTACCGTCCGCAGTGCCGAGGAGGTGCGCCATACCTTGGAGCGGCTCAAGCAGGGCGGCTACCGGATGGTGGTCTGTGATATGGTCACCCACACCATTGCCCGGGAGATGGGCTTTGACGCCTTCCTGATCACCTCCGGCATCGAGAGCCTGCACAGCGCCATCGATCAGGCGGTGAACATCAGCACATGGTTCGGCCAGCTGCGGCAGGAGAACCTGTTTCTACGCAGCATCACGCAGGAGCAGGGCGGCAGAGTGGTGGTGATGGAGCCGGACGGCAGCCTGTTCTATAATAATATGAAGGACATCTCCCCGGAGCTGCACCGCTGTTTGCAGACCCATCTGCGGGAGATCCCCGCCACGGGCAGCTTAAAGTTCTATTACACCGAGCGTAGCCAGCTGTACAGCATCACAGCACAGGTGCTGCTGATGAACAATGTGCAGCGGTATCTGTTCTACTGCGTGCCCTCCCGCATCCCGCTGCATTCCAACCGCCCGGGGCTGCGGTCGCTGAACAAAGGCGAGTGCGAATATCTTTTCTCTAACAGCTTTTACAGCCTGAGCGGTGCCATGGGCACGCAGGACGCCGAGATCAACGCCCTTGCTGCCGTGCGCCAGCCCCTGTTCATCTGCGGCGAGCCGGGCACCGGCAAAGAGCAGATCGCCCGCTACCTCTACCTGCACAGCGCACTGGTAAACCGCCCCCTCGTGGTGGCAAACTGCGCTTTGATGAACGATAAATCATGGGATTTTCTGCTCAACCACTATAACTCACCCCTGAACGCCAACGGCAACACGGTCTACTTCCAGAACTTTGAGTCCATCCCGGAGCAGTGGAGCACCGAGCTGCTGGCTGCCATCGAGGAGACCGGTCTTGCCCGCCGGGTGCGGCTGCTGTTCTCCCGCTCGGTGCGCCCGGAAGAGCCGGTCTCCCCGGTCACCCGCCGCTTTATCGAGCGGCTGGGCGCACTGACGCTGGAACTGCCCCCGCTGCGCAGCCGGTCGGATGAGATCCCGTCCCTTTCCAGTTTGTACCTGAACAGCCTGAATCTGGAGCTGGGCAAGCAGATCTCCGGCTTTGAGCCCCGCGCCATCGAGATGCTGCGGCAGTACCCGTGGCCGAACAACTACACCCAGTTCAAAAACCTGCTGCGCTCCCTTGCCACCCTGACGAACGGCCCCTACATCCGCAGCAGCAGCGTGGCAGACCTGCTCTCCAAGGAGCGCAGTCTGCGCAGCGCCCCGGCAGCGCACCCGGCGGCGGTGGTCAGCACCGACACCTCCCGCACGCTGGAAAGCATCATCGGCGAGGTGGTGCAGCAGACGGTAGCCGCCCACGGCGGCAACCGCGCCGCCGCCGCCCGGCAGCTGGGCATCAGCCGCACGACCCTGTGGCGGTATCTGGGTAAAATTGAAGCCGGGGAGCCTACCGACCCCACCTGATGCTTTTGACCCTCAACGGGTTCGTTTTCGGTGCTTCATACGGAGCACCGAAAGAGCGTTTTTCAAAAACGTGCAGCCTGCATCCATCGGATGCAGTTCAAGGGCTTGGGTGTTCCCCAACAAGTATTTTGCAACGCAAAAATGGTATATATATACGTGTGAAGACACATCTTGTTAGCACTATGAGGCTGCTCAAAACGCCTCCCAAATTTGACAATCATTTTGCAAGAATGATCGTCCGTTTTCAAGCTCAACTTGAAGCAGACGGTTGTTTTTCTGCTCGGAAAAGTTCCGAGTTTGCATTCCGTTGCAAACAGAACGAGCTATCCAGCCCTCTCTTTTTACCAAGGTTTCCATCATTTTTTCTTGCAATCTGCCGAAAGTAGTGTGTTTTCAAAACTTTTTGTTGACACGGCTCGATTTTTGTGGTAACCCATTTCAACAATTTAATATAACATATTTACTTAGAGTTCCAGCTCGGCTCCCGAAGGAGTCGGAGCAAGTTTTTAACTTTCTTATCGCTACATAGCAAACCCGAACCAAGGCCATCCCAGAAGGGATGGTCAGGTTCAGGTTGTTGTGTGGCGATTTTTTATTGCCAAATCCAGCACCGCACCTTGAAAACCGCATGACCGTCTGCATGGGGTACCCGGCGATGACCCTGAGAAGGAGAGCCGGAAAACGCCGCCGGAAGGGGCAGGAAATCCATGCAGGGAGAACGGCTAAACGTTGATTCCCCAGTTACCAGAAAACAATGTGGTCAAATTGACCACATTGTTTTTCCGTAACGCCAGTGAAAGGAGGGGTATCTCCATGTATATGACAAACGAAGAATGGGAACAGAACAATCAGGATTATTTGAAAGAATCGTATGAGGAAACGGGTTTTACCACCGGAGGATACGCTATCCGCAAACTCATCTGCGGCGGCTGCGGTCGGGTGTTCTACACCACAATCTACACCAAGAAATACTGTCACAGCTACTGGTGCGGCAATCAGGCCAACAATCGGCGGCAGCGGGAATACCGCCAAATGCGCCGTCAAGATTTAGTATGCCAGTGCTGCGGTGAAAAATTCACACCCAAACGTGCAGATGCCCGCTATTGCAGCAATGCCTGTCGGCAAAAAGTCTATCGAAAACGTGTTACAGATGCTGCAAGTGCTCAAAATGAGCACTTGGTTAAGCGTAACGCATCTGCCAAATAAAACTCAGTCCCTCACAAATGGGGGAACAGAAATTCATCGACCTGTTACGGAAAACCAAGTGGTCAAAATGAGCACATCGTTTTTCCGTAACGCCTCAAGGCCTGTTGAAAATCAGGTTGCCAAGATGACAACCTGATTCTACCTGTAACGGAATCAGCGGGCCAAAATGGCCCGTTGAAAAAGCCGGACGAGCTGGTGGGCAGGGATTCGCAAATCTTTGACCGCTAGCTTGCCAAAATCAACGGGTCAAAATGGCCCGTTGAAGGGAGTCAAGGGGGAACGCCTTGCCCAGTGATATGATGCTGTGCGTCATATCCTACTGGGTATTATCTGGCGCAGAACGGCGGCAAATTCAGCAGCTTCGCTGCTGCGTTCTCTCCGCCAAGATGTTGAAACGGAGGGATGTCTATCTGAAATTGACACGACACAACGGACGAGCCGGAGCACACGGCACTTACAACCCCAAGCACAATGATCGCAGTTTCAACCTTGCCAACAGTGAGCACATTGACCCGGAACGAGCCAAAGGCAACATCTACTGGGACTGCTTCCACGGTTTCCGTTCGGCTCTCGCTCCACAAGACCCGGACGATCTGGCGGCGACCTTCTCGGATGTGGAACGGCAGTTCTACGAAACCCACTACACGGCCTTTGTTGAAGGCCAAAACGAGCGCAACGCCAAGATCCGGCACACGGAGCGCAACCGCTCCATTCCCGACCTACTGTCCAGCCGCAAGACCTGCCCGGAAGAAACCATTTACCAACTTGGAACGCTGGATGAACACGCTTCGGCTGAGGACTTGCTGAACATCGTCACCGAGTTCATTGAGGAGTTCAAAGCCAAGTATGGCGAACACGTTCATGTGCTGGACTGGGCATTGCATCTGGACGAAAGCACACCCCACATCCATGAGCGTCATGTGTTCGACTGCGAAAACCAGTACGGCGAGATTGCTCCTCAGCAGGAAAAGGCACTGGAAGCGTTGGGTTTCGACCTGCCCGACCCGGACAAGCCCCTCAGCCGCAGGAATAACCGCAAGATTGCCTTTGATGCCGCCTGCCGGAAGATGCTGTTCGAGATCGCCAAGCGGCATGGACTGGAATTGGAGGAGGAAGCGGAGTACGGCAACCGCAAATATCTGGAAAAGCAGGACTTCATCCTTGCCAAGCAGAAGGAGCAGCTTGCCGCCCAGCAGAGCAAGCTGGACGAGCTGACCCTGAAAGTTTCGGACATGGAAAACCTGCTGGAAGATGTTTCGGCTGCGGCCTACGACAAGGCGGTGGAGGTCGTGACGGATGTGGTGCGCACTGAAACCCGCAAGGAAGATATGCGGATGATTGAGGACACGAAGAAGTGGGTGTTATCGCCAGAGAGAAAAGCTCCAAAAGCTACTAGGGAATATGCTTCCCATCGTTTGGACGATGTGCTGAACAAGTTCCTCAAGACTATGCAGACAACTGCTGCTCGTTTGCAGGAGAAGCTGCTGAAGCCGGAAGTTCGGCAGAAAGGCAAAGAACAGGTCAAGGAGAAAGCACGGGATTCCGTTCTGCAACTGCTGAACCGCTTGCAGGCAGAACAGGCACAGCGGAATCCATCTGTACTTTCAACTGCGGAAAAGTCAGAAAATCGCTTTCAATAATAGTACGAGGTGATGTTTATTGAGCAAAGAAGTCAACGAAGAACGTGCTCCCCGAACCGTTACCGATGTGAAAGAAATGCTGACCAAGCACTCCAATGGCGAAATTCAGCGGACGATTCAGAACTGCATCACGATTTTGCAGAATGACCATGTGCTTGCCGATGCCATCCGGCTGAACTTGTTGAGTGAGCGCATCGACATTGTGAAGCCCGTAGGCTGGCCCCGCTCCGGCAAGCCCCTGAACGACACCGACATGAAGTATATCCTGCGGAGAATGGAGAAATACGGTATTTCCAGCGAGAAGAAGATCGAATCCGCCATCCACATCGTTGCCAACGAGAACCGCTACCACCCCATCCGGGACTATCTGAACGGCCTGAAATGGGACGGCACGGAACGGATTGCCCACGTCCTGCACCACTTCCTCGGTGCTGCGGAGGACGAATACACTTGCGAAGCTATGAAAATTTTCCTGCTGGGAGCCATTAAGCGCGTGTTCCAGCCGGGATGCAAATTTGAAACCATGCTCTGTCTGGTGGGCGGGCAAGGCACAGGAAAGTCCAGCTTTTTTCGGCTGTTGGCGGTCAAGGATGAATGGTTCTCGGACGACCTGCGGCGGCTGGACGACGACAACGTGTACCGAAAGCTGCAGGGGCACTGGATCATTGAAATGTCGGAGATGATCGCCACCGCCAATGCCAAGAGTATCGAGGAGATCAAAAGTTTTCTCAGTAAACAGAAGGAAACCTATAAAGTCCCCTACGAGACCCATCCTGCCGACCGTCTGCGCCAGTGCATCTTTGCTGGCACGACCAATCGGCAGGATTTTTTGCCCCGTGACCGCACAGGCAACCGCCGCTTCATCCCCGTCCCGGTGGATGCGGAACTGGCCGAGGTGCACATTCTGGACAACGAGGAAGATTCCCGTGCCTATATCGACCAGCTCTGGGCAGAAGCCATGACGATTTACAACAGCGGCGACTACAGGTTGGCGTTCAGCCCCGCCATGCAGGAAACGTTGCAAGCCCGTCAGCAGGACTTCATGCAGGAGGATGCGCAGGCTGGCATGATCTACGCCTTTCTAGAGGACTACACGGGTGACCGGGTGTGTTCCAAGCAGCTTTACGCGGAGGCACTGGGCAACACCAATATCCCGGCAGAGTGGGAGACCCGCGCCATCTGCGAGATCATGAACACCGGCATTTCGCGCGGCGATATCCAAGGCTGGCGGGCTCATAAAACCGCCAAGCGTTACCCGAAGTACGGCGTTCAGAAAGGCTGGGAGCGCGTAACCAGCCCCGAAACCGGGGCTGAAGATTTCTCCGAAATAACGGATGCGGAAGCCAAGCAGCTGGGCTTTCCCTTCTGATGAACAGTGGTTACACGGTTGGTTACAGATTCGGTTACGTTCCAGTTACAGTGCAAAAGCCGCATGATTGCTGCGTTTTCCGCTTTCTGTAACCATGTAACCTTAAAAAGATAAGAAAAAGTATAAAGTCCACCGGATGCCCTGCGTGCAGAAAAAGATAATTTTCCTGCCCGGTTACAGGCGTTCGGTTACAAGGAATTGGAGGTCTGCCTATGAATATGAATCGGCCTGACATGACCGAAACTGTGAAATCCGAAAATTATACGAATAAGTTCTTGCAAAAGGACTCAACTACGACTACAATGGAGGTGGTCACTCAAACCAATGCCGTCAAGTCTCCGACTGACAGCCCGGTAACCACGAAGCTGGTGTACACGGTGGAAGAAATCGCACGAATGCTGGCCATCAGCCTGCGCTCTGCTTACAACCTGTGCAACCGCACCACCGAATTCCGCGTCCTGCGGGTAGGCGGAAGCATCCGTGTCCCGAAAGACAGCTTCGATGCGTGGCTCAACCGGGCAGCTTGATAAGGAGGCAAACAGTATGGCATATATTACGAAGCGTGGCAACTCTTACAGCGTCCGCTACACCTACGAAGATGAACACGGCAAGAGCTGCGACAAATGGGAGAGCTTTCCCACCAAAGAGGAGGCAACGAACCGAAAGAAACAAATCGAACACGAGCTGGCAACGGGAACCTTCCTGATCCCGTCCTCGGTGACGGTGGCAGAGTTCCTGATGGACTGGCTGCCCAAGCAGTGCAGCAAGCACAAGTGGGCACCCAAAACCTACGAATCCAACCTTTCCACCATCCAGAACCTTATTATCCCATATATCGGCAGCATGGAGATGCAAAAACTCAAGCCCTACCACATGGAAAACCTCTACACGACCCTGAGCAAAACACCCTGCGGTTCGTATATTGAGGGCAAGAAGCAGAAACTGACTGAAAAGCAGAAGCAGCGGTTCCTTTCCGGCACGACGATCCACGAGGTTCATCGGCTGCTGGGTACAGCCTTCCAGTATGCCGTAGAGTGGGGCATCCTTGTCAAAAGCCCTGTTCCCGTGGACAGCCCCAAGAAGTCCACGCAGGAACGTACCATCTGGACGGTAGAGGAGATGCGGGCGGCTCTGGACAGCATGGAGGACCCCATCCTGCATCTGGCAGTCCACCTCACACTGGTGGGCGCACTGCGAGAGGGCGAGATCGTAGGTCTGACCCCGGAAGATCTTGATTTTGACGCAGCAGATGGCATCGGAACCTTCCGTATCAACAAATCCATGCAGCGGGTGCGAAAAGAAGCCCTGAACCAAGTGGACGATGGCTGCATCATCAAGGTATTCCCGGACAAGCTGGAGCGCAGCACCACTTCCCTTATCCTGAAAAGCACCAAAACGGCATCCTCCTGCCGCACCATCTTCATGACCTCTGCACTGAAAGAGGAATTGAAGAAGTGGCTGAATCAGTTGGCGGCAGACGAGATGAAAGA